>NZ_CADIJR010000011.1 GCF_902859645.1 Achromobacter insuavis | reverse complement strand
GTGGTCGCGGCCGCGGCCGGCGCGGCGGCGGCCGGCAGCTTGTTGGGCGGGCGCACCGGCAAGGCGGGCAGCGGCGCGACGCCATCCGGCTTCACGAAGGTCAGGGTCGTCACGTAGCCGATGGCGTCGTAGTGCTCGGGCCCGTCGGCGCCCGGACGCTCGCCCGGCGTGCGGTCGATGTGCATGGCGCGCAGCACGTATTGCGTCTTCCACGGCAGGTTGAGATGGGCCTTGCCCTGCGCATCGGTGTAGGCGGTCTGTTCCCAGCCCGACTCCACCATGGCGACGAGCTTCGTCTTGGGCAGCGGCTGGCCCTTGAGCGCCACCAGGAACTCGCCCGGCTTGCCGGTCGGGACGATGTCGATGGCCAGCTTGGGCGCCACCGCGACGGCCGGGTCGGGCACATAGCGGGCATTCATCTGGAACCAGGTCTGGAGCGCTTCGCCGCCATGCGTGAACTTGCGCAGCGCGTTCATGGAACTGTCCACCACCAGACCGTCCTTGGCGCCGATCTTTTGCGACAGCCGGAAGCCATCGGCGGCCTTGGTCACGGGCAACGGCGTCTCGCCCTTGGCGGTGATCAAGGTCGCCGACACCTTGTTGAAACTGTCCAGGTAGCCCGGCGAGGCCTCGCGCAGGTTCTCGGCGAATTCGCCGAAACGGACGACGGCGGGCTTGCCCGCCGGCTGCTCGATCCAGATCTGGTGGGCCTGCGCGGTGGCGGTCAGGGACAGCGCCGCGATCGCGAGGGATAGGGTTTTTTTCATTGCGTGCTCCGGAAAATGAAACGCGGGAGTGAACAGCCGGCGCGCCTGGCGCGCGGCTCCGCCGTGTTCCGTTCCGGATGGGTGAAAGACCACGCCGCATTGATCGACGGCGCTCGCTCGGTCCGAGCATTGAATCCTGGCATTCGAAGACAACCCAAAGTCACAGATATGAATCAATCGCGATTATGTGGAACGACTTGGCCATGTCAAGAATGCAACGGCGCCGCCGCGCGCCCCCGCAAACGCTTGCCGCGCACCGTTTTTCCCCGTGCATGACGGCTTCCGCGCACCCGCCCGCCGCGCGCGAAACGGCCGCGGGCAGCGCATCAAAATCGGACTTTTCTTTGGCTGTCCGCGTCCCCACGCCATCGGGACGCAGTCAGGACCCGCGAAGGCGGGCCTCAAAGGTCGAGCTGGTCCAGCAAGTCCTTGAACAGGTCGTGCCCGGGCATCTCTTCCAACGCAATGCCCGCGTCCTCGAACCACGATTGCCCGGCTTCAGGATGCGGGCCGCTCAGGACCACCAGGCCGCGCTCGAACGAATAGCGGGCCGCGGCCAGATCGCCGTTCGCGTAGCTGGCGATGGCGTGAAAACGCGCATCGCCAGGTTGAGGCCGCAGATAGGGGCCGTCCTGGAAGAAGACGCTGTCGTCCTTGCCCGCCCAGCGGACGGCGACGGCCGCGTCCTCGATCGTCTTGATCGGGAAGCCGGGGCGTCCGACCTCCGAATCCAGGTCCTGCGCGATCAGGCCCAGGTTGGAAGCGTCGGCAAGATAGGCGCCCATGCACAGCCCGAGATAACGTCCGCCGCGCGCGACGAATCGGCGGATCGCGTCCACCCGCGCCTCGCCCAGGCTGTTCAGCGCGGCGGGGATGTCCTGCCCGCCGCCCGGCTGCACGTACACGTCGTAGCGCGCCAGGCTGGCGTCGGAGATGTCGATCGGCTCATCGGGGCCGACGAAGTCGACCTGATAGCGCGCGTCCGTCTTCTCGATGGCGCGCCGGGCCGCCGTCGCGCAGTGGTCGCACGAGGCCGGCCCGCGATACACGGCGACGCGCACGGGCTTGTCGGCCGCGCCGGCAAGCGCCGCGGCGGGCGCGGCCAGTGACAGCGCCAAGGCCAGGAGCAGGAAACGCAGAAACGCCATATCGGACCGCCAAAAAAAACAAAGTATAGGCAAGTCCGGTGACGCGCCGCGTCAGTCCAGTCCCGTCTTGCCGGGCGCCCAGTAGGCCTTGGCCATGATGCGTCCCGAGGCCACGCCCAGCGCCTTCAACGCCCGCCGCTGGCGCTGGATGGTCGAGGCCCGGCCCGTCAGGATGAAGGTCGCGCCCGCCGCCGCCAGCGCCGGCAGGCGCCGCTCGATCTCGTCGAGATGCGCGTCGCCGGCCTGGCGGCCGAACAGCTCGACGTCCTCCCGCCCGAGCCGCGCCAGCGCGTCACGAACGGCGGCCAGCGCGTGGACCTCGAGCAGGCAATGCATTCCATCGCCGGCGCCATGGCCAAGGGCGCAGGCGACACCCACCGAGGTCTCGTCGCCCAGCAACACGCGGCCGCCCTCGATGCGGCCAAGGTTGAGCGATGCGCGCGGACCGAGCACATCGCATTCCTCTCCCGGCTCGGCGCGTTCCGCCCAGGCGCTGCCCGGGCCGGCGCCATGCGAATACGTCACGATGCGGGTGCGCCCCCGCGCCGCGTCCCAGTCGATCGGCGTATAGGTCCGGGCGACGAAGGCCGATCCCATCGCGATCTGCACTTTCTGCCCCGGCACCCAGCGCGCCTCGCGGAACGCCGGGCTTTGCAGCGTCAGCAGGCGCAAGCCGCCCGCCAGGGTTTCGGCCGCCATGATGCGCGTCGGCTTCATGAACAGCCGGGTGAAGGCGCGGCTCATCCGGCCCTGCGGGGGATTCGTCATCTCCATGCGTTCTCCGTTCATCGCGTCACGATCGTGAATTCGTTGCCGCGGCCCTCGGTGACCGGCAGCGGTTGCGACAGATAACCGTTGGCGGGATCGCGCACGTAATCGAGGTAGTCGTTGCCCTGCTCCCAGGCGTTCTCCGCCAGGATCGGCGTGCCGCCGCGCAAGTGCGGCTCGAGCAGCTTGAGCACTGGCAGGTAGAGGCTGAAGGCGCCGTCCAGCAGCACCAGATCGATCTCGCCATCCACGTGCGCCAGCGTCTCGCGGGCATCGCCGACGCGGATGTCGACCAGGTCCGCCAGGCCGGCGGCCTCCAGGTTGGCGCGGGCCCGCGCCGCTTTTTCCGGCTCCAGCTCGGTGCCGATCAACTGGCCGCCGCCCATGTCGCGCAAGGCCGCGGCCAGGTAGATCGTGGAGATCCCCATCGAGGTGCCGAACTCGACGATGCGCGTGGCCCGCCGCGCCCGCGCGCACTGATACAGGAACCGGCCATACGCCGGGGCGACGTTGAGGAAGTTGTTGGCGTAGCCGCGATACACGCCGCGCAGATCGCGCCGTTCCTCGGCCACCATGTCGGCGATGATGTCGGCATGGGCCTGCTCGGACAGCGCGGCCATGCCGCCTTCGAACTGGTCCATCAGGCCCTTGTCGGCGATCTCCGCCTCGGCCAACAGGCGTTGCAGGGTTTGGGCGACGCGCCCGCTGCTCAGTGAATCCATGATTGCTTCCTTTGGCAATGAACGGTGGCAAATCGCGCCGCCGTGCCGCCATGGTAGGAAGCCCGGGATCTGGCAGCATTGGTAAACTACGCCAATAAATTCCAAATTCCTGCCAATCCGCGCAACCGCCGCCATGCCCGTCCTGACCAACCTCGCCGACGCCCCGGAGTGGATCGATCCCGACCTGGTGCCGCGCCCCGTCGTGACCATGGGCACCACCGGCATCGACGTGGCCAGCCTCGACCTGCACGGACTGGATCGCCTCGAAAAGGATTTCCACCGCCATCGCAAGGCGCAACTGATGCTGCTGCTGCGCGGCGTGCTCACTTGCGAGCTCGAAGGCGCCCTGTGGCTGGTCCCTCCGCAGAGCGCGCTGTGGGTGCCGGGCGACGTGCTGCACAAGATCACCGCCGCCGGCACCATCGAGGTCTACGTCGCCTTCGTCGATCCCGCGGTCGCGGCCGACCTGCCCGCCACCTGCTGCGCGGTGTCGACCACGGCGCTGCTGCGCGAACTGGTGATCCGCTCCGCGCAGCTGCCGCTGCTGTACCCGGAAGACGGCCCCGCCATGCACCTGGTCTGGCTGCTGCTGCACGAACTGGCGTCGGCGCCGCTTGGCACCCTGCACCTGCCCATGCCGTCCGATCCCCGCCTGCGCAAGATCGCGCAGGCCATCATGGACCATCCCGCCGACCGCGGCACCATGCAGAGCTGGGCGCGGCGCGTGGGCCTGAGCGAACGCACCCTGGCGCGGCTGCTCACGCAGCAGACCGGCATGAGCTTCGGCCGCTGGCGCCAGCAACTGCACCTGATGCTGGCGGTGAAGTGGCTCGGCACCGGCGCCTCGGTGCAACAGGTGGCCGATGAACTGGGCTATGAAAGCGCCGGCGGCTTCGTCACCATGTTCCGCAAGGCGCTGGGGACGTCGCCGGGGCGCTACATGACGGAACGGCAGGCAGCCGGCTGAGTCCGAATCCGCGCGGCCTTCCTTGGCCGCACGGCCTCATCCTTGCCGAAAGGCGTTCCCCCGTCCCTCACAGCGCCCGAAGAAAGCCGATCAAGGCCGCGTTGACCGCGTCCGGCGCCTCTTGCGGCAACCAGTGCCCCGCGCCGGCGATCACCTGCGAGCCGCGCAGATCGGGCACGATGGCCGGCATGGCCTCGATGATCTGGCGCATGCCGGGCATGGCCAGTCCCGTGTCGTATTCGCCCGCCAGATACAGCGCCGGCACCTCGACGCGCAGGCCGGCGAAGGCGGCCTGGTCCCGCCAATTGCGATCCAGGTTGCGGTAGTAGTTCAAGCCGCCACGAAAACCCGATACGCCGAAGGCGCGCGCGAATTGCGCCAGGTCCGCGGCGGCCAGCCACGCCGGCAACACGGCCGGATCGGGCAGCGCGTCCAGCAGCCCGCCCGCGCGCGGCACCATGCCGAAGGGATTGGGCGTCGCGGCCTCGCGCGGGCCCAGGGCGCCCGAGGCGCCGTAATAGATCTTGCGCAAGGTCAGCGCGATATCCCGCTCGAATTCCTGCTCGGCCAAACCCGGCTCGCAGAAGTAATGCGTGTAGAACCACGCCTGTTCGTTCTGCGGGAACAGCCGGCTCGGCGCCATTGGCGCGCGTCCCATCATCGGCACGCCGAGCGCCGCCACGGCCCGGAACCGGTCCGGCCGCAGCTGCGCCGCCTGCCAGGCGATCGACGCGCCCCAGTCGTTGCCGACCAGCACCGCCCGGCGCTGGCCCAGCGCGTCCGCCAGCCCGACCAGATCGCCGATCACGTCGAGCGCCGAATAATGCGCGATGTCCGGCGGACAGTCGCTGTCGCCGTAGCCGCGCAGATCCGGCGCGACCGCGTGAAACCCCGCCTGTCCCAGCGCATCGAGCTGATGACGCCAGGCATGCGAAGTCTCGGGAAAGCCGTGGCAGAGGATGACCAACGGCCCCTCGCCCTGTTCCCTCACGTGGAGGCGGATACCGTTGGTCTCGATGAAGCGTTGGCGGGCTGCGGGCATGTCGGCTCTCGATAAAGACGTGAAATGGCACAAATGTTCGCCAAAAGAGTAACATTAAAAGTTGCACATTTCCACGGCCCCGAATCCATGCAACGAGACACCCGCCTCGCCCGCCTGCTGCACGTCCTGATCCACATGCACCTGCGCGGCGGCACGACCACGTCGCAGACCATCGCGCTGATGCTGCACACCAATCCCGTGGTCGTGCGCCGCACCATGGGCGCGCTGCGCGACGCGGGCTTCGTCACCTCCACCGGCGGCCCGGGCGGCGGGTGGGCGCTGGCCCGCGACCTGGACACCCTGACGGTGCGGGACGTGTGCGAAGCCATCGCGCACACGTCCCTGTTCGCCGTCGGCCCCGCGCAGGACAATGACGCCTGCCCGGTGGAGGCGGCGGTGAACCGGCGCATCAACGCCGCGCTGGCAACGGCGTCGGCGGCGCTGATGACGGCGTTCGGGGAGGTTCCGCTGTCAGAGATCGCGGGGGAAATCAGGGCGCCGGCGACGCGCGGGCGACCGCGGTGACACGGGGCGAGACGGCGGCTCGTCCCCGGCCGCATCCATTCTTGCAAACACGCTCGGCGATAGCCCCACCGAGCGGCTGAACGCCGCGCTGAAGGCGCTCGCGGACTGATAGCCGATTGCATGCGCGACCTCTCCCAGGGACAAGCCGTCATGGCGCAACATGTCCTTGGCCAGCGCCATGCGCCAGCGCAGCACATACTCCATTGGCGGAACGCCCAGGACTTGCATGAAACGGGCCGCGAATGCCGCGCGCGACATGCCGATCCGGCCCGCCAGTTCCTCGATGGTCCAGCGGTGCGCGACATCGCCGTGGATCAGGCGCAGCGCGGCTGCCATGCGCGGATTCGCCAGCCCGGCCAACAGGCCGCCAGGCGGCGCCGCGCCGTCCGCTTGCGGCGGATGCCAGCGCAACGCCTCGATCAGCATGATTTCGGCAAGGCGGGTGAGGATCGCATCGCCGCCAGGCCGCGGGTTCGCGCTTTCCTCGCCAATCACGCCCGTCATCCAGCGCAATCGCTCCGCGCCGCGATCGCCCGATTTGATATGCACCACCCTCGGCAACCGTTCCAACAGCAACGGCGCATTCGCGGCATCGAACATGAAGAAACCGCCCAACATCCTGACGGCAGCCTCGTCGCGCGGCTCGCCGTGACGCACGTCCGCCACGGGCTCGGTCGTGGCCACGCGTATCGTCGGCGTCTCCAACGCCTCCGGGTCACTGCCCATCCGGAAGCCCGGGGTGGAAGGCAACAGCAGATAGTCTCCCGCCTCGAACAGGAATGGCTCGCCGCCGTCGACGTGCAGCCAGCACGCGCCGGTCAGCATCAAGCCAAAACTGGGATGCCCGAAGTCGGGATATTGCACGGCCCATCGCCCCGCGCCACTGACGAACTTGGACAGAACGGTTCGCGGACGCAGCAAGGCCACGACGGCGCCCAGCGGGTCTGAATCAAGACGATCTCGCATGAGTCATAGACTATTCGCTATTTATCGTCTTGGTCAACCGCTCTACGATGCCCCTATCGAACAAGGAGCGACTATGAAAACCGCATTGATCACCGGCTGCTCGTCGGGCTACGGCAAAGCCACCGCCGACTATTTCGCCGCGCAGGGATGGAACGTCATCGCGACCATGCGCCGCCCGGATCCGGACCTGTTCCGTTCCGCCGGACCGGGGGCCGTGCGCGTCGTGCGCATGGACGTCACCGACGCGGACAGCATCGACCAGGCCATCACCCAGGGGCTGGAGGCATTCGGCCAGATCGACGTCCTGGTCAACAACGCGGGCATCGGTTTGCTCTCGCCGCTGGAAACCACGCCCCTGGCGACCATACGCGAGGTCTTCGAAACCAATACCTTCGGCGTCATGCGTACGAGCAAGGCCGTCATCCCGCAGATGCGCGAACGGGGCCAGGGCACCATCATCAATGTCACGTCCAGCGTCTGTTTCGCAGGCATGCCGCTGGTGGCCCCCTACGCAGCCAGCAAGTGGGCCATCGAAGGCTTCACCGAGGCCCTGTACTACGAACTGCATTCCGTAGGGGTGCGCGTGCGCCTGGTCGAACCCGGCTACGGCCCCGGCACCGCGTTCACGGCGAACGGCATGCCGCGCATGAACGGGCTGATCACTGCCCCTTATGAGGCGTATGCCGCCCAGCTGTTCGCGCAACTGGGCGCGCCCGGCGCTGCCGTGACGACGCCCGAACAGGTTGCCGCGGCCATCCACGCCGCGGCAACGGACGAGAGCGAACAACTGCGGTTTCCGGCCGGTCCCGACAGCGAGCATCTGGCGAACGCGCGCTGGCACAGCAGCGACGCCGAATTCCTGGCCGGCATGCAGTCAATGTTCTGCCTGCAACACCGGCCCGCGCGCTGACGTTGGCGGGCGCATCGCCGTTCAGGCAAAGTCCGTTCCCACCCCCGCCCGCTGACGCCACGCATCGAAATCCCCCCGCACCGTCTCCAGCTTCTGTTCGGCCAGGTCATTGGCGATCTTGCCCACGAACAGATGCAGCGGCGGCGCGTCCAGGGCCGCGACCTCCTGGATCAGCAGGGCCAGCTTCTCGGGATCGCCGTCCTGGCGGCCGTTCATGCCTTCGCGGTGCAGGTCCAGCGAGGCCTGGGCCGCGGTGTAGTCGGCGATCTTGCGGCGCGCGATGACCAGGCTGTTGTCGTTCAGGAAATCCGTGCGCACCGGCCCCGGGTACACCACGGTGGCCTTGATGCCGAATTCGGCGGTCTCCGCCGCCAGGGTCTCGGTCAGCCCGGCCAGCGCGAACTTGGTCGCCACGTAGCAGCCCCAGCCCGCGTAGCCGCCGGTGAAACCGGCGATCGAGGCGACGTTGAAGACATGGCCGCTGCCCTGCTTGCGCAGGTGCGGCAGCACATGGCGCAGCACGTGCAGCGGCGCGAACACGTTGACATCGAAATTGCGGCGCACCTCGTCGTCGTCCAGCGCCTCCATCGGGCCCTGCTGGCCGTAGCCGGCATTGTTGACCACGTAGTCGATGCGGCCGAAGGCGGCGATGGTCTTGTCGATGGCGGCCTGGACGCTGGCCTCGGACACCAGGTCCACTTCCAGCGCCAAGAGGCGCGGATGATCGTCGCCCAGCGCCTGGTGCAGGCTGGCCAGCGTGCGCGAGGTGGCGGCCACGTGGTCGCCGCGCGCCAGCAACTGGCGGGCCAGCGACAGCCCGATGCCGCGCGCCGCGCCGGTGATGAACCAGGTCTTGTTGGTTTGGATCGTTTGCATTTCCTGATCTCCTGAGGGGTTGGATTGCAGGATCAAATGCTAGGCGCGGCGGCCCCGGCCGGATAGGCACAGGGCTATGGGATGATTGCCCATTCCTCTTTCCCGCTCTTTATTTATCGCCGATTCGGTGCAAAATGATGCCCAAGACTCTTACCCGAGGCATTCCACCATGACGGCTCCGCTGCCCGCCCGAGACACGATGTCCGCCCTGCTCGGCCAGCTCGCGCCGCACCAGGGCTACACCCGCTCGCAGCTCGACGGCGTGCGCTTCATGCGCGCCGACCACCCGCTGGGACGCACCCCGGTGCTGTACGAACCCTGCATCGTCATCGTCTGCCAGGGCAGCAAGCGCGGCTACCTGGGCGACAAGGTCTACCGCTACGACGCCCGCCATTACCTGGTGCTGTCGGTGCCG
The DNA here is from genome assembly GCF_902859645.1 of Achromobacter insuavis. Lineage (GTDB taxonomy): Bacteria > Pseudomonadota > Gammaproteobacteria > Burkholderiales > Burkholderiaceae_B > Achromobacter > Achromobacter insuavis. The sequence goes on along the minus strand of NZ_CADIJR010000011.1, from coordinate 112,202 downwards.
CTGCCGTTTTCCACCGAAACCGACGCCTCGCCCGAGGAACCCCTGCTGGCCATACAGATCCGCCTCGACCCGACCACGATCGCCGACCTGGTGCTCTCGCTGGACGGCCGCGACGGCCCGGCGCCGCCGGCGCCGGAAGGCATCACCTCCACGCCGCTGGACGACACGCTGGCGGACACCACGCTGCGGCTGCTGCGGGCGCTGGCCTCGCCCGTCGAGGCCCGCATCATCGGCCCGGGCATCGTGCGGGAATTGTGCTTTCGCGTGCTGGTCGGCGAACAGGGCGGCGCGATCCGCGCGGCGCTGGCCAGCCAGGGCAATTTCGGCCGCATCTCGCGGGTGCTGCAACGCATCCACGACGACTATGCGCAGCCCATGGAGGTCGCCACCCTGGCGCGCGAAGCGGGCCTGAGCGCCCCCGCCTTCCACGCCCACTTCAAGACCGTGGCGGGCACCTCGCCGATCCAGTACATCAAGTCCATCCGGCTGCACCAGGCCCGCCTGTTGATGATCCGCGACAACCTCACCGCCGCCGCGGCCGCCGGGCGCGTCGGCTATGAAAGCGCGTCGCAGTTCAACCGCGAGTTCAAGCGCCTGTTCGGGCGCAGCCCCGGCGAGGAAGCGCGCGAGATGAAGACCGTGTTTTCGCTATTGCCGGCCGCGCGGCTGGAGGGGCTGGCGGCCACGCATTGACGCCGTCAATAGTCCCGAACCTCATCGAACCAACGCAACGCCTGCGCCTCCGTCACGCCCAGCTCGACCACCCGCGCGAGCTGGCTGAATTGCCACACGGCCTCGCCGATGTCTTCGCGCTCGGCGGTCTCGATGCCCTTCATGTCGTTGAAATGGCCGGCGAACGCCTGGATGGCCGACTGCGCCGCATCCGCGTCGCGGGCCCCTTGCAAGGCATCGAGGGCGATGTCATAAGCCGCGTTGGCCGACTTCGCCATGCGGCCGCTCCACCCCGAAAACGGCCGCCCATATTCGCTTTGCCACCACTCCGGCTTGCGCAGCTTGCTGACCGAGGTGTAGTCCGCCCACGCGCGGACCTTTTCCCGCGCCTTCAGTTGCGCCTTCAGCCGCTTGCCCGCGCCGTCCTCGACGTTGAAGCCGATGAAGCGCTCCAGCAACGGCCAGCTATCCAGCGCCGGCAGGCCCGCCAGGTCCGGCGCGAAGCGGATCTCCAGGCTCTTCAGGCGCGGCAGGCGGGCCAGCGCGTCCCAGTCGGCAAAGCCGCCCCACAGCGACAGCTGTTCCAACGCGGCAAAGCGCTCGATCCCCTGCAACGATATCGGCTGCGCCAACGGCTCGCCGTACATCGCCAGCGTCGTCACCGTCCGCAGCATGCCCAGGTCGGGCAGCACATAGGGCGCCTGGCTGGCGCGCCGGCCCAACGCGGGATGCAGCGACAGCATGTCCGGCGCCGCCCCCGTGACGGCGATCCGGGAAAGATCGCCCAGCAGGCCCAGGCGCATGCCGCCGGGCACCTTGATGTCCAGATGCCCCACCACCGCATCGAGCCGGATCTGCAGCGTCTGGATATCGGCCGCGCGGGCGTCGATGCGGCGCGCATCGGCAAACGCCGGCGCCCAGGTGAACTGTTCGATGCGGCGTCGTTCGGACCATCCCAGAAAGCCGCTGTCATTGCCGTGATAGTAGAGGTGGCGCGGCCAGGGCGAGCCGGCCGGCGTGGCGAACGGATCGAACGCCGGCCAATGAATCGCGTCATCAGGCGCCACGCGCAGATCCGCCTTCCGGTCCATGCCGGCAGGCCCGAGGATCACGTCCCCGCGACCGGCCTCCCTGACCAGCACGTGGCTGTCCGGCCCGGTCAGGCCCAGCCGGAAACGGCCATCGCGGCTCACCGAGCCCGTGGGTTCGCCGGACACATCGATTGGTTCGGACACGCCTCACTCCCTGTCGTCATCAAGATTCATCGCGCCTGCCGGGCAAGCGCGCGGTCACAACGTCATGGCGGGCTGGTCTTCGATCTGGAAGGACAGCTCCCGTTGCCCCAGCGCGCCAGCGTCCACGTATTCGAATTCCACGCGCTGCCCCGGCAGCGCGGCGGGCCCGAGATGGTCGACCCGATACATCACGCCGCCCACGCGGTAATTGTGGGCCAGCGATGCCGTGAGCGAGTTCGGCGTGCGCAGGCGATACGTCACGGCCTCTTCCACCACCCCGCGCACGCCCTGCTTGTGACGCGCGCGCTTCAGGCGCGGACTGCGCATGCCCAGCACCAGCCCCATCAGCGCCAGGACCGCCGCCAGCAGGATCACCGGCGGCACGAACAGGCTGACCGCCAGCGGCGCCAGCGCCGCCAGCAGGAAGAACTTGCGCACGCCCCGCTCTTCGCGTCTCACGCTCTCGCGATCGGCGTCGCTGATCTCCTCGAGCGACGTCCAGGCCTGCCCGCTCATCGGGTAATCCACCCGCAGCAACAAGCCCGGCGCATCCGGCAACAACGGCAGCACGTGCAGCCGCACCGGCAGATCCGTCAACGCCACGGCGTCGGCCGGCCGGGCGCCGCTGCGGGTATCGCTGGTGACCTCGTTCCAGAACGGCAGCGCCACATCCACGCGCTGGTCGCCGAACACATAAGTGATGCCCGGCCGCTCGCCCGGCCCGAAACCGGTCAGGCGGCCCGACACGATCTGCTTGGGCGCGCGCCCCTTGAGCGCGCGCGCGACGCTGCGCCAGGCGCGCGGCACCCGCAGCAGACGCCGCCCGAAGAACGCCATGCCCACGCCGGCGCCGACGACCACCAGCAGCAGCATCACGCCATCGGCGCCGCGCAGCGAGCGCCATTCGGACACGGCCAGCACGGCGACCAGCAGCGTCATGCTGACCAGCAGCAGAAAGATGAACAGGCAGGCTATCAGCGCCAAGGTCTTGCTGCGGCTGCATCGGCGCAGCAGCGCGATGTCGTCGCCGGTCAGCGGGGCCGCTTCGATCCGCAGGGTCTCGCCCATGCTCAATACGTCGCGAACGGCACTTCCACCTGCAACGCCGCGCCGCCCGCGGCCGGGCGCAGGCTGTAGGTGGTCAGGCCGCCATCGTCATCGGCCAGCGAGGCGTCCTGGCGCGTCACGGTGTAGCGCTGGCCGCCAATCTCCAGCGCATCCCGCGCCACCGCGCGCGTATCGGCCGGGACCAGCAAGCCGCCCCGCGCATCCGCGCCGCCGCCGAATTCGTGCCCGGCCAGCGCTCCTTCGACGCGCAGCAGCTGCACGCGCGGCCGGTACGGCGCCGCGTCGAGGTTCCAACCGTTGGTCAGGTCGGTGATCCACGGGCCGGGAATGTCGTAGGCGCTTTCCAGCTCGGCCTCGGTGACCGCTTCGCCCTGCACCACCAGGCAGCACACCACCTTGCCGGCCTTGGCGTCGAAGGCCGCCCACTTGCTCGCCACCGGCGCCGCGGCGGGCAGCATCGAGAAATGGAATTGCTTATCGAGCTGGGAATCGGAGACCTTGCGCCAGGCGCCGACCTGCGGCTGCTGTGCGTGGACAACCGTGGCCCCCAACAGGGTCATGGCGAAAACACTTGCTTTGAACAATGAGAGTTTCATCTGGCCGGATATGAATCTGAGTAGGCGGGGCATCGGCACGCCATGCAATGTTGCAATAGTCTAAGGCAATTGCGTCAAGCCTTTCTCTGCCGTCTTCCTGCATGGCCTTTGACAAATGAACTTATATGCCCGTAATATTCCCGCACGTTCCAACCGACCTGATCCATGAGCCAACACGACCTGCCTCCCGGCGTGTGCAACAGCACCGCCATTCGCAAGGCCGCCCGTCATCTGGGCCGGTTTTATGACCTTTGCCTGGCCCAGGCCGACCTGCGCAACACCCAATACGCGATCCTGAATCTGCTCGCCACGCGCGGGGCGCTCACGATTGCCGAATTGGCCGCACATCTGGTCACCGATCGCGCAACGATGGGGCATAACCTGCGCCCGCTCGAGCGCGACGGCCTCATCCGCATCGCGGTAGGCAAGCAGGACCGGAGAGAAAGGGAAATCACCTTGACCGACGCGGGCGCGAAGATGGAAGCCGTCGGCAGAAAGGCCTGGCAACGCGCCCAGCAACAGTTCGAAGCCGTATTCGGCAAGGACGACGCGCTGGCGATGCGTCGCATCATGCACCGCATCACCACCCTGGACCTTTCGCTCCCAGGTTAACCCCCAATCTTGAGACAGCTCCGTCGCATTGCGTGACGCGCCCACGTTCCGTTGATGCCATCAAATATGGGCATATAAGGCTAAATCATGTTGACAGATTTTCTCGCTATACGCCGGGCCGCCTCGCGGATCCGCACGATGCAAGCGACATTCAGAACGCTGCTGATCGGCGGCATGGCCTGCGCCATGCCGATCGCCGCCGGCGCCAGCCCGGTCGCGACGGCATTCACGCAAGCCGACCGGCAACAGGTGCAAGCGGTCTTTGAACAGCAGGCCCGAGCGGCGACGGCTCATGACCTCGGCGCCTTCAGCGCGGTGTTCGCCACGCCCGGCGTCGTGGGCGACCCAGTGACGTTCGTCGCCCGGCCGTATCAGTTCTGGGGCAAGTCCGAACTGATAGAACACTTCCGCGAGACCTTCAAGGGCATCTGGAAATTCGAGCCCGACCTGGCGAAGCTGCGCATCATTCCCTTGACGCCGGATGTGGCCCAGCTCTACGCCCCGACCCAGATCACCTTGGGACACACCGCCGCCGACGCGCACACAGCCGCCTACCTGGTCTACGAAGTGGCGGTGCGCACACCGGCGGGATGGCGCATTGGCTCGATCGTTCCCATTTCAGCGCAGTAGCCATCCGGGCAAGGAGATTCATCATGAAAGCGGCGGTGTATTACGAAAACGGCTCCCCCGACGTGTTCCGCTATGAAACCGTTGACGAACCGGTCTGCGGGCCCGATGAGGTGCTGATCGGCATCGAGGCGATATCTGTGGAAGGCGGCGACCTCATCAATCGAGAAATCCGCCCGTTGGCGCGGATTCCCCACATCGTGGGATATCAGTGCGCCGGCACCATCCAGGCCGTGGGAGCGCAGGTGCGCGACCGAAAACCCGGCGACCGCGTCGTCGCGGTACTGTCCTGGGGATCGCATGCGCAACGCGTGGCCGCGCCAGCGTCCGACACCTGGCTGATCCCCGCGACGCTGGATACGCCAACCGCCGCCGCGGTCCCCGTCGCCTGGGGAACCGCGCATGAATGCCTCTTTGCGGCAGGCGGCCTGGCTGCCGGTGAAACCGTATTGATTCATGCGGGCGCCGGCGCGCTCGGATTGGCCGCCATCCAACTGGCGCATCACGCTGGCGCGACGGTGTATGCCACGGCATCGGACGATGCGCGGCTGGCGCGGCTGAACACCTTTGGCATGACGGCAGGCATCAACTATTCCACCAGCGACTTTGTCGAGCAGATATCCGCTCTCACAGCGGGACGAGGAGTGGATCTCATCGTCGACAGCATCGCCGGCAGTACCTTGGCGCTGGCCCATAAAGGCAGGCTGGTGACAGTGGGCGTGTCCGGGCGCGACCAGGAAAAATTCGATCCGGTGAGCCTGTGGCGCGGCAACCAGAGCCTGCACGGCGTCTTCTTCCCGACGTTGCTGGACCAGGAGCACGCACGCGTACACGCCAGCGTCCAGGCATTGCTGCAACGCGTGGCCGCGGGAGAACTGCACGTGGTGATCGACAAGACGTTCTCCTTGCGCGAGGCCCAGGCGGCGCATCGCCACGTGATGTCCCGGCAGGCCTTTGGCCGGGTCATCATGGTCCCTTGACCAGCGGCGGCGTGGCCCGTCCCGGGGCCACGCCCGCCCCCCTCCCGTTGCATCCTTGAGCGAAACCTTCCCATGCCCAGACTCCTCACTTGCCTCATGCTCGCCGCGACATTGGCCGGCAGCGCCTGCGCCCAATCCGCGGCCGCCCACGTCGTCGTCGACGGCCAGGGCTTTCCCGAGGGCACCATCCTCGTGAACCAGACCTTGTATTTCGTGGACTACCAGGCTTCGACGGTGAACAAGCTAGACGCCACGGGCAACCAGGTGATCGCCACCCTGCCCGGCTGCGGCGCCAACGGACTGGCCGCTGCCAACGGCACGCTGTGGGTGGCCTGCTACGACGGCGGCGTGATCGAGAACCTCTCCATCGAGGGCAAGCCGCTGGGCACCGTCAGCCAGGCGCGATCGGGGGAACGATTCAACCGTCCCAACGACCTGACCGCAAACCGCCAGGGCGATCTCTATTTCACGGCGTCGGGAGAACGACCGGGCCAAGGTAAAGTCTTCTTCCTGCCTCGGTCGAGCGATGTCGCCGATGAAGTCGCCAGCGGCCTGGACAACGCAAACGGCATCGCGCTCTCTACCGATGAACAGACCTTGTACGTCGGCGAGAGCGGCACGGACAGCATCCTGCGATACCAGACCGCCCCCGGCGGCGCCTTGAGTCGCCCTGGCCTGTTCGCGCGGCTCGACGCCCTGGCGCCGCCTTCGTCCAAGGGGCGGCACACGCCGGATGGCGTTCGCATCGGACCGGATGGATTGATGTACATCGCCCTGTTCAACGGTGGCGGCTATTGGGTGCTGGACCGAACAGGAGCGTTGCTGCAAGCGCGCGACATACCCGGCGAGCACCACTCGAATCTGGCCGTTTCGGCCGAGTCGCCAGACATCTACGTCACCTCCCTCTCAGGCTCGGACGGCCGTATCTACCGGTTGGCGCGTTAAGAGCGACTTGCCCCCAGGGAATTTTCGGCATTGACATATCGCGAATTTCCGATATCATGCCTTCCCATGGACCTGCTCGACGTCTTCAAAGCCCTCTCGAATCGCACGCGCCTTGAAATCCTGAAGGGTTTGAAGGACCCCGCCAACAGCTTCCCGCCGCAGGACGAGGGGGATGTGCATACGGTCGGCGTCTGCGTCAGCAGCATCCAGGAAGGCGTCGGGCTGTCGCAGTCCACGGTGTCCGACTACCTCGCCACGCTGCAACGCGCCGGCCTGGTCGAAGCCACGCGCATCGGCTCGTGGACGTACTACAAGCGCAACGAAGCCACCATCAGCGCCCTGGCCGAGATCATCGGGAAAGAGCTGTAGGTTGTTGTGGCCTGGGACTGGCGTCCCCGTCCCCGCCGGTGTGCGCGGCTGTCTTGCACTGCCCGCTTTGCTTTTGCACCCGCGCGCCCCTTCGTTGCTCCCCTCTTTTCTCTTTGCCCTGCCTCTCACTTTTTTGCCCCATGATATCGAAATTTCCCGATATCCCGTTTTACCGAAATAAGGAACCACTCAATGAAAGCCCTCGTACTCACCGCCTTCGGCGGCCCTGAATCCTTTGAACTGCACGACGTCCCCAAGCCCGCTCCGCAACCGGGCCAGGTCCTGGTCCGTGTCCACGCGACCTCCATCAACCCGCTCGACTATCAGGTCCGCCGGGGCGACTACCCCGACCTGGTGCCCCTGCCCGCCATCACCGGCCACGACGTCTCCGGCGTGGTCGAAGCCGTCGGACCGGGCGTGACCGCCTTCGCGCCCGGCGATGAAGTCTGGTACACCCCGCAGATCTTCGACGGCCCCGGCAGCTACGCCGAATACCACGTGGCCGCCGAGAGTATCGTCGGCAAGAAACCGGCCTCGCTCAGCCATCTGGAAGCGGCCAGCCTGACCCTGGTCGGCGGCACGGCGTGGGAAGCCCTGGTCGTGCGCGCCGGACTGCGCGTCGGCGAGAGCATCCTGGTGCATGGCGGCGCCGGCGGCGTCGGCCATGTGGCGATCCAGCTCGCCAAGGCCATCGGCGCCCGGGTCTTCACCACGGTACGCGACGACAATGCCGAATTCGTGCGCGGCCTGGGCGCCGACGTCACCATCGACTACGAAAAGGAAGACTATGTCGACGCGATCCTGCGCGAGACCGGCGGGCGCGGCGTCGACGTGGTGTTCGACACCATAGGCGGCAACACGCTATCGCGCAGCCCCGACGTGCTGGCGCAGCTGGGGCGCGTGGTCTCGATTGTCGATATCGCCCAGCCGCAGAACCTGATCCAGGCGTGGGGCAAGAACGCCAGCTTCCACTTCGTGTTCACGCGACAGAATCGCGGCAAGCTGGATGAGCTGAGCGCCTTGGTGGAACGTGGCCAGTTGCGGCCGCACGTGGGCGCGGTGTATTCGCTTGCCGATATTCCGGCGGCGCATGCGCGGCTGGAGAGCGCGAATAATGGGCTGCGGGGGAAGATTGCGATTGCGGTGGGGGAATTGGCCGGGCGTTTGACGAAATAACCCGGCCACGACTCGCCAACAATCCAATCAATGCAGTCGTCGGACTAGCCGGCACAGAGCCAGCATAGGATCGAGCGCTCGCAACACGAAGCCATAGTGACGTTGGATATACTGGCGAGTGCAGCGGATTTCGCGGTATTCCTCATCATCACTTGAGTTAACGGCTATCGCCAAGCCTTTTTCTCCGGTGAGATAGCACTTATCGCAGATCCGCTTATTCACAATGCCACCTGCATACCGATATGGGATCGCGCTGGTCCGCGATGTCATATCGGGTCATTTTCCCAGCCAACGCACCATGACAGATTCGCTTCGAGACCTCGCCCAGCAGCAACGCAAATTTGCGCACGAGCGGGAGTGGGAACAATTTCATTCTCCCAAGAACCTGGCCTCGGCCCTCATCGTGGAGACTGGCGAACTGCTCGAGCACTTTCAATGGATGACCGAAGCTGAAAGCCGAAACCTTGCCCCGGAGAAACTCGATGCCGTCGGTGCTGAAATTGCGGATGTCCTGCTCTATCTCGTTCAATTGAGCAACGTGCTTGGCATCGACCCGATCAAGGCAGCGCAGGCCAAGATCAAGTTGAATGCGCAGAAGTACCCTGTCGAGCGCGCCAAAGGCAGCAACAAGAAATACGACCAGCTTTGATCGATGTGACACAGGCATAGACGTGATCATCTACCAAGCCAGCAAGACCGAATTCCTTCAACATGCGTTGCGTGAAGACATAGAGGACATCATGCTTCGCCACGTGCGTCACGCCGGCGCCAATGGCGGCGGAGCCAGCGAAGTCCGGTCGTGGCGGAACTCGTTGTTCGAAATGGCCAAGGTGCTGCAGGACGACGAGATCCCCGATGAGGCAGGCGTGGCGATCGAGTATCAACTGCCCAACAGCTCCCAACGTATCGACTTCATGGTGACCGGTGAGGATGATCACGGACAACCCAAAGTCGTCATCATCGAATTAAAACAGTGGTCCAGTTCCCGTCATGGAGGGAAGGATGGCGTCATCTGGGCCCGACGCGGAGGCCAGACACGCGAAGTGGAAGGTCCGCATCCCTCTTACCAGGCTTGGTCGTATGCCGCCCGGCTGGAGGATCTCAACACCGCCGTACACAAGGGCGGCATGCATTTGCTGCCCTGCGCCTACCTGCACAACCATCCGAGCGATGGCCAAATCGATCATCCCGACTACAAACCGTACATCGAGCGGGCCCCCCTGTTCCTCAAGAGCGATAAAGACAAGCTCAGTCGTTTCATCAGCACCCACGTGCGTCGCGGCGATCGGCTGAAGTCGCTCTATGCAATTGAGAACGGCCACATCAAACCATCGAAGAGTTTGATGGACTACGTAGCCAACATCATGCAGGGCAAGCAAGAGTTCATACTCATCGACGACCAGAAAGTGGTCTACGAAACCATCCTGCAGATTGAAGCAAAGGCCAAGGAAAAAAAGCAGGTCATCATCGTCCAGGGCGGCCCGGGAACAGGGAAATCCGTGCTGGCCGTCAATCTGCTGGCCGAGTTCATCAGCCGCCAGCGCAATGCTCGCTATGTATCAAAAAACCGCGCTCCGCGCGAAGTGCTTCAGGCCAAATTGACCGGCACCTTCACCAAGACACGCATAGGCAATCTCTTCAGCGGTTCCGGCGCTTTCATGAACAGCGATGCCGATACCTACGATGTGCTCATCGTGGATGAATCACATCGGCTGAACGAGAAAAGCGGCCTGTACCGCAACGAAGGTGAGCACCAGGTCATGGAGATCATTCGGTCCGCACGCTGTGCGGTATTCTTCACCGACGATGATCAGCGCGTGACCATATACGATGTCGGCCATTCCGATGAATTAAGACATCATGCCAAGACGCAGGGAGCCGAGATTACGGAACTCGCCCTGACGTCACAGTTCCGCTGCAATGGTTCGGAAGGCTACCTCGCGTGGTTGGATAACACGCTGGAGATCCGTCCAACGGCCAACGTCACTATCGACCAGAGTGAATACGACTTTCGCGTATTCGATGATCCCTGCGAGATGCATGCGCTGATCGAACAGAAGAACAGGGCGAACAATCGATCTCGCGTTGTAGCCGGATACTGCTGGCCCTGGCCGAGTAAGAAAAAGCCCGAAGCCTGGGACATCCAAATCCCGGAATTTGACTATCACAGGCGCTGGAACCTCACAGAAGACGGCGGCCTCTGGATCATGAAGCCCCGGTCCGTCGAGCAAGTCGGCTGCATCCATACCTGCCAGGGGCTGGAACTTGACTATGTCGGCGTGATCATCGGTGATGACCTGGCATATCGAAATGGCCGCGTCGTCATCGATGCCAACAAGCGGGCCTCCTCCGATCAATCCGTGCGTGGACTGAAAAAGATGATGCGCGAGAATCCGCATGAAGCGCAGGGACTAGCAGATCTTGTGGTCAAGAACACCTATCGCACGCTCATGACGCGCGGTATGAAAGGCTGCTTCGTCTATTGCACCGATCGACCCTTGGCCGAGTATCTACGCAGCAGAGTACGAGCGATCATCGAATCAGCACGGCATGACGAGACTCAGCAGGTAATCGGCAACGTCATTCCGCTACGTCGAGTCACCGACGAAGAGCGAACATCCGGTGTTCCCGCCATTCCGCTAGTCGATTTGCGAATGGCCGCAGGCAAGTTCTCTGATGTACAAGCGTTCGAAAACTCGGCAACCCAGTGGTTGGAGCTGCCCGATTGGGTCGCCCCGCAACCCGGATTGTTCGTCGCCCAGGTCATCGGCGAATCGATGAACCAGCGCATTCCGAACGGTTCCTGGTGTCTGTTCCGCGCCAATCCAGGCGGAACACGACAAGGTAAGGTCGTCATCGCCGAACACCGTGGCATCGATGATCCCGAGACCGGCGGACGGTACACGATCAAGGTCTATTCGAGCGAAAAAGTGGTTAACGAGGATGGCTCTTGGCGGCATGAGCGAATCACGCTGCGCCCGGATTCCTCTCATCCCGGATACGAACCGATCGTGATTGAGCGGAACGCTGAGTTCGATGGGTTCAACATTATCGCGGAGATGTTGACCGTGCTGGATAGCGACTAACTTCGCTCTGGCGGGCGAACCAATCCTCCTTCAATACCAGCACCGCCAGCGGAATCGGAATCGTGTTAACCACCTTTCCCACTATCAAAAAAAGGCGCTTTCGCGCCTTTTTTTCAACTCCCGTTGATCTGACCGCGGAGCTAAGCGCCCCAATCACCATCAGACCGCCTGTCTACCGCGACCTTGCTCAGCGCGCCGCGCCAATCTGCAGGACGGTGAATTCGCGCCGCATATAGCGATTCATCACCTCGGCCAGCACCGGATTGCCGGCGTTCTCCGCCTTCGGCGCAGTCACTCTCACCACCGCTGCGCACAGCTTGCCGGCCTGGACCGTCGTGCCGGCAACCTTGGCATCCTTCGCACCAGCCATGCTTTCCTTCCAGGCGGCGCTGACCCCATCCACGGCCTGCTTGGCCGTGGCGCAATCGGCGTAAGCCAGGGAAATCACGATCGCGGGCAGATTGTTGATCTGGGCATCGGCCAGAACCCCCGAGAAATAAGGCGGAATGCCCCGGCCATTCGCCTCGACGGCGGCCTTGAGATTCTGCTTGGCGATATCCGCATCGCCATTGGTCGACAACAACACCTTCGCGGGATCCACGGCGGCCAGACCCATGATGGGCGAGATGACCGCGGCCTGCACGATCCGGCCTCGGTCCCCGGGCACGCCCTCCTTCAGGCCGGCAAGCGAGGCGGCCACGACTTCGCTATCCGCCACCGACGGCGCAGGCTGGGCCAGTATCTTCATGCCCGTTGCCGACGACGCCTGGATCAACGCGGTATCGAGCGGCAGCACAAAGCTGGCCTTGCCCATCATGCCGCGCCAGGGATCCTTCTGATTGGCCTTCTGCATGTTCATCTTGCCTTCGCCATCATTGGCGATGAGGCCCGGCGCATCGCCGTCGACCGCGGCGAAATCGCCCTGCTTCAGGCTGGCAACCAATGTCCCGACGGCCTTCTTGTCCTTCAATCCCCAATAGCTGATATTCGAGGGCGCCTGGCCAAATCCGGCGAAATAGGAGACCTCGTCGAACGGGACCTTGGCGTTGGCCGACCACGGCTCCAGGCCAAACCCGATGGATTCGAGCGGACGGATCGGTTGCGCAATGGACAGGCGGCGCATGCCGTCCGCGGAAGGGCCGGTTTTTTCCAGCGATCGCCAGGCTTGCACGTCCAGGAAAAGCACCTGCATCGCCGCCGGCGCGGAGAGGACGACCTGGGGAATCTGCTTCAAGGCTTGTTGCAGGGTTTGGGTGCTGTCTTGGGCCGCGGCGGAAGTGGCGAAGCCTGTCATCAAACACAGTGCAAGAACCTTTACGTGCATTCGGTTTCTCCGTTTTCGTGATTTGTTCAGCGTGGGGATGGATACCAGGCTTGCCGTTGAACGACAAAGCGTTGGCCTTCGAAGGAACGACAGCTGCTTTTGGCAGCGCCCGTGATAGCTCGAAAGGCTGTATCGCAAAAGGGGGACGCGGTAGGAGCGAAGATCGTACCGCAAGGGGCGGGCTGTTCCGACCCATGACTCTTGCGTTCTGTACCGAGTCATTAACTGATGTAAACGCCCCGAGGGCGACGTGGCGGTGTGGTCGAAGATCGTGCCAAAACCGCGCCTTTTCAGGGCCTGTCCGGGATTTTGCATGCGAGGCATGTCATGAGAGCTGAAGATCACGGATAGGCCGATGAAGAAAAGACCCCGCTTGCTATCCCGTTCGGCGAACGGGTTACTACGGCGCGGGGACAACAGCTCCCATGGCGGCGCAGGCACTGCAATATCAAACGAATTGATTGAAGTTTGAAATAGCTATAGTATTTTCGCCCAATCCCACGTCGTGCGGATCAACCTGGAGACATTGAATGCGCTGGTTGCCACTGGGTTTTGGATTGCTGTTTTTTTCATGCCTTGCCCAAGCCGAGATGATACGGAACGATGCTATTGGCAATGACCCACAAAAAGAGGAGCTTTGCGCATCCCGCGCCAACGGCAAGACGGTGCCGTTTGAAATTGACTCCCGCTACCTCAAGAGCGCGCGCTCATTCAATCCAGATTCAACTTTCATCGCAATAGATGGAATCAGTCCGCAACTGGTCGAATGCTATCTTCGCAAAGGCACCGGGAAGTACGAACCTGCCTCATATAGCCCCGAGGGCAACAATTGGCGTTTGATTCGTCCGCAACAGTTCAAACCGGGAATCAATACGCCCAAAGGCCAGTCAATGGCGGCCAAGGTTTGCGTGGATGCCGCCCCCGCGAAGATCAACCGTCCCGATTTCGACCATAGCGTTTACTCCACGGTTGTGGAAATTGGCATTGATGGCCCTCGCTATCGCTCAGGCGCCTCGATCGCGGGAACGAAAGCGGAACGATACGACATCGCGGTAGAGGGCACGGCTTTCTACAAGTCGTCAGGACCGGACCTTGCCGCAGTCACGTTCACGTGCCTGCTTTCACCCATGCTGGCTATCAAAGGGATCCAGTTCAAATAGCAGGACGCCCAGTTGCCAGGCGGATACAGCGAGGCGCAGCAGAGATCCATCGTGGCCAGCCATTTCTTCGACTATGTTGAAGCGTCCTTGAACAAGTATGAATTCAAGGGCCTCGATGTTTCGTCATTCATGGCTGCGCTCAAGCGAGAGGCGGCATCGATAGGTTGGCGGGATTGAACATCGACATGGCTATGGCCGATCTGGCAGAGGTGGAAGTGATAAAAGTCAATCAAATAAGGTCGATTTCCGAGGCTGAAAAACTGGGTTCGATCGACATCGCAGGCTTTGTCGTGGCGCGTTCATCCTGCGCGAGCGCGCTGGACCTGGATCAGTGCAGGCGCCTCGGCAGCGTGCTCGATTGCGCGCATGCCGTCCATCCGGTTGGCGGCGTCGATGACATTGGGTTTTGCAGGCAGATCATTGCAGAGTTGAAGCCTCGCTATCTGGAGTTCACGGTTGTGGATCCGGAAAAAACCGAATTGAGCCTGGCGCAGCTGGATGCGCTGTCGAGACTGGATGTGGGCAAAATTGCCAACGGACTTTTCTTGCTCAAGGACGATCTTTCGCTGCTGGACAGAGCTTCGCATATGGACGCCCTCGTGCGAGCGGGCGTTGAACTGTTCCAAATCGAAGTGGAATCGTTGCTTGATCCTGAGGTCAGAATCGGCCCCAAGGTTCGTGCGCGAATCGGGGAGTTCTTCTCTCGTTATCCCGCGATGATTGGGGATTCATTTTCCATGAGCGTCAAAGTCCCTGACGTGCATCAGCGCGGATATTATTTGAATCTTTCCGTTGATGGCGGCCGCTCATATGACTTCTCACAACAACACTATGCCTTATCGTCGGCGCTGAGGGTCATCAAAGGTCTGCAATCAACGGGCATCCCAAGCCCGCGGGGTTAAAGGGACCCACTGCGATTTCGGATCGCAGGACTCATGGTCATGTCTTCGAAGTGGTTCTCTAAATTTGTCGGAGATCCTGGACAAATTCGCGGTTAGGGCCAGATGACGTCCGTGACCGCTGCACTTATTCAGCGAGGGGCGCAAGCCACGCAAGCGCGTAGCATGGCCGAAGCGCTACTCGCACAAACGGCTGCACAGCAAGCCAAAACGCTCGCTTATGCCGACGCTTTCGTCTTCATGGCCGCAGTCGGGCTATCGGCACTGTGCTTCGTTCCGTTGATGGCACCGGCACGGTCCGCAACGAAGTTGACTTCAACAAACTAGGGGATAAGCGATGAGCCAATCAACATTGGTGCTCGTTATCATGGGCAGCACACGGGCAGGAAGAAATTGCCCCAGGATCGCACAATGGGTCGCCGATATTGGCGGGACTTGCACGGACTCGACCTACGAGATCGTAGACCTGAAAGCCTGGCACCTGCCCATGGACGACGAGCCGGGATTGCCTGCCCTGGGCGCACCGTATGCCCAGCCCCACACGCACGCATGGAGCGAGAAAATCTCAGCCTGCGACGCCGTGGTCTTTGTCACACCGCAGTACAACTGGGGCTACCCCGCCGCGCTAAAGAACGCGATCGATCACCTCTATGACGAATGGCGGACGAAGCCAACGGCCATCGTGACATACGGAGGACACGGCGGAACCAAATGCGCCAATCAACTGCGACAGGTAGCCGAGGCATTGAAGATGCGTGTTGTCACGACAGCACCGGCGATCACCCTGTCGGACGAGGTTATCCGGCATGACGGCCCCTTGAATCCGACCACGGATTTCGCAGAATTTGCTTCCGACGTCGAACGGGCATTGACTGAGTTGGCCCGGCTGATGCAATAAGCAGGGGTGACGGCCCCGCTGGGGCGTTTGGCCCTAACGAATCACGACCCCATCCGTGATACAGCCTTGCAGCTGCTCCAGGGCAATACCGCCCACAAACCTGCTCCTCGCAACTGATCCAGACATGACCTTCACTCCCGTGAAGTCACACCCATCGAATACACAACTGATGAAATGAATGCCCGAGAGATTTGCCCCGGCAAATTTGCAATCAACGAACTTGCAGTCCGTCGCAAAGGACCTGGATAGATTCGAACGCGAGAAGTCACAGCCAATGAATTCCCCGCCCAACCGCGCCCCATTGAGCTTCGCGCCGACAAAGCCGCACGAATCGAATTTCCTTCGCACAAACACGTTACGCATATCGATGCGCTCAAACTTGCATCCCTTTGCCTCGGACTCATTGATGCTGGCCCCGTCCTTGAACACGGCGTCGGAGAGATCGACCCTTTCGATGCTCAGGTAGCGGACCGCTTCAGCGAGCGTAATGCCTCGATAGTCCTCAAAGCCCTCATCAGTGCGTCCGAACGGCGATTCCGGCATAGGACCCATCCTCATGGACTTGGCGGCGTCGAGAAGATGCCTTCCGGCCAATTGCAACTGCTCTGCCTGCCATCTGGCACGTGCGTCTTTTGCCTGCATTACTCCCCCTCGAGCAGCATGGATTGGATTCGAGCCGTTTGGGCATTAGTGTAGTTGCCAAGGTTTCCTGCGCGACCAGCTGCTCGCTCCCGACCGCATCCAACAAGCGCGTGAACGCAGCCTCCTGCCGTTTGGTGACGACGACAGCGGTAAGCTACAGCCTGGATTGGTGACGGCCGGGTAGCCCTCCGTCGGAAAGCACGGTAAATGAAAAAGGCGCCGAAGCGCCTTTTTCATTTACCGTTCGCAGAGCGACGCGGGATCACTCCCACTCAATCGTCGCAGGCGGCTTGCTCGACACGTCATACACCACCCGGTTGATCCCCCGCACTTCATTAATAATCCGCGAGGAAACCCGAGCCAGCAACGGATGCGGCAACGGCGCCCAATCAGCCGTCATGAAGTCAAACGTCTGCACAGCACGCAGGGCCACGACGTATTCATACGTACGGCCATCCCCCATCACCCCCACCGACTTCACCGGCAGGAACACGGCAAAGGCTTGCGAGGTCAGCTCGTACCAGGTCAGGCCGCTGGCCTCGTCCTTGGTATTGCGCAGTTCTTCGATGAAGATCGCATCCGCGCGGCGCAGCAGCTCGGCGTACTCGTGCTTGACTTCGCCCAGGATGCGCACGCCCAGGCCCGGGCCCGGGAACGGATGGCGGTAGACCATCTGCGGCGGCAGGCCGAGGGCCACGCCGAGTTCGCGGACTTCGTCCTTGAACAGTTCGCGCAGGGGTTCCAGCAGCTGCAGGTTCAACGTGTCCGGCAGGCCGCCGACGTTGTGGTGCGACTTGATCGAGGTGGCCTTGCCGGTCTTGGCGCCGGCCGATTCGATGACGTCGGGGTAGATGGTGCCCTGGGCCAGCCACTTGGCGCTCTTCTGCTTGCCGGCTTGTTCCTGGAACACTTCGACGAATTCGCGGCCGATGATCTTGCGCTTGGCTTCGGGGTCGGCCACGCCGGACAGCTTGCCCATGAACTGGGCGGTGGCGTCGACGTGGATGATCTTGACGCCCATGTTCTCGGCGAAGGTCTGCATGACCTGCTTGCCTTCGTCCAGGCGCAAGAGGCCGTGGTCGACGAAGACGCAGGTCAGCTGGTCGCCGATGGCCTTGTGGATCAGGGCCGCGGCCACCGACGAGTCGACGCCGCCGGACAGGCCGAGGATGACTTCGTCTTCACCGACCTGCTCGCGGATGCGGGCGACGGCTTCGGCGACGTAGTCGGGCATGTTCCAGTCGCCCTGGCATTCGCAGATCTCGTTGACGAAGCGGGCCAGCATGGCCTTGCCTTGCACGGTGTGCGTGACTTCGGGGTGGAACTGCACGGCGTAGAAGCGGCGCTCTTCGTCGGCCATGCCGGCGATGGGGCAGGACGGCGTGGAGGCCATCAGCTTGAAGCCCGGGGGCAGCTCGGTGACCTTGTCGCCGTGGCTCATCCAGACCTTGAGCATGCCGTGGCCTTCGGCGGTGGCGAAGTCTTCCAGGCCTTCCAGCAGCTTGGTGTGGCCGTGGGCGCGGACTTCGGCGTAGCCGAATTCGCGGTGGTCGGAGAAGCTGACCACGCCGCCCAGCTGTTGCGCCATGGACTGCATGCCATAACAGATGCCCAGCACGGGCACGCCCAGCTCGAACACGGCGTGCGGCACGCGCATGGAGCCTTCTTCGTAGGCCGATGCGTGGCTGCCGGACAGGATGATGCCCTTCAGGCCCTGCGCCATCTGGTCGCGGATGAAGGCATCGTCGACGTCGCCGGGATGCACTTCGGAGTAGACGCCGGCTTCGCGGACGCGGCGGGCGATCAGTTGGGTGACTTGCGAACCGTAGTCGAGAATGAGGATGCGCTGGTGCATGGAGACTCTACCGGTAATGAATGAAACCGCAGTAAATAAAACCGCACCGGCAGACCCGCTGACTGATTTTGCGGTTCTGCCGGTGCGCGATGCATGACATTGTAGTTGACTGTACGGGGATCAGTCGGCGCGGTAGTTGGGCGCTTCCTTGGTGATCTGTACGTCGTGCACGTGGGACTCGCGGACACCGGCGGAGGTGATTTCCACGAATTCGGCCTTGGTGCGCATGTCGTCGATGGTGGCGGCGCCGCAGTAGCCCATGGAGGCGCGGATGCCGCCGACCAGTTGGTAGATGATGGCGAGCACGCTGCCCTTGTAGGGGACGCGGCCTTCGATGCCTTCGGGGACCAGCTTGTCGGCGTTGTTGGCCGGGTCCTGGAAGTAGCGGTCGGCCGAGCCTTCCGTCATGGCGCCCAGGCTGCCCATGCCGCGGTACGACTTGTACGAACGGCCCTGGAACAGCACCACTTCGCCCGGCGCTTCTTCGGTGCCGGCGAACATGCCGCCCATCATGCAGGAGAACGCGCCGGCGGCCAGGGCCTTGGCGACGTCGCCCGAGTAGCGGATGCCGCCATCGGCGATCAGCGGCACGCCCGTGCCTTCCAGCGCCTTGGCGACTTCGGAGATCGCGTGGATCTGCGGCACGCCGACGCCGGCGACGATGCGGGTGGTGCAGATCGAGCCGGGGCCGATACCGACCTTGACGCCGTCAGCGCCGTACTCGACCAGCGCGCGCGCGGCGGCGGCGGTGGCGATGTTGCCGCCGATGACTTCGACCTTGGGGTAGTTCTGCTTGACCCAGCGCACGCCTTCCAGCACGCCCTTGGAGTGGCCGTGGGCGGTGTCGACGATCAGCACGTCGACGCCGGCGGCGACCAGCTTTTCAACGCGCTCTTCGGTGTTGCCACCGACGCCGACCGCGGCGCCGACGCGCAGCTGGCCCTGGGCATCCTTGCTGGCCAGCGGGTGCTCGGTGTTCTTGACGATGTCCTTGACGGTGGCCAGGCCGCGCAGCTCGAAACCGTCGTTGACGATGAGCACGCGTTCCAGGCGATGCTTGTGCATCAGGGCCTGCGCCTCGTCCAGCGTGGCGCCTTCCTTCATGGTGACCAGGCGTTCCTGCGGCGTCATGATGTTGCGCAGGGGCTGGTCCAGGTTCTCTTCGAAGCGCAGGTCGCGGTTGGTGACGATGCCGACCAGCTTGCGCCCTTCCACCACCGGCAGGCCCGAGATGCCATGCTGGCGCTGCAACGCAATGGCGTCGCGCACTTTCATCTGGGGGGTGACGGTGACCGGATCGATCACGATGCCGAATTCGTGGCGCTTGACCCGGGCGACTTCACGGGCCTGGGCGTCGGCGGACAGATTCTTGTGGATGATCCCGATGCCACCTTCCTGGGCCATGGCGATCGCCAGGCGGGATTCGGTGACCGTGTCCATTGCGGCGGACACAAGGGGGATATTGAGGGAGATGTTGCGAGTGAGGCGCGTGGCCAGGGAGGTGTCGCGCGGCAACACCTCGGAATACGCAGGCACCAACAACACATCGTCGAAGGTGAGCGCTTTTTGAACGAGACGCATGGGTAACTCCGGGCGCAAAGCAAGATTATACGCCGCTGACGTGTTTTGACTAGGTGTTGACCCTAGGTCGGCGCATGATTTTTGCGACTTTTTTCAATAGGCGTTGCGACCTTGCACTATTCCTTGCACTATTTTTACCCGGATTATATTGACAAGGCCCCGGGCAATGCCCACAATGCGGATCATCAAATTCATCCGGGCGAATATCCTTCGCATTCCTCATGACGCAGACTGCCCTTCCCTCCACCCATACCGCGTTCGACGGCCACCGCCTGCTGGCGCGGGGCGCGCTCGCGGACGTGGCGCTGTCGGTCAAGCAGGCCCAGGCCGCGCGCGCCGACGCCGCCATCCTGGTGTTCGACGACCAGAGCGGCAAGCAGGTCGACCTGGACTTGCGCGGCGGCGAGGCCGAGATCCGCAAGCGCTATCAGCCGCCGGCGGCCGCCGCCGCGACGACTGATGAAGCGGACTCCGTCGAGGCCGCCCCGCGCGGCCGCGGCCGGCCCAAGCTGGGCGTGGTGCCGCGCGAAGTGACGCTGCTGCCGCGCCATTGGGACTGGCTGGCGGCGCAGCCGGGCGGCGCGTCGGTGGCGCTGCGCAAGCTGGTGGAGCAGGCGCGCCGCGACAACGAGGCGCGCGACCAGCGGCGCCAGCGGCAGGAGGCGGCGTACCACTTCATGTCGAGCATGGGCGGCAACCTGCCGGGCTTCGAGGAAGCCACGCGGGCGCTATACGCCGAGGATCGCGAAGGCTTTGCGCGCCAGGTCGCGCCATGGCCGCGGGATGTGCGCGACTACGCCCTGGCGCTGGCGTGGGCGGAGGCGGCGGCCTGAACGGCGCGAGGCTGCGGCGGACCCGGCCGGCCGATATTGCTGCGCCCGGCCGCGGCCCCTGCTAAGCTCTTCTACATGGAAACCGGCCACCAGAACTTCCTGCTGTACGACGGCGACTGCCCCTTCTGCTCGAACTACGTGCGGATGATGCGGCTGCGCAAGGCCGTCGGCCCCATTGAATTGCTCGACATGCGCCAACACCCCGATCTGGTGGCGCATTTCCGCAAGCAGGGCTATGACCTGAACGAAGGCATGCTGCTGCGGCTGGATGGCCAGGTCTATTGGGGCGCCGATTGCGTCAACCGGCTGGCGCTCATCAGTTCCGACAGCGACCTGTTCAACCAGATCAACGCCGCCGTGTTCCGCCGGCCGTGCCTGTCGGCGGCGCTGTATCCCTTCATGCGGCGCGGCCGCGCGCTGACGCTGGCGCTGCTGGGCAAGAAGAAGATGCCGGCCTGAGGGTCAGGGCTCTCGTCAATTACGCCCCCAGCCGGTTTCGCCGGCGCCGGTTCAAGCGGCCGACGCCGCCCGCACTTCCGCCACCTGCTCCAGGAATGCGCCCAGCGCCGGGTTGTCGTGCTGCGCTTGCCAGGCCAGGTACATGTCCGCATACAGGTCGCGCTGGCCCAGCGAGCGGAACTCCACCCCCTCCAGGCGCAATTCCCGCGCCGAGTCGGGCACGATGCCCACCCCCAGCCCTGCCCGCACCAGCGCCAGCAAGGTATGCGTCTGGCTGGCGCGCTGCACGTAGTCGGGCTGCACGTCGGCCAGGCCGAAGGCGCCGACGATGCGGTCGTAGAAATACTTGCCCTCGCGCGGCGAATACAGCACGAACGGCTGGCCTTGCAGCAATCGCAGCGGCACCACCGCCTGCTCGCACAGCGGTGAGCCGGCGGGCAGCGCCAGCACCAGCGGTTCGCGCTCGATCAGGCGCGACGCGATGCCGGCCTGCTGCGGCACGCTGCGCGCCAGGATCGCGTCCAGCTCGCGCGCCACCAGCAGGCGCGACAGGTCGGTGCTGACGGTTTCGCGCAACTGGATCTCCACGCCCGGCAGCCGCTTGCGCGCCCGCATGATGAGCGAGGGCATCAGCCGGTACGACGCCACCGCCGTGAAGCCCAGGGTGATGTGGCCGGCGTCGCCGCCGGAGGTGCGCCGCGCGGTGGCGGCGGCGCGCGCCGAGTATTCCAGCAGGTGGCGCGCATCGCGCAGGAAACGGCGGCCGGCCGCGCTCAGTTCCACCTGGCGGCTGCTGCGCTCGAACAGCGTCACGCCCAGGTCCTGCTCCAGCAGCTGGATCTGGCGCGACAGCGGCGGCTGCGTCATGCACAGCCGCGCGGCGGCGCGGCCGAAGTGCAGTTCCTCGGCCACGGCGATGAAACATTCGAGCTGGCGGAATTCCATCGATCCAATCCTTGAATTGATCAATGCTATTTATAGCTCGAACAGTCATCCATCGGCTGGCATTCCTATACTCGGCCGCAACGCCAGGCGCCTGACCGGCCGGGCCAGAAGGAGTGTCATCGCAGCATCGTTTTCCCCGCGGCCCGAGCCGCTCACTACAAAGAGAAAGCCATGGAGACAAGCCCCACCCACCGCCCGCGCCGGCGGCTCATCGCCGCCGCGCTGGCCCTGGCCACGTGTGCCATCCTGCCCGCCGCCGCGCGGGCCGCGCCGTACCCGGAACGCCCGATCAACCTGATCGTGCCGTTCGCCCCCGGCGGCGGCACCGACATCTCGGCGCGCCTGCTGGCGGCCGCGCTGGGCGACAAGCTGGCCGCCTCGGTGGTGGTGGACAACCGTCCGGGCGCCGGCGGCCAGATCGCCGCCGATCTGGTGGCGCGCGCCAATGCCGACGGCTACACGCTGCTGTTCGCCAACTCCGGCATGCTGGCCATCAATCCCTGGATCTACAAGCTGCATTCCGACCCGGCCAAGGCCTTCGCGCCGGTGTCGCTGTTCTCGGACCTGCCGTTCGTGCTGGTGGTGCCCGCCAGCCTGCCGGCCAAGGACGTGCCGGAACTGGTGGCGCTGGCGCGCGCGCAGCCCGGCAAGCACACCTACGCCAGTTCGGGCACCGGCGGCGCGCCCCACCTGTCGGGCGAAATCTTCCAGCAGGCCACCGGGGTCGACCTGATGCACGTGCCCTACAAGGGCGGCGGCCCCGCCATGACCGACCTGATGGCCGGCCGCGTCGACATGCTGTTCGCGTCGGTGCTGGAGACCATTCCCTACGTCAACTCCGGCAAGCTGCGCGCGCTGGCGGTGACCGGCGCCACGCGCTCGCCCGCCCTGCCGAACGTGCCGACCATCGACGAGGCCGGCGTCAAGAATGCGCAGACCGGGTCGTGGACGGCGGTGCTGGCGCCGGCGGGCACGCCGCAGGCGGTGATCGACAAGCTGTCGGCCGCGATCCGCGACATCACCAATGATCCGGCGATGAAAGCCAAGCTCGAATCGCAGGGCGCGGTGGCGCATGGCTCCACGCCCAGGCAGCTGGAAACGCTGGCGGCCAGCGAGCGCGAGCGTTACGGGCAGATCATCAAGACACGCCATATCCAGGTGCAATGACAACCTGGCGGCGCCGGTCCGCGAACCGGCGCCGCCGATCCTCTCTTCCTCAACAGCGGTTCCGCCCTCCCCGGCATCGCCGCAGCAAACGTAGCGCCCACTCCATGACCGTTCCCCAAGCTTCCCCCACCGCCGACCTGCTGATGGTCGGCCCCCTGCTGCCCGAGCTGACCGCCGAGCTGGAGTCGCGCTACCGCGTGCACCGCTGGTGGCAAAGCCCCGACCAAGCCGCGCTGCTGCGCGAGCACGGCCCGGCCATCCGCGGCATCGCCACCAGCGGCCGCTTCGGCGCCACGCGCGAGCTGATCGAGGCGCTGCCGGCGCTGGAGGGGGTCTTCAGTTTCGGCGTCGGCTACGACTCCATCGATCTGGCGGCGGCGCAGGCGCGCCAGGTGCTGGTCACCAACACGCCGGGCGTGCTCGATGCCTGCGTGGCGGACACGGCGCTGGCCTTGATGCTGGCGACCTCGCGCCGCATCGCCGAGGCCGACCGCTTCGTGCGCGCCGGCCGCTGGCCGCAGGAAGGCTTCGGCCTGGGCACCCGCATGAGCGGCAAGCGTTGCGGCATCGTCGGGCTGGGCAATATCGGGCTGCAGATCGCGCGGCGCGCGGAGGCGTTCGACATGCCCATCCTGTACACCAACCGCAAGCCGCGGCCGGACGCGCCGGCGCATTACCGCTACTGCCCGAGCGTCACGGCGCTGGCCGCGGAGTGCGACTTCCTGGTGCTGGCGGTGCCGGGCGGCGGCGCCACGCGGCACCTGGTCGACGCCGAGGTACTGAAAGCGCTGGGTCCGCAAGGCTGGCTGATCAACATCGCGCGCGGCACGGTGGTGGACGAGGCCGCGCTGGTCGAGGCCCTGCAGGCCGGCCGCATCGCCGGCGCGGGCCTGGACGTGTTCGAACACGAGCCGGCCACGCCCGCCGCGCTCAATGCCATGGACAACGTGGTGATGCTGCCGCACATCGCCAGCGGCACCCACGAAACGCGGCGGGCGATGGCGGACCTGATGCTGGCGAACCTGGATGGCTGGTTCCGCAATGGCGTCGCGGTGACGCGCGTGATCTGACGCGGCGGGACGCCCTCGACGTCTCGGGAAAACCCGCGATCCGGCCCTTTTTGTCCATTGCATGGACACGGCGCCTTTCAATTTATCGCATATCTGATAAATTTCTCACCGCACTGGCTCGTGCCGGCGAGCTGTTGTGCTTGTTGTTGTAAGTTTTTTCCGGCCTTCGGGCCGGATTTTTTTTGTCCAGGATTGCGTTCGGCAAGCCTATTGGTCGATCCGTATCGACAAGCCGTCATCCTCGACGGTGATGGCGCGCACGCGGATGGTCCAGCCGGCGTTGATGGCCTCTTCCTGGTCGTCGAACACCCCGTATTCCGTCACGGGCACCGCCCCGCGCAGCGTGCGGCCATCGGCCGACAGCCCCTGCGCCTCGATCATCGGCAGATAGCCGTCCTGTACCTGGACCGCGCCGCGCGTGATCTGAAATCCGTCCACCACGTCCATGATGTCTCCTTGTTGGCAATAGGCCATGGTAGCCTGCCGCCAAAACTTTCCGGAGACACCATGTTGACCCTCAGCCGAATCGAGCCGTCCGCCTGGGCGCAAGCCTTTCCCCTGATCAAGCAGTTGCGCGCACTGGACGAGGCGGAATTCCTGCAGCGGGTGCGCCGGCAATCGCACAGCGGCTACGAACTGGTCGGGGCCTACCGCGACGGCAAGCTGATCGGCGTGATGGGCATGCGGCCGGTGCACACGCTGGCGCGCGGTCCGCATCTGCATGTCGACGATCTGGTGGTCGACGAAGCGGTGCGCGGCAGCGGCGCCGGCCGCGCGTTGATGGCCTACGCCGAGGCCGATGCGCGCGCCCGCGGCATGGGCGCGGTGTTCCTGGATGCCCGGCCCGACGCGATCCCGTTCTATGAGCGCGAGCAGTACACGCTGCATCCCGCGCCGTCGATGAAGAAACTCATCAGCCAGTGACTGTCCCCAACGCGGCGCGCGCCGAGGCGCCGCGGTCCCCGCCCCCTCGATCCCGTTGCCACCGATCATGAGATTCGACATCTACCGCCGCCTGCAGCTGGATATCGTGCGCGAGGCCGGCCAATGGGCCGTGTACCAGTCCGTCGCGGGCAAGCGCGTGCGCGCCGACGAGATCGTGATTCCGGCGGATGTCACGGAAGACGAACTGGCGGCCTGCCTGGACGACCTGTATCACGAGATGGCGCGGCCGGGCGACATCGTGGCGCGGCTCGCCTGAGCGCGCCACGTCGCCGGCCGCCGGGCTGGCGCTGAAACGGGCCGCTGAATGCGGTGCTGAAAGGGCCCCTGAACAGGCTGCTGAATAGGCCGCTGAAGCAGGACGCTGGACGGACCGCTGAACGCCCGCCACTGGCCGCGGCCCTGGCGCGGGAGTATCGTGAAAGCCGGCCGATCGCTCCAGGAGCCCGCCGTGTCCGACACCCCCGCCATCGAGGCCAGCGCCTCGCAATTGGGCAACCTGACGCAGTTCCTGATCTGGGTTGCCGAGCAGCCGCGCACCTATGCCGACATCATGAAGGCCTGGCGCACCTCGTGCCCGCGCCTGTCCGCCTGGGAAGACGCCACCAGCAACGGCCTGGTGGACCTGGCCCGCCGCCCTGGCGGCGACGCCCCCGTGGCCACCTTGACGCCCAAGGGCCGCGCCTGGCTGGCCACGCGCCAGGCCGGCCAGTTCGCGACGGAACGCTAGGACGCCGGCAGCGCGTCGCCGTCCGCGCGCAGTTGCGCGCGCAAGCTGGCGATGAACGCCTTGGCGGCCTCCGGCAGGACGCGCCCGGCCAGGGTCTGCACTTCGAAGTGGCGTTCGTTCATTTCGCGGTCGCGTAGCGGCACGGCCACCACCTGCCGTCCGCGCAGGCGATAGCGGATCGCCAGTTCGCCGCAGAACGCCACCCCGCCCCCGGCGCCGGCAAAAGCCACCAGCGCGTCGACGCTGCGGCTGGAGAACACCGGCTCGCACTGCAACTGCTGGCGGCTGCAACTGATGTCGATCAACTGCCGCAAGGTGGAGTCGGCATCGGGCAAGGCCAGCGGATAGGCCATCAACTGCGCCAGCGACACCTCGGGCAGGCCGGCCAGCGGGTGATCGGTCGCCACCACGGCCCGCACCGGCGCGGGCATGCGCAGTTCAACCCGCACGTCGCGATGCGAGGTCAGGCTGAGCGTCACGCCGACGTCGGCCGCGCCATCGCGCACCCGGGCCGGCACCTCGCGTTGCGAGCACACGTCCAGCGTGAAGCGGATGCCCGCGTACTGCTGACGGAAATCCGCGATGGCTGCCGGCAGGAAGTCATGCACGAAGCCCTCGGTGCACACCACCCGCACCAGTCCCTGGCGCAAGCCTCGCAGTCCCATGATTTCACCGGCCACGCGGTCCACGTCCTGCTGCGCGCGCTTGGCGTGGGCGGCCAGCAGTTCGCCGGCGGCGTTGAGCGCCATGCCGCGCGAGCGGCGCTCGAACAGCAAGGTGCCCAGTTCGCGTTCGAGCCGGGCGATCTGGCGGCTGACCGCCGACGGCGCCACGTCCAGCCGCTCCGCCGCGACGCTGACCGAGCCGCAGCGCGCCACTTCCAGGAAGTAGCGCACGGCCATTTCCTGCAGGATTTGTGGGTTCATCGGGTTTGCCCTTGGTTTGCGAAAAACGCAATGAACGATTCTAGCAATTCATATTGCCGCAATGCATGACCCCCGCCTAGGATGTGACCGTTCGATGACATCACCCCTTTGGCGCGCAGTCATGATCCCGTCCCACGCTTCGGTTTCCGCTTTTTCCTTGCAGGCGTTGCGCGCGGCGCGACCGCTGCTGTGGACGCGCCCAGACAACGCCGCGACCGGCGCCGGCGTCGCCTTCACCCTGGCCGATGTGCAAGCGGCGCATGACCGCTTCGCGCGCTTTGCCCCGCTGCTGGCGCAGTTGTTCCCGGAACTGGAGGCCGCCGCGGGCGTGATCGAATCGCCGCTGCGCGACGCCGCCGCCATGCAGCAGGCGCTGGGGCTGCCGGCGGCGTCGGGGCGCCTGTGGATCAAGGCCGACCACGCCCTGCCGGTGGCCGGCTCCATCAAGGCCCGCGGCGGCATTCACGAAGTGCTGGAGTTCACCGAGAAGCTGGCCCTGGCGCATGGCCTGGTCGCGCCCGGCGATGACTACCGCAAGCTCGGCACGCCCGCCGCGCGCGCCTGTTTCGCGCAATACCAGGTGGCCGTGGGCTCGACCGGCAACCTGGGCCTGTCGATCGGCGTGATCGCTTCGGCGTTGGGTTTTCGCGCCGCCGTGCACATGTCGGCCGACGCCAAGGAATGGAAGAAGGCGCGCCTGCGCGCCCGGGGCGTCGAGGTGGTGGAACACCCCGGCGACTATGAAAAGGCCGTGGCCGCCGGCCGCCGCCAGGTCCAGGCCGATGCGCACGGCTACTTCGTCGACGACGAACGCTCGGCCTCGCTGTTCCTGGGCTACGCGGCGGCTGCGCTGCGGCTGCGCGAACAGATCGCGCAGGCCGGCATCGTGGTCGATGCCGAGCATCCGCTGTTCGTCTACCTGCCCTGCGGCGTGGGCGGCGCGCCGGGTGGCATCGCATTCGGCCTGTCATTGCTGTATGGCGCGCACGCGCACTGCTTCTTTGCCGAACCGGTGCAGTCGCCCTGCTTCTTGCTGCGCATGATGGCCGGCCATGGCCAATTGCCCGGCGTGCCGGTGCCGCCGTCGGTCTACGACATCGGCCTGACCAACCAGACCGAGGCCGACGGCCTGGCGGTGCCGCGCGCCTCCGACCTGGCGTATGCCGCCGTCGGCCAGTCGCTGGCCGGCGTCTACACGGTGGCCGATGACACGCTCTACGGCGATCTGGCGCGGCTGCACGACAGCGAAGGCCTGCGCATCGAGCCGTCGGCGGCGGCCGGTTTTTCCGGTCCGCGCCAACTGTTGGGCAGCCTGGCCGGGCAGCAATGGCTGCGCCAGCGCGGCCTGCGGCCGCATCTGGCGCGCGCCACGCACCTGGCCTGGACCACGGGCGGGCTGTACGTGCCGGCCGAGGAGTACGGCCGATTCCTGAGCCGCGGGCAACGACTCGCGGCCGCCCCCCAGGCGCCGACCGGCGCGCCGTCCCTCCACCACTCTCGTCGAGCATGACCATGAAGACTGCCTTGATTGCCCTTGGTGTCACCCTCGCGGGCGCCCTCGCCGCGCCCGCCCCGGCCAGCGCCCAGGCCGGCTACCCGACCCGTCCCATCACCCTGGTCGTGCCCTTCCCGCCCGGCGGCGCGACCGACGTGCTCGGCCGCGTCATCGCGCAAAAGCTCGGCCAGGAACTGGGCCAGACCGTGGTGGTGGAAAACCGCGCCGGCGCGGGCACCGCGATCGGCGCCGGCTACGTCGCCAAGGCCGCGCCCGACGGCTACACGCTGCTGGTCAGCTCCGGCACCACCTTCACGGTCAACCCGGCGATCCAGGCCAAGCTGCCGTACGACCCGGTCAAGAGCTTCGAGCCGCTCGGCATCGTCGGCCGCACCGGCCTGGCGCTGCTGGCCAACCCGCAGGTGCCGGTCAAGGACCTGAAGGAACTGGTGGCCTACGCCAAGGCGCGCGAGAAGGAACCGCCCGCCTACGGCTCGTTCGGCGCCGGCACCACCGCGCACTTCGTCGGCGAGGCGTTCGTGGCCGCCGCCGGCATCAAGATGATCCACGTGCCCTACAAGGGCAGCGCGCCGGCCATGACCGACCTGATCGGCGGCCAGATCCCGTTCTCGGTCGACACGGTGGCCGCCGCGTTGCCGCAGAGCAAGCTGGGCAAGGTGCGGGTGCTGGCGGTGTCGGCCCCGGCCCGCTCGGCCTTCCTGCCCGACGTGCCGACCTTCGCCGAGCAGGGCTATCCGTCGGTGGCCATGGACACCTGGCTGATGTTCACCGCCCCGCGCGGCCTGCCGGCGGACGTCAAGAAAAAACTCGAAACCGCCTTGCGCGCCACGGTCGACTCGCCCGACGTGCGCAAGAGCCTGGAGGCGCAAGGTTTCGAGGCGGCCTTCTCCAGCGCCGCCGAGGGCGAAGCGCTGATCCAGAAGGAACTGCCGCAGATGCGCGATGTCGCGCAGCGCGCCAATATCAAGATCGAATGAAGGATGCTGTCATGACCCTGGACGATTCCCTGGTTTCATTGTCGGCCGTGGAGCTGCGGCGCCTGATTGGCGCGCGCCAGCTCTCGCCGGTCGAACTGCTGGAGGCGTGCATCGCGCGCATCGCGGCGGTCAACCCCTATATCAACGCCGTCACCGCCACCGCTTTCGACCGCGCCCGCATCGAGGCGCGCGCCGCCGAACAGGCGGTGATGGCCGGCGACACGCTGGGCCTGCTGCACGGCCTGCCGCTGGGCGTCAAGGACCTGGAGCCCACCGCCGGCCTGCTCACCACCTACGGTTCGCCGATCTACCGCGACCACGTGCCGGCCGAGGACTTGACGCTGGTGGCGCGCCTGCGCCGCGCCGGCGCCATCGTGGCCGCCAAGACCAACGTGCCCGAGATGGGCGCGGGCGCCAACTCGCGCAACACCGTGTGGGGCGCGACCGGCAATCCCTTCAACCCGAACCTGAACGCCGGCGGCTCGTCGGGCGGCTCGGCCGCCGCGCTGGCCAGCGACCTGTTCCCGCTCTGCACCGGGTCGGACACCGGCGGCTCGCTGCGCATCCCCGCCGCCAAGTGCGGCGTGGTCGGCTTCCGGCCGTCGCCCGGCGTGGTGCCGAGCGTGCGCAAGCCGCTGGGCTGGACGCCGATCTCGGTGGTCGGCCCGATGGGCCGCACCGTGGCCGACGCCTGCCTGCAGATGGCCGCCAGCGCCGGGCCCGACGCCGGCGACCCGCTCAGCTATCCGCTCGATCCGCTGCAGTTCCTGGCGCCTGGCGTCGCCGACCTGGGCCGGCTGCGCGTGGCCTACAGCGAAGACTTCAGGCTGTGCGACGTGGACGACGGCATCCGCGCCACCTTCCGCGCCAAGATCGCGGCCATGCGCCATCTGTTCGCGGCCTGCGATCCCATCGACATCGACTTCGGCGAGGCCCACCGCTGCTTCGACGTGCTGCGCGCCGAGGCCTTCGTGGCCGGCATGCGCGACGCCTACGAGAAAGACCCGGCCAGCCTCGGCCCCAACACCCGCGCCAATTTCGAGATGGGCGCGGCCATGAGCCTGAAGGATTGCGCCTGGGCGCAGGCCGAGCAAACCCGGCTGATCAAGCGCTTCCAGCGCGCCTTCGACGACTACGACCTGATCCTGTCGCCCACCACGCCGGTGTCGCCGTTCCCGTGGACGCAGCTCTATGCCGAGGCCATCAACGGCAAGCGCCAGGAGAACTATTACCGCTGGCTGGCGCTGACGTATGTGATCACGCTGACCACGCATCCGGCGCTGACGCTGCCTTGCGGGCGGGACCACCAGGGCATGCCGTTCGGCTTGCAGATCGTGGGCCGGTTCCGTGGGGATCGCGAGGTGCTGGCGGCGGCGCAGGGAATGGAGTCGGCGTTCGCGGGCATCGCCGAACTGCAACGGCCGCGGCCGGACCTGGCGGGGCTGAAGGCGGCGGAGCCGGCGTTGACGTCGATCGTGACGGCGCCGCCGGGCACGGCATCGGGCGGCGCGGCGGGGAGCGTGTCGGCGGTGTGAGGCCGGGCCAGCGCTATCATTGGCGTTGCCCGACTCCCTTGCCGCCGCCCCCGTGACCTCCCCCATCCTCATCGAACGCCTCGCCGAGCATCACTTGCCCGGCATGGCCGCGCTCTATAACGATTCCGACGTCGCGCGCCAGGTGCTGCAGATGCCCTACCAGCCGCCCGAGCGCTGGCGCAGGCTGCTGGCCCCGGACGACGAGCGCCTGCTGGCGCTGGTCGCCACCCACCTGGGCGAGGTCGTCGGCAGCGCCAGCCTGGAGCAGTCCGCGCGCGTGCGCCGCAGCCACTCGGGCGCCATCGGCATGGGCGTGGCCCGCGCCTGGCAGGGCCAGGGCATCGGCAGCCGCCTGCTGGGCGAGCTGCTGCGGGTCGCGGACGACTGGATGAACCTGCGCCGGGTCGAGCTGATGGTCTATTGCGACAACGAGGCCGCCGTCGGGCTGTACCGCAAGCATGGCTTCGAGGTCGAGGGCCAGTTGCGCGACTACGCCATCCGCGATGGGCGCTATGTGGACGTATACAGCATGGCGAGGTTGCGGACGCCGCTGGCATGATCCGGTGGCACGTCTTCCCTCGGGCCGCCGGCATGGCCCGGCATTCAAGGACATTCCCCATGCGCGCATTGCCTTGCGCCCTTCTCGCCAGCGCCCTGCTGGGCGCCGCTTTCACCGCCCAGGCCGGTGATGTCGACAAAAGCAGCTGCACCTACAAAGGCATTCCGCTGCGCGGGTCGGTCAAGTTCGTCACCGCCTTTCCCGACATCAAGGTCAAGATCGTCGATGCCTTCGCCGACATCCGCGTGAAGCAGGTCGGTGCCTTCGCCAACAGTTGCGGTGAATGGAAGATCGTCGATGCCTTTCCCGACTTCACGGTCCAGTTGGTGGACGCGTTCCCCGACGTGACCGTCAAGTGGGTGGAGGCGTTTCCCGGCACGGACTGACGCCGGGCCGCCGCGTCAGCGCTGGCCGGCGGCCCGGGGCGGCGCGCAGCAATGGGCGGTGTCGATCACGCGGCCGCGGCAGGCCGCCAGCATGGGCGGATTCCTGCACAGCAGCGCGTTGGCCGGCAGCGTCAGCCGGAAGCCCTGGTCGAGCATGCACAGCTGCGCGGCGGCGATGTCGTTGAGCAGCATGTCGTCGCCCGGCTCGATCACCGAGGCGTAGCCGCACGCCCGCATGGCTTGCTGCACACGCTGGGCGTCGGCGTCCGGCCGGGTCCATTGTTCATAGGCGGGCGGACGTTGCCGTGACTCCGCCGCCGCGGCGCCGTCGATTGCCGGGCAGGCCGCCAGATGGGGATGGGTGTCGCAGTAGGTGTGGCGCTCCTGGTAGGCAAAGCCCTTGCCGAGCATGCACTGCTCACCCCGCGCATAGTCGTTGTTGGTGATGGTCGCGCCGTCGACATGGCTGGCGCTGGGAAAGCCGCAGTCGAGCAACGCGCCGCGCACCCCCTGCTGATCGACCCCGGGCTTGGCCCACAGGGCGTACAGCGGCGGCGGGGGCTGCATCGGCCGGACATTGATGCAGGCGCTCAAGCCGAGGCACAGCAACGCCGCCAGCGGGCGCAACAGGCGCGCGCGATCCCTTGCGGCGCCGCGCCGGCCGGCGGCCAACGGCGTGGCGCGCCCGGCGTTCAGTGTTGGTGTAGGTGTAGGCATGGACAAGCGGCGTTATTCGGACCCAATTCTATATAGCGCCGCCAGGCAATGCCATTCGGGTCAAAAAAAGAAAATAATCTCCTCGGCCTGCATCCAATAACGGCTCTCGCGTGTAGTACCTGCAACGGCGCACATTCCGTGCGCCGTACCCGCAGATTCCTCTTCCGCAGGAGACCGCTCATGACGACTCGCCCCTTCCCCGCCACCGGCCATTTCGCTGCCGCCCTGCTGGCCGCTTGCGGCCTGCTGCAAGCCGCCCCGGCCATGGCGGCATCGCAAGACGCCCTGCCCGCCGCCGTCCAGGTACCCGCCGGCCACAAAGTGGCCTGGGAAACCGTCGGGACCGGCGACATCACCTATGAATGCCGCGCCAAGGCCGACGCCAAGGAGCAGCTGGAATGGGTGTTCGCCGGCCCGAAGGCGGTCCTGAAAGACCGCCAGGGCAAGCAGGTCGGCACCTACTACGGCCCGCCCGCCACCTGGGAGGCCGCGGACGGCTCCAAGCTGACCGGTACGCAAGTCGCCGTGGCGCCGGCCGGCGCGGGCAACCTGCCCTATCAATTGGTCAAGGCCAATCCCGCCGTGGGCGCCGGCGCCCTGACTGGCGTCGCCTACATCCAGCGCACGGCGCTCAAGGGCGGCGTGGCGCCCCAGACGCCGTGCACCACGGCCGGCCAGCGCAGTCAGGTGTCCTACCAGGCCGACTACCTCTTCTGGAAGGCGGACTGACACCCAGCGGGCGGCGGCGGGAGTCCGGTAACATGCCTGCATCCGCCGCCGCCCGGCCCTTGCCCGGGTCCACGCCCACCGCCACTGCCCCCGCCTGCATGCCGAACCGACCTGTTCCGGATTTCGATTACGAAGCGGCCCTCGCGCAGTGCGCCGCGGGGCGCCGCACGGCGCTGGAAGCGCTGTATCGCCAAGAAGGGCCGCGGTTGCTGGGCGTGGCCCAGCGCATCGTGCGCGACCGCGCCCGGGCCGAGGACATCGTGCACGACGCCTTCGTCAATATCTGGAACCGGGCTGACAGCTTCGACGCCGCGCGCGGCTCGGCCCGCGGCTGGCTCTATCGCGTGGCCCGCAACCTGGCGCTGAACGCCGTGCGGGACGAGCGCCACGAAACCGCGGTGGACGACGATACCGCCGCCGCGCTGGATGCTCGCGACGCGATCGACGCCTGGCATGACACCCGCGACGCTTTCGACTGGCGCGACAGCGCCGGCCGTATCGGCCCCTGCCTGGAACAACTGGAGCCCGTGCGCCGCAACTGCGTGCTGCATGCCTACGTCGAAGGCCTGTCGCACAGCGAAATCGCACAGCGCCTGGGCGCGCCGCTGGGCACCGTCAAAGCCTGGATCAAGCGCAGCCTGAAAGCGCTGAAGGAATGCCTGGCATGAGCGCCTTGCCTGACACCCCCGACGGCCTGGACGAATTGGCCGGCGAATACGTGCTGGGCACCTTGCCCGGCGCGCGCCGCCGCGACGTCGAGGCCCGGCTGCCGCACGATGCCGCGCTGCGCGCCGCCGTCGACCGCTGGGAAGAGCGCCTGCTGCCACTGACGGATCTGGCCGCGCCGGTCGAGCCGTCGCCCGGGCTGTGGCCGCGCATCGAGACAACGCTGTATCGCCAACACGCTGCCCGCCAGGCCGGCCGGCCGCGGCGTCCGGCCTGGTGGGACAGCCTGTTCTTCTGGCGCGGCGCGGCCGCCAGCGGCGTGGCCGCCGCGCTGGTCCTGGCCGGCGCCCTGGCCTTGCGTCCCGCGCAAACGCCCGGCCCGGTGCAATACATGGTGGTACTGGTCGCCCCCCAGTCGCAGACGCCCGGCTGGGTCGTGCAGGCCCAGGCCGGCCAGCGCGAGGTGCAACTGGTGCCGATCGCGGCGGTGCAAGTTCCGGCCGATCGCGCGCTGGAGTTCTGGACCAAGGCCGACAGTTGGGCCGGCCCGGTGTCGCTGGGCCTGGTCAAGCCGGGCGAACCCGTGCGCATCCCGCTGGACAAGCTGCCCCCGCTGGAACCCAACCAGTTGTTTGAATTGACGCTGGAGCCGGCCACCGGCTCGCCCATCGGCAAACCGACCGGCCCGATCCAGTTCATCGGCCGAGCGGTAAAGGTGATGTAATTCCGGCGCTATCGTGCCGGCGGACTGACCTCTTGCGGAACGGACCGCGCTTGACCTTCGAATCCGCGGTGCAGTTTCAGGGTTTTCCTGTGTATTTGGTGGCCATGCGCTTTGATAGGCTGACCGTGCGTTACACACGATAGAGGGGTATGCCATGGCAACCCGCGTCAAGCTCCTGTACTTCAAACCCACAAGCGTTCGTGCGCGCCTCTGGCCCGTTGGCATCGCCCTGAAATGGACGCTTGGCCTGATACCACCGCCGCAGTCCGTCACCATGGGCCAGGTCCAATACGGGATGATCAGGCAATCAGAATTCACGTTCTGGGTCTTCGCCCTCCGAGTCGCACTCATGGGTGAAGCGATCATTGTGACCAGGAACGGACAGTGGGATCCCGCAGGCACCGTCGACAGCTGCGGCGTTCATGCCTTCGGTCGAAACTTCGAGCTGCTGCCTGCCCCCACAGAGGCCAATGCGCCGTTGGGCAAAGCAGACGTGTTCAAGAGTTGAGAAAGACTGTTCGAGCCATGCGAGCCTGCTCCATTTCGCCGGAGGCTTTATCCACGGCGCCGGCAGCATGTCGGATCAGTATGCGGGCGAGACGCCAACGAGAAATCCCCCAAAAGTCCCCCGCTTGCGACGGCTGACCCACGGGTAATCCCGTAAGTCATTGAAATAACGCGAAGTAATGAAAGGGCATAAGGAAATCCCGATTAGGGAATTTGCTTATGCCCTTTAATTATTTGCCGAGCGCATACTCGATACGCAAGAATTCGTCCTTGGCATAAAGCAAGACAGATGGAACTTCGTCAACTCGAGGCCTTCGCGGCCGTCATGTCCACGGGCAGCGTCACCGCTGCCGGGCGTCTGCTTGGCCGCTCGCAACCCGCGATCAGCCGCCTGCTGCAGGAACTGGAGGCCGAGATCGGCTATGCCCTGTTCGCCCGCAGCGGGCCGCGCGTGACGCCGACCGAGCAGGGCTTCCTGCTCTACGACGACGTCGAACGCGCCTTGTCCAGCCTGCGCCAGATCCGCGACCGGGCCGAGGAAATCGCCCGCGGCCAGACCCAGCCGCTGCTGCTGGCGGCCACCTCGGCGCTGGCCGCCGGGCTGGTGCCGGACGCGCTCAAGCGCATCGAGCCGCACGCCAACCTCGCCCCCCGCATCGAACTGCGCAGCGCCTCGCCCGAGCGCGTGGTGCACGCCGTCCTGAGCGGCGCGGCGCAACTGGGCGCGACCAGCCTGCCGCTGGAGCATCGCGGCCTGACCGTGCACTGGATCGGCCAGGCGCCCTGTGTGGTGGCGCTGCCCGAAAACGATCCGGCCGCGCGCCATGAGGTGGTGCCGGTGGCCGAGCTGGCCGGGCGCCGCGTCATCACCATGGCCAATCCCTACCGTCTGCGCCGCCGGCTGGACGCGGCGCTGGGCCATGCCGCCGGCGCCATCGAAACCAATTCGTCCGTCAACGCCCTGGCCGCCGTGCGCGCCGGCCTGGGCGTGTCGGTGCTGGAACCCATTACCGCCTACGGCGCGCCGATGGCGGGCGTGGCGATCCGCCCGATCGACCTGGACATTCCCTTTTTCTTCGGGGTCATCACCTCGCAGTCGCAGCCCCTGACGCCGGCCTGCCAGGCCATGGCCGATGCCCTGGCGCAGGCCGCCGCGCAGTTGCTGCCCGGCTTCGTGCTGCACGACGCCTGCCAGCACGGCGCGCTGCTGCAGTCGATCTACGGTGATGACGCCCCTCTTACGGATACGCCCGCATGAACCAACCCCTCGCTCCCGCCCCGCAAGGCCTGGCCGCGCTGGAAGCGCGCCTGCGCCAGGATTTGTCCTGGCTGGAAATCCCCGCCAAGCCCTGGGTCACGCCGCGCCTGGTCGACGGCCAGCCGGTGCTGGACGTGGCCATCATCGGCGGCGGCATGGCTGGCCTGGCCGCGGCGGCCTCGCTGACGCACCTGGGCATCATCGCGCCGATCTTCGACCAGTCGCCCGAAGGCTATGAAGGCCCGTGGGCCACCACCGCGCGCATGGAAACCCTGCGCTCGCCCAAGCAGTTGACGGGTCCGGCGCTGGGCCTGCCCGCCCTGACCTTCCGCGCCTGGTTCGAGGCGCAGTTCGGCGGCGAAGCCTGGGACGCGCTGGACAAGATCCCGCGCCTGCAGTGGATGGACTACCTGCGCTGGTACCGCCGCGTGCTGAACCTGGACGTGCGCAACCAGCACCGCGTGCTGGCCGTGCTGCCGCGCGCCGACCAGCTGGTGCAGCTGGACATCGAATCGCCCGCCGGCCGCCAGACCGTGCTGGCGCGCCGCGTGGTGCTGGCCACCGGCCGCGACGGCCTGGGCGGCGCCTACGTACCGGACTTCGCGCGCAAGCTGCCGCGCAACCGCTGGGCCCATTCGTCGGACGTGCTGGACTACGCCACCCTGGCCGGCAAGCGCGTCGGCGTGGTGGGCGCGGGCGCGTCGGCCATGGACAGCGCCGCCACCGCCCTGGAAGCGGGCGCGGCCAGCGTCGACCTGCTGATCCGCCGCAACGACATCCCGCGCATCAACAAGGGCAAGGGCGCCGGCAACCCCGGCCTGACCCACGGCCACCTGAACCTGCCCGACGACTGGAAGTGGAAGATCCGCCACTACATCAACGCCGCCCAGGTGCCGCCGCCGCGCGGCAGCACGCTGCGCGTGTCGCGCCACCCGAACGCCCGCTTCAACCTGGGCTGTGGCGTGCAGGACCTGGCGCTGGTGGATGATGCGATCCGCGTCACCACGCCCAAGGGCGTCTTCACGCTGGACTTCCTGGTGTTCTCGACCGGCTTCCGCATCGACTGGACCGTGCGTCCGGAATTCGCCGCGCTGGCGCCGCACGTGCGCGCCTGGGGCGACCGCTACACCCCCGCCGCTGGCGAGCAAGACCAGGAACTGCATGACTCGCCCGACCTGGGCGCGGCCTTCGAGCTGCAGGAAAAAACCCCGGGCGCCTGTCCCGGCCTGGACCGGGTGCACTGCTTCTCGTACCCGGCCGCGCTGACGCACGGCACCGTGTCGGGCGACATCCCGGCCATCAGCGAAGGCGCCAAGCGCCTGGCGCAAGGCATCGCCGGCCTGTTCTACCGCGAGGACGTGGCGACGCACTACGCCAACATGGAAGCGTTCGCGGAACCCGAGGTGTTCGGCGACGAATGGACGCCGGCCCCGGCGCCCGGCGCGGCCCGGCAAGCGGAGACCGCGCAATGACCGGCTGGCTGCTCCGCCGCGTGGCGCAAGCCGCGGTGGTCGTGTTCCTGATGACGCTGATCGTCTTCGTCGGGCTGCACGCCATCGGCAACCCCGTCGACATCCTGATCGGCCAGGACGTCGACCAGGTCGACCGCGCCCGCATCATCGCCGAACTGGGGCTGGACAAGCCCCTGTGGCAACAGTACCTGGGCTTTCTGAACGGGGCGCTGCACGGCAACCTGGGCAACAGCTTCGTCTACAACATCCCCGCCGTCGAACTGGTGATCCAGCGCCTGCCGGCGACCCTGG
Source organism: Achromobacter insuavis (assembly GCF_902859645.1). Lineage (GTDB taxonomy): Bacteria > Pseudomonadota > Gammaproteobacteria > Burkholderiales > Burkholderiaceae_B > Achromobacter > Achromobacter insuavis. The sequence continues at coordinate 74,068 of NZ_CADIJR010000011.1, read as the reverse complement.
AACTGGCCATCGCCGCGCTGCTGCTGGCGGTGATCATCGGGCTGCCGCTGGGCCTGTTGGCCGGGCTGTATCCCGACAGCCGCTTCTCCAAGCTGGTGATGGCGGGCAGCATCGTCGGCTTTTCGCTGCCGACCTTCTGGGTCGCGCTGATGCTGATCATGACCTTCAGCGTGTCGCTGGGCTGGCTGCCGGCCAGCGGCCGCGGCCAGACGGTGGAATTCCTGGGCTTCCAGTGGTCGTGGCTGACGGCCGACGGCTGGCGCCACCTGATCCTGCCGGCGCTGAACCTGTCGCTGTTCAAGATCTCGCTGGTGATCCGCCTGACCCGCGCCGGCGTGCGCGACGTGATGCCGCTGGACTTCGTCAAGTTCGCCCGCGCCAAGGGCCTGTCGCCGTTCCGGGTGGTCTGTGTGCACGTGCTGCGCAACACCATGATCCCGCTGGTGACGGTGCTGGGCCTGGAGCTGGGCTCGACCATCGCCTTCGCCGTCATCACCGAAAGCATCTTCGCCTGGCCCGGCGCCGGCAAACTGATCCTGGACAGCCTGAACGCGCTGGACCGCCCGGTGATCGTGGCCTACCTGATCGTGGTGGTGTGCCTGTTCGTGACGCTCAACCTGATCGTCGACATCCTGTACAAAGTGCTGGACCCGCGGGTGCGGCTGGAGGCCTCGGCATGAGCGCTCCGAACACTCCCCAGGCAAATGCCATGCAAACCGCCGCCCCTGCGCTCAAGCGCGAATCGCCCTGGCGCCGCAACCTGCTGGAATTCCTGTCGTCCAAGACGGCGGTGTTCGGGCTGGTGATCGCCACCCTGCTGATCCTGGCCGCCATCCTGGCGCCGTGGATCTCGCCGCAGAACCCCTACGACCTGTTGCAGATCGACGTGCTGGACGCGCGCCTGGCGCCGGGCACGATGAACGGCCTGAACACCTTCCACTACTGGCTCGGCACCGACGGCCAGGGCCGCGACCTGCTGTCGGGCATCCTGTACGGCCTGCGCATCAGCCTGATGGTGGGCGTGGGCTCGGCGCTGATCGCCGGCATCATCGGCACGCTGCTGGGCCTGCTGGCGGCGTATGCCGGCGGCAAGGTCGATGCGCTGATCATGCGGCTGGTCGACCTGATCCTGTCGTTCCCGTCGATCCTGGTGGCCATGATGATCCTGGCCTACCTGGGCAAGGGCGTGGGCAACGTGGTGCTGACGCTGGTGATCCTGGAATGGGCCTACTACGCCCGCACCGCGCGCGGCCAGGCCCTGGTCGAGCGTCGCCGCGAGTACGTCGAGGCGGCGCGCTGCCTGGACATCCCCAACTGGCGGATCATGCTCAAGCACATCCTGCCCAACTGCCTGCCGCCGCTGATCGTCATCGGCACCCTGCAGATCGCGCGCGCCATCACGCTCGAAGCCACGCTGAGCTTCCTGGGCCTGGGCGTGCCCGTGACCGAACCGTCGCTGGGGCTGCTGATCTCCAACGGCTTCCAATACATGCTGTCCGGCGAATACTGGATCAGTTTCTACCCCGGCATCGCGCTGCTGGTCACCATCGTCGCCATCAATCTGGTGGGCGACCGCCTGCGCGACGTGCTGAACCCGAGGACCCACAAATGAGCGCCGCCCGTCCCGTCGCGGCGCCGGCCGCCGCCAACGTGCCGACCCTGGAAGTGCGCAACCTGCGCACCCACTTCTTCACCCGCGCCGGCACCCTGCCCGCCGTGGACGACGTGTCCTTCACGCTGGAGCGCGGCAAGATCCTGGGCCTGGTCGGCGAGTCCGGCTCGGGCAAATCCGTCACCGGCTTTTCGATCATGGGCCTGGTGGACGCCCCCGGCCGCGTGGTCGGCGGCCAGGTGCTGTTCCAGGGCCGCGACCTGACCCAGCTGGCCCCGCGCGAGCTGCGCAAGCTGCAGGGCAACCGCATCGCCATGATCTTCCAGGATCCGATGATGACGTTGAACCCGGTGCTGCGGGTCGACGTGCAGATGATCGAAACGGTGCGCGCCCACAACAACATGAGCAAGTCGCAGGCGCGCGAGCTGGCCCGCGACACGCTCGGCATGATGGGCATTCCCAGCCCGGAAGAACGGCTGCTGGCGTATCCGCACCAGTTGTCCGGCGGCATGCGCCAGCGCGTGGCGATCGCCATCGCCATGCTGCACCGGCCCGACCTCATCATCGCCGACGAGCCGACCACGGCGCTGGACGTCACCATCCAGGCGCAGATCCTGTCCGAAGTGCAGAAGCTGGCGCAGCAACACGGCACCAGCCTCATCTGGATCACCCACGACCTGTCGGTGGTGGCGGGCCTGGCCGACGACGTGGCGGTGATGTACGCCGGCCGCATCGTCGAACACGGCAAGGTCGACGACGTGCTCGACCGTCCGCAGCATCCCTACACGGTGGGCCTGATCGACAGCCTGCCCAGCAACAACCAGCGCGGCCAACGCCTGCGCCAGATTCCCGGCATGACACCCAACCTGCTCACCCTGCCCGCCGGCTGTGCCTTCGCGGCGCGCTGCGCGCGCGCCACGGCGCAATGCGGCCAGCAGCCCGCCATCACCGACGTGCTGCCCGGCCATCAGGTGCGCTGCTTTCATCCGTCGCGCCAACTGGGCGAGGTGACGGCATGAGCCAGACGACGATTCCGGACACCCGCGACGGCGCCAACGCGGCGCCGCCCTCGGGCACCGCAACCGGCGATGGCGTGCACGCCGCTGCCCATCCCGCCGCGCTCGACGCCGGGGCCGGAGACGCCGCCGCGCGCTCGGCCGGCAACGCCACCCCGCTCATCGACCTGCGCCAGGTCAGCAAGCGCTTTGGCGAACGCCCCGTCGGCGCCGCCGGCCGCGCCTTGCAGCGCCTGGGCCTGTCCAAGCCGCCCGCCATCACCCGCGCCGTCGATCATGTGGACCTGGTGGTGCGCCCCGGCGAAGTGGTCGGCCTGGTCGGTGAGTCCGGCTGCGGCAAGTCCACGCTGGGCCGCATCGCGGCCGGCCTGCTGACGCCGTCCGGCGGCGAGGTGCTGATCAACGGCCTGCGCCCCGCCGACATGACGCCGGCCCAGGCCCACGCCGCGCGCCTGAAGGTGCAGATGATCTTCCAGGACCCGTACGCCAGCCTGAACCCCCGCCTGCGCGTGGACGAGATCGTCGGCGAGGCCGCCCGCATCCACGGCCTGGTCGGCAACGGCGACTTCGACGACTACGTCAGCGCCCAGCTGCAACGCGCCGGCCTCGACCCGGCCCTGCGCCAGCGCTATCCGCACCAGTTCAGCGGCGGCCAGCGCCAGCGCATCGGCATCGCCCGCGCCCTGGCGGTGCAGCCGTCGATGCTGGTGTGCGACGAGGCCGTGGCCGCGCTGGACGTGTCGATCCAGGCGCAGATCCTGAATCTGTTCATGGACCTGCGCGAACAGCTCAACCTGACGTACCTGTTCATCAGCCACGACCTGGGCGTGGTCGAGCACCTGTCGGACCGCGTGGTCATCATGTACCTGGGCCGCGTGGTCGAGACGGCGCCGGTGGACGAGGTCTTCCGCCGCCCCAACCATCCGTACACCCAGGCGCTGCTGGCCGAGATCCCCAACCTGAAATCGCGCCACAAGACCTTCACCGCCATCAAGGGCGAGATTCCCAGCCCGCTGAACCCGCCCGGCGGCTGCCACTTCCACCCGCGCTGTCCGCATGCGATGGCGCGCTGCAAAACCGAGGTTCCCACCCTGAAGGGAATCGCCATCAACCACCTGAGCGCCTGTCACCTGAACGACATGGCCTGAAAGAAGTTCCCCCTCACCAAGGACCCCGAACATGAAACGCCTGATTCTCTCGACCCTGACCGCCGCCATCCTGGGCGCGTCCGCCGCGGCCTCGGCCGACAACCTGTCGATCGGCTTTGCCGATCCGCTGTCCTCGCTCGACCCGCAACTGAACAACCACGCCGGCGACCGCTCGGTGGCCCTGCACTTCTGGGACCTGCTGATCGAGAACAAGTGGAACAAGCTGCAGCCCGGCCTGGCCGTGAGCTGGAAGCCGCTGGACAGCACCACCTGGGAATTCAAGCTGCGCGAAGGCGTCAAGTGGCAGGACGGCACGCCGTTCACCGCCGACGACCTGATCTACTCGTACACCCGCGCCCGCGCCGTGCCCGGCAGCGTGGCCACCTACGCCGGCTACCTGCGCACCATCGACACGATGACCGCCAAGGACCCGCTGACCCTGATCGTCAAGACCAAGGCCCCCAACCCCGACCTGCCGCTGAACCTGGCGTCGGTGCACGTGGTCAGCAAGCACGTCGGCGAGAAGTCCACCACCGAAGACTACAACTCGGGCAAGGCCATGGTCGGCACCGGCCCCTACAAGTTCGTGTCCTACACTCCCGGCGACCGCGTCATCATGGAACGCAACGACGGCTACTGGGGCGAGAAGGCCACCTGGGACAAGGTCAACTACCGCTACATCAACAACGCCGCCGCCCGCACCGCCGCGCTGCTGGCCGGCGACGTCGACGTGATCGACAAGGTCTCGGTGTCCGACCTGACCAAGCTGCAGAAGGCCGCCAACATCTCGGTCTACCCGTACGATGGCCTGCGCGTCATGATCCTGCAGCCCAGCTTCAACCCCGCGCCCAACCAGTACATCACCGACAACAACGGCAAGCCGCTGGACAAGAACCCGCTGCTGGACGTGCGCGTGCGCCAGGCGCTGAACCTGGCGATCAACCGCAAGGCCATCGCCGACCGCATCCTGCAGGGCGCCGCCACCGAAGCCAACCAGTGGATGCCCAAGGGCACCTTCGGCTACAACCCCGACGTCAAGGACATCCCCAACGACGTCGAGAAGGCCAAGAAGCTGCTGGCCGAAGCCGGTTTCCCCGACGGCTTCAAGCTGACCATGCACGTGCCCAACGACCGCTACCCGCAAGGCCCGGAAACGGCCCAGGCGGTGGCGCAGTTCTGGACCCGCGTCGGCGTCAAGACGCAAGTGGAAGTGGTGCCGTGGGCCGTGTACTCGGGCCGCGCCAACAAGAACGAATTCGCGGTCAGCATGCTGGCCTGGGGCAACGGCACGGGCGAAGCCAGCTACGCGCTGGTCAACATCCTGGCCACCGTCGACGCCAAGAAGGGCCTGGGCGCCTCCAACTGGGGCCACTACAGCAACGCCAAGGTCGACGCCGCGCTGGACCAGTCCACCTCGGAATTCGACGTGGCCAAGCGTGAAGCCATCCTGCGCGACTCGGTCAAGATCGTGTCCGATGACGTCGGCATCATTCCGCTGTACCACTACAAGAACATCTGGGCCACCAAGAAGGGCCTGAAGGTCACCCCGATGACCAGCGACCGCACCGCCGCCATGATGGTCACCAAGGACTCGGGCAAGTAAGGGGCGCATCATGGTTCCTACCCTGAGCATCCAACCCGCCGACGCGCTCATCGACGTGCCCCGCCAGATCCGGGTGGAGCACGTCGCGCCCGGCCAGACGGTGGAGATCACCGCCCTCACCCGCCGCAACGGCGTGCTCTGGCAGAGCCAGGCCGCCTTCGTCGCGGGCGAGGACGGCGTGGTCGACCTGAGCCGCGACGCGCCCGTCTCGGGCGACTACGGCGGCGTCTCGCCCATGGGCCTGATCTGGTCGCAGTCGCCCGTGGACTCGCCCAGCCGCGAGCACTTCAACCACCCGGTCACCGAGGCGCTGGTCACCGAAGTCGTGGCGCGCGCCGCCGGCGCGCAGAGCATCGCCCGCTTCACCCAGCGCCTGGCGGCCGACGGCGTCACCCGCCAGGAAGTGCGCGAGGAAGGCCTGGTCGGCACGCTCTACCTGCCGCCCGGCGCCACGCCCGGCTCGCATCCCGCCGTGCTGATCCTGAACGGCTCGGGCGGCGGCATCAACGAACCGCGCGCCGCGCTGTACGCGTCGCGCGGCTACGCCGCCTTCGCCCTGGCCTACTTCAAGGCGCCGGGCCTGTCGGACTACATCTCCAACACGCCGCTGGAGTACTTCCAGACCGGCCTGCGCTGGCTGCGCAAGAAGGTCCAGCCCAAGCACGACTTCGTCGCCATCAGCGGCCAGTCGCGCGGCGGCGAACTGGTGCTGCTGCTGGGCGCCACCTTCCCCACCGAAGTCTCGGCGGTCGTGGCCTACGTGCCCGGCGCCGTGGTCCACAGCGGCCAGAACGCCTGCGACCCCAAGATCGGCCGCGAAGGCCCGACCTGGCTGCTGGGCGGCAAGCCCCTGCCGCACGTCTGGGAAAACAACCGCACCGCCACCTGGGCGCCGTTCGACGAAGGCCCCTCGCCGCATCGTCATGAAAAGGCCATCCTCACCGCGCTGCAGGACCCCGACGCCGTGGCCCGCGCCCGCATCAAGGTCGAGGACATCCAGGGTCCGGTAATGCTGCTATCCGCCACCGACGACGGCTCGTGGCCGTCCAGCCTGTATTCGAAGATGGTGCGGGACAAGCTGGCCGAGGTGCGGCATCCGTATCCCGTCCAATGGCTGGACTACGAGAACGGCGGCCACTCGATCCTGTTCCCCTACGTGCCCACCACCCAGCTGGTCTACGCCCACCCCGTGTCCGGCAAGATCAGCACCAGCGGCGGCAACCCCAAGGACAATGCGCGCGCCGACCAGGAGTCCTGGGAAGGCGTGCTGAAGTTCCTGGACGCCGCGGTCAAGGCGCGCGGCCAGGCCGCGCCGTCCGCGGATCGCGCCCAGGCCGGCGCGGCCGCCACGCCCGGCAACGCCGGTTGAACGACATCCAAGGAGACTTTCCCAATGGCACAAGCACCCATCGTCTATGACGCCGCCCGCGACCTGGTGGACCAGCTCGTCGGCCTGAAGGCCGACAGCGCCGCCTACGCCGTGCGCCACCAGCGCGACAAGGTCGCCGCCGCCACCCAGGGCAGCTACGACGCCCTGTTCGACCCGGCCCTGCCCGGCCTGACGCTGGCCGAGCGCCTGCTGGTCGCGCTGTACGCCGCGCGCCTGACGCCGTCGCCGGCGCTGGCCGCGCACTACCGCCAGCGCCTGGTCGAGGCCGGCGCCAGCGCCGCCGACATCCAGGTGGCCGAGTCCGGCAAGCCGGCGGACGCCGCCGACCCGCGCCTGGCCGCGATCCTGGAATTCACCCGCAAGCTGATCGAAAAGCCCGTCGAAGGCGACGAGGCCGCGCTCAAGACCCTGCCGGCCGCCGGCGTCTCCACGCCTGCCGTGGTCACGCTGTCGCAACTGGTGGCGTTCCTGTCGTACCAGGTGCGCCTGGTCGCCGGCCTGCAAGCCATGCAGGCGCAGGCAGCCAAGCCCGCCGCGGCCGGCACGCCGCCCGCGCCCTTCCCGGCCAACACCGCCGCCACCGAACCCGGCGCCGTCATCAAGGCCCACGGCTTCACCAACGAAGTGCTGGAGTGGAAGGCGTGGCTCGACGTGGTCCAGGTCGACAGCGCCACGCCCGAGCAGATCGCGGTCCTGGAAGAAAGCCACCCCAAGGCCAAGGTCTCGGATTACTACCTGTTCCTGGTGCACCAGCCCGAGATCCTGCGCCAGCGCTCCACCGCGTTCAACGCCATCATGTACGCGCCCGGCGGCCTGTCGCGCGCCGAGCGTGAACTGGGCGCGACCGTGGTGTCGCGCGTCAACGGCTGCGTCTACTGCGCCTCGGTGCACGCGCAGCGCTTCGAGCAACTGGCCAAGCGCAATGACGTGATCGCGCAGGTGTTCGAGGACCCGGCCACCGCCGGCACCACCGCGCGCGAACTGGCGATCGGCAAGTTCTCGATCCAGATCACGGACGCGCCGGCCTCGGTGGATGCGGCCAGCATCCAGGCGTTGAAGGACGTGGGCCTGAGCGACGGCGAAGTGCTGGACCTGCTGCATTCGGACGCGATCTTCGCGTGGGCCAACCGGTTGATGTTGAACCTGGGCGAACCGGTGGTCGTGCAGGTCTGATACCGGCATTTTCGTTAAAATGGCGCTTTCCGCCTATTCATGCGCCCCGCCCCACGCGGGGCGCATTGCCTTACCCCCATGTCCGACAAAACCCACGACATCCGCCCCGGCCAGTCGATCGAACTGCTCAAGGCCCTGCACATCCTGACCCGCGACGGCAAGATGAACCAGGACAGCCGCCGCAAGCTCAAGCAGGTCTACCACCTGTTCCAGTTCATCGAACCGCTGCTCAAGGACGTCCAGCAACAACGCGGCGCCGTCACCCTCGCCGACCACGGCGCGGGCAAGTCGTACCTGGGCTTCATCCTGTACGACCTGTTCTTCAAGGAACAGCCGGACGCGCTGAAGAACGGCTCGCACATCTACGGCATCGAAACCCGCGAGGAACTGGTCAAGTCATCCGAAGAACTGGCGCAGCGCCTGGGCTTTGGCGGCATGTCGTTCCTGAACCTGTCGGTGGCCGAATCCATCACCTCCGACAAACTGCCCGCGACCATCGACGTGGTCACGGCCCTGCACGCCTGCAACACCGCCACCGACGACGCGATCCATTTCGCGCTGGAGAAAAAGGCCAAGTACATCGTGGTCGTGCCCTGCTGCCAGGCGGAAGTGGCGTCGGTGCTGAGGAAGAACAAGGCCAAGGCGCTGGCCGATCCGCTGGCGGAGATCTGGCGGCATCCGCTGCACACGCGGGAGTTTGGCAGCCAGATCACTAACGTGCTGCGGTGCTTGCAGTTGGAGGCGCATGGATACCAGGTCAGCGTGACGGAACTGGTCGGGTGGGAACATTCGATGAAGAATGAGCTGATCATCGCGCAGTACAAGGATCTGCCGCGTCGCAAGCCCGCTGAACGGCTGACGGAGATGCTGGATCGGATCGGGTTGCAGGAGTTGAAGGATCGGTTTTTCCTGCCGCGAGCGGCTTGAGAATTGAAAAAGGACCCTGTGGGGTCCTCTTCTTATTGAACGCGCGTCTCGGATAGGGATGAGAATGTCACCCTTGGCATTGCTGCCAATGTGCGTCACGCCCATACTCATCTTGCGATCGTAACAACGATCGTCCGGATTGACAGCCGGAATAGCAAAGGCGGATACCCGCCGCAATAGCGGCGTTTTCATATCCGAAGGCTGACGCACGTCCCTCCATGGGCGAGCCTTGGCTGGGGCACGTTCGCGTGCGCTGGTTGCCTTTGCTACCGGTCTGTCAACCTGGCCTTGCGCTCGCCCACCCCGAATGACAACGGGGCGCGGGCTTAACGACAGAGGCAGCCGCGATGAACGACCACTCCTACACCCTTGACCGCTGGGCCACCCCGGATGATCCGGAGAGCGTCCCTATTCGATTTGCTGATCTTCGGAAGATAGAACGGGCTTGCCTGGGCATCTGGGCCATCGCCCGGATCGTGGGGAATAGCGCGACGGAACCCGAGGGCACCGGCGTGGAGCCGCTGGAGCCGTGGATCAACGCCAACTTGCTAGGCGGCATTGAAAGCCTCTGCGATCACATTGCGGATCTTGCAGAGTCGGCTATGGACGGGGCGCGGTTGGATATTGGAGTGGCGATGACGGAAGGGTCATTGCATTGATTGGCGCGGTTGCGGTGTGCTTGGCGCCATCGGGATGCCAGCACGTCGCCAGAGTGGGCCATCGACAGGATGCCGGGCCACTAGCCACCCCACCGCCTGCGATGAGCTAGCGCTCAATCCCCCGAGCTTCTACGCAACCGATCGGTCGAGGCCTTGTTCAGGCGCTTCGCCTCGGATTCCGCGTAGTCTTCCTCGCCAGGCTCATACTTGCCGTCATACATGCAACTGCTGCGATTCCAGCGGCATTCGTTGGTCAGGGAACAGCCGGAAGTCAGCGCGGCGAGAAACAGAACGACACCGCAACGGCCTAGGGTTTGAATCGACATGGGGCTCCTTGGTTGTTGGGGCAGTGTATGGGATGGCAAAGACCGGCGCATCTCTTTATCCTCGGATCAAGCGCTTAGGAACAACTAGACGTTCGGATTACTCCTATGGGTATTTGAGGATAGATGCTATCCTACACGTGGCGTAACTATTATTTACTGGCAACTACCATGAATGAAGTTGATGCACAAATCATAAAGAACCAAATATGCCCTCTCATTGAGAAGGGAGAAATCGCACTTCTTTTAGGTGCTGGCTTTAGCTACCGGAATAAATCCATTAACGGGGAAATACCGACAGGAGATGGGCTAAAGGAAGCATTACTCGAAAAATGCAACACCCCAATTGGCCCCAAAACAACATTAAAAGACGCATACACATACGCATCTAGAAAAATTGAAAATTTCAACGAATACTTAAAAAATTTCTTTATCGTTGATCGCGCAGAAAAATGGCAAGAAAATATTTTTCAATACGTGTGGAGTCGAATCTACACAACAAATATTGATAATGTATTGAACGTAGCTTATGACGCATGCAAAGGCAAAGGAAAGTCGTCCTGCGATTTTGAATTTTTTAATTACAGCGACCAAGCCTCCACGTCCAATATAATTGGATGCACTCCTGTAGTGTCGATCCATGGAACTATCTATGAATTGGAAAAAGGCTTTATATTTTCCAGCTTAGATTATGCCATCGCCTCAAATAAATTATTCGATTGGCATAACGAACTTGCCGCCAGAATGCTCCTAGGGGGCCTAGTCGTAATTGGCAATCAACTCGATGAGTCAGACATCGACACGTACGTTTCTCGCCGAGGAGATACATATGGTCGCCCCTCCACTCCCGCGCAAAACTGGATAGTTCTACCAGACCCCGATCCAATAAAAAAAGAAAATTATATAGAAGCAGGGTACTACGTTATTGACGCCACCGCAGAAGATTTTTTTAGCACCATATACACCAATTTGCGCCCGAAAAAACTGGTGGATCTGGTCCTCGAGTCCATTCCCGCTGTAAAGACAAAGATATCCACGGTTGGAGCAATGACATGGTTCAAAGAAGCCTTCAACCCAGTTGTAGATTCAATTGAAAAATCACGAACCGAATCAGGAATTCTTCGCCATTTCGTAACAGGAGCCCACCCTGAATGGTTCTACATAATTAATGACGCGCATGCAAAAACCCAACGCATTGGCGCGCTAGCGAGTTCAATTGCCATAAATCTTGCGACAGCAACCACTGGAATCGGCATATTTCATGTTATTGGGCCAAGCGGCTCGGGAAAAACAACGGGAATTCGGTCTGCGCTAATTGATATTGTTGAAAAGTACCCATACGTATACGAATTCAACTCGTCGAACGGCATTGACCTTGGTAAATTTATATCAATAATTTCCGGATTTTCCGAGAAATCAAAGGCCATATTTGTATTTTACAATTCTACCGAATTTTACTACGCTATCAATTCTATATCTTCAGAATTACATGACAAGATAAAATCTTATTGCCTGTTTATCTTAGAAGATAGACAGTATGAGTACAAGGCCAATTTACGTCACCTTTCGGACGTTCTAACAGTCCCCCAAATATTTGAATTTGGCGCTCTTAGTTATGATGACGCGACTGCAATATGTTCAAAAATAAATAGCCATGCAATAAAGCTCGGTGATTTTTCAGAGCTGCCCTTGGAACGTCAAGCAGGGACCCTAATGAGTAGAGAACGAGGTTTTAATGGCGACTTGCTCTCTGCGCTTTATTCGTTGACTACTCATGAAAATTTCGAGACAAAGATACATAATGAGTTTCACTCCGTAAAGGAGGAGAACGCAAAGACAATTCTGAGCATTGTCGCCATACTAAATCACATCGGTTCAAATGCTCCGATAAATTATGTCGCGGGAATGACTCAAATTGCAGTATCCGAAATCCAAAGATACATCGAGGAAAGCCTTTCCGGAATCATCGTAGATTTCGGCTCCAGAGGGGTCCTCTCTTGTCGACACAGAGTGATTGCAGACTATTATTTCGATAATTGTATTTCACACCGAGGAGGAAAAGAGCAAATTCTAAAAATGCTAGAATATTTATCGAATAAGTTCACGGTAGACGACATCAAGTTTCACCCAGTTCCATATCAGATATATAAAAGTCTTATATCTTTCAATTTTCTCTATGAGCAATACTTTTCTAAATCAATAAGAAAAACAGAAACAGAAAAAATATACCACCAAGCCCAAAAATGGTATGGGCATGATGGAGTTTTTTGGCTGCAATTTGGCCGATTTTACAGAAAACTCCAGCGTTATGATGACGCAATAGAGTGCTTTAGAACAGGGTTGGAATTTTATGATTCTTTCCAGACCAGACATTCTCTTGGCGCGGCGTTAGTAGCAAAATATGCACACGACGGCTATAAGGATCGAACATTACTCACCGAAGGCGTAGACTGCCTGGAATTTGAACGACAAAGACGCGGCACATCAGATTCGTATCCGACAGCCACCATTTGCGATTATTTAATCGATATTTGCAATGCCCAACCCCATGACGAAGAAATGCGGGAAAAACTAAAAGAGTGCATCAACTACGGCATGAAGCACTTCAAAGAGGATGATTATTTTAAGGGAATTCTTTCCAAGTATTGGAAAAAAACTCACCCCCAACCAACTTTAACCAAAGCGCCGAAAAAGAGGGCATTCTCGCCATCAAAGCGCTGACATTAAATCCAAAACGATCTTGAATTGTTTATAATAATTATCCATACCCACCAAAGACCCCAGCTACAGGCATTATAAGAATGCATGTAGCTGGCAACGCTCTCCCAAAAAATTGAGTTAATTTTCGGAATACTTAAAGAGGTTAAAAATATAGCCCCCCCCTCAACGGTACTATTCCCTGTGGGTCATCGATTTAACCTTCCACGCAGGCCCAGTCCTTGTATTCACCTTCTGCTGTACGCTCCCATTCTCGCGCGCTGGTCCAAGCCCGCGCCTTCCCCCGCATCGACGCCTACTACGCCGACCTGGAACAACAGGATTGGTCGCTCCCTGCCAGCCAGATTTCCGCGTATTCCGAAGCCGTCCTCTCCGGCACCCTCTTCGACTACAGCACCGTCCCCTACCCGCAGGCCGCCGACTTCCTCCAGGCCTGGATCGCCGCCTGCCCCGACTCCTACCACGCACACCTGGTCCTGGGTAACTTCTGCTTCGGCCGCGCCGCGGATATCCGCGGCTTTGGCTGGGCGGACAGCGTGACGCAGGATCGCTGGATCGGCGCCGCCCTGGCCTGCGAAACCGCCGCCGCCGCGCTATTGAAAGCCATGACGCTGTCGCCGCGTCCCGTCGCGGCCTGCGTGACCATGATGCAAATGCGAGACGCTGACGGAACCGCAACGCAACGCGATCCGCTGGATCGGCCTGTGGGACGAGCTGAGCGATTTTCCGGAATCGGAGGAAACGCAGGCGGTGCAAACCCATCGCCAGGCCTTCGAATCGTTCCTGCAGCGCGATTTGCGGCCGGAAGAACGCGGCGAGGCGCTCGGTCGGTTCGCGAATTTCGTCAGTTATTCGCTGGGCGACCACGCGCGTGCCCGTGCGCTGCACGCGCAGAGCGTGGCGGCGTTCCCGGGGAATATGTATTTTGGCGAAGTGGACGGGCCATTCCGCAGTTTCGCGCACGTGACGCTGATTCACCACATTCCGGACGACGACGGCGCGTTCAAGCGCGTGCTGGAACGCATGAGCGGCTGGGACCAGTTGGCGACCCCGCAGGGGTTGGTGGCGGTGGCGCATCAGTTCGGGCTGTGGGGGTTTGAAAAGGATCCGGCCAAGGCGCAACAACTGCTAGACCGCGCCGCCGAACTCGGCCGCGACCAGACGGACGACAGTTTCAACGTGCTGGCGGCCGCCGCGATGCTGTGGGATGGCGGCGCGCACGAGGAAGGTTATTTCCTGACACGCCAATTGACGGATCGGCGTTTTCCCGACGCGGCCAGCAGCATGTACGACATTCACCGCGGCTTCCGCGACAACACGCCCGACCATTATCTGGACGAGGCGGTGCGCGACGAATGGCTGCAACGCGCGGTGGACGATGGTTCGCCGCTGGCCAAGTACAACATGGCGCATCGGCACCTGTTCGACGGCAAGATGGATTTCTCGCGCCGCGAGAATGTCGAGACGGTATTGCGGCTGCTGCAGGAATCGCGCGAGGAACCGCGCGCCGACGCCCTGGCGCGCTTGCGCATCGGGGTGCTGCTGCGCGACCACGGCACCGACGCGGAAAAACAGAGCGGCGTGCGCGAGTATCTGCGGCCGCTGGTCGACGAAGACGACGACTGGCGCGCCGCCCGCGCCAGCGCCGAGATCGGGCTGGCCTATGCGCGCGGCCATGGCGCCAAGAAGAACCGTTTTGCCGCCATCGAATGGGTCGGGCACGCCAGCAAGCTGCAACCGGACGACGAGGGTATCGACGATATCCATGGCGAGGTAATGAACTCGCATAGCCTGGTCAAGACCATTGGCACGGTGTTCGGCGCGTATATGGGGCGCGGCGGCGTGACGGCGGAGGATCTGCCGCCCAAAGCCGCGGAATAAGCAGTCAGGCCCAGCCATCATCACTCCGGAGCTCGCATGTCGCTGATCCCGTTCTCAACGCCCCAACCCGGCCGCGACAAGCGATGGCTGTTGATGCACAGCCGGCAGGCCGCGCAGGCGCATGGCTCGGATCAAATCCTGTTCTACGACGCGCCGCCCGACGCGGCCACGCTGGCGGCGATCGAATACGTCCATCTATGGGCGCCGCCCCTGGATCCGGTGCAGGAATTGCCGGCATTGATTGCCCAGCTGCCGTCTCTGACGCATCTGTCCATCGGACCCGGCAATATCCAGGCCTCGGTCGTCAAGAATCTTCGCGCCGAGATGCTGCCGGCCAGCCTGCGGCATCTGTCGATTTTTGATTGCCCGGGGTCATATACCTGGTCAGCGGGGTCGATGCCGCAATTGGAATCGCTGGAGGTGAACGTTCCGATGCGGTTCAAGGCGGAGGATTTTCCGGCGCTGACGTCGCTGTCGATGCTGCCGGACAAGGCGGGAAAACTGCTCGATCAGGTCTTGCGGCTGCCGTTGCAGGAATTGAATCTATTCAATGTATCGTTCGATGAATCACTGTTTAACCGCATCGCGGCGTTGCCTCTTGTATCGCTGGGGCTGATGGCGGGACGCTCGTTGAAAACGCTGGCGGGGATTGAACAGCTTTCCGGACTACGGTCGTTGCGGCTCAAGAATCAAGGCCTGTTGGAAACCATTGGCCCGATTGCCGCCCTGCCGGCGTTGGAGCAATTGAATATTCAGTATTGCAAACGGATCACGGATATCGACGTGCTGGGAGAGCTTGCGGGATTGCAGGAGATGACATTGGTGGGATGCGGCGATATAGGGCTACGCGATTGGGAAGCCAAATTACGCGCAAAAATCCCGCGAGTGAATATCGGAGCAACAACTTAGAGTAGCGCTAAAGGAAGTCGGCTCAGATTTGATTCGCATGTGAAGAGGGCTACGCTCCCTGCCCTCTAGACAAGGATCTTTGCCTCGATACCCGCATGCTCTCTAAGCAGATACAGCAACCCGCCCCCGTCAATCAATTCAATGGGCTTGTCCTGAGAGAACTTGTAGGCGTCGACCCCATAGCCGCTTGTGCATACGAGGATACCTTTGGTCGCGCCTTCGTTCATCATCGTGCCGAAAAGGTCTCGTACCGCTGCCACGCCAACTGTGTCGCGATACCGTTTAGCCTGGATCACGACCTTCCCCCCCAGGATCGGGCGCGTATCAAAGGCAACGGCATCGACGCCTCCATCCCGAGACGCCCGGGTGAGCTTGGTATCCAGTCCCATGCTGCTGAACAGGTTCGACACCAGCACCTCAAATTCACCAGGGGTCAGGTCCAGCAGATTAGGCCTCGACTCCAGATCGCTGAGTACGTCTCCTTGCTCGATGAAACGTTTGTCGACCATATCGAACTCGACGATCGGCTTGATAGCCTGCAGTTCTTCGGGACGGCTCGACACGTGTGCACCCAGATTGCGCAAGCAGGCGATCATGTCGACACGATCCAGAAGCAATTCTTGAAACTCGGATTTCTCTGCCCTCACGGAGACGACAGGAACACGGACCTCCCGCCCGTTGGATGGGTCTATGGTATCCACGATGCCATTGAAGGTCACGAGCGCGAGCGCATCGGCTTGATCCGCTTCGAACAATTCATGCAGGGTTCGCAGCGTTATCGCTGCTATGACGCCTTGGTATAAGCGCTTGATATCCGCGGGCTTTCGCGCTTTGGTGTCAATCTGGTCTCGGGTCTTGACGTAGCGATGCTCCAGCTCCGTGGGCACGACGGATATAAGGGGTAGTTCATACTCCACAACCAACGTCTCGTTCTCTTCAAGATAGGTCATTCGGAATTTCTGCGGAAACCCTTCCTCGGGGTATTCCGAGCGAACCAAGACCATCTCGTTGTACGCAATGACGGCATCACCCTCGCGCGCCAGATAGGCCGCTTGAAACTCGTCGACCTCAGCATTGCGCCGTGCCATCTCGGCATCGTATGCAGTTTTTTTTTGGAGATACTGGTCACGCAGCATGGCAACCTGTGCCCGCTTATCCTCTTCCCATAACTCGAACGATTCCAACCGCTGTTGGTTCTGTATCCTGGCCTTCTCCTTGGCCAGTTGGTGCCTTTTTCCGGCCCCAGGGATCAGCCGCTTCAAACCCGAAGGAGCTGGAACCGTGATCAACGGAGGCGGCTCCGCAGGCCGGAGTTCTGCGGCGATCTCAAAAGGTGCGAATGGCTCGAAATGCCGCAGGCTATCGAAGTCAATGACGTCATCACGCCTGAGTGTGTGCGGAAGGATATCTTCCAACGCCTCGACCTGTTCGCTCAATTCGGCATTGAGGTCGTCTGTTTCGGCTTGCCGATCAAGAAGGTACTGCGCCTTCAGCGCCTTTTCGGCTTCGCGGTCTTCCCGGGCCTGCTGCGCGGCCAGTCTTCGCTCATCGCGATGACGCTGCGCCGTATCCCTGCGTTCCTCGCGCTCGACTTGTCTGGCATACGCAAGCTGCATCCGGGCAGCGCGATTACGCTCTCGCTCGGACGCAGCGGCCGCACGCGCCGCTGCTCTGATAAATGCTCCGAAACCGCTACGGCGTGCCATGCTGCCCCCAAGATCTTCTAAGCCAAGGATTGAATGGATCAGGTCCACCTCACCTCGGACGGATATATCGGCCCGAGGTTAATGTATGCAAATATTACCTGAACTAAAAATACCCCTGATCCTAGGAACAGCACGAAGCCATAGCGACGCCCGACTTCTCTGCTTTACTTTCGTTTCAGCCGAATGTGCATATCCGTGATGACGGATGGATCCCCGACTTCTTTTATCTCGATATAAGGTTGGGCACGCACGAGCCCGCCCAGCTTGGCAAAACCATAATTGCGGGAATCAAAAGACGCGTTATTTTTGACGATATACGACCCGACCGCTCCCAAAGGTGCCCATCCGTTGTCACGGGCAGTGTTTTCAATGGCCCTGGCCAGCAACACCTTCAACTCCCCGCTCTCAGCAGCTTCGGCATCGGCTTTCGGCAGGTCATGCAACACCTCGAAGAAGATGAACTTGTCGCAGGCCGCGATGAAGGCCTACGGCGTCTTTCGTTCGCCCAACCCATAAACCACCTTACCCGCCTCTCGCAGCCGGGTCGCGAGCCGCGTGAAGTCGCTGTCGGAGGACACCAATACGAACCCGTCCACGTTACCCGCGTACAGCAAGTCCATGGCGTCAATGATGAATGCGGAATCGGTGGAGTTCTTCCCGAAGGTATAAGCGAATTGCTGAATGGGCTGGACTGCGTGCCGGTGTAGCTGAGCTTTCCAGCCGGCCAGATTTGAAGTGGTCCAGTCTCCATATGCGCGCTTCACCGTCGCAGTCCCGTATTTAGAGACTTCCCCAAGCAGATCTTGAATCACCTTCGCCGAGGCATTGTCCGCATCGATGAGCACCGCCAATCTGCTCACATCACCATTGGCCATGGTCTTCTCCTCCTGTTATGGATGTCGGATTCGATCAAATGCTGCCTGCCAAAAACGCTCGCTATTGATTGCTTTACTCAGGATCGACCCGATTCTAGTGGATTGCCAATCCAGTTAGCCTTCGTGAAGGATATAGACTAGATCGCGGATGCCGGCTAATTCATCCAATCATTATCCCGCCCTCCTCACCACTGATACCCCACCTTCAAACTGACCACCCTCCCCGCCCCCGCGAAGCAGCCGTTATCCAGGTCATAGCATCCCCCGCTATACCGCTTGTCCGTCAAGTTCGACACATTCAACTGCACCTTTGTCCCTTTCAAGCTGGGCACCTGCCGCCCCAGGTCGTAATGCAGTTGCGCATCCACCAAGGTGTATCCCGGCACGCGGAAATCCTGCAGCGTCTTGTATCCGCCCCAGCTTCCGCCGTTATGCCGCACCCCGAGCGCCGCGCCCAGGCCGGAGGGCGCATCCCACGCCAGCCAGACGCCGCCAAAGCGCGTCGGCACGCGCGACGGCGTCCTGCCCACTTCGTTGGCATTGCCCTTGGTGTATTCGACGTTCTGCCAGGTATACGCCGCGATCACGCTCCACTGCGGTGACAGCCGCGCATGCGCTTCCAGTTCCAGCCCGCGCGAGCGGACTTCGCCCGACTGCACGGATAGGCGCGGGTTGGCGGGGTCGGCGCTCAGCACGTTGGTCTGGGTCAGGTGGTAGATCGCCGCGGAGAACAGGGCGTCCCAGTTCTCCGGCTGGTACTTGAGGCCGGTCTCGAACAACTCACCCCGGGTCGGCTTGAACGGCTCGCCGCTGGCGGACAGGCTGTTCACGGGTTCGAAGGACTGCGCGTAGGTCGCATACGGCGCCAGGCCATTGCCGAAGCGATACAGCGTGCCGACGCGCACGGTGGTGGCCTGGTCCTTCTGCGTGAAGCCGCTGTGCCATAGCCTGTCGATGGCGTCGATGGTCGACCAGTCCTGGCGCACGCCGACGGTGGTGTGCCAGTTGCCCAGCGCGATCTGGTCCTGCACGTAAAGGCCGGTCAGCGTCGAGCGCATGCCCTTGTCCATGACCGTGGGCGGGACGGGCTGCGGCGCGCCGTAGACGGGGTTGTAGAGGTCCAGCTTGGTGCCGTTGTAGGTCGTGCGGTAGTCGCCGTCGCCGCGCATCTGTTCCCACACCAGGCCGGCCAGCAGTTCATGGCGCGCGGCGCCGGTGGCGAAGCGCCCTTTCAGCTGGTTGTCCAGGGTGACGCTGTTGTAGCGTTCGGTGGAACCCAGCACCTGGCGGTCGATGGTGCGCAGGTCCGGCTGCAAGGCGGCCAGGACCACGGCGTCATAGTCGCTGTCGACGCGGGTGTAGCGGCCGTTCAAACTCATCGACCAGTCGTCCGCCAGCCGCTGGTCGAACTGGTAGCCGACGGCGCGGATGGTGCGCGCGAATGTGTCGTAGCCCGGCTCGCCCACGTTGAAGCGGGGTGGCAGCTGGCCGTGGGGGTTGGGCAGTACGCTGCCGATGCCCGGCACCGACGAGATCATGCCCAGGCCGGGATCGTCCTGGTAGCGCGCGTACAGCGTGAAGCGGGTGGCGGCGCTGGGTTGCCAGGTGAGCGAGGGCGCGACCGCGCGGCGGCGCAGCCAGGTGTCGTCCAGCTGGCCGTCGCTGTTCATGGCGGTGCCGACGACCCGGAACAGCAGCGTGCCGCGTTCGTCGGCCTTGCCGCCCAGGTCGAACGAACCGCGACGGTAACGGCTGGTGCCGCCTTCCAGTTCGATGAGGCGCACGGCGTCTTCGCGCGGCAGCTTGCTGGTCAGGGCGATGACGCCGCCGGGCGTGGAGGTGCCGTACAGCACCGAGGCGGGACCGCGCAGCACTTCCATGCGTTCGAGCAGGAAAGGATCGACCTGCTGGCCGCCGAAGACGATGCCGCGGCTCAGGCGCATGCCGTCCAGGAAGGTGTCGACGGGGCCGTTGTCCGTGGTGAAACCGCGGATGCTCATGTCGTCATAGGCGGTGACGGCGCCCCAGGATTCGGTGGCGACGCCGGGCGCGTAGCGGAAGGCCTCGTTGACCGAGCGCACGTTGCGCGCGTCCATCTGCTCGCGGGTGACCACCGAGAGGGACTGCGGCGTCTCGATCAGGGGCGTGTCGGTGCACGTGGCGGAACTGGAGCGGCGCGCCACCACGCCGTCGTCCTGCGGGATGCCGACGACCTCGACGGACGGCAAGGTGGGCGCGTTCCCCGCCTTGGCCGCTTCGGCCGCCAGCACCGCGCCGGGCTGGGCCCAGGCCAACAGCAGCAAATGAAATCCGACAGTAAGAACCCGGGGCGATGCGCATCTGGCGCGGGATTGGAAGATCATGAGCGTGGTCCGTTTGTTTGATGGCATGCATCCCGAGACCCGGCGCGTGTCGCCGGCGCGATGTATGGACATTGCTTTGAAGCCGCTCCATTTAATATTGCGTCTCATTCCTTTAACTACCCGGATCGGGTCGCAGCCCCCGAAACGGTTCCCCGGCACCGCTTTATGAAGACCCACCCCGACATGCCGCGCCACGCCGCCCCTTCCGCCCTGCCCGACTTGCCCACGTCCTCGATGTTCGACACGGACTTCCTGGCGCACTTCCTGCCGGGACAACGGCACCGGTTGGTCTACGTGCAAGTGGCGGAAGGCATCGAGCTGTGCCACTGGCAAAGCGCGTTCGAGCAGCCGTTCACCGTACACACGCGTGACGACGGCGGCCGTGTATTGCTGTCGTATCAACTGCGCGGCGATACCGATTGCTGGCTGGAAGGCAGCGTCGCCGGACAGGGCGAGGCCGTCAGGGAAACGTCCGGCTGCGTGTACTACACGCCGGATCGTCGCGGACGCTTTGTCCAACAGGGGGTGTGCGAGAGTCTGACCGTTGCGCTGCGGCCGGACGTGCTGCGCACGTGGATCGAGGACGAAGAGGACGCGCCGCTGCGGCGCTCACTGGACTCCGGCAGCTGCTTTCGCACCGGCTACCGCGGCGAAAAGCTGCATCAAGCCGCGCTGGCCATCAGCCGCGAGTTGAAGCACCTGCGCACGCCCGCCTGCGACACGCCCGGCGCGCGGCTGATCCGCGAAGCGCAGGCCATGATGCTCACCGGCCTGTTTCTCGAAACCGGCCACGCGGACCTGCGCCGCGCCAATACCGCCACGCCGCAACGGCAACGCCTGATGGCGGCGCGCGACTATCTGCTGGCCGACCTCGCCCACCCGCCCACGCTGGCGCAGATGGCCGCGGAGACGGGCTTGAGCGCCATGCGCATCAAACGCGGGTTCCGCGAGCTGTTTGGGCACAGCGTCTATGGCCTGTTCCAGCAGACGCGGATGCGCGAGGCGCAGCAGCGGCTGCGGGCGGGCAAGGTGACGGTGATGGAGGTGGCGTTCGACCTGGGGTATTCGAATCCCAGCCACTTCGCGGCGGCGTTCCGGAAGGAGTTTGGCGTGGGGCCGGGGGAATTCAAACGCCGGGAAGGATTTGACGGCAGGCAACGCTGCCCGTGATCCGCGCCGCGCCACCCGGGTAAACGCCCGCTTGCACGACCGCCCGCAAACAAACCATAATACGAATCATTCTTACAAAATCCTTCTCGCTCCGCTGGCCGGGGCGGCGTTCTCCTTGCCCGATGTCAGCGCCCTCCCCGCCCCACGCCACCAAGCGGACCACCCCAGCCACGACGCTGCGCGAGTTCGTCGACGAGCTGCTCAGCCACTACCGGGACCTGTATCGGCACCTGACCTATCAGCTGCGCAATTCCGATGACGCCGCGGATATCGCGCAGTCCAGCTTCGAGCGCGCCTACGCCAGCAGCCTGAGCCGCCGTCCGGACGAGAGCCCGGGCGTGGAGTCGTCGCGCGGGCTGCTGTTTCGCATTGCCCACAATCTTTGCATCGATGAAGCGCGCCGCCGCAAGGTGGCGCAGGCCTGGTTGAGCGAGCATGCGCCGCTGCAGGCGGAGCTGACGGCGCCGTCATCCGAGCTGCTGGTGTCGCAGCGCCAGATCGTGGAGCGCGTGGCCGCGGTGCTGGCGTCGCTGCCGCCGCGCCGGATGCAGGCCTTCGTGCTGTTCCGCGCCTATGGCTACAGCCGCGCCGAAATCGCGCAGCAGCTGGGCATTACCGAGGCGGCGGTGGCCAAACACCTGGTGCGCGGAACCCTCGATTGCGCTCGCGCGTTGCGCCATCTGCACCTGGACCTGGGGCCGGCCGGCGCCTGCGCACCCGCGGCATCCGAACCAGTGACGGACGATGGCAACTGAGATGATGCGGGACGGCCCCGACGAAACGCTTGTCGAGCATGCGCTAGGCCTGATTGCCACGTCCGAGATCGCCACGGCGCGCGCCGCCCGCCTGGCGGCGTCCCGGCTGACGGCCTGGCGGCAGCGGGCGCCGGTGCATGAGCTGGCCTACCTGGAGGCCCAACGGCGCTGGCAATTGCTGGCCAGGGTGGCGCCGGACATGCGCGAGCATTTCCAGGAAGACAACCCGGCCGCAAAGGCCCCCGGGCTGTCACGCCGCACGCTGCTCGGGCTGGGCGCGGCGGGCGCCTGTACGGCTCTGCTGGGCACGGGCTGGGCCTGGCGCCGGCCGTTGTATCAGGCGTCCTACGAGACCGGCCCGGGCCAACTGTCGCAGGCCCAGGTGCCCGACCAGGCCGATGGCGGCGGGCTGGGGACGCGCATCGACCTGAGTCCGCAGACGCGGCTGTCGGTCAGCCTCTACCGCCACGAACGGGTGGTGCAATTGAGCCATGGTGAAGCCCTGTTCACGGTGATGCCGGACGCTGACCGGCCGTTCCGGGTGCGCACCCGGGGCGGCGACGTGGAAGTGGTGGGCACGGTGTTCACGGTCAGCGACCGGGGCGGACCGGTGTCGGTCGCGGTGGAAGAAGGCCATGTCCGCTTTCTACCGGCGCCGCGCGATGCGCGCTGGTACACGCTGTCGCGCGGCGGTCCGACCGTGGACCTGCGCGCGCCGGCGGCCGTCAGCTGGCGCAATGGCGAGGTCGACGCCGTGCGGCGCATCGACCCGGAAAGCGTGGCGGCGTGGCGCAACGGCTGGTTGTGGTTCGACAACCAGCGACTGGACGAGGCCTTGCCCGCGATCAACGCGTTCCGGAATCACCCCCTGAAAGCGGCCGACCCGGCGGTCAGCGCCTTGCGGTTGACGGGCCGGTTCCGTAGCGCGGACGCCGGCAACGCCGCCCAGTTGCTGGAGGCCATCCTGCCGCTGCAGGCGGCAACCCGTCCCAACGGCGATGTCGAATTGCGCCTGCGCTGATTTTTTTCGCGCGGGGTGTCTCCGTTTCCGCGCCTCGTCCGTCTTCTGTATCGATAGGCCGCCCAGCAGGGCGACGATTCTCTCGATAGACGGAGTTGAAATGCACCAATTTGGTATGGGTCCGGGCGCGCGTTGCCGACAGGCCGCCCCGAGGCAGAAGGCGTCGCGGACGCAGGCCGCAAGCATGCGGCATACCCCAGGCATGGCGCCCGCATTCCTGCGCGCCGCCCTGTCCCTGGCGCTGGCCAGCGCGGCCGGCTTGCCGCTGGCCGCCCTTCCCGCCCTGGCCCTGGCCCAGGCCGCGACCGATCAACGCTACCCGATCGATCTGCCCGCGCAGCCGCTGAACACGGCGCTGACCGCACTATCGCGCCAGACCAACACGCCGATTATGGCGGCAGGCTCCGCCACGGCGGCGCACCGCGCGCCTGCGGTCACGGGCCGGATGACAGTGCAGGACGCCCTGTCGCAATTGCTGGCCGGCACGGGCCTGTCCAGCGCGGCGCTGCCCGGCGGCGGCTATGCGGTCACCGCGCCCAGCCAGGGGCCCGCCGTCACCACGCTGGCCCCGGTGCAGGTGACGGGCCGCCCGCAATTGGCCGAGCCTTACGCCGGCGGCCAGGTGGCGCGCGGCGGCCGGGTCGGGATGCTGGGGGAACGCGACCTGATGGACACGCCATTCAACCTGTCCAGCTACACGTCCGAACTGATCCGGAACCAGCAAGCCAATTCCATCGCCGACGTGCTGGCCAATGACGCCTCGGTGCGCACGGTCAACGACGGCCAGGGCTCGGTGGCCGGCACCGGCGACGAATTCCAGATCCGCGGCTTTCCGGTGCGCAACCAGGACGTGTCGTTCAACGGGCTGTACGGCATGCTGCCGCTGCGCACCATCGCGATGGACGCGGTGGAACGGGTGGAAGTGCTGAAAGGCCCCACCGCGCTGCTCAACGGCATGAGCCCGCGCGGCAGCGTCGGCGGCGGCATCAACGTGGTGCCCAAGCGCGCCGGCGACGAACCCCTGACGCGCCTGACCGCGACCTACCAGTCCGATTCGCGTTTTGGCGGCATGATCGACATGGGCCGGCGCTTTGGCGAGAACAACGAATTCGGCATCCGCTTCAACGGCTCGTACCGCGATGGCGACACCGCGGTGCAGAACCAGTCCAATCAACTGGGCACGGCCGTGGTGGCGCTGGACTACCGCGGCGACCGGCTGCGCGTTTCGCTGGACGCGGGCCACCAGACCAATGACATCGACGCGCCGGGCGATTCCGGGGTGCTGATCTTCGGCGACAACCTGCCGGTGCCGCGCGCGCCCAAGGCGTCAAAGGGCTATTCGCCTGACTGGGGCTATTCCAGGTCGCGCGACAACTACGGCGTGCTGCGCGCCGAATACGATATCACCCCGCAACTGACGGTGTTCGGCGGCGTGGGCTACCGGCGCAGCGAGAACCGCTACCTGTACGCCGATCCCATCGTGGTCGGCCAGGGCGGCGAACTGCTGATGCGGCCGTATTACTGGCCCAGCTTCGAGCAGAACACATCGTCGGTGTGGGGCGCGCGCGGCAATTTCAATACCGGGCCGGTCAAGCACGAGGTGAGCCTGAGCTATTCCACGTTCGAGCAGCGCGCCGGCTATTACGACTACTACATCTTCGGCATGTCGCCGTCCAACCTTTACGACCCGGTGGAAATTCCCAAGCCGTCCATCGACGGCCTGTCGAGTTCGCCGCCGCGCACCTCGCTGCTGAAGCTGCCCACGATCGCGCTGGCCGACACGCTGTCGTTCGCCGACGACCGCGTGCAGCTCACCGCCGGCGTGCGCCACCAGACGGTGAAGGCCACCAACTACAGCTATGTGACGGGCAAGGAGACCTCGCACTACGACAAGTCGGCGGTGACGCCGGCGTTCGGCCTGGTGGTCAAGCCGTGGGACCATGTCTCGCTGTACGCCAACTACATCGAAGGCCTGACCACCGGCCCCATCGCCCCGGCCGGCACGTCCAACGCGGGCGAGATCTTCGCGCCGATCAAGACCAAGCAGGTCGAGGCCGGCGTGAAAGTGGACTTCGGCTCGGTGACGACCACCTTGGGCCTGTTCCAGATCAAGCAGCCCGCCGGGCTGACCACGTTCAGTGGCGGCGTGACGCGCTATGACGTCAGCGGCGAGCAACGCAATCGCGGGGTGGAGCTGAATGCGTTCGGCGAACTCGCGCCGGGCGTGCGGCTACTGGGCGGCGTGACGTATATCCAGCCGAAGATGACGCGCACCGCCAGCGCCGACACCGAAGGCAACAGCGCCGTAGGCGTGCCGCGCTGGATGGCCAACATCGGCATGGAATGGGATCCGTCGTTTGCGCCCGGGGTGACGCTGAGCGCCCGCGCGCTGTCGACCAGCTGGCAATACCAGAATCTGGAAAACACCCGCCGCATCCCCGGCTGGACGCGCTGGGACCTGGGCGTGCGCTATGCGACGCGCGCGTTCGACCATCCCGTGACGCTGCGCGCCACGGTCAACAACGTGTTCGGCAAGGACTACTGGTCGTCGGCGTCCGAGGGCTATCTGCGCCTGGGATCGCCGCGCTCGGTGATGCTGTCGGCGTCGGTGGACTTCTAGACGGCTGGCGGGGCGTCGATACCCGACGGATACCGGGCCGTGGCGATGGCTCGGTATCCGTGGCTTCACGGCGCGTCGGCACGGGACGGCAAAGCCCGGCCCGGCCGGCAAACGCCCTATGCGTGCTGGCTCAACGCCTTCGCAATCCGATGCCGCCCCACCGTCGTCTTAGGCACCTTGAACGGAAACCAGCTACGCACGTCCTCGTCCAGCCCGATCCCGTGCATGTAGTTGTAGATCGCCTTCTTCAACGCCCGTCCCAGCGCATCGTGATCCACCCCGGTCGGGTCGTCGAAGCCGATGTCGTTCTTGGCGAACGTCACGTCCGGCAGCGGCCGCAGCGTCACGCCGTATTCCTCGGGGTTCAGCCCCACCGGGGAATGCACCGTACAGGCGAAGCGGTGGAAGAACCCGCTCTGGATACAGCCGTTTTCGAACAGCTGGCGCACGTATTCCAGCGCGTCGACGGTGTCCTGCACGGTCTGCGTGGGAAAGCCGTACATCAGGTAGGCGTGCACCAGGATGCCGGCGTCGGTGAAGGCGCGGGTCACGCGCGCCACCTGGTCGACCGACACGCCCTTCTTCATCAGGTTCAGCAGGCGGTCCGAGGCGACTTCCAGGCCGCCCGAGACGGCGATGCAGCCGCTGTCGGCCAGCAGTTCGCACAGCTCGGGGGTGAAGGTCTTCTCGAAGCGGATGTTGCCCCACCACGAGATGCCGGCGTTGCGCGCGATCAGTTCCGTGGCCAGGGCCTTGAGGGACTTGGGCGGCGCGGCCTCGTCGACGAAATGAAAACCGGTCTGCCCGGTTTCCTGCACGATGGCCTCGATGCGGTCGGCCAGCACGGTGGCCGAGGCGCCTTCGTAGCGGCCGATGTAGTCCAGGCTCACATCACAGAAGCTGCACTTCTTCCAGTAACAGCCGTGCGCCACGGTCAGCTTGTTCCAGCGGCCGTCGCTCCACAGGCGGTGCATGGGGTTGAGCATGTCCAGCAGCGACAGGTAGCGATCCAGCGGCAGGCCGTCCCAGGTGGGCGTGCCGACTTCGGCGAAGGCGACGTCGGGCTCGACCAGGTTGACGTAGCGCACCGCGCCGCTGTCGGCGTCGCGCAGGAAGGTGCGCACCAGGCGCTGGCGCGAGCGCTTGCCTTCGACGTGTTCCATCAGCGCCAGCAAGGGGCGCTCGCCGGCGTCGAGGCTGACGAAGTCGAAATAGTCGAAGACGCGCGGATCTTTCAGTTCGCGCAGCTCGGTGTTGACGAAGCCGCCGCCCAGCACGGTGATGATCCTGGGGTCTTGCGCCTTGATGGCCTGGGCGATGCGGAAGGCGGCGTAGACGGCGCCGGGGAATGGCACCGACAGCAGCACCATGGTGGGCTGGTGGCGCGCCAACGCTTCCAGGGTCAGGTCGCGCAGGGTGTCGTCGACCAGGTTCAGCGGCGCGGCCAGCGCTTCGGCCAACGGGTCGAAGGTCGGCTGGCTGCCGGCCAGCGATTCGGCGTAGCGCACGAATTCAAAACGCGGGTCGATGGCGTCGCGCAGCACGTCGGCCAGGTCGTTCAGGTACAGCGTGGCCAGGTGCTTGGCGCGGTCCTGCAAGCCCAGGGCGCCGAAGGCCCAGCCCAACGGGTCGCCGCCCTCGTCGTCCATGTACACATCCAGCGAAGCGAAGCGCGGGCCTTCAGGCAGGAAGTTACGGCCAACGATGCGGTGGGCCAGCGTCGAGTCGCGCCCTTGCAGGAAGGCGATCACCGGGGCGATGGTGGCCAGGTAGCGCGGCTGCATGGCGACGAAGGCCTGGATCGCGGGAGTGTGCTTGTCCAGCGGCAACGCATCCACCCTGGCCGCCACGGCGCGCAGGCCGTCGGGCGACAGCAGGCGCAAGACCAGCGCCAACGCCAGGTCTTCCTGCGTGGCCGTGACGCCGCGGGAGCGCAGGAAGCCGGTCAGGTAGGCGGTGGACGGGTATGGCGTATTGAGCTGCGTCATCGGCGGGATGACGGACAGCACGCGTAGGGGCGTGGCAGACATGAGACACGGCGGGAAATGCCGTCAAAGCGAGGATCGAGGGGGGATTATAGTTACCGGCGGATCCGCGCCGGCGCAACGCGGGAACACAAGGGGCATCGCGTGCTGAATGGAGCCGGTGGTGATTCGGTATTGCGTGATGCCTGCCGATCAGCGCCCGGATACTGATCCGGTATATTCGTTTCACTATCAGCGGGCGCTGCCACCGCCTGCGATGGAACCGCCGAAACCAAGTCGATAGAGGATCCCCCGATAACAATGCCCAATCCGAAACCCGCCCTGTCTGCCCCCCGGCTGCGCCGTTCCGCCCTGGTTCTTCCCCTCGTCCTGCTGGCCGCCTGCGCCGCCCCGACCACGTATCGGCAAGACGTCAGGGGCATTCCGGTCAAGGGAGAACCGCTCACCACCGATCCCCCCTACGTGCTGGAAAAGCTGGTGCCCTTGCTGTCCATCACCAGCGGCTGCAAGGAGACGCCGAAATCCGTGGCTGTCGCGCTGGTCAGCAAGTCCGACGACATCCGCGCCAACGCCGCCGGCACCGCGCTGATCTCGGGATCGGCGCGGGAGGCATGGAATTTCGAGGCCTGCGCCCGGACGATTCCGATGTACGTCACGTATACGTTCACGCCGGATGGGCGGACGGCGTATAAATTCTCGGCGAAATGATTCGGCAGACGGCCCGCTGAACGGCGTCGGGCGGGAAACGGCCTCCCGACGCCACAATGCCGTGAAGGCTCCACGCGGCCACCGCGCCAAATGTCTCATCATTTGCGGCGATTCGTCTCACCGGGCCAGGTCATGCGCTCAGGGCGGAAGACCTCGGGGTAAATTCGGCCGGGAATTCCCTCTCAAGCCGGCCATTCCTGTTCCGTGTCCGAACCCGCACCGCCCTACGCGCCATCCATCAAGCTGCGCAGTTTCCTGCAGATGGCCCCTTACCTCGCCAGTCGAGGCGTGTCCCCGCTCGAGTTCTTCAAGCGTCTGGGCATCTCGCCGAACATTTTCCAGAACCCCGATATCTGGCTGCCCCGACAGGCCTGCTTCCACATCGCGAATGAAATGGCCCGCATTACGCAGGACCCGTTCGGCGGCGCCCATGTGGGGCAGTTGACCGAACTGCGTTCGCTCGGGGCATGGGGCCACCTGGTCTTGCGTTCGGCCAATATCGCGCAAGCGTGCGCCATGGCCGCCAACAATGCGGAAATGCTGCACCAGGGCGGCAGGGTCCGCATCGTCACGGAGGGCCGCAGCACCCGGCTGGTTCACAGCTTCACCGGCCGGCTCGACGCGGATCCGCGGCAGTTCATTCTCGGCAGCCTGGCCGTGCTGCGGAAGATTCCCCTCATGGCCGGCAACGCCTCGGCCATACGGGTGCATCTGAAAACGCCCCGGACACGGGGCGACGACGCCCTGGAGACGAGCCTGGGGCCGAACATCGTGACCGGCGCCGAGCATGACATGATCGAATTCGATCGCGATCTGCTCGACAGCCCCCTGCGCACATTGAAGGACGATGCCAGCAAGATCACCGCGGCGCTGGAATGCGCGATCAATACGGCGAGCCTGCTCGCCACGCATATGTCCGATCAGGACAAGGCCAGACTCGCCTGGATCGCCAGGACCATCGGCCTGTCGCCGCGCACGCTGCAACGACGCCTCAAATCCAGCGGCGTCGATTTCGACGCCTTGCACGACGAGACGCGCCGATGCGAGGCGCTGCGGCTCATGGGGCAACACCGCTATTCCGCCACGGAAATCGCCTACATGATCGGCTACAGCGATCCCTCGCATTTCACGCGCGCGTTCAAACGATGGACCGGGCAGAACCCCGCGCGCTTCCGGGCGGCGCTGCGCCATCGCGCCTGACCCGAAGCCTCGGTGGCGGGACGGGCCGGCGCGCATGCGCTTTTTTGGCACCAAATGGCAAGCCCGCCGCGGACCGTTCTTGTACAGTCCGCCTCGACCCTCCCGCAGCCCAGGCAAGCCACGCGCGAGCAGCGCGTAAGCGCTTTGGAATGCGGCATCAAGCCCCTATGATCGAAGGACCTCAATGTCACGCACCTCCGCCTCCCGCCTCGTTGTCCTGACGATGGCCATTGCCGGCGCCGCCCACGCGCAGTCCTCTCCCGATGCCGCCATCCCGGTGGGCGTCGACAATTTCGTGCGGGCCGAGACCGACCTGTACATGGCGAAAATCGTGGCCGATGGCAGCTTCGGGCGGTTCGTCCATAGCCGCGAGCCGGTTTCGATCGACGCGCAGAATGTCATCCGCATGAACCGGGACACGCTGTATTCAAGCGCCGTGTTCGACCTGGATGCCGGCCCGGTGACCATCACCCTGCCCAAGACCGGCAAGCGCTTCATGTCGATGCAGGTGGTCGACCAGAACCATTACGTGCCGGCTGTCTTCTACGGCGCCGGCCGCCATACCCTGAGCAAGGAGGCGATTGGCACCCGCTATGTCTTCGTGGCGATCCGCACGCTGGTCGATCCCGCCTCGCCCGAGGATATCCGCCAGGTGCATGCGCTGCAGGACGCCATCGCCGTCGACCAGGTCCGCACGGGCGAATTCGTGGTGCCGAAGTGGGACGCGGCCAGCCAGAAGACCGTTCGCGATGCGCTGCTGGTGCTGGGTTCGACGGTGCCCAACTACAACCGCGCGTTCGGCACTAAGGACAGCGTCGACCCCATCCAGCACTTGATCGGCACCGCCACGGGCTGGGGCGGAAACCCCGCCAAGGACGCCACCTATCTCGGCGGGGCCGTGCCCGACAATGATGGCAAGACCATCTATCGGCTCACGGTCGGCCAGGTGCCCGTCGACAGCTTCTGGTCGGTCAGCGTCTACAACGCGCAAGGCTACTTCGAAAAGAACCCGTATGGCGCCTACTCGTTGAACAACCTGACCGCCAAGAAAAGCGCCGATGGCTCGATCGCCATCCAGTTCGGCGGCTGCGACGGCAAGATCCCGAACTGCCTGCCCACGATGGCGGGCTGGAACTACACCGTCAGGCTGTATCAGCCGGGCCAGGCGATCCTGGACGGCCGCTGGCGCTTTCCGGAGCCGCAACGCGTCTCGCCCTAGGCTTCGACGCGCCCGATTTGGAGTAAAACGTCACCATGACCTGCCTGGAAGCGTTCATTTCCACCGATGGCATTGCCCCCTCGCTTCGTAATGATTACTGGCGCGAGGTGACGCGCCCGTTCTGCGACACGACCGTGGTCTCCAGCGACAAGGGGGCCACGCTCGAGGGCACCATGCGCATCCGCCACCTGGGTGGGTTGACGCTGGGCGCCACGACCTTCAATGCGCAGCGCTACAAGCGCGACCGGCCGACGATCGCCCGCAGCGGGCTGGACCATTATCTGGTGCATGTCGTGGTCGCGGGCTCCATACATGGGGATTTCGACGGCCGCGATGTGGTGGCGGGCCCGGGAGGCATCTGCTTCATCGACCTGGCGCGCGCCTACCACTGCCAGGTGGACGCCGGGCAACGCCTGGCGATGACGGTTCCCCGGGCCGGTATCAACCAGGCGCTGGGCGCGCGCGACCTTCACGGACTGGTGCTGCAGGCGGGCAATCCCATGACGCGCCTGCTCAAGGATTACCTTTGCGGCTTCCACGCGGTCTCGGGCCAGCTCTCCGCGAGCGAAGACGCCGCGGCGCTGGAGGCGCTGGGCACGCTGCTTTCCGCGGGCCTGGTCACCGCGGCGCCTGTCGAGCATTCGCCGACCTCGGTGCTGGGCCAGGCATTGCGCATGCGCGTGCTGGACTATATCGACCATCAATTGACGCAGCCCGATCTCGGCCCGGAGCGGCTGATGCAACGGTTCCGGGTGTCGCGCGCGCATCTCTACCGCGTCTTTGCCGACCTGGGCGGCGTTGCCCACGTCATCAAGCGCAAGCGGCTGGATGCGGCCTATGCCCGCCTGGTCGATCCGCGCCACGCCGCGCAACCGGCGAGCCAGATCGCGGCGCATTTCGGTTTTCGGGACATGGCGCGATTTCGCAAGTCATTCATTGCGCGCTTTGGTCTGGCGCCAGACGAGGCCAGCGACAGCGGCCGGCGGGGTTGTCCGCCCGCCACCGACGGCGACAACGCGCTGTCCAGCCATTTTTCCGCGCACAGCCGGCCGTGAGCCGCTCAAACGCCGCGCGGACTCAAAACCGGTAGGACAGCCCCAGGATAGGCCCCTGCTGGATGACGTTGTAGACAAAGCCATTCCGATTGAAGTTGACGCCCAGCGCGCGGTATCCCAGCACCGCCGCCAGGTCTGACTTGAACTGATAGGCCACCGCGGCCGTCGCGTCCCAGTCGAGCTTGGCCTGCCCCGCGCCCACCACGCCCCAGCCGGTCAGGTACCAGTGGTCGCTCAGGGCATACTGCCCCCGCAGGCCGGCGACCGCGTCGATCCAGGTGGCGCTGTCGCGTTCGCCACGGCCATCCAGCAGGCCGCCTTTCACGGAGAGCCTGGTGCTCGCGTACCAGAGCCGTCCGCCGCCGATGACGTCAAGGTGCCCCTGATCGCCCCCGAGCACTTCGTACCCCGCCCCGAAGAAGCCGGAGAAGGACTTGGACGTGACATCGACGCGCCTGCCGAGCACGCCGCGCCCGATGCTGC
Organism: Achromobacter insuavis; assembly: GCF_902859645.1. Classification (GTDB taxonomy): domain Bacteria; phylum Pseudomonadota; class Gammaproteobacteria; order Burkholderiales; family Burkholderiaceae_B; genus Achromobacter; species Achromobacter insuavis. The sequence goes on along the minus strand of NZ_CADIJR010000011.1, from coordinate 41,549 downwards.
CGCCGGCGGAGAGCTGCGCGTACATGACATCCGCGACCAACGAGAAGCGCTGATAGCGCGCCTCCATCGCCCCCATGAAAGCCAGGTCCAGCTCGCTCATCACGTCGCTGAAGCTGGAGTCCAGGCGGGTCGCTGGCTGGCCGAACTGGCCCACCGTCCCGCGGATGCCTGACGCCCAGGCGTAGGGGCTGGCGTTGAATTGCCACTGCGCGGACGAGCGCGATGACTTGTCCATCAATGGGCTGATCGGCAGGGCGCCATCGGCGAACGCGGCCTGGCATAGGCCCAGCGCCAGACTCGGGGCAATCAGGGCGGCGAAAAAGGATTTCATGGTGTCTCGATGCGGCAGCGTGATAAGGGGAGAACGCGTCATCGCGGTTGCGACAGCGCCGCTTCCTCCGCCGCACAATCCAGGCCCGGCGCCGACCCGGCGACCTGCATCGCCCGCACCTCCTGGCGCGCGCCATTCAGGTCCGCCACGAACTCGGCGTTGTCACGCAGCAGCGCCACCGTGGCCGCGCCCATCGTGCGGCCGGCGTCCACGTCGCTTTGCCAATGCGCGTTGCAGATGACCCGGCTTTGCCCGAACTCCAGGCCGCGTCGCAGCAGGCGATTGGCGCGCTCGGGATTGACTTCGGCCAGCACCAGCGCCCAGGCCCAGCCCGCCGCCGTGTGCCCCGACGGGTATGAACCATCCTTGCGCAACAGCGGTTCCTGTTCCGGAAAGCACGTGCCTTCATCGTGGACCACGAACGGCCGCGCGCGGTTGTAGGTGTTCTTGACGCCGTAAGTGGACAGTCCGGCATCGGTAAGCACTTTCTGCATCAGCCGGTACAGGTGCGGGGTCTGCACTTCGGTGATGGCAAAGCCCATGGCGCACGAGAAACTGCGGGCCGGTTGCGGAAACTGCAGATCCGCATCCAGGCGGGCCAGCGTGGCGCGCGCGGAATTGCGCAGGGGCACGGTCGCCGCCCTGGCCTCTTCATCGCGCGCCAGCGCCGCGCTGGCCGCGGCGGGCGGCGGCCCGAGCAGTTCCAGGCTGTCGGGCAGCCGCTCTTTTGGCAGATAGCCCGGCGCCAGCTGAAAATGCGGGTCCGTGATCGCGGGATCCGGCTCGTTCCCCGCCCCGCTTGCGAGCGCGGCGCCGATGCCGAGGGAGAGAAAGAGAGCGCAGCCTGCCTTGCGACGTAGTTTTGCGAGCATGGATGATCTTGAGCATCAGTCGAATTGCGGAACGCTTCATCGCGGCCGGTCGCGCCGTGGCGACCGTCTGGAGCGTGAAAGCGTGGGCGAATTTACACGGATGATCGAGATAAGAAACGCAAATACCGCGCGCTGAGACAGAACGGCGCGATTAATGGGACATTGTGCGTCGTGGGGGCCGTCCGCGCGGGACGCAGGCCCCTTTTCTCCGGTCATTGCAGGCGTCACCGATGCGCCCGCCATGCCAGGCTCACTTGCCGCCGTCTCCAAACAGATCCGCCTGCCGCGCCTGCGCCGGCGCCAGCACATACCCGATCTCCTCCGCCACCTCGCGCAGAATTCCCTGCGCCAGGTTGAACGCGGTATTCGCCGCCGGCACGCCCGCGTAGATCGCGTTCTGCAGCAGCACTTCCTTCAGTTCATCCGGACTCAGCCGCGATTCGTCCTTCGCCGTCAGGGCGGCGCGCACGTGCAGCTCGAATTCCTCCCAGCGGCCCAGCGACAGGGTCACCGCCAGCACCATCATGCGCCGCGCCTTGTGCGGCAGGCCAGGACGGCTCCAGATGTCGTGCCAGGCGTAGCGGGTGATCAGGTTCTGGTAGTCGGCGGTGAAGGTGGTGGCGCGGTCCAGCGAGCGCTGCACCCATTCTTCTCCCAGCACGGCGCGGCGGTTGGCCAGGCCGCGCTCGAAATCGTCTTCCCGGCTCATTGCGGCATCTCCTTGGGGGCTTGCATCGGCGGGGCGGGCAACGGCGCTGCCCGCCCCTTCCGATCAGTTCACGGTGATGTTATTGGTTTTCACGACCTCGGCCCAGCGGACCTGCTCGGCGTCGACGAACTTGGCGAAGTCCGCCGCGCTGCTGCCGACCGGGGTCAGGCCGAGCTTGGCGAGCTTGTCGCGGGTTTCGGGGCGGGCCAGCGCCTTCTGCACCAGGTCCTGCAACTTGGCGACGACTTGCGGGTCGGCGCCCGCGGGCAGGAAGAAGCCGTTCCATTCGACGACATCGAAGGCCTTGACGCCGCCTTCGCTGACCGTGGGCACGTTGGGCAGGTCGGGCATGCGCGCGGCCGACGAGACGGCCAGCGCCTTGAGCTTGCCGGTGCTGACGTAGTTCAGGCTGGACGCGGCGTTGGCGAAGTAGACGTCGACCTGCCCGCCCATGACGTCGACGATGGCCGGCGCGCCGCCCTTGTACGGGACGTGCACGACGTCGATCTGGGCATCCTTCTTGAGCAGTTCGGCGGCCATCTGCGCCAGGCTGCCCGGGCCATACGAGGCATACGTGTAGCGGCCGGGATTGGCGCGCGCGGCCTTGATGAAGTCCGGCAGGCTGTTGAAGGCCGAGCCGGTGGCGGCGACCAGGATGTTGGGCACGCTGACGGCCTGCGAGACGGGAATGAAGTCCTTCTTGGCGTCGTAGGGCAGCTTGCGCAGCACGGGGTTGATGGAGAACGCGGAGGCGTCGTACAGCACGGTGTAGCCGTCGGGTTTGGCGCGGGCCACGTAGGCGGCGCCGATGGAGCCGCTGGCGCCGCCCTTGTTCTCGATGACGACGCTTTGGCCGGCGACTTCACCCATGCCTTGCGCGATGATGCGGGCGGCGTTGTCGGCGCCGCCGCCGGCCGAGTACGGCACCACCACGGTGATGGGCTGGTCGGGGTAGCCGGCGGCCTGGGCCGCGCCCAGGGTGCAGGCCAGGCCCAACGCGGCGGCCACGGGACGCAATGCGGCCAGGGCCGCGTGACGGGTTTTCTTCATGTGTGCTCCTCACGTCTCCCCTGCGGGGATGTTGAATCGATCAAGGATCGTGGCGCGATCCGCCCGAGGTCAGACGGTCGCGATGGGGTTGACCGGCGCGCCCACCAGGCCGGGCACGTACATCGGTGCGGCGGTCAGGAAGAAGGCGTGGCGGCCATGCTGGCGCAGCCAGTGCGCCAGCGGGGTCAGGTGCCAGAGTTCGCCGAGCGGCAGGCCCAGCTTGAACAGGCATTGTTCGTGCAGCGGCAAGAGCGGCCCGCTGCCCGATTCCAGGTGATGGTTGCGCAGTTCCACCGCGTGATTGTCGGCGGCGATGGCGGCGATGCGGCTGTCCTTGATCCAGGCGAGCAATTGCGCGTCGGCGCCGTCCAGCACGCAGCAGCTGGTCTTGAGCCGTTCCTGTTCGTCGTCGCCCAGGGTGAGCGCCAGGTCGGCCAGGCCGGTGTGCAGGCACAGGATGTCGCCGGGACGCGCCTGCACGCCGTCGGCCTGCATCACGTCCATCAGGTCCTGGTACGAGACCTTGCGATGCGCGTCGCCGAAGCGGGCGCGCAGGTCGACCATGACGCCGCGGCCCTGGATGCCGTGCCGCGCCATGGGCGCGATGGACAGGTCCTGCGTGCCGGTGAAGCCGTCGGCGCGCGGTTCGCTGACGGTAAACCCGTTGTAGCCGGTGGGCTGCGGCTGGCCGGTGCCGTGGGCGTCGTACATCGCGCCGACGTGGCCCAGGGCGTCCCATTGCGTGGAGTACTGCGGCGACAGCGTGACGCGGTCGTCGCTGACGACGTCGGTGGCGCCCGGCACGTCGCGTGCCAGGGGATAGCGGTAGACCGGCACGCCGTTCTTCTCGGCGGGCTGGATTACCGGGCCCTTGCGCCGCGGGTTGAGCACGGGCGCGCGCGGCACCGTCAATGGCAGGCTCAGGGAAAAAGACAGCCCTTCCCGGATTTCCGCGACGGCGGCCAGGCGCGCCTGGCGGTCCAGGTGGTTCAGGGTGCCGAGCTGGTCGTCGTCGCCGAAATCACCCCAGTTGGAGCCTTCGGGACGCTGCTGGTAGCGTGGACGCATTTTTTGTCTCCTCGTTCTGTCTCGGACGAGTCTTGTGATCGTTTTGCTGGCTATTGCACCACCGAGGATTGCCGCAGTCGGTCGATTTCGGACGCGGTGTATCCCAGGGTGGACAGAATTTTTTCGCTGTGTTCGCCCAGGCCGGGCGCGCCGCGCCGCGTCCCAGACTCGCCGCGTCCCGCTCCGGAGTCGCCGTGCCCTGCCCCGGGCTCGCCGACGGGCGTTTGCGCGGCGTCGCCGAAATGGGCCCATTGCGCCAGGCCGAGGTAATCGCCGGCCTGCGGGTTGTGGTACGGACGCATGAGTCCCATGGCCTCGACCTGGGGATGGTCGAACATGTCCTCGACCGGGCGCACTTCGGCGCAAGGCACGCTCTGCCCAAAGCGCTCGGCCCATTCGCGCGCCGATGCGCGCGACAGCGCCTGGCGCACCCGCGGCACCAGCACGGCGGCCTGCGCCGCGCGCTTCTTGACGGAGTCGTAGTCGGGGTGTTCGGCCAACTCAGGCAGGTCGAGGTGGCCGCACAGCGCGCGCCAGAAATGCGGCGTATTGGCCGACAGGTACAGGTGGCCGTCGCGGGTGGGATGGATGCCGGTGATGCCGCCCGAGCGCATGTCGCGCTCGATGTGACGCGATTCGCCGTCGGCCCACACCAGGCGGGCCGACTGCATCGCCAGCGCGCTGCCCAGCAACGAGACTTCGATCGCCTGGCCGCGTCCGGTCTTCTCGCGGCGGTAGAGGGCCGCCGCCACGCTGTTCGAGATCAGCGCGGCGCCGTAGTAATCGACCACCGAGCCGTACAGCACCTCGGGCGGACCGTCGGCCTTGGCCTGGGCCGCGCACATGCCGGTCATGGACTGCAGCACCTGGTCGTAGCCGGCGTGGCGCGCCATCGGGCCGACCGCGCCATAACCAGTCATGGCGCAATAGACCAGGCGCGGGTTGACCGCCGACAGCGTGGCGAAGTCGATGCGCAGGCGCTCGGGCACGCCGGGCCGGAAGTTGTGGACCAGCACGTCGGCCTCGCGCACCAGGCGCAGCAGGATCTCGTGGCCGGCGGCTTCCTTCAGGTTCAGGCACAGGCCGCGCTTGTTGCGGTTGATGCCCAGGAAGGCGCGGCTTTCGCTGGCCAGCGTCGACGGGTATTTGCGCAGGTTGTCGCCTTCGGGCGGCTCGACCTTGATGACGTCGGCGCCCATGTCGCCCAGCAGGGCGCAACCATAGGGGCCGGCGATATAGGCGCTCAGGTCCAGGACCTTGATGCCGGCCAGCGGCAGGTCGGCGGGGGATGCTTGTTGCATGGGGAATTCACTCATTGTCGGTGTCGGGACCGGCCTCACGCTACCCGGCCGGCGGCCAGCAGCACGTCCTGGGCGCGGCGCACGAACGGGGCGTCGATCATCTTGCCGTCGAGCAGGAAGGCGCCGACGCCGTCATGCTCGCGGCTGGCGGACACGATGCGCTCGGCCTGCGCGACCTCTTCGGCGTTGAAACCGAACACCTCGTTGGCGATGGCGATCTGGCTGGGATGCACGCACGACTTGCCCAGGAACCCGAGCGAGCGCGCCAGTTGCGCCTCGGCCCGAAAGCCGTCGGCGTCGCGCACGCGGGCATAGGCCGCGTCCATGGCGTACTTGCCGGCGCACCCCGCGGCCAGGCGCAGCGACAGCATCACCATGCGCAGCGTGTCGGGCTGGTAGCGCTCGATGCCGAGCGGCTCGAACAGGTCGGCCAGGCCCAACTGCAAGCCGGCAACGCGGGGATGGGCCGCGGCCAGTTGCGCGGCGTCGGCCAGCGCCCGCGGGGTTTCGACGGTGACCAGGAATTCACCGGCGAAGCCCGCTTCCATGGCCTCGTCGATCGCGGCGCGCAACGCGGCGGCGCTTTCGACCTTGGGCAGGTTCAGCACGTCGATGGGCAGGCCGCGCAGCGCAGCCAGGTCGGCGGGATAGTCGGGGGTGTCCGCGGCGTTGACGCGGACGATAATTTTCTTGGGATGTTGCGCATTGGCCGTGGCGAACGCGGACGCGCCCAGCCAGGCGGCCAAAGCGGCGCGGGCTTCCTGCTTGCGGGGCGGCGCGACCGCGTCCTCCAGGTCGAAGGACAGCGCATCGGCCGCGCTGACCAGGGCCTTGTCGAACAGTTCCGGACGCGAGGCCGGGACGAAAAGCTTGCTTCTCATTGATGTCTCCTGGGGGCATTGTGGCGCTGGAGACACCCGGCCGGGGACAGCCAAATTACGATAAGACGATAGAATATCTATCATCATGAACACCGACTTCCTGCACACGCTGGCCGCCGTGGCGCGCCATGGCTCCATGGCCGAGGCCGCCCGCCGCCTGGGGCTGACCCACGGCGCGGTAGCGCAGCAGATCCGCAAGCTGGAGCAGGAGCTGGGCGTGGCGCTGGTGGCGCGCGCCGGCCGCACCGTACACCTGACTGCCAAGGCCACCGAGCTGATCGGCCCGATGCGCGAGGTGCTGGAGCGGATCGAGAAGATCCGCTACCTGGCGCGCTCCGACGAGATGATGGGCGAGCTGCGGCTGGGCGCCGGCAACACGGCGCTGAATTCGATGGTGCCGGCCATCCTGGAACACCTGGTGCGGCGCCATCCTTTGATCAACGTCGAGATCCAGCCTGGCCATTCGGCGCGCTTCTACCCCGCCATCGAAAGCGGTGAACTGGACGCCGCCATCGCGCTGGAAGCGCCCTACCCGCTGTCCAAGAGCCTGGGCTGGCAGTTGCTGCGCGAAGAACCTTACGTGCTGGCGGCGGCGCCGCGCCATGCCGGGCGCCACCCGCACAGCCTGCTGACGGCGGAGCCGTTCATCCGCTACCAGCGCAGCGACTGGGGCGGCCAACACATCGACGATTACCTGCGGCGCGTCGGCATCACACCGCGCGAACGGTTCGAGCTGAACGCCATCGAATCGATCGCGGTGATGGTCAGCCGCGACCTGGGCGTGGCGATCCTGCCGCGTTCCACCAACGGCGCGATCGAACGGCTCGGCCTGCTCGCCCTGCCGCTACCCGAGCCCTGCGAGCCGCGCCGCTTCGGCCTGATCTGGTCGCGCGGATCGCCGCGGCTGGCGCTGGTTCGTGCATTCTGTAATATCGCCGTGGTCGAGTATGGCAACGCGCAACACTGATGCCCGTAGCATTCAATACCGATAGCGCATCATCAGAATCGCGCAACGCTCCGTGCGCCCATCGCCCGGGAGAAGCGCGGCGGAGTAGCCGCATTCAACCATTTTCAATCGACACGGCTCAATTCTCCAACGAAACGCTTATGCTCAGCGTGAGATGGGAAGAATGCTCTGCAAATAATGCAATTGGGAAGCCGCATCTTCAATCGCTCGTTCCAAGCCAAGATCTTTTCGACGACGCAACGCTACAAACGATTGCTCATCATGAACCCTCCGGTTTATCCCGTTCTCTAAGCGCGCTTCGGCCGCGATTTTCAATACCCCCTCACGCAGATCGACGCGCACATCATTCAATTGAATGAAAGTGATCACCTTGAATGATTCCCCTGTTCGCCAGACAGTAACGCCCGCGGGAAGGTAACGTGCATCCATCTCCACCAACGGTTGCCATTTTCGCAAAGAAACCGATATTCTCACGCGCTTGGTATTAACAATGAGATCGGCGTGTTCTGCTCGCATGGCATGAATGAACGGAGCGAACTGCATCTCGCGAATGCAATCATCCCATACTGAAGTACGCCGCCAGTAAAGTTGAAAGAGACGAAGCCGGGCCTTCCCGTGCAGAGTATCAGCATCCTTGATCAATTGCGAGAGCATGTACGCTCTAGCCCCCTTTCTAGAATCTGCAGCCCAATCCGCCATCAGCCCGATTACATCTGTGTGCGTGCTAGCGACTTCGGTTACCAGTCGACCATAAGCCGTCTCAGCCACAGCCTCGTCCGCCTCCTCCTCAATCACGCTGCGAAACTGCGACAGTGCAACGCGCACATGATCAGCTGTCGCTTCTCTGGCCTCTGCTTCATGCAAAAATTCCGCTAACCAATCATATCCGATGGGAATCCACTGATCATCCTTAGGGTTAGCTTCATTTGAGTCAAGAAAAATGTATACCCCGCGATATTTCGGGAATAATTTTTCCAAAGCTCTACGGTAGTCTTTCAACTGCCCCACGGATTGGTGTGCACCGAATTTATTTTCAATTGCTACGTAACGGTTGCGCCCTGGATCAACCACAAGGATATCTAGATATCGACCTGCGAGTTCTACCTCGGTAGTCACCATGGAAGCCGAAAACCCTTCGGTCTGTATGTTGGCCGGAGATAGGAACCGACGGGTCGGTAGATCTAGATTTGCTTGATCGCTCTGCACCCATGCTCGGACCAAAAGCGACTGGATAGCCAAGTCGCCAAGTCCGTGCCCCTCAGTCGGATCCAGTAACCACGCGATAAAGCGCGAGACATTTACTTCCTTTGGATAGCAAATCCGAAGCGGCTCCCAAGTAGCTGTGGATGCCGTTAAGCGCTGTACGTTGGAATCACTAAAAAATCGATCTACCAATTGGTCCATTTACTTGCTCTCGAATGCCATGCAAATGCGGGACTGTGGCTTTAGCCCGCCGCCAATAAGAATCAAAGTTATTCCGCGACTCTGGTGTCGTACAACGGTTGCGCACCTCCCGCCGTAGGCGAGACCCATACCCCAAAAGCCACGACCCGGCACTGAGAAGTAAATGAACGAAACCGACCGCTCCGAAAATAAAAACCGGCATTTGAACCCGTGAATATCACGAACACCAATGACATCGAAATTCGGTGCCTGATTTCTCATCAACATCGTCACTCTAAACGATTACTTCTGTCGACTGGACACTCGACACGCCACCGACGATGCCCCAGGCTCGCCATGCCAAATCAGCCAGAAGACATTGTCGTCTTTCTATTGCGTCTGCATTCCAACTATCAAAAGGGCTCAGCGCCGCGACGGTGCGGTCAATCCTCGTGTTCGATCCGATTTTTGGCCTTTCAGGCAGCACTCGCGTTAGCAACAGTTGCGATTGCAGGTACACATGGCGCTTTTTTGAATACGGTCGATTGCCCAAAGAAGCGTTGATAGATTTCTCTGCCAAAACGAGATTACCCAACCGCTGGGCCAATTCATCCAAATCCCCGCCCCCAAACTCGGACACTGCCTCACTACTGGGGTTCTCCGGAAGAATATGTTCTATTTCGAAGCCGCCATTAATATATCGATTGAGCCAACGGGTGCCCTCACTTTCCCCATACGCTTCTAGCTCAACGAATTGAGTCAATTTTGCTAGAATATAGCGCAAGCGGTATTTTTGGACAGATTTAGAAGTAAGGCGACGCATAGCGTCAAGAAACCTGGAGGACAACGCAATCCGTGCGCTAGTGAATCTCTCCGCGACAAATTTTTCGAACTGATCAGAAGTTTTCACCTGCCTAAGTTCAGCTGCCCAGCGTACAAAGTCTCGCTCAAAGTCACGTGTAGGCTCACGCGTGATCACATAGCAGAAAAAGAGGTTCTCAACTTCCGAACAAAGACGGTCAAACAGCTCCCCAGTGAGATGACGCCCCCCAAGTAATAGGATCAAATGCTGGCGGGCAGCCTTGCCCCCTAGGTACTGCATGTTTTCCAGAAAGCGATTAGCGTTACCATTTTGATCTTTGCCCGAGAAGAAATTACGGTAAGCAGATGCCGATGCCACCAATTCCTTCGCAAAAGCCAGGGGATTATTCGCATATCCGCAAAGTGCTTCGTGTTTGGTCAACCACCCATATATCTCATCCTCCCGCAAAACATCGACGTCATAATTGCTGAATATGAAATAACGTAGAAATCGCAATGGCTTCTCACCCATCGCAAATATTGTGTCCTGAAGCTCCTTCCAGGTGACCTTGAGTTTCTCGAAATTATCTCGACTGGCCTTCATGAACAAAAGGTTCTTCAGCAGATCCATCGAATCCAGGCCTACCCCTCGGTCGTTAATCGTTTCAAATACCTTTAACGCCTTGGCTACATCCTGGGTCTGGATACGTATGAGTTTTACCCGGTTAGTCAGATAACCGTAAAAAGCGCGCGTCGCCTCACTATTGAGCCCAAATTCCCGCTGCAAGAAGCTACGCGCGGTCAAATACGCATTGTGAATATTGGCCATCGACCGGGTCAGTTTTTCAACAGGATAATTATCGCTATCTTGTGCGGCCAACCGTTGCAGCATGCCGCCGCTGTCTTCGTACTGAAGATCCATCCGAAGCCGATAATGATCCTGGCCATTGACATCAGTGGACGTCGCGGCGATCTGCGCCCCTAGAGCTCCTGGAGGGGTCTGTCTCAGCTCTACCAAATGGTCACGAATTGCACACAAAGCGACGTAGATCGTCGTCATCCGCTGCTGCCCGTCAATCAGTTCCAGAACACCACTCGGCCCAGGACAGACTACGATGCTGCCGATGAAATATTCCGGCACCGCACCCTCAGCACGACTGCCCAACTCCCCAAAGATATCTCCAAGTAGCTGTTCTACTTGATCAGTCTCCCAGACATATTCTCGCTGGTAGTCGGGAACTACGTAAAAACTCTGCAGAACCCCGGCGATCGTCAGGTCCTGACTCTCGATGGTCGTCATGGCCAATTGGTTACCTCGATGTAATGAGCCTGGGAGGACAGGCTGTGCGTCACAATTCTGTTGGTAACATATTTTATCTATTTTTATATTCCTGTGGCAGCAAAGAAGAACCGCTACCCTCAAACCGCCCCTCGACTATGGCGCGGACCAATCAACGGGAAAAGTGATCCCGAACTGCCAATGGACTAGCCTACGGATTGAACTCCAGTCGCTGGCACATCGGAGTCTCGTCAGGCATGGGTGTCTATTCTGACGATGCCACCTAATGCCAATCACGAGCGCTCACCCACCCACGCTCAGCTTGGGTACGTAGGCCCTTCGTTGAAGGATGGGCAAGCGCGTCAGTTTCGGGCGATTATTCAGACTGACGCTATACCTCCGTCACCTCAATACTGATACCGCATCGTCAACGTCGCGCTGCGCCCCGCCGCCCACGCGCCCTGGCTGTAGAAGCCGATCTGCGAGTAGTACTTGCGGTCCATCAGGTTGTTGACGTTCAGCTGCGCCGACAGGCTCTTGTCGAACTTGTAGCGCGCCATCAGGTTGACCAGCGCATAGCTGCCCTGCCCCACGCGTTCTTCGCCATTGGGACCGTTGGCGATCGTGTAGACGTGGCTCTGCCAGTTGACGCCGCCGCCCACCGTCAGCCGGTTCCAATCGCCCGGCAACTGATAGGTCGTGAACAAGCGCACCAGGCTGCGCGGCTGGTCGGTCTGGATCGGGCTGCCCTCGCCGTCGCGCGCGGTCCAGTGCGACCAACCGGCCGCCACGTTCCAGCCCGGCGAGACCTCGCCCGACAGTTCCAGGTCGAAGCCGCGGCTGCGGGTGCCCTTGGTGGCGCGGTAGGCCTGGTTGATGGTGCCGGGAATCAGATAGCCGGTGTCTTCCTGCGCGAGGTTGTCCTGGTTGACCTGGAACACGGATGCCGACGCATTCAGGCGGCCATCGAGGAACTCACCCTTGACCCCCGCCTCGTAGGCCTTGCCTTCCAGCGGATCGAGCCAGCTGCCGTTGCGATCCTGAAAGCTCTGCGGGTTGAAGATGCCCGTGTAGCTGACATAGGCCGTGTAGTTCTCGTTGATGTCGTACAGCAGGCCCGCGTAGGGCACGAACGCGTCCTTGTCGAACGCCTGCCGGCTGCCGCCGCCAAAACCAACCGAGTCCGTCTTCCACGTGCTGTAGCGGCCGCCGACGATCAGCTTGAGCGGATCGGCCAGGCTGAAGCGCAGCGCGCCGTACCAGCCGGCCTGCTTGGTGGTGTAGCGGCTGGCCAGGGTGGCAGTGTCGCTCCACTGCGGTTCAGGGTAGGAGCCGTCCCATTCCAGGAAGTTGCCGATCGGCGCCGGCGAGACGGCGCCGCGGTTGAAGAATTCGGCGTACTGGCGGGTGAAGCTGGCGCCGACCACCGCTTCGTGCTGGCGGCCGAACAACGAGAAGGGGCCGGAGGCCTTGATATCCAGGCTGTTCTGCTTGCGGTCGCCGTAGTAGCGCTGGGCCGAGGCGCCCATGCCCAGGCCGGTGCCGCGGTCGGGCCAGCCATACAGGTAGAGCAGCTTGCCATCCATTTCGTGCTTGGAATGCGAGACGCTGGCCTGCACGCGCCAATCGTTGTCGAAGCGGTGCTCCAGGCTGGCGAAGGCGCCTTCGGTGGTGCTGGCCCACTTGGTCCAGTCGGCGCCGGTGTTGAGCGAGCGTTTCCAGTCGGTGCGGCCGCCGTCGGCGTACCACAACGGGAAGCCGCCCCAGCTGCTGCGCCGCGGCTGGTTGTCCTGGTAGTTGAAGCCGACGCTCAACGTCGTGCGAGCGGTCAGGTCGGCGTCGACGACGCCGTAGAAGACCTTCTTGCGGTTCTGGTAGCCGTCCAGGTACGAGTGGTTGTCCTGGTAGGCCGAGACGATGCGGCCGCGCACGCTGCCGCTGGCGTTCAGCGGCGAGGACAGGTCGGCGCTGGCGCGATAGGCGTCCGAGGTGCCGGCGCTGACGCTCAGGTCAGCCTTGAATTCGCGGCTGGTGGCGTGCTTGCGGACCAGGTTGACCGAGGCGGACGGGTTGCCGGCGCCGGTCAGCAGGCCGGTGGCGCCGCGCACCACTTCGACGCGGTCATAGATGATGGAGTCCAGCGACGACTCACCGCCGGCATAGCCGATATCAAAGCTGGTGGGCACGCCGTCGTACAGGTAGTTGCTGATGGCGAAGCCGCGCGAGCTGAAGGTGTAGCGCTCGCTGTCGTAGTTCTGCACCGAGATGCCGGGGGTGTTGCCGAGGATGTCGGTGATCGAGCGCATGTCCTGGTCTTCGATGCGCTGGCGCGTGACCACGGTGACCGACTGCGGGGTTTCGCGCAGCGACAGCGGCAGGCCGGTGCTGGCGGACGTGGCGCGCGGGGTATAGGAACCGGTGCCCTCGGTGGTGGTCGGGTCGCCATCGGCCTGGACCTGCACGGCGGGCAAGGTGGCGACACCACTCTCCTGCGCCAGGACGGCGCCGCTGGCTAACGCCATCAATACCAGGCTGGTGGCGCGCCGCAGGGTGGCGCGTGGACGACGGGAGAGGTGAAGGCCGACGGGCCGCGGGTCTTGCATGATGGCTTCCTTTCGCAGAGCGGGTGAAACAAGGCGAAAGGAAGTTTAATGCGAACTATTCTCATGTGCATTAGTGTTGCTAATAAGCATCGCATGAGTCGGAAGGCTTCCCGCAGGGTTGCGCTGAGGGAGAGCGCGTGGCACGCGTGTGATTGGTGCCGGCTCCCAGATGGAAGCCCCCCCCCGCGATAAACGGGGAAATTTATTGACTTACCGATCCACCGACTTCATATCGCATTTCTTCTGCCACACATCGCAAAGCCCGCCGAACCTCGCGCGCCCGGCCAGTTGCTCGCTCCTGCGCGCTCGACGATCTCATTCCTGGGTAAACGCTTGCGATGCATGAGGCAATCGGGCAGCAACCAGGCCCGATGTTCAGCATTTATCGTGCCATCTTGGGTACGGCTACGCATTCATTAGAGACGCAAACCCAAGCATCGAATTCTCCGGATGCCTTTTTCGACCATCGCGTGCCGTCAAAAACGTAAAACCCGTTCCAGAAAAAACGCGCTGCGTTAGGGTCCTTGCCCGCGCCGGGCACAGGGTTAACGAAACTTCCAGCCAATGGTTGTGGCACACCAGTCGCCGATGGGCTGGTCAACTGAATCTGTCGAAGGCCCTCAATTAGAGTAATCGTTCCGTCAACCCATACTTTGAGGACTGCACCTGCATTGGGGTCATAAGCACTATCAACGCCAGAGTACAGGTCCTGATAACCGTCTTTGTAATGAGTGAATGTCGCAGTTCTACCACCTAGCCTTGTGCCGGTCACTCCCTTTATCACATAGGCCAGACCTTCCACATTTCCGGAAAATGACGTTCCAACAATGGTATTGCCGAAAATATCCGTATACGTCAAGCCGTTGAGCCGATCCAGCATGCCCGCTACCCAAGCAGTGAGGCTCTTTATTTTTTCCCAAAGCGCCTCAACACCCGCCCGAGGCCAGTCGATAATCATCAGCTTGTGATAGAAAGCAAACGCCATGAACGTCGCATATCCGCTCTCCTGCTCGGGAAGAGATTTGAAGTCCACCTCTCGCAATGCTTCAAGCAAGGCTCTATCTGCCTCAGCGATCAAATATGCCTCGTTGGGTTGTCCCGCTGCCTTCGCATAAGCGATGTCGTGCGCCTTGCATATTGTGTCGATAACACTCGCCTGGCCTCCCGGAAGCATCAGTACAGGACTGTCCAGCATTTGCTGGATTGTTATATTTGGATTTCTCTGCCCAGCAGACCATCCAGGACCGCACCACTCGCCATAAACAGGCATCCAAGCTGACGCATCAAAAACAGTAAACCCATCAACACCAGTTGATTGTTGTTCTGCAGCCATTTAGCCACCTCATCGAAGTCATGAACAGAAGTGGTAGCGCATTATCAATCAACTCCAATATTGAATTGGCCGAACCGGGCAACGGAGAAGCACTTCAAAGAGAAACCACGCCGAGCTTGTATAGCTGAGCCTCGCAGTTTTAGAGATCTGCAGCAGACACTTGGATCAATGTCGCTTGCTCCACAGAGGGTACGCGCACGTTCTCCCAGGACTGGGTTTCAAGGCTGAATTTGGCAAACCCCACCCGCTTTTCACCTCGACTCATGGGAAGATCCCAGAATATTGCCGCCACAAAACGACCCGCCGGGTCCGCCGCGAGTTCTTTGGGGTAGCTGCGCGTACGTGCTCTCCAAATGGTTTGACGCTGATCGGGAGAAACACGCATCAGGCCCTGAGATGGATCTTGAATCGTGCCAGCCCACACAAAGACATTTCCCTGGTCATCAGCAGTCCTAAAACTGGCATTGATGACATTGGGATATTGAACAGGCACTGGATCTTCAAGCTGCCCCCGACTTAGCGTAAAAATTTCATTGCCATAATATTTCTTTCCATAACCCGGATTTCTTAACCGGGAGCTCGGGCCATAAGAACCAAGAAAGATTTCATTGCCATTGCGATAGAACAACTCTCTGCCACTCAGAAAATCGAACTTCTTGCCAGTAAATAATCTCTCAGACTTAGACGAAAGATCGTATTCCCAAATATTCAAATCCAATAACGAAACCCTGCCGGGAGGCAAAACTCGATCACTTCTCCAGAACGCGATTTTCCTTTCGTCCGGAGACATTCCCGGCGAAAGGTTCACGCCAGGGGAAACTGGCAAAATTCGAAGATCCGTGCCATCACTTCGCATCATCAAAATCTGAGACGCGCTCACCCCTCGTTGAGCGTCTGCGTAGGTCCTACCATAGAGAGGGTTGCGACTCATCAAGATATATGTGCCGCGAGGCGAATAATGCGCGTAAGAATACGAATAACCTTCAGGCAACACAAAACGGGAGAGTATTCCCGACCCTAAGTTGTAGCGCATGACAAAACAACTATCTTCCTGATCGAGGCATTCCAAAAACAGCCAATCCTGACCGTTGGGATGCACACTTAGAGACCGCAGATCCCGGCCCCCGTTTTGCTGTTGGAAAGCGGTTTCGTACTCGGAGATAGTCTCGAACGCTCGCGCCGCGCGCATTGGTTCCACGGTTGATATACATACCGCGGCCATGACCAACGCGAGAACCTTAACCGCCATCTTCACCAACTTTCCAACAATGATCATCGTTCCCTCTTCAGGGGGGGGACAAGGGCCGCCAAGCGTTTATCGGCTAGGCGCATCAGCATCGCAAAGAAAATAATGAGATACGATCTCATTCAATTGGTAGTGTCAAGTGGGGAGCTGAATACTTAGGACGTACCGACAACGCCCTGAGAGCGCTATCCTGACTCGCGCTCCTGATGTCGTGAACTGCGGGTTCGGCACGACGAGCCCCGAAACGTTACCGATCCACCGACTTCATATCGCAAGCCGTCTGCTCCACATCGCCGACCCCGCCGAACCGCGCACACCCGGCGTGTTACCTGCCCTCGGCGCGTTCGACAATCGTGCAATAGCATCGCGAAGAAGTATCAGGCGGCGCTAGCACCCTTCGGAACAAATAGGGCATGTGCTCCATTGGCCAGATAGGCGCCGTTCAGGCCATCAAATTTCCGTGCCGCGTCTGGCCACGCAATGAATTTCCGATCAACCCGTGCTCCGCGCTGACCCGTCGCAGCGTCAATTGACACCACCTTCTGTCCGCGCGCCCTTGCCTCATGCAGCACGATCGCCACGAATGCCTCGGTATGCTCGTCACCCGCGGGAATGGACGCTCGCAGCTCGCCGTTGAGCATCGAATCCGGAAGAAAGTCCGCGGTTCTTGACCGCAAAAGGCTGACCAGCCCCGATCCCACCAGCGCGTAGATCCACCCCTTTCCCGAGGGATGACGTTTCACATAGCGATTGTGAAAATCCGCTTCGGAGATGATGGATGAATCCACGATCGTCACGTGAACCCCGCCACACGCATCGATTCGATTCCTGTATCCCGGCCGCTCGACGTCCGGCTGCTCCCGCATGTCGACGAAGCGGATCGAGGGACGTGCTTTCAATAGCGCGGCAGCGAAGTCAGCCTCATCCACTGAAGTCATGAATAGGCACTGCTGAATCATCCTGGAGTCGGCCACGGGTCGCCCTATTCCGGTTCCGCAATGGATGCCCGCGCCAGGATCACCGGCATGAAGCCTGCCATTACCGGTCCACCGACTTCATGTCGCAGCTCGTCTCCTGCACGTCGCACAGCCCCCGGAACCAGGCGCGCCCGGCCAGTTGCTCGCCCTTGGGGCGTTCGACGATCTCATCCTTGGGCGAGCGCTTGCGGTCCACCAGGTAATCCAGCAGCACCCAGCTTTCATGGCAGGCGCGGATGCCCTGGATCTTGCCCATTTCGGTCAGCCAGTCGCTGCCCAGGTCCACCAGGCGCTGGCTGGCGGCGTCGGGCTTGGCATAGCCGCGCGCGGACTGGATGCCGACCCGGGCATCGTCGGCGCGGATCCAGCCTTCGCCCTTGTAGAGCTTGCGCGGCGCACGCTCCGGATATTCTTCCTCGTTGTAGGCATCGCTGGCGTTGGCGATCCTGAGCCAGCCGTCCCTGGCTTCCTTCACGTCGAAGGTGACGCTGTACGAATACTCCGGCTCGCCGGCGGCGGGCTTGGCGGGGATCTGGCCCAGGGCCTTGGCGCTGGCGGACGGCGCGTCGCGCACGGTGATCGACGGCTTGTCGTAGTTGGCCCAGGCGCTGAAGGCGCAGGTGGTCGCGCCCGCGGGGGCTTCGGCTTGGGCAGAGGCGGCGATGACCGGCGGCGCGGCCAGCAGCGCCAGCGTCAGCGCGGCGATCGAAGCGGTCAGACGGGGACGAATATGCATGAAAACTCCAAAGCGTCGACGATCCGGGCCCGGCCGGTCCTCGACATCCCGCAAGCCGGATTGCTATCCAACTGACGGGCGGCGGGCCACCGGCAGGGTGTTTCTGTTTATCGGGCAGTTCCGCGACTGTATCAAACCCGCCGCCGGCGGCCGCTTCAACGGAACCGCAGATGCCGCCGCTGCAGCTCCGCCACCGTCCGGCAGCCCATCAGCTTCATCGCGCGCTCGATCTCCACGCGCATCTGCTCCAGCGCCCGTTCCACGCCGGGCCGCCCGGCGGCGGCCAGCGGGAACAGGTAGTAGCGGCCCAGCCCCACCGCCTTGGCGCCCAGCGCCAGCGCCTTGAGCACGTGCGTGCCGCGCTGCACGCCGCCGTCCATCATCACGTCGATGCGGTCGCCCACGGCGTCGACGATCTCGGCCAACTGGTCGAAGGCGCTGCGCGAGCCGTCGAGCTGGCGGCCGCCGTGGTTGGACAGGACGATGCCGGTGCAGCCGATGTCGACGGCGCGTTTGGCGTCCTCGACCGACATGATGCCCTTCAGGCAAAACTGGCCGCCCCACTCGCGCACCATGGCGGCGACGTCGTCCCAGGTCATGGCGGGGTCGAGCATCTCGGTGAAATAGCGGCTGATGGACATGGCGCCGCCGCCCATGTCGACGTGGCCGTCCAGCTGCGGCAGGCGGAAGCGTTCGTGGGTGGCGTAATTGATGGCCCAGGCCGGCTTGATGGCGAACTGGGCGATGCCGGCCAGGTTCAGGCGGAACGGGATGGCAAAGCCGGTGCGCTTGTCGCGCTCGCGGTTGCCGCCGGTGATGCTGTCGACCGTCAGCATCATGACCTGCACCCCGGCGGCCTTGGCGCGCGCCATCATGTCGCGGTTCAGGCCGCGGTCCTTGTGGAAGTAGAACTGGTAGACCTGCGGGCCGCCGCTGATCTGGCGCGCCTCTTCCAGGCTGACGGTGCCCAGCGAGGACACCCCGAACATGGTGCCGAACTTGCCGGCGGCGGCGGCCACGGCGCGTTCGCCGTCGTGGTGGAACAGGCGTTGCAGCGCGGTGGGCGAGCAGTAGACCGGCAAGGCCAGCTTCTGGCCCATGACGGTGACGGACATGTCGACGTCGGCCACGCCGCGCAGCACGTCGGGCACCAGGTCGCAGGCCTCGAAGGCCTCGGTGTTGCGGCGGTAGGTGGTCTCATCGTCGGCGGCGCCGTCGATGTAGTTGAAGATCGGGCCGGGCAGCCGCTGGCGCGCCATGCGGCGGAAGTCGTGGAAATTCTGGCACTGGTTCAGGCGCATCGGGGGACCTTTGTCTACGCTGCACGGACTACCGGAATGCCCCTTGCGACCCGGGCATGCTGGGCCGAATTGTACCGGGGACGGCGTCCCATCACGCATAACAGCTTTGCCATCCGAGTGGAGCCTGCCGCGACGCGGAAATCCTAGACTGGCCGCACTTCACAGCAGTCAAGGAGAAGGCGTTGCAGCCGCTGTTATCAAACCTGAAAGTGCTCGACCTGAGCCGCGTGCTGGCCGGCCCCTGGGCCAGCCAGATCCTGGCCGACCTGGGCGCCGATGTCATCAAGGTCGAGCGGCCCGGCCAGGGCGACGACACCCGGTCCTGGGGGCCGCCCTTCCTGAAGGACGAGCAGGGCCAGGACACGGCGGACGGCGCCTACTTCGTGGCCACCAACCGGGGCAAGCGCTCGATCACGCTGGACCTGCAGACGGCCGAGGGCCAGGCGCTGGTCAAGCAGCTGTGCCGCGACGCGGACGTGGTGCTGGAGAACTACAAGGTCGGCACGCTGGCGCGGCTGGGGCTGGACTATGCGTCGCTGTCGGCGATCAACCCGCGCCTGGTGTATTGCTCGGTCACGGGGTTCGGCCAGACCGGGCCGCGCGCGGCCGAGCCGGCCTACGACTTCCTGATCCAGGCCATGGGCGGGCTGATGAGCGTGACCGGCGAGCGCGACGACCGGCCGGGCGGCGGGCCGCAGAAGGTGGGCGTGCCGATCGTCGACCTGACCACCGGCGTGTACGCGGCGCTGGGCATCGTGGCCGCCCTGCTGCGGCGCGCGCAGACCGGCCAGGGCGAGTACATCGACGTGGCCATGCTGGACGTGCAGGTGGGTCTCTTGGCCAACCAGGCCATGAACTTCCTGCTGGGCGGGCGGGTGCCGCGCCGCACCGGCACCGCGCACCCGAATATCCAGCCGCAGCGCACCTTTGCCTGCGCCGATGGCGACATCGTCATCGTGGTGGGCAACGACGCGCAGTTCGCCACCCTGTGCGAGGCGCTGGGTCAGCCCGGCCTGGCGCGCGATCCGCGCTATGTCAGCAACAGCCAGCGCGTGAAGAACCTGGACACGCTCGATCCGCTGCTGGACGCCATTTTCATCCGCGAGCCGCGCGCCCACTGGCTGGACCTGCTCAAGCGGGCCGGGGTGCCGGCCGGCTCGATCAACACGGTGCCCGAGGTGTTCGAGGACCCGCAAGTGCTGCACCGCGGCATGCTGCGGCGCCTGCCCCACCCCGCCGCCGGCGAGGTGCCGCAGGTGATGAACCCGCTGCGCTTCGGCCAATCGGCGCTGCGGGTGGACCGCGCGCCGGCGCTGCTGGGCCAGCACACCGACGAGGTGCTGGCCGAACTGGGACTGAGCGCGGCGCAGATCCAGGACTACCGCGACCGCAAGATCATCTGACCGGCCCATCCGGCCAAAGAACAAGGAGACACACCATGACCATGCCGGAAAACCTGGCCGGGCCCTACACCGCGCTGGACGTCAGCCTCGACGGCGGCGTCGCCACCATCCTGCTGGCCAATCCCCCCGTCAACGCGCTCAGCACCGAGATGATGAACGAGCTGTCGTGGGTGCTGGACCGCATTTCCGAGACGCCCGAGGTGCGGGCGGTGGTGCTGTCGGGCCAGGGCAAGACCTTCTGCGCCGGCGCCGACCTGAAGAACCGCGCCGCCACCATCAAGGGGCCGGGCGACCTGCCGCAGCATT
This sequence comes from Achromobacter insuavis, assembly GCF_902859645.1. Classification (GTDB taxonomy): domain Bacteria; phylum Pseudomonadota; class Gammaproteobacteria; order Burkholderiales; family Burkholderiaceae_B; genus Achromobacter; species Achromobacter insuavis. Next base: position 21,002 of record NZ_CADIJR010000011.1, on the reverse strand, counting down.
CGCGCCGCACGCGCGAGTGCTTCCATGCGATCCGCGAATGCGCCAAGCCGGTGGTGGGCGCCATCAACGGCGCGGCGCTGGGCGCGGGGCTGGCGATCGTGGCTTCGTGCGACATCCTGCTGGCGGCGTCCGACGCGGTGGTGGGCCTGCCGGAGATCAACGTCGGGCTGCTGGGCGGCGGCCGCCATGGCATGCGGCTGTTCGGCCATTCGCGGCTGCGGCGCATGATGCTGACCGGGCTGCGGGTGGACGGCAACGAGCTGTACCGGCTCGGCGTGGTCGAGGAAGCGCTGCCGGCGGACGCGCTGATGCCGCGCGCGCTGGAACTGGCGCGCGAGCTGGCCGCCAAGAGCCCGCTGGCGACGATCCTGGCCAAGCAGACGCTCAACGCCATCGAGGACATGAGCCTGCGCGACGGCTATCGCTACGAGCAGGACATGACGGCGGCCATCGCCAGGACCGAGGACGCCATGGAGGCGCGCCGCGCCTTCCTGGAAAAGCGCGCGCCGGTGTTCCAGGGCCGCTAGCGGCACGGCCCCACGCATAACAGCTATTGCGGCGGCGCCGTAGGAGCAAGGCCCGGCGCTGCCTACACTTCGCAAAAATACCAAGGAGACGACATGACGAGCGCGTTGGACGGCGTGAAGGTGCTGGACCTGAGCCGGGTGTTTTCGGGACCGTGGGCGGCGCAGATGCTGGCCGACTTCGGCGCCGACGTGATCAAGGTCGAGCGCCCCGGGCGCGGCGACGACGTGCGCCACCAGGGCTATCCGCTGCCTGGCCGCGACGGCGCGCCGAGCCCGCAGACCTCGTCGTTCGTGGCCATGAACCGCGGCAAGAAGTCGCTGACCATCGACATCTCGCGGCCCGAGGGCCAGGCGCTGGTGCGGCGGCTGGCGCGGCAGGCGGACATCGTCATCGAGAACTTCAAGGCCGGCGACCTGCGCCGCTACGGGCTGGACTATGCCGCGCTGGCGGAGGTCAATCCGCGCCTGGTGTATTGCTCGATCACCGGCTTCGGCCAGAGCGGCCCGTACAGCCACCTGCCGGGCTATGACCCGATCTTCCAGTCCATGAGCGGGCTGATGAGCGTGACCGGCGTGCCCGACGGCGAGCCGGGCGCGGGGCCGGTCAAGGCGGGCTACTCGGTGTCGGACCTGACGGCGGGCTTCTATGCGGTATGCGCCATCCTGGCGGCGCTGCGGCACCGCGACCAGGTGTCGGGCGCGGGCCAGCACATCGACCTGGCGCTGCTGGACGCGCAGATCGCAGCGCTGTCGCACATCGGCATGAACTATCTGGCCAGCGGCCAGTTGCCGGCGCGCATGGGTTCGGCCTCGCAGATCACCGCGCCGTTCCGCGCCTTCGAATGCCGGGACGGCCACCTGATGGTGGCGGTGGGCAACGACTCGCAGTTCCGAGCCTTCTGCGAGGTGATCGGGCTACCCGAGCTGGGGCGCGATGCGCGCTTCGATACCAACCCCAAGCGCGCCGCCGCGCAGCCGACACTGTCGCGGCTGATCGAGCCGGCGCTGCGCGCCCGCAGCGTGCAGGACTGGAATCAGGCGCTGGCGGCGGCCAACGTGCCTTGCGGGCCCATCTACACCATGGACCAGGTGTTCGAGGACCCGCAGGTGCGCCACCGCGAGATGCTGGGCAGCGTCGAGCACCCGCAATTGGGCGCCCTGCCGGTCATCCGCAACCCGATCCATTTTTCCGGCACGCCGATCGCGGGCGGCCTGCCGCCGCCCCTGCTGGGCGAGCACACGGCCGAGATCCTGCGCGCCGAACTGGGGCTGTCCGATGACGAGATCGCCCGGCTGCAGGCGGAGGGCATCGTATGAGCGGCGTGGACCATGACCTGATCGAAGAGATCCGCGACAGCGCGCGCGACTTCCTGCAACGGCGCGACCAGCGCCAGCGCAAGCGCGCCGAGACGCCGCCGGACCGCGACTATTGGCGCGAGATCGCCGAGGTTGGCTGGCTCGGCATGAGCGTGCCCGAGACGCTGGGCGGCCTGGGCCTGGGCTGGCGGGCGATGGCGGCGGTGCTGGAGGAAGCCGGCCGCGCGCAGCTGCCGGAGCCGCTGGTCGGCGCCGGCGTGCTGCCGGCGGCGCTGCTGGCGCGGATCGAGCCGGTCGATGCGGCGCGGCGCGACGCGCTGTTGCAGGCCGTGTGCGGCGGCGAAACGCTGCTCGGGCTGGCCTGGCAGGAAACCGAGGGCCAGCTGGAGGCCGGCGAGGCCGCCACGGCCTTCGGCGTCAGCGTGATCGAACGCGAGGGCGCGTATGTGCTCAATGGCGAGAAACGCCACGTGATGCCGGGCGCCGGTGTCGATGGCTGGCTGGTCACGGCCGATGGCGAGCGCGGCACCGCCCTCTTCTTCGTCGCGGCCGGCACGCCGGGCGTGACCGCGCAGGTCCACGCGCGCGCCGACGGCGGCGCCGCCTGCCACCTGGCGATCGAGTCGGCCGTGGTGCCGGCGGACGCGCTGCTGGCGCGCGACGGCGTGCTGGACGCGGTCGACGAGGCGCTGGACCTGGGCCGCCTGATGCAGTCGGCGGAGCTGGCCGGCGTGGCGCGGCAGGCGCTGGCCGATTCGGTGGCCTACCTGAACACGCGCCAGCAGTTCGGCCGGCCGCTGGCGTCGTTCCAGGCCCTGCAGCACCGGCTGGTGGATGCCGCCATGCAGGTCGAGCTGGCGGCCAACAGCCTGCTGGACGCGCTCGATACGCTGGATGCGCGGCCAGGCGACGCCACCCTGCGCAAGACCGTCGCCAGCCGCGCCAAGGCCCGCGCCGCGCGCGCCGGCCTGGAGGCGACGCGGCTGGCGATCCAGTTGCACGGCGCCATCGGCTACACCGAGGAATGCGACGTCAGCCTGTATTTCCGCAGCGCGCTGCACCTGGCGGCCTGGCTGGGCAATGCCACCGCCCATCGCCAGCGCTACGGCGCGCTGGCGGCGCTGCCCGCGCCCGGCGCCGATGACGACGATGCCGTGCCCATCACCGACTTCCCGCGCGAAGCCGACTGGAACGGCATGCCGGAAGCCGACTTCCGCCGGCTGGTGCGCGGCTTCTTCCGCGCCCACTACCCCGAACACCTGCGCCATGTGCCCTGGCGGCTGCACTGGGACGAGATCAAGGACTGGTATTTCACGCTGGCGCGCCAGGGCTGGATCGCGCCGTCGTGGCCGCGCGAGCACGGCGGCATGGCGCTGTCGCCGGCGCGCCAGATCGCCTTCATCGAAGAGGCCGAGCGCCACGGCGTGGCGCGCGCGCCCGACCAGGGGCTGGTGATGCTGGGGCCGATCCTGATCCGCCACGGCACCGAGGAACAGCGCGCGCGCTTCCTGCCGGGCATCCTGTCGGGCGAGGCGGTGTGGGCGCAGGGCTATTCGGAGCCGAACGCCGGCTCGGACCTGGCCTCGCTGCGCTGCGAGGCGCTGGTGGACGGCGACGACCTGATCGTGAGCGGCCAGAAGACCTGGTCGACGCTGGCGCAGGACGCGACCCACATGTTCATGCTGGTGCGCACCGACAAGACGGTCAAGAAGCAGGCCGGCATCAGTTTCCTGCTGGTGGACCTGGCCAGTCCGGGCGTGAGCCGCCGCCCCATCCGCACGCTCTCGGGCCACGAGGAATTCTGCGAGGTGTTCTTCGACCAGGTGCGCGTGCCGCGCGCCAACCTGGTGGGCGAGCTGAACGCCGGCTGGGGCATCGCCAAGGCGCTGCTGGGCTTCGAGCGCCTGTTCAGCGGCAGCCCCAAGCACGCCAACCATGCCCTGCAGCAGATCTTCAGCATCGCGCGCCAGCGCGGCCTGCTGGCCGACCCGGCGTTCGCCGACCGGCTGGCCGAGCTGCGGCTGGACGCGGCCGACCTGACCGCGATGTACAGCGTCTTCGCCGAGCTGGCCAAGGCCGGCCGGCCGCTGCCGCCGGAGCTGTCGCTGCTGAAGGTCTGGGCCACCGAGACGCACGAGCGGCTGGGCGCCCTGCTGATCCAGATCGCCGAGGAATACGGCGGCGCGGCGATGCGGCTGGGCTATGGCAACGGCCAGGTGCATGCGCTGGCGCCGTACGTCAACGCGCTGGCGGCGACCATTTTCAGCGGCACCAACGAGATCCAGCGCAATATCTACGCCAAGCAGTTGGGGCTGGAAGGCGCATGACAACGACGCGCCGGCCGCGAGCCGGCGCCACAGGAGAGAGACAGATGAAACACGCTACCGCACTGACGGCGGCCGCCCTGCTGCTGGGCGCCGCCTTTGCCGCCCCGGGCCACGCCGCCGCGCCCTGGCCGAGCCAGCCGATCCGGCTGATCGTGCCCTACCCGCCCGGCGGCTCGGTCGACAACCTGGCGCGACTGCTGGCGCCGGCGCTGGGCCAGCGGCTGGGCCAGACCATCGTGATCGAGAACAAGGCCGGCGCCAGCGGCACCATCGGCGTGGACGCCACGGTGCGCGCCACGCCCGACGGCAACACCTTCGGCTTCGGCGTGCCCGGCGCCATCACCGGCCTGCCGCACGTCATGAAGGTGCCGTACGACGTGTCCAAGATCCAGTACGTGTCGCTGGTGGCGCGCATTCCGCTGGTGCTGGTGGTCAACCCGTCCCTGCCCGACGCCACGCTGGCCGACTTCGTCGCCAGCGCCAAGCGCCAGCCCGGCAAGTACAACTATGGCTCGGCCGGCAACGTCACCACGCCGCACCTGGGCGGCGAGCTGCTCAAGCAGCAGACCGGCATCGACATCATGCACGTGCCGTACAAGGGCGCCTCGCCCGCGGTCACGGCGATGCTGTCCAACGAGGTGCAGATGTTCCCGGGCGACGCCTCGGCGGTGCTGGGCTTCATCAAGGCCGGCAAGCTGCGCACGCTGGCGGTGGCCAGCCCGACGCGCTTCGAGGGCCTGCCGGACGTGCCGACCACCCAGGAAGCGGGTTTTCCCGGTGTGATCGTGGAATCGAACTACGGCATCATCGCCCCGACCGGGACGCCGCCGGAGATCGTGCAGAAGATGTCGCAGGCCATCGCCCAGACCCTGGCCGAGCCGGCCCTGCGGCAGAAGATGATCGACCAGGGCGCCATCCCCACGGCCACCACGCCCGAGGCCTACCAGGCGCTGATGCAGGCCGAGTCGAAGAAATGGGGCGAGGTGATCCGGCGCGGCAAGCTGGGGCTGGAATAGTCCCATGCCGGCCCGCTTTTGCCGTACCCTTATGCCGTCTCTTTCGTTGCCGCCTTATCGATCATGCCGCCTGCCAAAGCCACGGGCCTGAGCCTGGACGTCACCGCCGACCTGCACAAGTGGCGGGCCTTCCTGGCGATCGCGGAACTGGGCAGCATCTCGCGCGCCGCCCTCTACCTGGACCAGGACCAGTCGGTGCTGAGCCGCCGCATCAACGCGCTGGAACGCGAGTGCAACGCGCGGCTGTTCAACCGCACCGGCCGCGGCGTGCACCTGTCGGAAGTGGGCGAGCGCCTGTTTCCGCTGGTGCGCACGCTGCTGGGCGACGCCGAGCGGCTGGAACTGGAACTGAACGGCGAGGCGCGCGAGCCGGCCGGCGAGGTCACGCTGGGGCTGCTGCCGTCCACCGCGCATCCGCTGATCCGGCGGCTGTTCTCGCGGCTGCGCAAGCAATTTCCCAAGGTGCACCTGAAGATCCTGGAAGGCTCCAGCGGCCAGATCGAGGAATGGCTGACCGACAGCCGCGTCGACATCGCCATCCTGTACCGCTACGGCGACAAGTGCCCGCCGGGCGAACAGGCGCTGGCCTCGGTCGATTCGTACCTGGTGGGCGCGGCGGGCGACCCGCTGACGCGCGGCGGCGAGGTCGCGTTCGAACAGCTGGACGGCCTGCCCTTCATCCTGCCCGGCGCGCCCAACGGCCTGCGCAATGCGCTGGACGGGCTGGCGCGGGCGCGCAAGATCAGCATCGCGCCGCTGATCGAGGCCGATTCGCTGCCACTGATGAAGTCCATCGTCGAGCACGAACACATGTACACGGTGCTGCCGCTGCACGCGGTCTGGCAGGAGGTGCAGGAAGGCCGCCTGGGCATCGCCGCGCTGCGCGATCCGGCCATGGGCCGCATCATCTCGATGGCGTTCGCCCGCGCCAAGGGGCCGGGCCGCACCGTCACCGAAGTGGCCGCGCAGATCCAGAGCCTGGTGCGCGAGATCGGCGGCGAAGGCGTGTGGCACGCCAGCCCCTGACGGGGCCGGCGCTTCAATCGAAGCCGTAGAGCCGCGCCGGGTTGTCGACCCAGACCTTGCGGCGCATGGCGTCATCGCCCAGCCAGCGCTGCGCCACCGCCACCAGGGCGTCGGCGGACGGCGCCGACTCGCCCATGCGCACGAACGGCCAGTCCGAGCCCCACAGCACCTGGTCGGGGTTGGCGGCAACGAAGGCGTCGTGGAGGAAGCGCGCATTCTCGTAGTCCGGCGCGCTGCCGACGCGGCACAGCGTCAGCTTCATCCACAGGCGGCCATCGGCCAGCAGGCCGCGCAGCAGCTGGAACGCCGGATCCTGGTCGCCACGCGCCGGGACCAGGCTGCCCAGGTGGTCGATCACCAGCGGCAGGTCCAGCTTCGCCAGCGCCGGCAGGTGGCGCAGATAGGTGTCGCACGGCGCCCACAGCTGCGCGTGCAGGCCGTGGTGTTTCATGCGCGGGGCCAGCGCGGCGACCTGGTCGAACCCCACGCTGCCCGGAAACAGGTTGCCGGCGGGGTCGCGCGCCTCGACGAAGCGCAGCCCGCGCACGCCGCCGTCGCACAGGGCCCGCAGTTGCGCGTCGCTGACCGACGGGTCGGCCACCGCGATGCCGCGTAGGCGGTCGCCGCCCTGCGCCAGCGCGTCCAGCAAGGCATCGGGGTGCGTGCCGTAGGGCGCCGGCTGCACCAGCACGCCGCGCGCGGCGCCCAGGGTGTCCAGCATGCGCAGATAGCGCGTCGCCGGCGCGTCGGGCGCGGCATAGGACGACGGGTGCCAGAGCGGGAAGCGGTCGTAGGGGCCGAACACGTGGCAATGCGTGTCGCAGGCCCGCGGCGGCAGGGGCTGCGCGGGCGCGGCAGGCATGCGCGGCGTCTCGACGCGGTCGGGCACGTAGGCGCGGGCGGCGGTCATGGCTGGCTCTCCCCGGCCAGCGGCGCCAGCCGGCTCAGCGCCGGATGGCCGTCCTGTTGCGGCAGGTCCAGCGGCGCGGGCGCGTCGTCCGGCATCGGGATCTCGTGCGCGTTCAGCGTCATCGACACCATGGTGTAGTAGCCGATGACGGCGGTCAGCTCGACCACGCCGACGGCGGCCCAGCGCTGCACCGCCTCGGCATACAGGGCGGGCTCGACCTGGCCGGTCTCCTGCAGCTGGCGGGCGTAGGCGTAGACGATCTCGTCGTCGCGGTTGTCGAAGGCCGGCTCGCGCCGCGCCTGGATGGCGTCCAGCACCGCGTCCGCAATGCCGGCGGCGCGGGCGGCCTGGGCGTGGATGTGCCATTCGATCTGGCTGTTCCACCGGCGCGCGGTGACCACGATGGCCAGCTCGCTGACGCGCGGCGGCAGGCTGGTGCCAAAGCGCAGCAAGGCGCCCAGCGCCTGCCAGCGCTCGGCCAGCTCGGGGTTGTGCAGCGCGGCGCGCAAGGGGCCGACCAGCCGGCCGCGCGGGCCGGAGACGATGCGCTCGTAGACGCGCTTCTGGTCGTCGCTCATGCTGTCGGGCGTGGGCAGGGGAATGCGGCTCATCATCGTCCTTCGCTCAAGGCGTTTCGTCGGGTTGGCTGCGCGCTACCGAGGGCCGCGCGCTGAAGTCCTGGTGCCAGGCGGCCAGCGCCGGATGGCCGTCGCGCCAGGCCAGGTCCGGGAAACGATAGTCCAGATACGACAACGCGCAACCGATGGCGATCAGGCCCAGGTCGAAGCGGCTGGCGCGCAGGGCCGGCGCCTCGGCTTCCAGCACGGCCAGCACGGCGCCGGTCTTCAGCGCGAAGGCGTCGAGCCAGGCCTGGGTCTGCTTCTCGACCGGCTTGTTGCGTTCCTGCCGGTACAGCAGCAGCGCGTCCAGGAAACCGTCGCCCAGCGCCTGGCGGCGCTCGGCCAGCAGGCGCGCGGCCGGGTCCGCCGGCAGCAGGCCGGCGCCGGCCAGGCCGTCCAGATAGGCGCAGATGACGCGCGAGTCGTAGACCGGCGTGCCGTCGTCCAGCACCAGCGTCGGCAGCTTGATCAGCGGATTGTCGGCCACCAGGTCGAGGTTGGGCTTGTCCATGGCGACCGGCGTGCGCACCAGCGTCACGCGGTCGGCAATGCCGGCTTCGTACAGGACGATCATCACCTTGCGCACGAAGGGCGAGCGCGGCGACCAATGCAGTTTCATCAAGAGGCTCCCGGGAGATTCGATATCGTGATGCGGTTCAATGGCCCTGCGCAGGCCGCACCGCCGGATCGTTGGCGGCGTCCGGCGCGCGCATCTGGAACAGGTCGCTGGTGTGCGCGTACCAGCCGGCGCCGTGCATACGGCCCAGCAGGCGCAGCGCGGGGGTGTCCACATGGAAGCGCTGCGCGTCCAGCAGCGCGTCGTCGCGCAGGTACAGCGCCACCACCCGCGCCAGCACGATGACGCGCTGCGGCGCGGCATCCAGCACCTGCCACACGCGGCATTCCAGCGCCGCCGGGCTGAGCGCGATGCGCGGCGGCGCGACCACCAGCGAGGGTTCGGTCGCCAGCCCGGCGCGCGTCAGCTCATCGACGTCGGCCACGTAGTCCAGGCTGGTGTGGTTCATCTGCGCGGCCAGTTCGGCCGACACCAGGTTGATGACGAACTCGCCCGTCTCCAGGATGTTGCGCGAGGTGTCCTTCAACTGCCCGCCGCGCGGGCCGATGCCCAGCGCCACGATCGGCGGATCGCTGCTGACCACGTTGAAGAACGAGAACGGCGCGGCGTTGCGTTGCCCCTGCGCCGACTGGCTCACCACCCAGGCGATGGGGCGCGGCACCACCACGCTGGAGAGCAGCTTGAAGGCATTGGTGGTGCTCAGTTGGCTGAAATCGAAATTCATGGATGCGTTCCTCGCGTCCTCATTTGGCCAGCAGCCCCAGCGCGCCCAGCAGCCGGCGCATGTCGGCCTGGTCCTTGGCGACGTAGGCGTCCGCTTCCTGTGGCGACAATGCCATCAACTCTATCGCCTGCTCCCGCATGACGCGGCGGTAGTCGGGATCGTCGTTCACGGCCCGGACGGTGTCGCTCAGCGTGCGCACGATGTCGGCGGGCGTGCCGGCCGGCGCCGCCAGGCTGTACCAGGTGGCCGCGTCCGCTCCCGCCACGCCGGCCTCGGCCAGCGTCGGCACGTCCGGCAGCAGCGGCGAACGCTTGTCCGACGCATAGGCCAGCGCCAGCAAGCGCCCCTGGCGGATGAACGGCAGGCTGGCCGACAGGTTCAGCATGGCCAGGTCGGTCTGGCCGCCGACCACGTCGTTGATGGCGGGCGAGGCGCCGGCATAGGGAATATGGTTCAGCTGCACCCCGGCGACCTGCTGGAACAGCTCGGCGCCCAGGTGCGTGGCGCCGCCCACGCCGGCCGAGCCGTAGCTCCACTTGCCGGGTTCGGCCTTGGCGCGGGCGATCAGCTCGGGCACCGAGCGGATGCCGCGCGACGGATTGACCACCAGCATGATGGGCTGCACCGCCACCACCGAGCAGAAGGCGAAGCCCTTGACGCCGTCGTACGCGGTCTTCTGCATCAGCGGCGTGACCACATGGCCGGCCGAGGTGCCCAGCAGCAGCGTGTAGCCGTCCGGCTTGGCGCGCGCCACGAAGCCGGTGCCGATGGAGGCGCCGCCGCCGGCCTTGTTCTCCACCACCACCGGCTGGCCCAGGCGCTTTTCCAGCGCCCGCGCCAGGCTGCGCGCCACCACGTCGGCGGGGCCGCCGGCGGCATAGGGATTGACCAGGATGACGGGTCGGTCGGGATAGGCCGCCGCCGCGGACGCGGCGCCGACGGACAGGGCCACCGTCGCCAACAGGGATCGAAGCATCAATCGCATGGGATTTCCTTCCAGGGGCCCGGCCGCCGGGCGGGCCGCGAGCCGGGCCGTGGCCTCAATCGGCGCGCGCGCCGGACTGTTCGATGATGCGCGCCCATTTCGCCGTATCGACGCGGATGCGTTCGGCGAAGGCTTCGGGCGTGCTGTGGGTGGTCTGGATGCCGTAGCCGGCCATGCGCTCGACCATCTGCGGCGCGGTCATCACCGCCTCGATATCGGCGTTCAGCCGATCGATGATCGCACGCGGCGTGCCCGCCGGCGCCAGCACGCCGGACCACAGGCTGACTTCGTAGTCCTCGAACCCCGGCGTCTCCGACATCGATGGCACATCGGGCAGCGCCGCCAGCCGCTGGCGGCTGGTCACGGCCAGCGCCCGCACCTTGCCCTGCCTGACCTGCTCGATGAAGTTGGACGAGGTGTCGATCATCATCGAGATGCGGCCGGCCAGGAAGTCGTTGATGGCGCCCGAGGTGCCCTTGTAGGGAATGTGGCGGATGTCGGCATGCGCCGCCGTCTTGAACATCTCGCCCGCCAGGTGGCTGGTGGTGCCGTTGCCCGAGGAGCTGAAGGTCAGCTCGCCCGGCCGCTGCCGCGCCAGTTCGGCCAGCGCGGCCACCGAATCGACCTTCAGCGCGGGGTTGACCACCAGCAGATTGGAAGTCAGGTTGGTCAGCGACACCGGCGCGAAGCTGCGCTGCGGGTCGTAGCGCAGCTTGGGGTACAGCGACGGGTTGATGGTCAGCACGCCCATGGTCGAGTACAGCAGCGTGTAGCCGTCGGGCGCGGCGGTGGCCACGGCCTCGGCGCCAATCGCGCCGCCGGCCCCGCCGCGGTTCTCCACCACGACGGTCTGGCCGAGCTTTTCGCCCAGGCCCTGCGCCAGCGAGCGCGCCATCAGGTCGGTGGCCCCGCCGGCCGGGAACGGCACGATCAGTTTGACCGGCCGGTCGGGATAGGCCCCGGCCGCCACGGCCGCCGATATCAGGCCCGCACCGAGCCACAGGCTGACCGCGGTCAGCGCACTTGCCATTCTCATGCTGTCTCCACCCTGGGGGTTTTTGTGTTTGCAGCATGGTAGGCGCGGGCCGGCGGCGGCGCTATGCGCGGGATCGCATATCTGCTTTGTGCGGACGCGGGGCGGCCGTCCCGAGGATCGGCTATCGTCTGACCCAGCCCCTGTGTTCACGCATCACGCCTTCGCCATGTCCCGCAGCCCCGACCCGTTCCAGCCCCCCGCCCGGCGCCGCGCCGCCCGCGTCAATTCGCTGCTGTGGATCCTCGACCCCATCGAGCGCGATGCCGGCTACCTGCACCGCAAGATGTTCGGCTGCGACGCCGCCTACCTGGACGGCGCCTTGTACCTGGTGGTGGCCGACCGCGAGGAACCCTTCAGCGGCGTGCTGGTGTGTTCCTCGCAGGACCGCCATGCGGCGCTGCTGGCCGAGCTGCCAAGCCTGCTGCCGCATCCGGTGCTGGGCAAGTGGCTGTATCTGCCGCAGACCGACGAGGCTTTCGAAAGCGTCGCGGCCCGGCTGGTGGAGCTGGCGTTGGCGCGCGACCCGCGCATCGGCGTGGTCCCCAAGCCGCGGGCGCGGCGGCGCAAGTCGTGGCGCGCGCAGGAATGACCGTGGCGCCATGAAGGCGGGCGCGGGACGCCTGAAGGCAGACAAGGGACGCGCGCCCGTCGCCTTGCGGGGCCGCTTTCCCTAGTTATAGAATTGCGGATCATTCTCATTTCCGGGTTGCCCGTTCACGCGCGCCCCGCCTCCCATTGGAACGACCATGCCCCCGCCCAGCATCGAGATGCTCTATGTCGACCATCACAGCTGGCTCAAGGGCTGGCTGCGCCGGCGGCTGGGCAATTCGTTCGACGCGGCCGACCTGGCGCACGACACCTTCATCCGCCTGATCGCCCGCGACGAGCCGCCGCTGGTGCGCGAGCCGCGCGCGCTGCTGACCACGGTGGCGCAGGGGGTGCTGTCCAATTTCATGCGGCGGCGGCGCATCGAGGAAGCCTATCTGGCGACGCTGGCCGCCCTGCCCGAGCAGACGACGCCCAGCCCCGAAAGCCGCGCCATCCTGATCGAGACCCTGGTCGAACTGGATCGCCGCCTCGACACCCTGCCGGCGCCGGTGGTGAAGGCCTTCCTGCTGTCGCAACTGGACGGCATGAAGCAGGCCGACATCGCCGCCGAACTGAAGCTGTCGCTGGCCACGGTGCAACGCCATATCGCCAAAGCGGCGCATTGCTGCTTCTTCGGCGCCTGACGCCGAGCCCGCCGTCGCATGCCCGCGCCCCCTTCCGCCCTGCCCGTCCTGGACGGCCCGCCGCTGCCCGAACGCGCCAGCCGGGACGCGGTCGACTGGCTGGTGCGGCTGCAGGCGCCCGACGCCAATGACGCCACGCGCCAGGCCTGGGCGCGCTGGCTGCAGGCGGACCCGGACCATGCCCGCGCCTGGCGCCATATCGAATCGTTCGGCGCGCACCTGCGCGGCCTGGATGCGCCGCTGACCCACGGCACGCTGAGGCGGGGCGGCGCACGACGCAACCGGCGCGGCGCGCTGAAGCTGTTGGCGCTGGGGGCCGTGGCCGGCACCGGCGCCTGGCTGGCGCGCGACGGCCTGCGCTGGCAATGGCAGGACCTGCACGCCGACTACCGCACCGGCACCGGCGAACGGCGCGCCCTGACGCTGGCGGACGGCACCCGGGTCGACCTGGACACCCGCAGCGCCATCACGATCCGCTACGACGACAACCAGCGCCGCATCGAGCTGTTGCATGGCCGCATCCTGGTCGCCACGGCGCCGGATCCGGTCCGGCCTGGCTGGCCGGCCCGCCCGCTGTTCGTGGATACCGCCCGCGGCCGGCTGCGGCCGCTCGGGACGCGATTCGTCGCGCGGCATCTGGCCGACGCCGACCTGGTGGCGGTGCTGGAGGGCGCGGTGCAAATCCAGCCCATGGATGCCCCCGCGGCGGGCCGTGTGGTGCAAGCCGGCGAGCAAAGCCGCTACGACCGGCTGGGCGCCGAGGCGCCGGCCCGCACCGAACAGCAGGCGGACGCCCAGGCCGGCGCCTGGGCCGCCGGCATGCTGGTGGCGCGCGACATGCGGCTGGACGACTTCATCGCCGAACTGGCCCGCTACCGGCCCGGCCGGCTGGCCTGTGCGCCGGAAGTCGCCGCGCTGCGCGTCTCGGGCATCTATCCGCTGGCCGATCCGGACAAGGTGCTGGACATGCTCGAACGCACGCATCCCGTGGAAATCCGCGGCGTGACGCGCTACTGGACGACCGTGGCGCGGCGCGAACCGTGACGCCGCCGGCGATTCCGCAAGTCGGATCCCGGATTTTTTTCGGCCCGCCGTGAGGGGTTTTTCGTTCTCGCGTGGCAATCCCTATGGAAGCCACTTTTTTCTCGGGAAATGAAGACCGCCATGCACGACCGCCTCTCGCGCCGCGCCGCCCGCCTCATCGGCCGCGCCGCCCCCCTGCTCTCGCCCGGCCGCCAGGCCGTCCTGTCCTTGTCGGCCACGTTGCTGTCGGCCGCCGCGCTGGCGCAGCCGGCCGCGCGGACCTACGCGATTCCCGCCGGCTCGCTCGAAAGCGTGCTGACCCGCTATGCCCTGGAAAGCCAGCTGATGCTGTCCTACAGCGCCGCCGACGTCGCCGGCAGGCGCAGCGGCGGACTGACCGGCAGCCACGACGCCGCGTCGGCGCTGCGCCAGATCCTGGCGGGCACGGGCATGCGCGCCAGCCTGCAGCCCAACGGCGGCTACCTGCTGCGGGTGGCGGCCGGCGCGGACGATGCACAGACGCTGCCCTCGGTGACCGTCACCGGCGACGGCGCCGAAACCGCCTGGGGCCCGGTGGCCGGCTTCGTCGCCAAGCACAGCGCCACGGCCACCAAGACCGACACGCCGTTGCACGAAACGCCGCAGTCGGTCTCGGTGGTGCCGCGCGCCCAGGTGGTGGCGCAGGCCGCCGATTCGCTCGACCAGGCGCTGGCCTACACCGCCGGCGTGATGCCGCTGGACGGCGGCGCGCTGCGCAACATCAGCACCGGCTTCACGGTGCGCGGCTTCAACATCACCGGGTCGGCGCCGCTGTACCTGAACGGCACGAAGCTCCCGATGAACTCGATGAGCGGCGCCATGGAGCCGTACAACTACGAACGCATCGAGGTGCTGAAGGGGCCGGCGTCGATCCTGTACGGCCAGGCCGCGCCGGGGGGCATCATCAACCTGGTCAGCAAACGCCCCACCGCCGAGCCGCTGCGCGAGATGGAGGTGAAATACGGCGCCTGGAACACCAAGCAGCTGGCCATGGACTTCGGCGGGCCGCTCACCGAGGACGGCAATGTGGGCTACCGACTGACCGGGCTGGCGCGCGATGCGGACACCATGGTGCGGCACATCAACAACGACCGCCAGTCGCTGTCGGGCTCGCTCGAATGGCAGCTGAGCGGCGCCACGCGGCTGACGCTGCTGGGCGGCTGGAGCCGCACCGACAATCCCTACGACGTGGGCAAGCCGCGTGAAGGCACGCTGCTGCCCAACCCCAACGGCGCCATCTCGCGCAAGGTATTCCTGGGCGAACCGGGCTTCGACCGTTTCGTGGTGCAGGGCGGCCACCTGGGTTACCTGCTGGAGCACAAGATCAACGACGACTGGCAGGTGCGGCAGAACCTGCTGGGCTACAACCACCGCGCCAATAGCAACAACCTGTACATGATGACAAGCTCGGTCGACGCCGCCAACCCGGCGCGGGTCGAGCGCCTGGCCGTGTCGCGCGACGACACGGACAAGGGCATCGCCCTGGACAACCAGCTGCTGGGCAAGCTGCGCCACGGCCGCTTCGAGCACACCCTGCTGTTCGGCGTGGACGCCAGCCGCAGCAGCCTGACACGCGATCAAGCGGTGGGCTTGAATGCCGTCCCGATCGATGTGTATGACCCGGTCTACGGCAGCACGCCGACGCTGGACCCCGCCAGGCGCAGCATCAGCCGCGCGCGCCAGGTGGGTTTCTATGCCCAGGACCAGATCAAATTCGATGGCCGCTGGATCGGCTTGTTCGGCGGCCGCTACGACCGCGCGCGCACCGAGGAAGCGCCCGACGACGGCAGGCAGGATTCGCACGCGTTCTCGCCCCGCGCCGGCCTGATGTATCTGTTCGACAACGGCCTGGCGCCCTACTACAGTTTCACCAAGTCATTCCAGCCGACCTCTGGCATGGATTTCGGCGGCACGCCGTTCAAGCCCACCACCGGCACGCAGCACGAGATCGGCCTGAAGTACGAGCCGCCTGGCGTCGACGCGGCGATCACGCTGGCGCTGTACGACATCACCCAGCGCAACGTGGTCACGTCGGATCTGGCCAATCCCGGGTTCTCGGTGCAGACGGGCGAAGTGCGCTCGCGCGGCGCCGAGCTGGAAGGCCGCGCCAGCCTCAACCACAATCTGGACGTGGTGGCCGCCTTCACGCTGACCAACGCCAGGACCACCAAGAGCACCCGGGGCGACGAAGGCGCGCGGCCGGCGTCGGTGCCGCGCAGCATGGCGTCGCTGTGGCTGGACTACAAGCTGGCGGCGCTGCCCGGCCTGAGCACCGC
This sequence comes from Achromobacter insuavis, assembly GCF_902859645.1. Lineage (GTDB taxonomy): Bacteria > Pseudomonadota > Gammaproteobacteria > Burkholderiales > Burkholderiaceae_B > Achromobacter > Achromobacter insuavis. The sequence continues at coordinate 5,367 of NZ_CADIJR010000011.1, read as the reverse complement.
GGCCGGCGTGCGCTACGTGGGACGGCAGGAAAGCGACGGCGTCACGGTGCCCAGCTACACCGTGCTGGACGCGGCGTTGCGGTACCGCCTGCAGAACTGGGAATTCGCGCTCAACGTCAAGAACCTGACGAACAAGCGCTACATCGCCGCGTGCCCGTATGCCTGCTACTACGGCGACGAACGCAATGTGATGCTGACGGCGCGGGTGAACTGGTAGGAGGTCGGGCTGGCACGGGGTCGGGTTGCCAAGGGATCGGGCGGGTACGGATCGGACTGGCAAGGAGCCCGCCCCGGCTCAGCCCGGCTCGCCGAACACGCCGCGCCAGGGCCGCGCCAGGACCTCGACATCGTCCGCCGACAGGTATTGCGGCGCCCCCCGCGCCATGGCGGCGAACAGCAAGGCATCGGAAGCCCCATCCCACGGCGGCGCCAGCGACTCGTCCACCTCGCCGTCTTCATCCACTTCCCGGATGAAGGCGGCCTCGCCATCGACGGCTTCGGCGCGTTGCCGCAGCAGCTTGTGGACCTGCATGAAACCGGCATGGACCGGCGAATGCGCGCCGCCGCGGCGGCGCGAGGCGGCCAGCACGCCATACCATTCGGAGGGCGGCGACGCCTCGGCGACGGCGCCGGACGGCGCAGTGGCGCCGCCCTCTTCCTCCGACGACCAGCGCGCCCACGCCCGGCCGTAACGGTCCCAGCCGTCGTCCGGCAAGTGTTCGCCCAGCGCTCGCGCCTGCTCGCGCGACAGATCGGGAATGCGGGCCAGGACATCCAGCACGCCCTCGCCGTGCGGGCCGAACAGCAGGGCCAGCGGCAGCGGCTGCAACAGCTCGATGGCGGCGGCGCGCCAATAACCGGGTTGCGCCACCAGCCCGGACATGTCGCCCAGCTGCGTCACGCGCACGCGCCACAACTGTCCGGGCCAGTGGCGGCCCAGGGTCAGGGAGGCGATGGATTGGTCGACCACGATCCAGGGCGGCTCGGCGCGCGCCAGCCGGACGTGGCTGCCGGCGCGTTCGAGCGCCAGGGAAGGATCGGCGGCGTCGAACCAGAAACCGTCGCGCTCGGCCGGGGAAGCATGTGTAGGCGTGGTCATGGCGGTCATTATCGGCGCAAATGGTCGCCGCCTTGTCGACAGAAGCCGCCTGTCGCCTTGTCGACCGGGGCGGCGGCCGCCTTGTCGACCGGGACGTCGGCCGCATTGGCTACCGGGACGCCGGCCGCATTGCCGACGCAGACGACGCCGTTCAGTCCGCCGCGACGCGCTCCGGCGCCAGCGCCGCTTCCAGCCGGTTGCCGCCCAGCGACTTGGCGCGATACAGGGCCATGTCGGCGCGCGCCAGCCCATCGGCCAGCGCCGGCGCGTCGTCCTCGAAATACGCCAGGCCGATGCTGACCGTGGCGGCGATGCCCAGGCCGTCGGCCTGGTTGGCGATGGCCTCGGCAAAGCGCGTGGCGGCGGCCGCGCCCAGCTCGTGCGCGCGGCGGGCGTCGTCGCCCGAGAGCAGCGCGGCGAACTCCTCGCCGCCGATGCGGGCCAGGATCGCCCGCGGTCCGAGCGCGACGCGGGCGATGCCGGCGAACGACTTCAGCACCAGGTCGCCGGTATGGTGGCCGTAGCGGTCGTTGATGCTTTTGAATTGGTCCAGGTCGAACGCCAGCACGGCGATCGGCTCGCGGCCCGATTGGGTCTCGATCAGGCGCGCGCCCTGCTCGAAGAACCAGCGCCGGTTGCCCAGGCGGGTCAGGTAGTCGGTCTGCGATTCCAGCACCAGCTGGACGTGGGTTTCCTCGCGGATCAGCTTGACCAGCGTCATCGGCAGCAGCACCGAGTACAGCACGCCCTCGTACATGGTGATGTTGCTGGCCAGCAGCTGCACCGACGGCCCCCCGGCGGCGACCCACCACGGCAGCAGGAAGGCCCGGCCGAAATAGATCAGCGCGTGCACGCCCGCGACCGCCACGGCAAAGTTGCGGGTCTTGAGCATCTTCATGGAATCGCAACGCAGCAGTTCCCAGGCGGTCAGCGCGCTGACCAGCCCGATGGGAAAGGCGCTGACGTATTTCCAGACCACGTCCTGGCCATCCCGGCCGGCGCCCAGCCAGACCAGCGCCATGACGGCCAGCAGCGCCAGCGAGCGGCCGCGGTAGCTGCGCCCGCTGAGCGAGGCGACGCTGTTCAGCACCAGCAGATAGCCGCCGAGGATGATGAGATTGCTGACCGGCGAGCCCAGCCCGGCGGGCAGGTCGGCGCGGAACAGGACGCTGCTACAGCCGACCGCCAACGTCGCGAAGCCGGCCGCCAGGATGCCCAGCGAACGGCTGCGGTTGGGATGGGTCCGATGTTCCCAGAACGTCAGGCCGGCACTGGCCAGCAGCGTTCCAATGGTGATGAAGTACAGGGTAAGGAGATCGACGTGCATCTCTTATCGGGAAATGAGGCACGCCAGGGAATTGCGGCGGCAGTCGCAATTCTAGGGGAAATCGGTCGCGAAACTGTGACGAACGCGACGGTTCCGGAATGATAAGTCCCTATTTACAAAGATCAAAAACGATAGGTCACGCTGCCGACCACGCTGCGGCGGGTGCCGAAGAAGCAGTCGCCGCGGGCGATGCAGCTGCCGACATACTGCTTGTCGAACAGGTTGGTGACGTTCAGCGCCACGCGCATCGGCCCCGCGTCGTAGGCCAGCATCGCGTCGTACACCGTGACGGCGGGCACATTGTTGTGGCCGGTGCCATCGTCGCTGCCGCCGGTGTAGCGCACCCCCGCGCCCGCCAGGAATCCCGGCGCGCCCAGGAGGCGGAAGCGATGGTTGGCCCAGAGCGACGCCATATGGCGGGGCATCCTGGCCAGTTGCCGGCCTTGTTCGGCGGGAACGCCCCGGGCGACCCTGGCGTTCAGCAGCGTCCAGGTGGCGACGACGTCGAAGCCGGCCACCGAAGCCAGCGCCTCCAGTTCGGCGCCGCGCGTGCGCGCCTGGCCCACCTGGACCGTGTCGGCCACGCCGTTCACCACGCCCGCCACCTTGCGGTTCGTTTCGGTCATGTCGAACAGGCTCGCCGTAATGGTCAGGTTGTCGCCGAGCGGCTGGACCTTGACGCCGGTCTCCCACTGCTTGCCGCGTAGCGGCTTGAAGGCCTGGTTGGCGCGATTGAAACCGGCCTGCCCCTGGAACGACTCGGCATAGCTGAGGTAAGGGTTGAAACCGGCGGCCGAGCGGTACATCAGGCCGAAACGGCGGGTCAGTTCGCTGTCGTCACGGCTGCCCGACGGCGTGTCGTCCACCGCGCTGCGCGAACGGTCGTAGCGCAGCCCCAGCATCACCAGCCATCTTTCCCATTCGAGCTGGTCCTGCGCGTAGAAGCCGATCTGGTTCTCGTGCGAGGTCGGCATGTGGCGCAGGCTGGTGGGTGGCGTGAAGTTGCCGTATACGGGGTTATACACGTCGATCGGCGCCGCCAGCCCGCCGATGCCTTTGTGGGCCTCGAGGGTGGAGCGCTGATAGTCGATGCCGGCCAGCGCCAGGTGGCGGACCGCGCCGGTCTGGAGTTTGAACTGGAGCTGATTGTCGATCGCCAGTTGCTTCAAGGTGGGCTGGTTCATGTAGACCACCCGGCGCAGCAACGTGTCGCTGCCGGGCACCCATCCGTGTCCCGCGCCGTTGAAGCCGGTGGTGTAGATACTGCGGTAATCGGCGTCACTGTGCGAATAGCGCAGGTTTTGCCGCAAGGTGACCCGGTCGTTGAATGCATGCTCGAACTGATATCCCACGGCCTGCTGCCGGGTGCGATATCTGTCGAAATCCGGCTCGCTGACGAAGAAGTCCTGCGGGATGCGCCCGCCGGGCTTGTCGGTGCGCGTGCCGCGCCAGGGGAAAAAGCCGACCATGGTGCCGCTGTTGTCGCGCTGGAAGTTGGCCAGCAGCGTCAACGAGGTGGCGCCACTGGGCCGCCAGGTGAGCGATGGCGCCACGAAATAACGGTCGTCGGGCACGTGCCGGACCGCGCTGCCGCTGTCGCGTCCCAGCGCCACCAGGCGGTACAGCCATGTGCCGTCGGCATTGAGCGGACCCGTGAGATCCGCCTGGATCTGCTTGCGGTCGTGGCTGCCGACGCTGACACCGATCTCGCGCGCCGCATCGGGTTGCGGCCGCTTGCTGACCAGGTTCACGATGCCGCTGCTGGACGCCTGGCCGTACAGCATGCCCGAGGGCCCGCGCAGGATTTCGATGCGTTCGAGCGCATAAGGATCGGGCCGCGTGTTGTTGTAGAACCCCACCGCGTTGAGCAGGCCATCCAGGTACTGGGTGGACTCGGCGCCTCGGATCTTGATCCAGTCGCTGCGGTTGTCGGCGCCGAAAGAGTCGGCGGTGCTCACGCCCGCGGTGTAGCCGGCGGCCTGCTGCACCGACTGCGCGCCCTGCAGCGTGATGCGATCCTGGGTGATGACGGTGATCGACTGCGGCGTGTCGAGCACGGCCGTGTCGGTCTTGGTGGCCGTGGCCGCGCGCCTGGCCACGAAACCATGCACGGGACCGGTCGCCGTTTCCTCGGCGTCGGCGCCCTTCACCGTCACCGCGGGCAGCTGCCGCACCGACGCGGCCGATTGCGCCCCGGCGGCCGTGGACAGGCCCAGCCCCAACAGGATCCAGGGCAGATGCGATGCGCGGCAAAAAGGAAAGGCGGGACTGGGGTTCATCAGGCTTCATCCATCAATGCAAAGTGCGAACAGGAATCGATCTCACTATTATGGAAAGCCTGAGCGCCGAATCCCGCCCTTGCCTCGCGATGGATAAGCCCGGGTATTGCCTGCCGCCACGCAGCGTTGCGGCAGACCCGCCGGTTCAGAACCGATGCGCCCAGCGGCACTTCCAACACGCGGGCCGTGGAAATACTTCGTGGCAAAAGGTGTCAGCCTGCAATGGCGCGCGCCCCCGGCTGCGGTTCAATACCGCACGTTGTCGCTGTGCCTGTCGTTGCCGGCCGCCTGGCGGCTCGCGCCGGCATTCCACTCCCCTTTCCGAGGCCCCGATCGCCATGGCAAATCGTTCCTACCTCTACAGCCTGAGCAACCGCCCCACCCACTTCACCGACCGCCCGGAGACGATTTCCGGCTTGTCCGAATGGCCCTACGCGGTGCCGTTCATGTACCGGCTATTGATGTCGGGCGATCCACAGCTGTGCGCCTCGCTGATCTCGGATGGACTGGAGGACGAAGAACCGGACCAGCGCACCCGGCTGCCCGCCATCAGCAGCACGTTCGAGCCGGGCCTGGCGCGGGTGAAACGCTTTGCCGAGATCGTGCGGACCGCCCTGGCCACGCCCGCCGCCGCGCCGGCGGCCGCGCCCGCGACGCCGGCG
>NZ_CADIJR010000010.1 GCF_902859645.1 Achromobacter insuavis | reverse complement strand
CGCCGCTTGCGGCGGCTGCGCGGCGGCCACGGCGGGCTCGGCCGTCTGGCGGGCCGGCGTGGCGGGCGCCTCGATGGCGGTCTGCGGACCGGCGTCACCGTTCAGCGCCAGCATGCGCAGGCAGGCCATGATGAAGCCGGCGTACTCGTCCGGCGCCAGCGTCAGTTCACCGCGGCTGTGCACCGCCACCGAATAGAACAGTTGCACCGCGTCGGGATGCAGCGATTGCGCCAGGCGGGCGATGTCGGCCGCCAGCGGATCCTCGGCCGGCATCACGCCGGACACGCGCTGCTCGATGGCGACGCGCGACAGCAGCACCGCCAGGTCGGCCAGCGCGCCGGCGTACGACAGGCCGCGCGTGGCGAGTTCGTCGGCCACCGCCAGCACGCCCTTGGCGTCGCCGGTGGACAAGGCGTCCAGCAGGCGCACCAGGTGGCGCTGGTCGATGGTGCCGAGCATGCCGCGCACGGCGTCCTCGGTCAGGTTGCCAGCGCTGTAGGCGATGGCCTGGTCGGTCAGCGACAGCGCGTCGCGCATCGAGCCCGACGCGGCCTGGCCGATCAGGCGCAGGGCCGGCACTTCGAAGCCGACCTGTTCCTCGCCCAGCACCGCCTGCAGGTGGCCCACGATGGAGTCGGCCGGCATCTGCTTCAGATTGAATTGCAGGCAGCGCGACAGCACCGTGACCGGGATCTTCTGCGGATCGGTCGTGGCGAGGATGAATTTGACGTGCGGCGGCGGCTCTTCCAGCGTCTTGAGCATCGCGTTGAACGCGTGCCCCGTGAGCATGTGCACTTCGTCGATCATGTAGACCTTGAAGCGGCCCGCGCCCGGCGCGTAGACGGCCTGCTCCAGCAGCTGGGTCATTTCCTCGACGCCGCGGTTCGAGGCCGCGTCCAGTTCGAGGTAGTCGACGAACCGGCCGGCATCGATCTCGGTGCAGGCGCGACAGACGCCGCAGGGCTTGGAGGTGATGCCGGTTTCGCAGTTGAGCGATTTGGCCAGGATGCGCGACAGCGTGGTCTTGCCGACGCCGCGCGTGCCGGTGAACAGCCAGGCGTGATGCAGGCGCTGGGTGTCGAGCGCATGCGTCAGCGCGCGCACCACGTGATCCTGTCCCACGAGGGTATCGAACGATCGCGGCCGCCACTTGCGGGCCAGTACCAGATAAGTCATGGCGGGATTGTAGAGCCTTTGCAAGAGCCGATGCGATTGCCGGCGTGAAATGCAAAAGGGACGGAATCATCTTCCGGGGAAATCCCCTTGGAAAACAACCCCGTCCCCTTTGCGAAAACCGGTTGGCGAGCCTTACTCCGGCACTGACCCTAAACGACTATGGCTGCTTCGTTCCCGACCTGACCAGGTTCACCGTCGAACCATGCGAAGGGGCCCGCCAAGCAAGATTCTAGCAGAGCTTCGCGTTGCTCGCTCGGCTAGCCTCTTGGCTGGCGGGCCCCGGGGGGCTGTATGTGCGCCCCCTCCCCGGCCCTCCCCCCTAGGGGGAGGGGGAGGAGACGTTGCTTCGCTTGTCTTGTTGGCTCGCTTCGCTTTGCCTTGCTTCGCTTTTTTTCTTGCTCTGTTTTTTTCTTTTTTTGTCTTGCTTTGCTTTTTTTATAGGTCTATCCAGGCTTGGGCTCGGGGGAAATATAGGGCGGCGCGGGCTTTGCGGCCGTCCAGGGCGGTTACCTGGGCGCAGTAGCGCAGGAGTTGGTCGCCGTGGCGTTGGCGCATGCGTTGGGCGAAGGCGGCGGGGGATTCGTTGGGTTGGGGGCGGCCTGTTTTGTAGTCGACGATGAGCCAGCCGTCTTCGGTGCTGAGGGCCAGGTCGATGACGGAGACTTTGCCGGCGGCGTCGATGAGGGGCCATTCGCGGCGGGCGCCGGATTGGGAGAGGAGCCAGAGGCCGCGGTCGTCGGCCAGGGTGGACTGGAGCGTGTCCAGGACGGCTTCGGCGGCGGCGTCGGCCTGGCTGGCGGGGATGCCGGCGCGGGTCAGCTGGCGGCGCATGGCGGGCAGGCGTTGGGCCAGGGCGTCCGCCGGCCAGGTCGTAACGCCGTCCTGGCCGATACGGGCCAGCCAGGCGTGGGCCAGGGTGCCGATGGCGGCGTCGTAACCGGATTCGAGTTGCCAGGCGGGATGTTCGGCGCTGTCGCCCCAGGCGCCGCGCGCGGCGGCGGCGAAGCCGGGGCTGATGGCGACGTCGGCCTGCCGCGCCAGTTGCGCCAGGCCGTCGCGGTGCAGCCGGCGCAGCGGTTCGCCCTGCCATTCCGGCGCGTCGGCCACGGGCTCGGCCGTGTCGCCGTCGGCGGCCGGCGGCGTGGGCGTGGCCAGGCAGGGCCAGAGGCGGCCCAGCAGGCTGGCGGAGGATGGCGTCTTGGGCTGGCCGCTGGCCTCGTCGACGTTGACGTGGCCGACCAGGTGCAGGCGCTTGCGGGCGCGGGTGGCGGCGACGTACAGCAGGCGGTCGATCTCGTAGGAGGCGCGGCGGGCCTCGCGCGCGCCCAGATAGCGCGACACGGGATCGGCCTCGGTTTCGGCGCGCGGCTTGACCGGGCCGAACAGCACACGATTGCTGCTTTGCTCGAAGCGCACCAGCGGCGGCTGATCGCCGCGCGGCGCGCGATGCAGGCCATACAGGATCACCGTCTCGAACTGCAGGCCCTTGGACTTGTGCATGGTCATGATCTCGACCGCGGCTTCTTCGTCGGCGGCGTCGGGCGCGGCGAACAGGCGCGCGATGCCGGTGTCCAGCGCGGCCGCGTCGATGGCGCCGTGCGGCGCCAGGCGCTCGACCAGCTGGAACAGGCTTTCGGCGTCGTTGGCGACCGACGGGCCGCTGTAGAGCGCGGGCCCACCCAGGCGGCGCCACAGCGTCTCGACCCAGGCCGCGAACGGCATGGCGCCCGAGGCGTTGCGCGTATCCAGCAATATCGCGGCCACCTGCCGCAGGCGCGCGTATTCATCGGGACGCAGCAGGGCCTCGGCCGAACGCGGGGCGTCCGCGCCGCCGAACGAGGGTTCGCCCTCGCCCGCCGCGACCGGCGTCAAGACCGGATCAACGCGCGATGCTTCAGACGCCGCGTCGTCGAACAAGGCCCCTTGTGCCGGGTTCTCGGTGTCGTCGAACAAGGATCCCTGGCGCGCCGCCGGCGCGGTGGCCAAGGGCGCCGCCACGGCCTTCACCGGCGCCGGGCGCAACAGGCGCTCCAGCAGCACCGGCACCGGCGTCACATGGTCGGCGCCGAACAGGCGCTGCAACGACTCCAGCGTCAGGCCGCAGAACGGCGCGCGCAGCACCGACAGCCACGCCAGCCGGTCGCCCGGATGCGACAGCGCCCGCACCAACTGCACCAGGTCCGCCACCACCGGCCGCAGCGCCAGCGGCACCAGGTCCACCGCGCGGCAGCGGATGCCTTCCTGCGCCAGCCGGCGCGTCAGGTTGCCCAGGTGGCTGCGGGCCCGCACCAGGATGGCGACCGGGTGCTTGCTACCCGCGTGTTCGGCCAGCGCCTGCCGCACCAGGCCGACGGCAATGTCCTCGGCCTGTTCCTCGGCCGGCGCGGCGCCGGCGCGCGACCAGGCGGGATGGAAGCGCACGGCCGGATCCGGCAAGGCGCCGTGAAAGGCGGTGGACGGGCTGTACTTGATGGCGCCCGCGGCCGCGTCGCTGCGCTTGGGCAGCAATTGCGCGAACGACTGGTTGACCCAGTCGACGATGCCGGCCTGCGAGCGGAAGTTGTCGGTCAGGTTGAGGAAACCCGGTTGCAGTTCGCCCACGCCCGTTTCCGCGACTTCGAGGAACAGCCCCACTTCCGCCTTGCGGAAACGGTAGATCGACTGCATCGGATCGCCCACCAGGAACAGGCTGCGGCCGTCGCCCTCCTGCCAGCCGGAGGTCAGCGTGCGCAACAGGTCCAGCTGCGTCTGGCTGGTGTCCTGGAACTCGTCGATCAGCAGGTGGCGGATGGACGCGTCGAGCTTGAGCAGCAGCTCGCCCGGATCGTCGGCGCTGCCCAGCGCCGAGGCGGCGCGCTGCGAGATCTCGATGAAGTCGACCTCGCCGGTGTCGGCGAAGCGCAGCCGCAACTGCGCCACCGCCAGCGCCAGCGTCATCAGCTGCGCGCCCAGCACTTCCCATTGCGCGTCGCTCAAGCGCGGCGCCGGAATGTCGCGCACCGCCGCCAGGCGCCGCACCCAGGCGGCATCGGCGTCGGCGCTTTCGAGCCAGGCGACGAACGGTTCCTTGTGCGCGCACTTGGCCGGAAAACCCAGGGTCTTGGTGACGGTCTTGCGCAGCGAACCGGTGCCGGTCAGCAGCAGGTGCGCGACGGCGCGCCACTGGTCCAGCACCTCGGCATCGGCCGGCAGTTCCTCGGTCCAGTCGAGCAAGGCGGCCAGCCGGTCGTCCTCGCCGCCGTCCTGCAATTGCGCCGCGGCCAGCCGCGCCGGGCCGGACAGCGCGTCGGCCCAGCCGTAGGGCATGGCCTCGCACAGCGCCTCCAGGTCGTCGCCGATAGCCGCGGCCAGGGTTTCCTCCAGCGCCTCGCGGTCGGAACCATGGCGCAGCAGCGGCAGCCATTGATCGCGCTGGCCGAGCATGTCGGCGATGGCGTCCTTGGCCGCCTGCACGTCCACGTCCATGTGCTGCAGCAGGATGCGGACCGCGTCGTAGTCATCCGCCAGATCGAGCGTGGCGCGCGCCGCCGCTTCGTAATGGGCGCGGGCGTCGTCGGTGATCTCGGGCATGCCGCCCAGTTCGGACAGCCACGGCATGCTGCGGACCAGGCCGGCGCAGAACGAGTCGATGGTGCGGATCGCCAGCCGCGCCGGATGCTCCAGCAGGTGCCATTCCTGTTCGGCGTTGCGCGCCAGCGCGGCGCGCGCCAGTTCCCAGCTGCGGCGTTCGTGCGCGGCCTCGGGCGGCGCGTCCAGGCCACGGCGCAGCTTGCTCAGCACGCGCGCATGCATCTCCGAGGCAGCCTTGCGCGTGAAGGTGATGGCGACGATTTCCTCGGGGCGGTTGACGGTGGCCAGCAGCGCCAGGATGCGGTCGGTCAGCAGTTCCGTCTTGCCGGAGCCGGCGGGCGCCTGCACCAGAAAAGAGCGCGCGGGATCCAGCGCCGCCGCGCGCGCGGCATGGTCCTGGGGCTGGCGTTCTACATCGGCCATGGCTCAGGCGTCCTCGTCATCCAGGTGCAAGCGCAGGAAGGGCAGCGCGTCGCAGTATTTCAGGTCGTCGCGGCGGTAGGCGACATTGGCGGCATGGCCTGCCACGTATTCATCGGCCAGCGACTCGATCGCGGCGCGCCAGCGCTGGCGGATCTCGGGCCAGGACAGGCCGTCGAAGTACTTGCTTTCGGCGGCCAGCGTCACGCCCGCCATGCCCAGGTCCTCGTCGGCCAGGCCCTGCGCCGCCACCTGGCGCGCGTGGATCTGGGCCAGCACCAGGCCGGCCACTTCGCCGCCGGCGGCATCGGCCAGCACCGAGGCGTAGAACGGCAGCTGCACGTTCACCGGACGGCTGCGCGACCAGTCGGGCTCGGGCTTGGCCGCGGCCACGCCGGTCTTGTAGTCGACGATGACGTTGCGGCCGTCGGTCAGCGTGTCGATGCGGTCCAGCCGCAGCTTCAGGTGCAGCGCGCCATGGCGCCATTCGTGGTTCTTCTCGACCTGCGCCACCGCGAACGGCAGCCGCTGGGCTTCCATGTCGAGCCACGACGCCAGCACCGTCAGCGCGCGGGCGCATTCCAGCGCTTTCAGCGCCGGCGCGTACTGCTGCAGTTCTTCCTCGGCGGCCTGCGCCACCGCCTGCTCCAGCAAGGCCGGCAAGCGGCCGCCGGCCAGCGTGTCGTGCAAGGCCTCCTGGTCGGGCAGCATGCCCCACACCAGTTCCAGCGCCTTGTGCAGGAACTGGCCGCGCACGTTCACCGTGGCCGCGTCGGCATAGGCCGCGAGTTCGCGCCCGCCGAGCCGGTGGCGCACGAACGCCCACAGGGGATTGCGCGCCTGCGTGTCCAATACATCCAACCCGCCGCCGCCCCGGTCGTCCGGCGCCAGCGGCGGGCCCTGCGCGTCGTCCAGCGTTTCCTGCGGCAAGGCGGCCACGGACGGCGCCAGCGCCGGCCGCCAATCGGTCAGGGCAGCGGCGGCGATCAATGGCGACGGCCGCAGCTCGCGCTCGCCGTCCATGTGCGCGTGGCTGACGATGACCTCCGGCGCGCAGCGGCACAGCGCCGCGTAGATGCCCTCGGCCCACTCGCGTTCGCGCTCGGGCGTGGCGCGCGGCGCCTTGGCCTGGCGCAGCACCGCCAGCGGCAGCAGCGGGTTCGGCTTGGGCGAGGCCGGCAGCACATCGTCGGTCAGCCCCAGCATCCAGACGCCATCCCAGAAACCGCCCTCGGCTTCCAGCAGGCCCAGCACGTCGAGCCGCGCCAACGGGTCGCGCTGCGGCTGGAACGCGGCCGAGCGCGCCACGCTCTGGAGCAGGTTGACCGCCGCCACGCCGCCCAGCTTGCCGGCGGCCGGCGCCAGCGCCGAGAAGCCGCCCAGCGCCTCGCCGAACGCGCCCAGCACCTGGTAGCCGACGCTGTCCAGCACGCCCTCGCCGGGAAAGCCGAGCGCCGTCAGCGCCGCTTTCATGCGCAGCATCCAGACATCGCTGGTGGCGCGCGCGCCCCCCTTCGTCCAGATCTCCATGGCCTGGTCCCAGGCCTGCGCCAGCGGCGGCAACTGCGACAGCTGCTTGCGCCATTCCATCGCGGACAGGTGGATCTGGCCGCGACGGCGCCAGCGCGCGTCCAGGGCGGCCAGGCGGGCGCGTTCGCTGACATCGCCCGCGCAGTGGCCCGCCAGCAGCGCGGCGCCCAGCACCTCGACGCCACAGCCCTTGCCCGCCGCGCATTCGGCCAGCGCGCGCAGCCACGCCAGCGCGGCGCGCGCCATCGGCCATTCATCCAGCGGACGGCCAACCGCCACGTTGAAGGCGAACGCCGGCGCGCCGTCGTGGCCCGCCAGCGCCTGGCTGAGGATGCGCCGCGCGAACGGCGATTCGGCTTCGAGCTGGGGCGAGACGATGGCGTAGCGGCCGGCGGGATGACGCTTCAGCTGACTGGCGGCCCACTCGGCCGCCGCGCGCCACTCGGCGCCCTGCTCCGGCGCCTCGTAGCGGCGCGGCTCGGCGGGCGCGCGCTGCGTGTCGCGCCATTGCGCGATCAGGCAGCCCTGTTCCTCGAACGCCCGCAGCAGCCGCCGGAAGCGCGGCGACATATCGGTGAAGCCGGCCAGCACCAGATGGCCGGGCACGGCCAGCCGGCCATCCTCGAGCGCCCGCAGCACGCGGGCATAGCCCTGGTTGGCGTCCTCGGCGTCGATGGCGGCCAGAACCTGGCGATAGCGTTCGCGCCAGCGCGCGAAACCGCGGTACTCGTCGGTGTCGGCGCCGGACGGCACGCGCAGCGCCCACTCGTCCATGAGCTGGTCCGCGTCCATCGACAGGCGCGCGGCCTGGCTCGCGTCCAGCAGCACGCGCTCGGCCTCTTCGGCGCGGATGGCCTCGGTCCAGACCAGCTGGGTGGCGAAGCCGTCGAGCCGGTAGGCCGGCACGTCGTCATCGGTCTCGAACGCCAGTTCATTGGCGGATTCGGCCAGCCAGGCGGACAACGGCAGGATGCGCGGCAGTTCGCTGACCTGGCGCTCCTGGCGCAGCAACCCGGCCAGCTCGAGCGTGAGCCGGCGCGACAGGCGGTTGTTGACCGTCAGCACCAGCATGTCGGCGGCAGGCATGTCGCCGATGGCGGACAGGCTCAGGTCGGGGTAGGAAAGCGGGTCGTCCTGCATGGGCGGCGTCAAAACGCGATACGGAAACGCGGTGTGGAAACGATTACCGCCGTAGGATACCGCGCCCCCGCCCCGCCCGCGCGGCTAGAAACCGCACAGCGACGCCAGGTTTTCCCAATGGATCTGCATGTCGGGCTGGGTGTAGCCCCAGAAGGCCAGGCCCAACACCAGCGCCAACGCCGCCCAGCCCGCCAGGCGCCAGCCGCGATGGCGGCGGGCGGAAGCGACGGCAGGCGTGTCGGTCATGGCGGTTCGCCTCACGCGGTCGCCGGCTGCGCCAGCGGCTGCTCGCGCACCGGCAGGCACAGCAGCGCGGCGGCCACCGCCAGCGCCACGCCCAGCCACCAGACCAGGTCGTAGTTGCCGGTCTTGGCATAGGCATAACCGCCCAGCCACACGCCGATGAAACTGCCGACCTGGTGGCCCAGGAAAACGATGCCGGACAGGGTCGCGGCATAACGCAGGCCATAGATCTGGCCGATCAGCCCCTGCGTCAGCGGCACCGTGCCCAGCCAGAACAAGCCCATCCAGGCGGCGAACGCATACAGCACCCACGGCGACAGCGGCAGCCACAGCAGCAGCAGGATGCCGAAGGCGCGCATGCCGTAGACCACCGCGAGCAGGCGCTTCTTGCTGTACTGGCCGCCGAGCTTGCCGGCGTAGAACGAGCCCAGCACGTTGAACAGCCCGATCAGCGCGATCGCGGTGGCGCCCTGCCCCGGCGTCAGGCCGCCGTCGGTGACATAGGCCGGCAGGTGCAGCGTGATGAAGGCCGTGTGGAAGCCGCAGACGAAATAGCTCCAGAACAGGAAATGGAACGACGGATGCCGCACCGCCTGCCGCACCGCCGCCGCCAGCGACTGCTGCGGCCCGCCATGGGCCTGCGGACGGCCGCGCAGGAAATAGGCCAGCGGCGCCGCGCAAGCGACGAACAGTGACAGCACCCACAACGCGCCCGGCCAGTCCAGGCCGGTGATCAGCGCCTGCCCGGTCGGCACCACCGCGAACTGGCCAAGCGAGCCGCCGGCGCTGGCGATGCCCATGGCCGTGCTGCGGTAGGCCGGCGGCACGGCGCGCGCCACCACCGGCAGGATCACCGGAAACGTGGTGCCGGCCTGGCCCAGGCCGACCAGCAGGCCGGCGCTCAGGTAGAGCGTGGTTTCGTCGGTGGCGAAGCGGGTGCCGATCATGCCCAGCATGTACAGCACCGCGCCCAGCGCGATGGTGCGGCCGGAGCCATAACGGTCGGCCAGGATGCCCATGAAGATGCAGGCCACGCCCCAGACCAGGTTCTGCAGCGCGAAGGCCATGGAAAACACTTCGCGGCTCCAGCCATGGGCCAGGCCCATCGGCTGCATGAACAGGCCGAAGGTGGCGCGCACGCCCATGGCCAGCAGCACCACCAGGGTGCCCAGGACGATGGTGCGCACGGAAAGCGTATCGGTAGTGCTCGAGGTAGTGCTCGACATGATTTTTCTTATTGATGGAGAAAGACGCCCCCTCCTCGGGACGGCCGGGCCTTGGGCCAGACGCGCACATCATAAACAAATAACCTGGCGCAATCGGGAATACCCGCGTCGGCGCATCGCGCATGGCGTGCGCGATGCGTTCGCCGGGCCGCCGGGCCGCCGGGCCGCCGCTCAGAATATAGTTGATTTTATCAACCATATATTCCAGAATGGGCTTTTCCCCATTCTGATTCGCCATGACTCTGCAAACCCCGCTGACCCGCTTGCTGGGCACCCGCTACCCGATCATCCAGGGCGGCATGAGCTGGGCCTCGTCGAACGCGGCGCTGGCGCTGGCGGTGTCGCGCGCCGGCGGGCTCGGCGTGATCGCGGCCGGCCCGATGTACCCCGAGGCGCTGCTGGCCGCCATCCGCGAGGTGCGCGCCGGCACCGACGCGCCCTACGCCGTCAACATCCCGCTGTACAACAAACGCGCGCAGGAGCACATGGATATCGCCCTGGCCGAAGGCGTGCCGGTCATCATCGCGTCGCAGGGCGGACCGCAGAAGCACATCGGCCGCGCGCGCGAGGCCGGCGTCAAATGGTTGCAGGTGATCGCCAGCCCCGAACACGCCGCCAAGGCCGAAGCGGCGGGGGTGGACGCGGTGATCGCCGTCGGCCTGGAAGCCGGCGGCCATCCCGGCCCCGATGAAATCGGCCTGCAGGTCCTGCTGCGTTCAGTGGTGCGGCGCGTGTCGGTGCCAGTGGTGGCGGCCGGCGGCATCGCCGACGGCGCCGGCATCGCCGCCGCGCTGTGCCTGGGCGCGGCGGGCGCGCAACTGGGCACCCGCTTCCTGCTGACGCCCGAGGCCGGCGTGTGCGATGCCTACAAGGATGCGGTGCTGGCGGCCGGCGTCGCCGACACCACGCTGGTGGGCCGCGGCCGTTCGCCCGTGCGCATGCTGCGCAACGCATTTGCCCGCGACTACCTCGCGGCCGAACGCGGCGGCGACGAGGCCACGCTGGAAACGATGTTCTCCGGCAGTTCCCTGAAGCAGGCCGCCTTCGACGGCGACGTGCAGGGCGGCAAGGTCGAGGCCGGCCAGAGCGCGGGATTGATCGACAGCCTGCAACCGGCCGGCGCGGTGGTCGAGCAACTGGTGGCGGAAACGCGCGACGCGCTCAGGCGCGCGGCGCTGATGGTGGGGTGAGCCAGGGATTCACAAGGTTGACGCCGCAACCGGAAAAATCAGACACGTTTCGCGTCACGAGCGTCATCCCGTGCACCAGCGCAGTCGCGGCAATGAAGGCGTCCCGCTCGGGCCGCAGGTCCGGCACATGCAATCTGGCGCAGCGCAATGACACCGCCGTATCGAGCGGCAAGGTCCGGTCGGAGAATTCCGGCAGGACGCGATCGCGCATCCAGGCGCGCAGGCGGCTGCCTTGCCCGGCATCCCGCCGCTCCATGCGCAGGATGCCGATCTCGATCTCCATGAGCGTGATCGCCGAGACGTAGAAATTCACCGCGTCCTCGTTGGAGAACCAGGCGACCACGTTCACGTCCGCCTTGCCGTCGCCCGCCTTGCGCAACTCGGACAGCACGTTGGTATCCAGCAGGAACATCATTCGACGTCCGCGGGGCGGGGCAGCTCGCGCGAACGGGGGGCATCGAGATCGATCCCGGCAAGGCCCGGCATCGACAGCGCGCTGACGAGACTTCGTTTTTGGCCGACCAGGCGCCAGTACTCTTCGATGCCCAGCAGGACATGGGTTGGCTTGCCGCGGTCCGTGATGAACACCGGGCCGAGCAGGGCCGCCTTCTTGGCGCGGGTCACGTCCTGATTGAGTTCCCGGCTGGACAGTGTGGTGATGGACATGGCGCATCCCTTGATCCTTGCAAATAACGTAGTAACGTTACTACGTTAGAATTGACAAAACAACCCCGGCAGCCGAAGCCACCGGGCGAATTGTCCCGCTCATCAGGATGCAACCAGGGCGGCGAACCGTCATTCCAGCCGCCGGAATAGTCCTATTTCTTCATCAGCCCCGCCGCCTGCACCAGCTTGCGCATGGCGGTCTGGTCTTTCTCCACGAAGGCCGTGGCTTCCTGGGGCGTCATGTTCCACAGGTCCACGCCCTGCGCCTGCATCAGCTTGCTGTATTCCGGATTGGCGTTGACCTTGGCGACCGCGTCGTTCAGGCGCTGCAGGATCTCCGGCGGCGTGCCCTTGGGCGCGGCCAGGCTGTACCAAGAGGCGGACTCCGCGCCCTTCACGCCGGATTCGGCCAGCGTCGGCACGTCGGGCAGCAAGGGCGAGCGATGGTCGTTGGCGTAGGCCAGCGCCTTGAGCCGGCCGCTGCGGATGAACTGCAGGCTGGCGGCCAGGTTCAGCACCGCCATGTCCACCTGCCCGCCCACCAGATCGTTGATGGCGGGCGCCGCGCCGCTGTAGGGGATGTGGACGATGTCCACGCCGGCGCGTTCGCGGAACAGTTCGGCGCCCAGGTGCGGCGAGCTGCCGGGCCCGGCCGAGGCATAGTTGATGCGGCCCGGCTCCTTGCGCGCCATGGCGATCAACTGCTCGACGCTGTCGGCCTTGAGCGTGGGCCGCACCACCAGCATGTTGGGCTGGTTGGCGACGATCGAGACGAAGGCGAAGTCCTTGATGCCGTCGTACGGCGTCTGCTGCATCAGCGGCGTCACCACGTGGGCGGCCGACGTGCCGAGCAGCAGCGTGTAGCCGTCCGGCTTGGCGCGCGCCACGAAGTTGGCGCCGATGGCCGCGCCGCCGCCGGCCTTGTTCTCGACGATGATGGTCTTGCCCAGCTGCTTTTCCAGCTCGCGCGCCAGGGCCCGGCCCAGCACGTCCGCCGGCCCGCCGGCCGCGTACGGGTTGACCAGCGTGATCGGCTGCGAGGGATAGGGATCGGCGGCGACGGCCGACGCGCACAGCGCGCCCGCCACCGCCGCGCCGCACAGCAGGCGCTTCAGAATCTTCATGGTTTGTCTCCTGGGATATTGTGTTTTATGTGTGTGATGTTGTGCGAGGGATGGCCGCGGGGCGTCGCGCCCCGGCGGCTAGATCGCGCCCTGCCCGCGTAAAGCCTCGATCTGCGCCGGCGACAGGCCCAGCCGGCCGGCCAGCACGCTGTCGGTGTGCTCGCCCAGCAACGGCGGGCGCTCCAGGCGCGGATCGTCGAAACCGTCGAACTTGAACGGCACCGGCACCGCACCGAAGCGGCCGATGGACGGATGCTCGTAGCTGGCCACCATGCCGCGCGCCAGCACGTGCTCGTTGTGCAGGATCTCCTCGACATCCAGGATCGGGCCGGCCGGCACGCCGCGCGCATCGCAGCGGCGGCACAGTTCGTCGCGCGTCAGCCGCGCGGCGGCCGCCGACAGGCCGGCCATGACTTCGTCGCGGCGCGCCACGCGCACGGCGTTGCGCGCCAGCTCCGGATCGTCGGCCCATTGCGGCAGTTCGAGCGCCTCGCACAGCGGCTTCCAGTGCTGGTCGCTGCCCGTGATCTGCACCCAGCGGCCGTCGCCGCACTCGAACGCGGCGGAGGGCACCCGGCCGGGATGTTCCGTGCCCAGCCGCGGCGGCACTTCGCCCAGCGCGAAATAGCGCGCCGCCGCCAGCGACAGCAGGCCCACCTGGCCGTCCAGCATGGAGAAGTCGATATGGCAGCCCTGCCCCGAGCGCACCCGTCCCACCATCGCCGACAGGATGCCGATGGCGGCCCACAGGCCCGAGGTCAGGTCGCTCACCGGCAGGCCCGGCTTGACCGGGCCGCCGCCGCGCTCGCCGGTCAGGCTCATGATGCCGCCCATGGCCTGGAACACGGTGTCATAGCCCTTGCGTGGCGCGTACGGCCCGGTCATGCCGAACCCGGTGCACGAGAAATAGATCAGACCGGGGTTGTCCGGCGCGATGCGCTCGCGATCCAGGCCGTATTTGGCGAGCGTGCCGACCGGGAAGTTCTCGACCACCACGTCGCAGGTCTGCGCCAATCGCCGGATCAGCGCCTGCCCCTCGGGATGGCGGAAATTCACCGTGACCGACTGCTTGCTGCGGTTGAAGGCCAGGTAGTAGGCCGACTCGGTGCCGCCCTCGCCTTGCACCTTGGGTTCGAAGCCGCGCGTCTCGTCGCCGCCGCCGGGCTGCTCGACCTTGATGACCTCGGCGCCCAGCTCGGCCAGGATCATCGAGGCGAACGGGCACGCCAGCACGCGCGACAGGTCCAGGATGGTGACGCCTTCAAGCGGTCTCATCGCGCCGCTCCCTGGCGAAAGCCGCGCATGATGACGTTGGCGTCGCGGCCCACGCCCAGCGCCTCGCCCAGCCCGAGGTCGGCCGCGCGGTGGAAGGCGCGCTTGGTCAGCCCCATCGCGGCCGGCTCCCAGCCGGCCAGGCGCTGCGCCATTGCCAGCGCCTGGTCCAGCACCTGCGCGGCGGGCGCGACGCGATTGGCGATGCCCAGCTGCAACGCGCGCGCGCCATCGATCGGTTCAGCCATCGCCACCAGCTCGAAGGCATGCTTGCGGCCGACCTGGCGCACCAGGTTGGCCATGACCACCGCGGCCACGATGCCGTGGCGCAGTTCCGGATAGCCGAAGCGCACGTCCTCGGCCATCACCGTCAGGTCGCAGGCCAGCGCCAGGCCGGCGCCGCCGCCGAGCGCATTGCCATGGACCGCGCCGATCACCGGCTTGACCATGCGCGAGAACACCAGGTGCAGGTCGGTCGTCAGGTCGGCGCGGCGCAACACCGCGTCCGGCTGTTCCGGCGTCAGGGCCGAGAACTCGCCGGTGTCGGCGCCCGCGCAGAACGACTTGCCATTGCCCGTCAGCACCACCGCGCGCACCGCGTCGTCGCGATCGGTCTGGCGCAGCGCGTCCAGCAGCGCCGTGGTCAACGCGGTGTTCAGCGCGTTGTGCTTTTCCGGACGGTTCAGGCGCAGCAGCCGCACCGCGCCCAGGTCTTCAATGATCAGTTCCGACATCACGGATATCCTCTTCCAATGGCGACAATCAAAGTGATTGATTAAATCAACAATAAGGGTAAAAAAAAGCGCGGGCGCGCCCCGCGCGTTCAGCGCGGCTGCACGCCGCGGCCGCGACGCGCCGGCACCTCCGCCTTGCATTCATTCAGCATCTCCAGCGCGTGCGCCGTCAGCTTGTCCAGCATGCGTTCCATGGCCTCGCGCTCGGCGTCCGACAGCACCGACAGCATGTCTTCGTTGCGCTCGACCGCGGCCGGGAAGATCTCGTCGTACAGGGCGCGGCCGGTGCGCGTCAGGTCCAGGCTGACGCCGCGGCCGTCCTGGCTGTCGGCGTTGCGCTGGATCAGGCCGCGCTCGATCAGTTCCGACACGGTGCGGCTGGCCTGGCTCTTGTCGATGTTGGCCTCGCGCGCCACCGCGTTCAACGACATGTCCGGCGCCGCGCCCAGCAGCGCGATGATGCGCCATTCGCGCGGCCCGACGCCGTAGCGGCTTTCGTTCAGGCCGGCGGCGATGCGGCTGGACACGTAGGCCAACCGGTTCAGGCGGTACGAGAACAGTTCCTTCAACGCCCGGGGTTCGGGACGCGCGGAGGCGGCGGACTTGGATGCGGTTCGGGTGGCCATGAGGGACTCTTCAGATGCGGGGAAAATCGGCGCGCGCGCAGGTCGCGCGCCGCTGCCCGCATGATATACAAACGCGGCGGGCGGTCATCATGCGGCCGCCTCCCGCGCGACGCCGAGCAGCGGGTTCAGGCCGCTTTGCGCCACGCGGCTGTGCAGCGCGCGCCCCAGCACCGCCTCGCAGCGCCGCGACACCGCGTCCATCGCCGCCAGGTCCAGGCCGGTGCGCACGCCCATCGACTCGAACAGGTTAACCAGGTCTTCCGTCGCCACGTTGCCGGTATGGCCGCCGCCGTAGCGCACCTTGGCCGGATGGCCGCCGACGCCGCCGAAGGCGCAGTCGAAATGCGTGACGCCCGCCTCCAGCGCCGCCACGTAATTCACCAGGCCGGTGCCGCGCGTGTCGTGGAAATGCGCCACCGGCGTCACTTCGGGCACCTCGCGCGCCATGCGGCCGTACAGGTCGCGCACCGACGCCGGCGTGGCCATGCCGGTGGTGTCGCCCAGCGTCACGATGCCCACGCCCAGCGCCGCGAAGCGCCGCACGTCGGCCATGACCGAATCCGCGTCGACCGCGCCCTCGAACGGGCAACCGAAAGCCACCGAGATCGTGCCGATCAGGCGGAAACGGCCATCCGCCAGCCGCGCCATCTCGGCAATGTTGTCCCACTGGGCAGCGCGCTCGCGCTTCAGGTTGCGCGTCGAATGCGACTCGCTGGCCGAGACCAGCAGGCTGATCTCGTTGGCGCCGATGCCGGCGTCCAGGTCCGCCAGCGCCCGCTCCACCGCGCGCGCATTGGCGCAGGTGGCCTTGTACCAGACGCCCGCGCGGCGCGGCAGCGCCGCCAGCAAGGCGCTGGCGTCGGCGAACTGCGGCACCACCTTGGGATTGGAGTACGAGGTCGCCTCGACCCGCTCGAAGCCCAATGCGGCAAAACTGTCGATCAGGCCGGCCTTGACCGCGGTATCGATGAAATCGGGCTCATGCTGCAGGCCATCGCGCGCGAAGCATTCGCACAGCACCACGTCGCGCGCGCTCATGCCTGTTGCTCCAGTCCGAACAGCGCCAGCGCGTGGGCGCGCAGCTTGTTCTTCTGCACCTTGGAACTGCCCGTCATGCCGATGTGCTCGAAGCTGTCGACGATCTCGACATAGCGCGGCACCTTGAAGTTGGCGCAGCGCGCCTTGCACCAGGCCGTCAGTTCCTCGGGCGTGCAGTCCTGGCCGTCCTTGAGCAGCACGAAGGCCGCCGGCACTTCGCCCAGGCGCGCATCGGGCACGCCGACCACCTGCGCCATGCGCACGGCGGGGTGGCCGTGCAGGGTCTCTTCGACCTCCGCCGGCGCGACGTTCTCGCCGCCCACGCGGAACATGTCCTTGAGACGGCCCACCATCCGCAGCCGGCCTTCCGCGTCCATCTCGCCGAGGTCGCCGGTGCTGAGCCAGCCATCGGCGCCGAGCGCGCGGGCGGTGGCCTCGGGCATGTTGTAGTAACCCTTCATCACGCTCCAGCCGCGCGCCTGGATCTCGCCCTGCATGCCGGCCGGCAACGGCTCGCCCGTGCCCGGATCCACCACCCGCACCTGCATGCCGGGATGCGGCAGCGCCCAGCCCATGGCGCGCAGTTCAAAGGGATCATCGTGCGCCGACAGCGTGATGTTGGGCGAGGCCTCGGACTGGCCGTAGGCGTTGCAGATGCCCGGCACGCCCATCACGTCGCGGATCTTCTGCATCACCTGCGGGCCGGCCGCCGCCCAGCCGCCGCGCAAATGGATGCGCGCGCGGTCGAAATCCGGATGCCCCATCAGCATGAGGAAGATGGTGTCGTTGCCCGACGTCAGCGTGCAGCGCTCGTCGTCGAGCATGCGTAAGGCATCGGCCACGTCGAACTTCGGCAGCGTCAGCAGGCAGCAGCCGCTCATCAGGCTCACCAGGATCGACAACGTGGTGCCGGCCACGTGGAAATACGGCCGGATGCTGAAGTAGCGATCGTCGGGCCGCACGCCGATGCGCTGCGCCGCGGCCCACGCATTGGTCAACATGTTGGCGTGCGTCAGCATCACGCCCTTGGGAAACGAGGTGGTGCCCGAGGTGTACTGGATCAACAGCACGTCGTCCGGAACCACCGCATCCATGCGGGCCTGCAGCGCCGCATCGTCGACGGCCTCGCCGGCCCGCAGGAAGTCCGCCCAGGCGCGCGCGCCGCGCGGGCAGCGCTCGCCCAGCACCACCACCTGCCGCAGCAGCGGCAGCGCCGCGCCCGGCAACGCCTGATCCAGCGCCGGCTCCACCTGCGTCAGCAGATCGAGAAAATCGATGCCCAGGAAGGTATCCGCGGTCAGCAGCACTTTGACGTCGGCCTGCTTCAGGCAGAACGCCAGTTCATCGGTCTTGAAGCGCGTGTTGACCGGCACCGTCACGGCGCCGAGCAGCGCGCAGGCGTAAAACACCTGCACCCAGGTGCCGCCGTTGCCCAGCAGCACGCCAACATGGTCGCCGCGGCGCACGCCGGCCGCATGCAGGCCGCGGGCGATGCGCCGCGCGCCGTCCTGCAGCGCGGCCCAGGTGTGGCGCTCGCCCGGCGCGACGAACGCTTCAGCGGCGCCACGTTCGGCCACCTGGCGCGCCAGCGCCCGCGACAGGGTCGTGGGGTCGATCATGCCTTGTCTCCCGCCGCGCCGAAGCCGGCGATGGCCTGCTTCCAGTCGGTGCCGCGCAGGTTTTCCTCAATCGCCAGCAGCTCGATCGCCATCGCGCCTTCGCGCGTCGTCGCCAACCCCTGGTCGATACTGCGCTTGGTCAGCCTGACGGTCAGCGGCGCGGCGCGCGCGATGGCCGCGGCCATCTGCGCGGCCTCGGCCGCCAGCGCCTCGGGCGCGTACACCTGGTTGACCAGGCCGATCTCGCGCGCCTCGGCCGCGTCGAAGCGGCGGCCGGTGAACAGCAGTTCCTTGGCCTTGCGCGCGCCGGCCACGCGCGGCAGCCGCTGCGTGGCGCCGACGGTGCCCCAACCCACTTCGGGATAGCAGAACGTCGCCTCGGACGAGGCCAGCACGAAGTCGCAGGCCGCGGCGATCTCGCAGCCGGAGCCGAACGCCGCGCCCTGCACCACCGCGATCACCGGCTGCGGCATGCGCTCGATGGCGGCGTAGGCGGCAAAGCCCTGCACCCGGCGCGCCGTCATTTCGGCGTTCGACATGGTCTTGCGTTCCTTCAGGTCGGCGCCGGCGCAGAACGCCGCGCCCGCCGCGGCGATCAGCACCACGTGCGCGTCCGGCCGCTCCGCCAGATGCTGCATGGCCTGCACCAACTCGGCGCACATGAGGGAATTGAGCGCGTTGCGGCTGTCGGGCCGGTTCAGCGTCACCGTGGCGACACGGTCCTGCACGTCCAGCAGGATCGTGTGAAAAGTCGGGGTCATGCCTGCTCCTGGATGTTCTAGGTATGGGGCCGGGCCGCGCGCGGCGACCTAGCCATGCCAGGAAATATAGGGCATATAGTTGATTAAATCCACTAATTTTCGGCGGCTATCCAATGGTGTTACACTTGCGCCCCTGGTCTTTCCCTGGAATATCAAGGCACTAGGCTCCCCACGGGCCCGGCGCGATTCCGGCGCGAAGCCATCCCGCCCGCCTCGCCGTAGTTAAATGGATATAACCGGCCCCTCCTAAGGGTCAATTGGTGGTTCGATTCCACCCGGCGAGGCCACGCTCCCGACCTCGGTTCCGCAGGTCGCTTTCCACGAAAGTCCCGTGTATTCAGCCGGATGAGGGTTAATCCGGGCTACGCTCACGCGCCGCGCGCCGGTAGCGTCTCGGGACGCCGCACGCGACGAATAAGCTACCCGTCAATACGTCCCTGATATTTTTTTCGGCGATGATAGCGAATCGCCTTGCGCGCGACTTGAAATTACTGTTTAAATTCGACGCGTAAGCCCCTAATTCATCTGGACTTTTCCCGAACCGCAGCAAGCCCGGCCGGGGAAATAATTCTTCACAGACTGACAAGCCTGCTCAAACCATGGCATTTACCTGGAAACGTGCAATTGCGAACGCGATAGCGCCGGCGGCGCTGGCGATGTGCGCGCTCCTGCCCTCAGCCGCGCTCGCCGCGAAAAATACCGATCCTTGCAAGACCAACGCCAAATCGGCGGCTTGCAAGGCGCAACAAGCCAAAAAGGCCCCCGCCCCCGCCAAAGCGGGCGCCGGCAAGGCCTCCACCCCCAAGCAAGCCGCGGGTAAAACCGCCCCCAAGGCCGCATCTGGCAAGCAAGCCGCGCCGAAGTCGGCCGCCGCCAAGGCCCCGCCCAAGGGCGCCGCCGGCAAACAGGCCGCCGCCAAGGGCGCGCCCAAGCAGGCCGCCGGCAAGAACGCAACGCCCAAGGGCGGCAAGCAGGCCGTCGCCCAGCAGAGTTCGTCCAAGAAGGGCGCGGCCGGCAAGAACGGCAAGCCCAACAAGCCGTCGCGCGCGCAGCGCACGGCCGCCGCCGCAGCGGCAGCCGCCATGCCGCCGCCCGCGGTGTCGGTGCGCGCCGAAGCCGCCGCGCTGCGGTCCAGCACCGCCTACGTGCAGGACCTGGCTACCTCCACCGTGATCTTCGCCAAGAACGAAAACGTGGTGCGCCCCATCGCCTCGATCTCCAAGCTGATGACCGCGGTCGTGGTGGTGGACGCCAACCAGCCGATGGACGAGATGCTGGAGATCACCGATGAAGACATCGACGGCCTCAAGCACACCACCTCGCGCCTGCGCGTGGGCACCAAGCTTTCGCGCGGCGACATGCTGCACCTGGCGCTGATGTCGTCCGAGAACCGCGCCGCCAACGCGCTGGGCCGCCACTATCCGGGCGGCCTGCCGGCCTTCGTCGCCGCCATGAACGCCAAGGCGCAGTCGCTGGGCATGAGCAGCACGCACTTCATCGAGCCCACCGGCCTGTCCAGCAACAACGTGTCGTCGCCGCATGACCTGGCCCGCCTGCTGCGCGCCGCGTCGCAGCGTCCGCTGATCCACCGCTACTCCACCGACACGGAGTACGACGTCGAGATCAACAACCGCACGCAGACCTTCCGCAACACCAACCTGCTGGTGCGCAAGCCCGACTGGGACATCAAGGTGTCCAAGACCGGCTACATCAACGAAGCCGGCGAATGCCTGGTGATGCTGGCGCGCATCAACGGCCGCGACCTGGCGATCGTGCTGCTGGACTCGCAGGGCAAGCTGTCGCGCATCGGCGATGCCGTGCGCATCCGCCGCATCGTGCAAAGCGAAGTGGCCATGGCCTCGACCCAGCCGGGCGGCTGATCCAGGCGCCCTCCGGCCACGAAAAAGCCCGATCGACGATCGGGCTTTTTTTACGTCTGGCGGCGAGGCGGGATGCCGGCGGAAGCAAGCCGCGAGTGTCGCGCCCCGATGCCGCCGGCGCGGCGCTACGCCGCCACCGGCCGCTTGGACCGCAACGGCTGCGGGTCGTACATCGACGGCGGCAGCCCTTCCAGCACCGCCTGCGGATTGAGCGAGCGGATCGGCACCGCGGCATCGGCCGGGATGCGGCCCTCGGCCTGCAGCAGCTGATAGCGCAGGCAGCACACGCGCAGGAAGGAAGTGAAGTTCGCCGCCTCGCCGCGGTATTCCACCAGCTCGTCGTACAGGCGCTCGATCAGTTGCGTGACCCGCATGCCGTCGCGCGCCGCGATTTCCTCCAGCACCTGCCAGAACAATTGCTCCAGGCGCAGGCTGGTGGCCACCCCGTGCAGGCGCAGGGAGCGGGTTTCGGGCGCGTAGGACTGTTCGCTCGCGCGGATGAAGATTTCACACATGGGAGCTCCTGGGGCGGACACGAGGCTTGCGGGCCACTGTACGACGATAGCCGCCGGCCCGGCAAGACACCTCTGCCTCGGGGCATTCCCGCCCATTCTGCAACGATACGTTTCCTGCGCGCGGCTCGTCCGGAAGCCATTGATATAAATCAAGGTCTCGGACGCGTCCCCATCCGAGCATGCTAAGACTGATCTGACTTCGGAGGTAGCAATGAACAAAACCATGAAAGCCGCCGTGGCTCGCGCATTCGGCAGGCCCCTGGAAATCGAAGAGGTCGAAGTGCCGCGCCCCCGGGCCGGCGAACTGCTGGTCAAGATCGAGGCCTGCGGCGTCTGTCACACGGACCTGCACGCGGTCGAAGGCGACTGGCCGGTCAAGCCGAACCCGCCCTTCATCCCCGGTCACGAAGGCGTGGGCCACGTGGTGGCGGTCGGCGAAGGCGTCACGCACGTCAAGGAAGGCGACCGCGTCGGCATCCCCTGGCTGTACTCCGCCTGCGGCCATTGCGAACACTGCCTGGGCGGCTGGGAAACGCTGTGCGAGCAGCAGCAGAACGCGGGCTACTCCGTCAACGGCGGCTTCGCCGAGTACGCGCTGGCGGCGGCCGATTATGTCGGCCTGCTGCCCAAGAATGTCGGCTTCGTCGACATCGCCCCGGTGCTGTGCGCCGGCGTCACGGTCTACAAGGGCCTGAAGATGACCGACACGCGGCCCGGCAACTGGGTCGTGATCTCCGGCATCGGCGGCCTCGGCCACATGGCGGTGCAGTATGCGCGCGCCATGGGCCTGAACGTGGCGGCGGTGGACATCGACGATGACAAGCTGGCCTTCGCCAAGCGTCTCGGCGCGGAGGTGGTCGTCAACGCCAAGACCACCGATCCGGCGGCGTACCTGAAGAAGGAGATCGGCGGCGCCCACGGCGCGCTGATCACGGCGGTCTCGCCCAAGGCCTTCGAGCAGGCGCTGGGCATGGTGCGGCGCGGCGGCACGGTGGCGCTCAACGGCCTGCCGCCGGGCGACTTCCCGCTGTCGATCTTCGACATGGTGCTCAACGGCGTGACGGTGCGCGGCTCGATCGTGGGTTCGCGCCTGGACCTGCAGGAATCGCTGCAGTTCGCCGAGGAAGGCAAGGTGCATGCCACCGTGGCCACCGAGAAGCTGGAGAACATCAACAGCGTGTTCGACCGCATGCGCCGCGGCCAGATCGAAGGCCGCATCGTGCTGGACATGGCGGCATAGCCGCCCGCGCCGCGACGGACGGCAAAAGGCGCCTGCCGCGGCAGGCGCCTTTTTCATTGCGGCATCCGCATTACGCGGCCTCAAGCTCTGGGCGCTCGCACGGGCCGAGCCATGTCAACGGCCGGCGCGCGGCACTCAGGGCGTGATCTTGGTGCCGAGCACGGCCAGGAACTGCGCCAGCCACGCCGGATGCGCGGGCCAGGCCGGCGCCGTCACCAGATTGCCGTCGGTATAGGCCTGGTCGATGCCGATCTCGGCGTAGGTGCCGCCGGCCAGCCGCACTTCCGGCGCGCACGCGGGATAGGCCGAGCAGGTGCGGCCTTCCAGGATGCCGGCGGCCGCCAGCAACTGGGCGCCGTGGCACACGGCGGCGATCGGCTTTGCGGCCTTGTCGAAGGCGCGCACGATCTCCAGCACTTTTTCGTTCAGGCGCAGGTATTCCGGCGCGCGGCCGCCGGGGATCACCAGGCCGTCGTAGGAGCCGGCCTCGACGCGGTCGAAATCGTAGTTCAGCGCGAAGTTGTGGCCGCGCTTTTCGCTGTAGGTCTGCGCGCCCTCGAAGTCGTGGATAGCGGTGGCGATGCTCTCGCCGGACTTCTTGCCGGGGCAGACCGCGTGCACCGTGTGTCCCACCGCCAGCAGCGTCTGGAACGGCACCATGGTTTCGTAGTCTTCGGCGTAGTCGCCGACCAGCATCAACAGTCTCTTGCTCATGATTGTCTCCTGGGGATGAGGATCGCCGGCTGATGCGCCCGAGGGCCGGGCGGCCGGTTCTTGATGTTCTACGATCCATTGTGCCCCCGCCCGCGTGAGCGGGGGTGGTAACGGGATACCACGCGGGGCGCAAGCATCCCCCAAGTGACGGCTCACGGCCCGCGCGGGCCGCGAGTCCGCTGCGCCCCTTATTCCAGCGCCACCGTCACCGGCTTGGCGCCCAGCAGGCTCACCAGCACGTTCGGGTCGATGCCCACCAGGTAGCCGCGGCGGCCGCCGTTGATGTAGACGACCGGGTATTGCAGCACCTCGGCCTCGACCCACACCGGCATCTTCTTGCGCGTGCCGAATGGCGAGGTGCCGCCGACCTGATAGCCCGAATGGCGCTGCGCGACGTCCGGCTTGCAGGGCTCGACCTTCTTCAGGCCGGCCTGGCGCGCCAGGTTCTTGGTGGAGACCTCGCGGTCGCCATGCATCACCACGATCAGCGGCTTGGCCGATTCGTCTTCCATCACCAGCGTCTTGACCACCGCGTGCGGATCCAGCCCCAGCTGGCGCGCGGCCTCGCCGGCGCCGCCGTGGTCGATGTAGTCGTAGGTGTGTTCGGTGTACGCCACCTTGTGCTGCTTGAGGAACTGGGTGGCGGGCGTTTCGGAAACGTGGCGGGCTTTGCTCATGGCGGGGCGCTGAAAAGGCGAAGGCAAAAGTGTAGGCACGCGGGCGCCGTGGCGCAAACGCCCTCAGCCGCGCGGATGATGCGTGGCGTGCAGCGCCTTCAGGCGTTCGCGCGCCACGTGGGTGTAGATCTGCGTGGTGGAGATGTCGGCGTGGCCCAGCAGCATCTGCACCACGCGCAGGTCGGCGCCGTGGTTCAGCAGATGCGTGGCGAAGGCGTGGCGCAGCACGTGCGGCGACAGCGGCGCGTGCACGCCCGCCAGCACCGCGTACTTCTTGACCAGTTGCCAGAACGCCTGGCGCGACATGGCCTCGGCCCGGCCGGTGATGAAGAGCGCGTCGCTGACGCGGCCGGCGGCCAGCTCGGGCCGCGCGGTCTTCAGGTATTGGTCGATCCAGTGCGCCGCCTCGGCGCCGAGCGGCACCAGGCGGTCCTTGCCGCCCTTGCCCAGCACCACGCGCACCACGCCCTCGTTCAAGCTGACGTCCAGCGCCCGCACCCCGACCAGTTCCGACACGCGCAGGCCGGTGGCGTACAGCGTCTCCAGCATGGCCCGGTCGCGCAGGCCGCGCGGCTGGCCCAGGTCGGGCGCGCGCAGCAGGGCATCCACCTGCTGCTCGGACAGCGTTTTGGGCAGGCGCGGCGGCTGCTTGGCGGCCACCAGCGTCAGACAGGGATCCTGCGCCGCGCGGTGTTCGCGCAGGGCCCAGGCGTAGAAGCGCCGCAGCGCGGCCAGGCGGCGGTTGGCGGTGGTGGCGCGGGTCTCTTCGTGGCGGAAGGCGAACCAGGCCTCGATATCGGCCTTGCCCGCCTCGGCCAGCGCCTTGGCGGGACCGGCGGGCAGCGCCGGGGCCGAGGCCGCCTCGCCGTGGCGGTCGGCCATCTCGCGGGCGTAGGCCTCGGGATCCTCGAGCCAGCGCGCGAAGCCGGTCAGGTCGCGCCGGTAGGCGGCCAGGGTGTTGGCCGACAGGCCGTCCTCGAGCCAGACGGCGTCTATGAAGGCGTCGATATCGGCCTGGGAAGCGAGCGGTTGGCGGGAATCGGACATGGAACGGAAATCAAGGCATCAAGAGACGTGCCCGAAGGCGGCCAGCGCCGGCGCAGGCGCGCGCAACGTTGCGACGCGCGCCGGCCACGTCAGGGGGATGGGCCACATTCTACGGCGGCGCTTGCGCCGTGCCCTCAGCGCCCCGCCACCGCCGCGGCGGCCGACTTGAGCCAGGTCTCGAACAGTTTCAGCGCCTCGGAACGCTCGCTACGCTGCGGATAGCCGAAGTAGTAACCCTGGCTGACCGTCAGCGACTGCGCCACGGGCATCGCCAGCGCGCCCTGGTCCAGCGCCGGCTGCGCCAGGAAGCGCGGCATCAAGCCGACGCCCAGCCCGGCCTGCACCGCCGCCATCACCATGGTGAACAGCTCGTAGCGCGGACCGCCCGCGGCCTGGGGGCCATAGAGGTAATTGTTGGCGCCGTACCACTGGCGCCAGGCGTCGGGGCGCGAACTCAGGTGCAGGTGGGTCATGCCCGCCAGCGCGCCGGCGCCGGCCTCGGTCACGCGCCCCGCCAATTCGGGCGCGCAGACCGGCACCAGCTCGCGTTCCGGAAACAGCAGCACGCCCTGGGTGCCCGGCCACAGGGTGTCGCCGTGATACAGCGCGCCGTCGAACGGCTGGTCTTTGAACTGGAACGGCAGCGTGCGCACCGACAGGCTGACGGTGATGTCTGGCTGCTCGCGCTGGAAATCCGCCAGCCGCGGGATCAGCCAGGTGGTGGCCAGCGTCGGCACCACGGCGATGTGGATGCTGCGGCCCATGCCGGTGCGGCTGACCAGGCCAAAGGTGTCCTTCTCGATCTGGTCGAGATGATGGCGGATGCGTCCCGCATATTCCGCGCCGTGGTCGGTCAGCACGATGCGGCGCCGCACCCGCGTGAACAGCTGCACCCCCAGCCGCGCCTCCAGGCTGGCCACCTGGCGGTAGACCGCGCTGTGGGTCAGGGACAGCTCTTCGGCCGCCCGCGAAAAACTGCCCAGGCGGGCCGAGGCCTCGAAAGCCTGCAGGGCGCTGAGGTTGGGAATGCCGTTTCTCATGGAGCGGGAACCGCCGGGAAGGTGAAGAAGGCCGCAAACACCCGCCGCGCCTGCCGCGGCGCAACATCCGGGTCGTGCCGGCGGGTCACTAGATTGTGCAATTTTATCAATTGCGTTGTGCGATCAAGGAACATTATGCTCGGATGTCTTAATCTCGGCTCATCCTGACTCCCACCATGTCCCAGCAAGCATCCCGCCTCGGCGGCCACATCCTCGTCGACCAGCTCGTCGCCCAGGGCGTCAAACACGTTTTCTGCGTTCCCGGCGAGAGCTACCTGGCGGTGCTGGACGGCCTGCACGACGCCGACATCAAGGTCACCGTCTGCCGCCAGGAAGGCGGCGCGGCCATGATGGCCGACGCCCATGGCAAGCTGACCGGCGAACCCGGCATCTGCATGGTGACCCGCGGCCCGGGCGCGTCCAACGCGCTGGCCGGCGTGCACATCGCCAAGCAGGACTCGACCCCGATGATCCTGTTCGTCGGCCAGATCGAGCGCGGCATGCGCGAACGCGAGGCCTTCCAGGAAATGGACTACCGCGCCGTGTTCGGCACGCAGGCCAAATGGGTCACGGAAATCGACCAGGTCGAGCGCATCCCCGAACTGATCTCGCGCGCCTTCCACATCGCCACCTCGGGCCGTCCCGGCCCGGTGGTGATCGCGCTGCCCGAGGACATGCTGGTCGAGGCCGCGCAGGTAGCCGACGCGCCGCGCTACGAAGTCATCGACGCCGCCCCCACCGCTGGCCAGCTGGCCGACCTGGAGCAGTTGCTGGCCCAGGCCAGGAACCCCGTCGCCATCCTCGGCGGCACCCGCTGGGACGCGCGCGCGGTGCAGCAGTTCGCCGATTTCGCGCAGCGCCACGCGCTGCCCACGGCGGTGTCGTTCCGCCGCCAGATGCTGTTCCCGGCCGACCATCCGTGTTTCATCGGCGACGTCGGCCTGGGCATCAACCCCGCCCTGCTCAAGCGCGTGGCCGACGCCGACCTGGTGCTGCTGGTCGGCGGCCGCATGTCGGAAAACCCCAGCCAGGCCTACACGCTGCTGGACATCCCGGTGCCCAGGCAGAAGCTGGTGCACGTGCATCCGGACGCGGGCGAACTGGCCCGCGTCTACCGCCCCACGCTGGCCATCAACACCTCGCCCGCGGCCTTCGCCGCAGCGCTGGCCGGCGTCAAGGCCCCCGCCCAGCCGGCCTGGGCCGACGGCACGCAGGCCATGCGCGAGTCGTATCTGAAGTGGAGCGACCCGAGCACCGTCACCACCCCGGGCGCGCTGCAGCTGGGCCAGGTCATGGCCTACCTGGAAAAGACCCTGCCGGCCGACGCCATCATGACCAACGGCGCCGGCAACTACGCCACCTGGCTGCATCGCTTCCATCGCTTCACCCGCTTCGGCACGCAGCTGGCGCCGACCTCGGGCTCGATGGGCTATGGCCTGCCGGCGGCCGTCGGCGCCAAGCGCGTCTGGCCCGACAAGACCGTGATCTGCTTCGCCGGCGACGGCTGCTTCCTGATGCACGGCCAGGAGTTCGCCACCGCCGTGCAGTACGACCTGCCCATCATCGTGGTGCTGGTCGACAACGGCATGTACGGCACCATCCGCATGCACCAGGAAAAGCACTACCCCGGCCGCATTTCCGCCACCGAGCTGAAGAACCCGGACTTCGCCGACTACGCCCGCGCCTTCGGCGGCCACGGCGAACGCGTCGAGACCACCGAGCAGTTCGGCCCGGCCTTCGAGCGCGCGCTGGCCAGCGGCAAGCCGGCCATCCTGCACTGCTTCATCGACCCGCAGACCATCACGCCGTCGACCACGCTGGACAAGATCCGCGACGCGGCGCTCAAGGCCCAGCACTGATACCCGAGCGGCCGCGGCAACCCCACGGCGACGCGCCCGCGCGCGTCGCGTAAACCCCGGGTTGCCGCGCCAATTATTTTAGGTTTAAACTTTCCAGATTCCGAAAACGGAAATCCATAGCGGAGACCCAGCATGTCCTCGAATCCCTCGTTCCATTGGCAAGATCCCCTGTTGCTGGACCAGCAGCTCACCGAAGAAGAACGCATGGTGCGCGACGCCGCCCACGCCTACTCGCAGGACAAGCTGGCCCCGCGCGTGCTGAACGCCTTCCGCAACGAAAAGACCGATCCGGAGATCTTCTCGGAAATGGGTGAGCTGGGCCTGCTGGGCGCCACCATCCCCGCCGAATACGGCGGCGCCGGCCTGAACTACGTCAGCTACGGCCTGATCGCCCGTGAAGTCGAGCGCATCGACTCCGGCTACCGCTCGATGATGAGCGTGCAGTCGTCGCTGGTGATGGTGCCCATCAACGAGTTCGGCAGCGAAGCGCAGAAGCAGAAGTACCTGCCCAAGCTGGCCCGCGGCGAGTGGATCGGCTGCTTCGGCCTGACCGAACCCAACCACGGCTCCGACCCCGGCGGCATGGAAACGCGCGCGGTCAAGACCGCCGACGGCTACAAGCTGAGCGGCAACAAGATGTGGATCACCAACTCCCCCATCGCCGACGTGTTCGTGGTGTGGGCCAAGTGCGTCGGCGGCGAGTTCGACGGCAAGATCCGCGGCTTCATCCTCGACAAGGGCACCAAGGGCCTCTCCGCCCCCGCCATCCACGGCAAGGTCGGCCTGCGCGCCTCGATCACCGGTGAAATCGTCATGGACGAAGTGGAAGTGTCCGCCGACCAAATGATGCCCGGCGTGTCCGGCCTGAAGGGTCCGTTCACCTGCCTGAACTCGGCCCGCTACGGCATCGCCTGGGGCGCGATCGGCGCCGCCGAAGCCTGCTGGCACACCGCCCGCCAGTACACCCTGGACCGCAAGCAGTTCGGCCGCCCGCTGGCCGCCAATCAGCTGATCCAGAAGAAGCTGGCCGACATGCAGACCGAGATCACGCTGGCGCTGCAAGGCTGCCTGCGCCTGGGCCGCATGAAGGACGAAGGCACCGCCGCCGTCGAGATCACCTCGATCATGAAGCGCAACTCGTGCGGCAAGGCGCTGGACATCGCCCGCTTGGCCCGCGACATGCTGGGCGGCAACGGCATCTCCGACGAATTCGGCGTGGCCCGTCACCTGGTCAACCTGGAAGTGGTCAACACCTACGAAGGCACGCACGACGTGCACGCCCTGATCCTCGGCCGCGCGCAGACCGGCATCCAGGCCTTCTATTGATTTGATTTTGGCAGTTCGCCGCGCGGACGGAGCCCGGCTCTGCTCCCGACGCGCGGTTCGCCGGCGTGGCGAAGACTGTGCGCCCCTTTCGAGGGGCGTTTTTTTTGCCTGCGTGGCGTCGATCCCGGATGCGCATTAGGGTTATCAGGAGCTAGCCCGCTCCCGGTCCATGGCTTACGCTGCCTGCAATTGGCCTGGTGCCGGCCCGCAGCATCCGCCCGCCCGACCCCGGATTTTTCGTCACGACCAGGAGTCGCGCATGCAGGGCAGTCCCTCTCTCCGCCTGTGGGCGGGCATCGCCATCGCCTTTGCGAGCCACGGCGCGCTAGCCGCCACCACCCTCACCATGACCACCGAATACCCGGCCACCTCGATGCCCGGGCAAGGCGTGTCCACCTTCGCCGACCTGGTGCGCAGCAAGAGCGCGGGCCAGGTGGTGATCGACGCCAGCTTCGATGCCGCGCGCGGCATCAAGTCTGGCGACATGATCGACGCGGTCCAGGCGCGCAAGGTCGATGCCGGCGACGCCTTCGCCGGCGCGCTAGCCTCGAAGTACCCGCTGTTCGGGGTGTCTTCGCTGCCGTTCCTGGCCGACTCGCTGGCCAAGGCCCGCGCCCTGAACAAATCAGCCCGCCCGGCCTACGAGAAACTGTTGGCCGCGCACGGCCAGAAGCTGCTCTACACCACGCCCTGGCCGGCCTCGGGCATCTGGTCCAAGGACAAGGTGGACAGCGTCGCCGCGTTGAAGGCGCTCAGCATCCGCACCTATGACGCGACCTCGCAGGACGTGATGCAGAAGGCCGGCGCGCGCGCCCAGAACATCTCGTTCGCCGACGCCATGCCGCGCATCGCCTCGGGCGAGGTCAACGCGGTGCTGTCCTCGGGCGACGGCGGCGCCGGCCGCAAGCTGTGGGAACACCTGCCGCGCTTCGCCGAGATCAACTACGCCATGCCGATCTCGGTGGCCACGATGAACCTGCAGGCCTATCAATCGCTGGACGCGAAGTCGCGCAAGGCCATCGACCAGGCCGCCGCGCAGACCGAGGCGGAACAGTGGAAGCGCATCGAAGGCCGGTTGCAGCAGAACTACGCCAACATGCGCAAGAACGGCGTGACGATCGACACCGCCGTGCCGATGCCGGTGCGCCAGGCGCTCAAGAGCGCGGCGGCAGACTCGGTGAAGCAATGGGAGGCCGCGGCGGGGACTGACGGGGTGAATATCCTGAAGGCGATGCGGCGGCCGTGATGCCGCGCGGGCCATCGCGCCTGCGCGATGGCCCGGCCGAGGCAAGCCCGATCAGCGGTATTCCATCCACTTCTTCGGCGTGTTCCCGTTGGTCAGGCCTGCCGCGACGATCCAGTAGGTCGCACCCGACGGCACGATGCTCGACACGCCGAACTCGGCGCCGGTGCCCGCATAGGAGCTGGTGGACACGACCGTTCCATTGACCACCAGCGCCATGCTTGCCCCCGCCTGCGCGGATGTGCCCGCGCCGTACACGACGATGGGACGCGTTGTCGGATTCGTGTAATTCGTCGCCAGGGTCCGCTGCGCGGTCACATCCTGCAGCGTCTGCCCGATGCCCAGGACACTGGCCAACTGGCCTCGCAGCGCCTGCATCTCCGCGTTCACGCTCGCCAGATCGGAGGCCAATTGCAAGGCATCCAGCTTGCCCGCGTTGATCGCCGTGCCGGCAAGCTTCACCACCCAGCAGCCGGTGGCGTTCAAGGGGCGATTCTCCACGGCCGTCCGCACGCTGGCGGAGTTGTCGAACCTCAGCGTATCGCCCCCGACACTTGCCGGGTAGGAAGGCGAGGTGCGCGGCACGCGGTCTCCCTGCCGACTTCCGGCAAAGGGACCCGAGCCGGGGCCTGTGATGACACCGTAGGCCAGCGCCTGCTCTCCCATCATTGCCTGCATGGCATCGCGTTGAATCTGCCCCGCAACGCCGCTGGACAACGCGCCATCGCCGCGCAGCATCACCGCGCCCAACGAGCCGGCCGACTTGCCGTTCAAGTCAGGCAGACGCAGCGTGGTTCCGCCATCGCCCGCCGTATAGCTTGCGCGCGCCATCACATCGCTTTGCCAGGTGGCTTCAGGCACCAACGGAAATTTCCCCGCCTCCAAGATGGCCCAGATATCCGGGAAAGCGGCCCGGCTGATCGTCTGGCCATCCAGCGGCGCCCATCCCGCGGGAATCGCGGCGCGGCTCGGCCACCAGGACACGAAGCCCAGCGGAATGCTGTCGATCACCGGCAACTGGCCGGCCGGCACCTTGCCGTCGCCGCCCAAGGTGGCGACACCGCCCGCCGAGCCCTTTTCCGCAAGCGGCACGGCATCCTGCACCGCGGGCAGTTGCGCGGCGGGGACGCGCCCGTCGGCATCGAGCGTGGGCACGCCGCCCGGGCGGCCCTTGTCGGCGGCGGGAATCAGCGCCGGCAATTGGCCGGAAACGATACGGCCGTCGGCCGCCAGGGTTGCGACGCCATTGGGCCGGGCCTTTTCAGCGGCGGGGATCAGGTCGGGCAATTGCACCGGCGTGATCTTGCCGTCCGCGGCCAGCGTGGCGACGCCGTCCGGCTGGCCCTTCTCGGCCAACGGCACGGCAGGCACCGGGATCGGCAGATGATCGACAGGCACGCGGCCCGCGTCATCCAGCGGCGCGACGCCGCCAGGCGCCGATTTCTGCGACAGCGGCACGGCCGGTGGAGGCAGATGCACGGCAGGCACCTTGCCTGCCGCGTCCAGCGGCGTCACGCCGCCCGCCGCGCCTTTCTCGGCGGCAGGAATAGCCGCGTCAGCTTTGCGCTGGACAGCAGCGACCGCCACTTCTACCGCCTCCACACCAGAACGCGTCTTGGCGAAGTTCTCGTTCGCAACGGTCATGGCGTCGCGCAGCGTATCGCCAGTCTGGTCGTTTGGCGCACGGCCCACATTGATTGGGCTGAGAATTTGCATAGGGGATCCTTGATAGCAGACGCGTCACCACGGAATAAAAAGCGCCTTGCGCGCTAGGGAGAAACCGTGGCGACTCAGTTTCAGCGGCGTTGAACTGCCGCGGTTATCGGTACTCGTAAACATGGGTAATCGTGCAAGCGCTGCCCTTCTGCATTCGATAGGACGCACCTGGCGGGATGACGCAAGACGTCGTCATGCCGGAAATGGACGTCGCCCAACCGCCGACAACGCCAGGCATCCAGATCGATTCGCCAGGCGCGCGCAGTTGAACTTCCACGACGCCCGAACCCGCGAGGTTGTATCCGATGTAAATCACGATGGCTCGGCTCGTCGTATTGGTGTACGCGGTTAGATCGAATACGCGGGATGCGGTCACGTTCTGGAAGGTTTGACCCACACCAAAGGTCTGATTGCGCAAAGCCTGCAATTGATCGTCAAGCGCTTGAAGCCGCGCATTCTGGAGCGCGAAATCACTCGCCAGTTGTGCAAGATCCACGCTGCCTGGGTTGGTGACGGCGCCGAAAGCCTGGATCGTCCAGACGCCGGAGACGTTCGTGGGCCGCGTCTCGGTCGCCGTGCGCGCCACCTTTGCGGCGGAAAAGGAAATCGTGTCGC
Organism: Achromobacter insuavis; assembly: GCF_902859645.1. GTDB lineage: Bacteria > Pseudomonadota > Gammaproteobacteria > Burkholderiales > Burkholderiaceae_B > Achromobacter > Achromobacter insuavis. The sequence continues at coordinate 94,614 of NZ_CADIJR010000010.1, read as the reverse complement.
CAGGCCCATCGGTGTTGGCGTAGGCTATATGCCCCACGCCACTGCCATAGTCCTTGAACCCGCGCTCGAATGCGCCCGTACCGGCCGCAATGGCGCCAATGCCCGTTGACGTCCCGCTTCTGGCGGCGAAAGTCCCGGTGATGTTCTGCAGCGCATCACGCTGGATCAGACCATTGGCACCGCTCGACAGCGCACCGTCTCCACGCCGCAAAACGGCGCCCAGCGAGCCAGGGGATTGGCCATTCAAATCCGGAATCCGAATGGTCGCCGCCCCATCCCCCAACGTATAACTCCCCCGCTTGAGCGGATCCGCCAGCCAATCCGCTTCCGCCACCACCGGCACCTTGCCGCCCGTCACCATCGCCGCCAGGTCCGGGAAGGTAGTCCGCGACACGGTCTGGCCATCGGCGGGAATCTGACCCGCGGGAATGGATGCACGCAGCGGCCACCAGGCGACCGAGGCGACGGGCGGACCGCTGGGGATCGGGGGCAGTTGGCCGACCGGCACCTTGCCGGCACTGTCGAGCGTGGCGACGCCGCCGGCCTGGCCTTTTTCCGCCGACGGCACCGCGGCCAGTTGCAGCGCCGGCACGCAGCCGTCGGCGCCGAGCGTTGCCACGCCGCCGGGGCGGCCCTTGTCCGATGCGGGAACCAGGGGCGGCAGCTGGTTCGCGACGATCAGGCCGTCTTCGGCCAAGGTCGCCACGCCATGGGGCTGCGCCTTTTCCCCGGCCGGAATCAGGGCGGGCAGTTGGGCCGGCGCGATCTTGCCGTTGGCGGCCAGCGTGGCGACGCCATTCGGCTGGCCCTTTTCGGCCAGCGGCACGGAGGGCTCCACCGGCGCCGGAATCGGCAGATGATCGATCGGCACGCGGCCATCCTCACCCAGCGGCGCGACGCCGCCGGGCGCGGATTTCTGCGACAACGGGATCGCGGGCGGCGGCAGGTGCGCGGCCGGGACCTTGCCGGCGGCGTCCAGCGGCGTGACGCCGCCCGCGGCGCCCTTCTCCGATGCGGGCACGGCGGCGTCGGCCTTGCGTTGGGCGGCGGCGGCGGACACCTCGACCGCCTCCACGCCGACGCGGGTCTTGGCGAAGTTCTCGTTCACGAGCGCCATGGCGTCGCGCAAGGTGTCGCCGGTCTGGTCGTTCGGCGCGTGGCCGACGTTGATGGGTTTCAGGGATTGCATGAGGGGCCTCGATGAAAACGATATGGGCGCCACAAGACAAAAGGCCCGCCGGCGATTGCCGGCGGGCCTGGATGTGGGCGGACCAATGCAAAAAGCCCGCTCGGATCACCGGGCGGGCTAGCGGAATCGCTGGACGCAATGGCCCCACGACGGAATCATGTTACGGGTGCGCGGCCTCGCGGACAAGTCAACTGCGACATGGGGCCGGGCCGGGCGGCGCTTGCCGCACCCGGCGCCTGGCACCGGGCAGGGTTCATTCCCCCGACAGGTCGAACAGGCTGGTGGCATCCAGCTCCAGCACGCTTTCATCGTGCTGGTTGATCACCGTCCAGGCCCAGGTGATGATGCCCAGGTCGGGACGCGAGGACGAGGTGCGCGCGCCCTGCACCCGCGCTTCCAGGCGCAGCTGGTCGCCGGGGCGCACCGGCATGCGCCAGCGCACTTCGCCCAGGCCGGGCGAGCCGAAGGATTCGGAATCGTGCAGCGCGGCGTCCACCGCCATCCGCATGGCCAGCGCGCAGGTGTGCCAGCCGCTGGCGATGAGGCCGCCCCAGCGGCCCTCGGCGGCGCGCTTGACGTCGGTGTGGAACCACTGCGGGTCGAATTTGCGGGCGAACTCGAGGATTTCGGCTTCCGTGATGGTGACCGGGCCGGCCTTGATCAGCATGCCGTCCTTGAAATCTGCGAACTTCATTGGTGGACTTCCCCTGGCGTGTGCGACCTCTCAATAGGTCTCGAAGTGCAGCCGCCCCTCGCGGCGCAGCACATCGTGCAGGATAGTCCAATCCTGTCCCGCTTGCATCGTCACCTCGCGCAAGGCGTCCAGCACGCCGACTTCCATGCCCTTCAGGCCGCACACGTAGATGCAGGTGTTGCGATCGGCCAGCAACTCGCGCACGGCGGCGGCGCGTTCGCGGATCAGGTCCTGCACGTAGCGCTTGGGCTGGCCGGCTTCGCGCGACAGCGCCAGGTTGATGTCGATGAAGTCGCGCGGCAGCTTCATCAGCGGGCCGAAGTACGGCAGCTCGCGTTCGGTGCGGGCGCCGAAGAACAGCAGCAGCCGGCCGTTCTCGCCGGTCTCGATGCGGCGCCGGTAGCGCTCGGTCATGGCGCGCATCGGCGCCGAACCGGTGCCGGTGCAGATCATGATGAGGTTGGCGCGCGGGTGGTTCGGCATCAGGAAGGTGTGGCCGAATGGCCCGATCACCTGCACGGTATCGTTCTTGGCCAGGTCGCACAGGTAGTTGGAGCATACGCCGTGCGCCGACTGGCCCTGGTGGTCTTCGGTGACGCGTTTCACCGTCAGCGACAGGTTGTTGTAGCCGGCGCGCTCGCCGTCGCGCGGGCTGGCCAGCGAATACTGGCGCGCGTGGTGCGGCCGGCCCTGGGCGTCGGCGCCGGGCGGCAGGATGCCGATGGACTGGCCCTCCAGCACCGGGAACGGCAGCTCGCCGAAGTCCAGCACGATGTGGTGGATATCGCTGTCGGTGTCGGCGCCGGTGACGCGGTAGTTGCCGACCACGGTGGCGGTCACCGGCGTCTTGTGGGTGTAGAGATTGACGTAGGGATGCGCGGCGGACCACGGCGGCACGCTGGCGCCGGGCGCGGCGGATGGCATGACTGCCACGGCGGCAGCCGACGGCGGTTCGACGGCCGCGTCCGCAGCCGGTTGCGCGACGGCCGCGGCTTCCGGCAGCGGCTGCTCGCGCGGCAGTTCATCCCATCCCAGCTGGTCCTGCAACGAGTAGGCCTCGGCGCGCACCACCAGCCGCCAGTTGTCGATCGAGCCGGTCGGGCACGGCGGCACGCAGGCCATGCAGCCGTTGCAGATATCCGGGTCGACCACGTAGTTGTTGCTGTCGTGCGTGATCGCGTCGATCGGACAGGTTTCTTCGCAGGTGTTGCAGCGGATGCAGATCTCGGGGTCGATCAGATGCTGCTTCAGGACTTCTACGGGCAGGGCTGCGTTCATCGCGGTCATCCGAATGCGCGGCGCGGCGGCGCCAGGCGCCGCCGCGTGGCCTTAGTTGAAACGAACGTACTCGAAGTTCACGGGCTGGCGGTTGATGCCCATGACCGGCGGCGCGATCCAGTTGGCGAACTTGCCCGGCTCGGTCACGCGGCCCATCAGCGAGGCCACGAACGCGCGGTCCTCGGGCGTGGGCAGCCATTGGTGGCGATGCGCCTGCCATTGCGCCTCGGACAGGATCTCGCCCTCGGGCGACATGCGGATGCCGGCGAGCGTGCCGATCTGGCGGTTGAAGGCCTTGTGCGGCACCTGCAGGCGAAAGGCGATGCCGCTCTTTTCGATGACCTTGTTCCAGCGGCCGATGCCGGCCACCGAGTCGCGGATGAAGTCGTCGCGCAGCACTTCGTTGAGCGCGTTCAGCATCGGCACCTCGATTTCGCGCAGCCTGCCGTTGTCGACGGAGAGAACGCGGTAGGTGTCGTTCTTGAGCTGGTGGTCGTCGTTGCGCTTGCTCTCTTCGTAGCGGCCCTTCAGGCCGGAGCCGTAGAAGATGGCGGCGTTGGACGACTGGTCGGCGCCAAACAGGTCGATGGTGACGCTGTAGTGGAAGTTCAGGTAGCGCTGGATCGTCGGCAGGTCGATGACGCCGGCGGCGCGCACGGCGGCCGGGTCGTCGGTCTTGAGTTGGTTCATCACTTCGCAGGTGCGCTGGATCACGCGCGAGATGCCGGATTCGCCCACGAACATGTGGTGCGCCTCTTCGGTCAGCATGAACTTGGTGGTGCGGGCCAGCGGGTCGAAGCTGGATTCGGCCAGCGCGCACAGCTGGAACTTGCCGTCGCGGTCGGTGAAGTAGGTGAACATGTAGAACGCCAGCCAGTCCGGCGTCTTCTCGTTGAAGGCGCCGAGAATGCGCGGGTTGTCCGAATCGCCGGAGGTGCGCTGCAGCAGCGCATCGGCCTCTTCGCGGCCGTCGCGGCCGAAGTAGCGGTGCAGCAGGTAGACCATGGCCCACAGGTGGCGGCCTTCCTCGACGTTGATCTGGAACAGGTTGCGCAGGTCGTACTGCGACGGCGCCGTCAGGCCCAGGTGGCGCTGCTGCTCGATCGAGGCGGGCTCGGTGTCGCCCTGCGTGACGATGATGCGGCGCAGGTTGGCGCGGTGTTCGCCCGGCACGCCCTGCCAGACGTCGCGGCCCATGTTCTCGCCGAAGTGGATCTTGCGCTGGCCGTCCTGCGGCGCCAGGAAGATGCCCCAGCGGTAGTCGGGCATGCGCACGTGGTTGAAGTGGGCCCAGCCGTCGGGCTCGACGCTGACGGCGGTGCGCAGGTAGACGTCGAAGCCGTGCGAACCGTCCGGGCCCATGTCCTGCCACCATTGCAGGTAGTTCGGCTGCCAGTGCTCCAGCGCGCGCTGCAGGGTGCGGTCGCCGGACAGGTTGACGTTATTGGGGATCTTGTCGCTGTAGTTGATGCCTGACATTGTCTCTGCTCCTGGATGGAAGGCCGCGTCGGGGCGGCGTCGGGTCTTGGGGCGGCGGCCGCGCTGCGCGGGCCGGCGCCGTGTCTCGGGATTTGCCGCGGGCGGCGCGTTAGACGCGGTTCCAGTCGAACGCGGCCTGCTCGCCTTTGCCGTACAGCTTGAGCGCGCCCTTCTCGCCCGCCGCGTTGGGGCGATTGAAGATCCAGTTCTGCCACGCGGTCAGGCGGCCGAAGATGCGCGTTTCCATGGTTTCGCGGCCGCCGAAGCGCAGGTTGGCTTCCAGGCCGGTCAGCGCGTCGGGCGACAGGGCGCGACGCTCTTCGAGCATCATGCGCACCTCGTCGTCCCAGTCGATGCTGTCGGGCGCGTAGGTCACCAGTCCCAGTTCCAGCGCGTCGCGCGCGGCCAGCGGCTGGCCGGCGCGGGCCCGCACCGCTTCCAGCGGCGCGGTTTCCTCGTAGAAGCGGCGTTGCAGGCGGCTCTGGCCGTTGACCATCAGGTAGGCGCCGAAGTTGGCCTCCCCCACGATCAACTGGGCCGCGTCGTGTTCTTCGCCGTCGCTGTCCAGCATGTAGCTGCGGTCGGCGGCCAGCGCCAGTTCCAGCAGCGTGCCGGCAAAGCACGAACCCGGTTCAACCAGCGCGAACAGGCTGCGCGAGGTCACGTCCAGGCGCGCCAGCGTGCGGCGCAGCAGGCCGGCGGTTTCGCGCACGAACCAGTGGTCGGCATGGCGTTGAAGCGCGGCGTCCGCCGCCAGCACGGCCTGCGCGTCGCCCTCGGTCTTGAAGATCCAGGTGCCGATGTCGAGTTCATTGGTGCGCAGCGACAGGATGGCGTCGTCCAGTTCGCGCGCCATCTGCAACGGCCACCAGGCCGCGCCGGCGGCCACGATGTCGGCCAGTTCCGATTCCACCGGCCCCTGCGGCGCGCGCACGGTCCAGGTGGCCTGCCGCTTGGCGCGATCCAGTTGCACATCGACGTAGCGGTACGACAAGGCATGGGCGCTTTCCTCGCGCGCCAGCGGCGTCAGCGCCACGCCGGCCTCGCCAGCGGGGCGGCGGCTGCCCTCGGCCAGCGCCCGCGCGCGCTCGCGCACCGCGGCCTCGAACTGCGCCGGCTTGACCACGTCGTCGACCAGGCGCCAGTCCTTGGCGCGCTGGCCGCGCACGCCTTCGACCAGGGTGCAGAAGATGTCGGCGTGATCGTGGCGCACGCGGCGCTTGTCCGTCACGCGGGTCAGGCCGCCGGTGCCGGGCAGCACGCCCAGCAGCGGCACTTCGGGCAACGCTACCGAAGACGAGCGGTCGTCGATCAGCAGGATCTCGTCGCAGGCCAGGGCCAGCTCGTAGCCGCCGCCGGCGCAGGCGCCGTTGAGCGCGGCGATGAATTTCAGGCCGCTGTGGCGGCTGGAGTCTTCGATGCCGTTGCGGGTTTCGTTGGTGAACTTGCAGAAGTTCACCTTCCAGGCATGCGAGGACAGGCCCAGCATGAAGATGTTGGCGCCCGAACAGAAGATGCGGTCCTTCATGCTGGTGACGACCACGCTGCGAACCTCGGGATGCTCGAAGCGGATGCGCTGCAGCGCGTCGTGCAGCTCGATGTCCACGCCCAGGTCGTAGGAATTGAGCTTGAGCTTGTAGCCGGGGCGCAGGCCGCCGTCCTCGGCCACGTCCATCGCCAGCGTGGCGACCGGGCCATCGAACGACAGACGCCAATGGCGGTACTGGGTGGGATCGGTCCGAAAGTCGACCTTGCTGGCGGTGCTGCTCATCGCTTGTCTCCTAATGCCCTAACCTGACAGGAAAAATACTGCACGACATGAATTATTATGCAGATTAGTGCAGGCGAAAATCAGCGTCAAGCAAAAGATGCACAAAAGTGCAGGTCGTCAGGGCCCCATCGAAGCGTCCTTCAATGAAGCCCCCCCTTCTCCGGACGGACAGGCCGACGCCCCGCCAAAGAAAAGGCCGCCCCAACGGGCGGCCCTGGCGGTCGGCGAAAGACGCGAGCGCTACAGCGGCAGGCCGCAGGCCTTGCGCACCTGGGTACGCAGGCCGGCGAAGCTCTCCTGCACCTCCAGATGGCTGGTGACCCAGGTCAGGTCGGCCTTGGCGTAGAAAGCCTCGCGCCCGGCCAGGATGCGCTTCAGGTCGGCCATGGCTTCGTTGTTGCCGGACATGGGGCGGAAATCGCCCTGCGCCATCACCCGGCCCATGTGCTCCTCGGGCGTGGCGCGCAGCCAGACCGTGTAGCAGTGCGCCAGCAGCAGGTTGAGCGTGGCCGGCTCGGACACCAGGCCGCCGGGGGTGGCCAGCACCATTTCCGGGTAGATCTGCACGGCCTCTTCCAGCGCCCGCCGCTCGTAGCGGCGGTAGGCGTTGGGGCCGTAGAGGTTATGGATTTCCAGGATGCTGCAGCCGGCCACGCGCTCGATCTCGCGGTTCAGCTCGACGAACGGGTAGCCGAGGTCATCGGCCAGCATCTGCCCCAGCGTCGATTTGCCGGCGCCGCGCAGGCCGATCAGCGCCACGCGCTGGGTGCGGTTGGGCCGCTGCGCGCCGGCGCCCACGCCGAACAGCTGGGTCAGCGCTTCGCGGGCGCGCTGCAGGTCGGACTCGGTGCGGCCGCTGAGTAGCTCGCGGATCAGCAACCAATCGGGCGATTCGGTGGTGACATCGCCCACCAGCTCGGCCAGCGCGCAGTTGAAGGCCTTGGCGATCTGCAACAGCACCAGGATCGAGGCATTGCCCACGCCGTGCTCGAGATTGGCCAGGTGCCGCTCGGACACGCCGGTCACCTGCGACAGGCCCTTGCGCGTCATGCCGCGGATGGCCCGCAGGCGGCGCACCCGCTCGCCCAATGCCACCAGGAAAGCTTCCCGCCTGGGTTCGGTTGGCGCCGCGTCTTCTAGCGCTTGGTTCATGGTGTAGCTGACTCCGCAAAAACCCTGATAACACCCGATTTATGCACTATAGTGCTTGACCCACATCAATGGAAGCACTATTTTTCCTTCAACAGCTTCAACAGGGCGTCAGGTGCGGCAAAACAGCACTGGACTGCATCCGCCGCTGAAGCGCCGACAGTGTATAGGAGGAGACCGGTGAGCACGCCAGAACGATTCCACGCCCTGATGCGCCAGGTGACGGGCCTGATGGCCGGCCAACCGCTGGACGGCGCCCTGCAGCAGCGCCTGAACCAGGAGGCCGGCCCCGACAGCGCGCTGTACGCCGACATCTTCGCCACCTGTAGGCAGGGCGTGGCCGACGGCTGGATGTGCAACCGCGAAGGCGGCGGCATCCGCTACGGCCGCGTCATCAAGCCGGCCGAGGACCTGGGCGGCTGTTCGGTCGACGTGGTCGACATGGACGACCTGGCCGGCCCGCACCACGCCCATCCCAACGGCGAGATCGACATGATCATGCCGCTGACCGACGCGGCGCGCTTCGACGGCCACGGCGCCGGCTGGCTGGTCTATGGCCCCGGCAGCGCCCACCGCCCCACCGTGACGCAGGGCCGCGCGCTGGTGCTGTACCTGCTGCCCGGCGGCGCCATCGAGTTCACCCGCGCATGAATCCGCGCCCCGCTTCCCCACAGCGCCCCGGCCGCGCCCCGCGTGGCCGGCCGGCTGCCGGCGCGGGCTGACCCGCGCCCCATGCCCTGTCCCGGTCACGACAAGCCGCCAGATGCTTGCGGACCGCCGGACAGGCAGCCCCGCCCGCCAGGACACCAGGAGACAACCGTGAATGCCTGCCCCGCCGAACTGAACTTCGCCAGCCACCTGGCCGCCTTGAACGCGCCGCGCGCCGCCAAGCTGGCCTACATCGACGACACCCGCCAGCTTACCTACGGCGACCTGGCCGAGCGCGTGGCGCGCATGGCGGGCGCGCTGCGCCAGCTGGGGCTGCGGCGCGAGGAGCGCATCCTGCTGCTGATGCAGGACACGGCCGACTGGCCGGTGGTGTTCCTGGGCGCGCTGCATGCGGGCGTGGTGCCGGTCGCCGTGAACACCCTGCTGACGCCGGACGACTACGCCTACATCCTCAGTCACAGCCGCGTGCGGGCCGCCTTCGTCTCCGAGAACCTGCTGCCGACGCTGCAGGCCGCGCTGGCGCAGGCGCCCGGCGAGGTCGAGCACCTGGTGGTGTCACGTCCCGCGGCGGCGCTGCCCGCCGGCGCGCACCCGCTCGACGCGCTGCTGGCCGCCGCCCCGCTGGCGCCGGCCGCGCGCACGCTGTCCGATGAGATCGCCTTCTGGCTGTACTCGTCGGGCTCCACCGGCAAGCCCAAGGGCGTGGTCCACACCCATGGCAACCTGTGGCACACCGCCGAGCTGTATGCCAAGCCGGTGCTGGGCATCCGCGAAGACGACGTGGCGTTCTCGGCCGCCAAGCTGTTCTTCGCCTACGGGCTGGGCAACGGCCTGACCTTTCCGCTGTCGGTCGGCGCCACCGTCGTGCTGATGGCCGAGCGGCCCACGCCACAGGCCGTGTTCCAGCGCCTGGTGCGGCACCGTCCGACCGTGTTCTACGGCGTGCCGACGCTGTACGCCAGCATGCTGGCCGCGCCCGACCTGCCACCGCGCGAGCAGGTGGCGATGCGCGTCTGCACCTCGGCCGGCGAAGCCCTGCCGCGCGACATCGGCGAGCGCTTCCAGCGCCATTTCGGCTGTGACATCCTGGACGGCATCGGCTCGACCGAGATGCTGCACATCTTCATCTCGAACCGCGCCGGCCAGCTGCGCTACGGCACCACCGGCAAGCCGGTGCCCGGCTACGAGGTGCAATTGCGCGACGACAATGGCGCGCCGGTGGCCGCCGGCGCCATCGGCGACCTCTACATCAAGGGTCCCAGCGCCGCGCTGATGTACTGGAACAACCGCGACAAGACGCGCCAGTGCTTCCTGGGCGACTGGCTCAAGAGCGGCGACAAGTACATCTGCGATGCCGACGGCTACTACACCTATGCCGGCCGCAGCGACGACATGATCAAGGTCAGCGGCCAGTACGTGTCGCCGGTCGAGGTCGAGAACGTGCTGGTGCAGCACGAGGCGGTGCTGGAAGCCGCCGTGATCGGCGTGCCGGACCATGACGGGCTGGTCAAGACCAAGGCCTACGTGGTGCTGCGGCCCGGCTACGCGCCGGACGCGAGCACCGGCGCCGACCTGCAGCGCTATGTGAAGCAGCACCTGGCGCCCTTCAAGTATCCGCGCCAGATCGACTTCACCGACGAGCTGCCCAAGACCGCCACCGGCAAGATCCAGCGCTTCCGCCTGCGCCAGCTGGAACAGGTCACGCCATGAGCGCCGTGCCCGCTCCCGAGCCCGCTGCGCTGGTCCACGTGCGCGCGGCGGGCCGCGACCTGCGCCTGGAATACCAGTGGATCGCGGCGGCGCGCCCGGACGCGCCGCTGCTGGTGTTCCTGCACGAAGGGCTGGGGTCCGTGTCGATGTGGAAGGACTGGCCGCGGCAGGCCTGCGCCGCCGCCGGCTGTCGCGGGCTGGTCTATTCGCGCTACGGCTATGGCCGCTCCACGCCGCTGGCCGCCGGTGAAAGGCGCCCGGTCGACTTCATGCACCGCGAGGCGGCCGACGCGCTGCCCGCGCTGCTCGCCGCGCTCGGCATCGACGCCAGCCGCGATCGGCCCGTCCTGTTCGGCCACAGCGATGGCGGCTCCATTGCGCTGCTCTACGCCGCCCTGCATCCCGGCGCGGTGGCGGGCGTGGTGGCGGCCGCGCCGCACATCTTCGTCGAGGACCGCACCGTGGCGCATATCGAACAGGCGCGCCAGGCTTACCGGGACACGGACCTGCGCGCGCGGCTGGCGCGCCATCACGATGACGTCGATTCGGCCTTCCGCGGCTGGAACGACGTCTGGCTGGACCCGGCCTTCCGCCGCTGGAACATCGAGGCGCACCTGCCCCGCATCCGCTGCCCGGTCCTGGCGATGCAGGGCGTGGACGACGAGTACGGCACGCTCGAACAGATACGCGGCATCCGCCGCGCCGCGCCGCAGACACGGCTGCTGGAGATTCCCGACTGCCGCCACTCGCCGCACAAGGACCAGCCCGCCACCGTTATCCAGGCCATCGCCGGCTTCGTCGGCGCGCTGGACCAACCCGGCCGCCCCACCGGCAGCCCATGACAAGCACGGAGACACCACCATGACCCACGCCCTGACCCGGGCCGCGCTAGGCGCGGCGCTGATGCTGGCCGCAAGCGGCGCCCTGGCCGCCGACAAGCTCAAAGTCGGTTTCATGCTGCCCTACAGCGGCACCTTCGCCGCGCTCGGCACCGCCATCGAGAACGGCTTCAAGCTGTACGTGGCCGAACAGGGCGGCAAGCTCGGCGGACGCGAGATCGAATACTTCAAGGTGGACGATGAGTCCAACCCGTCCAAGGCCGCCGAGAATGCCAACCGCCTGATCAAGCGCGACCAGGTGGACGTGCTGATCGGCACCGTGCATTCGGGCGTGGCGATGGCGCTGGCCAAGGCCGCCAAGGATGCCGACACCACCCTTATCGTGACGAACGCCGGCGCCAACGCCATCACCGGCCCGCTGTGCGGCCCCGGCATCTTCCGCACCTCGTTCACCAACTGGCAGCCGGCCTACGCCATGGGCCCGGTGGCCAAGGCGCGCGGCCACAAGACGGCGGTCACCATCACCTGGAAGTACGCGGCCGGCGACGAGGCCATCGGCGGCTTCAAGGAAGGCTTCGAGCAGGCCGGCGGCAAGGTGGTCAAGGAGCTGAGCCTGCCCTTCCCCAACGTCGAATTCCAGTCGCTGCTGACCGAGATCGCCGCGCTCAAGCCCGACATGGTGTTCACCTTCTTCGCCGGCGGCGGCGCGGTGAAATTCGTGCAGGACTATCACGCCGCGGGACTGGACAAGACCATCCCGCTGTACGGCTCGGGCTTTCTCACCGACGGCACGCTGCAGGCGCAGGGCGCGTCGGCGCAGGGGCTGCTGACCACGCTGCACTATGCAGACGGCCTGAACACGCCGCGCGACAACGCCTTCCGCGCCGACTACAGCAAGGCCTACAACATGCAGCCCGACGTCTACGCGGTGCAGGGCTACGACGCCGCGCAGCTGATGCAGTCGGGGCTGGCGGCGGTCAAGGGCGACTTCGGCAAGAAGGCGGAGTTCCGCGAGGCCATGCGCGGCGCCACGGTCGACAGCCCGCGCGGCGCGTTCACGCTGTCCAAGGCCGGCAACCCGGTGCAGGACATCTACCTGCGCCGCGTCGACGGCCTGGAAAACAAGGTGGTGGACGTGGCCGTGCGCAAGCTGGCCGACCCCGCCCGCGGCTGCAAGCTCTAGGAACGGCGGCCCCATGGACGTCGGCATCCTGCTCATCCAGAGCCTGAACGCCTTCCAGTACGGCCTGTTGCTGTTCCTGGTGGCCAGCGGGCTCACGCTGATCTTCGGCATCATGGGGATCATCAACCTGGCGCACGGCAGCTTCTACATGATCGGCGCCTACATGGCGTTCGCGCTGGGGCCGGTGGTGGACCGCTGGCTCGGCGGCGGCTTCGTCGCCACCCTGGCGGTGTGCGTGCTGGCCGCGGCCGCGCTCGGCTATCTGCTGGAGGCGGCGTTCTTCAGCTACCTGTACCGCCGCAACCACCTGCAGCAGGTGCTGATGACCTACGGCCTGATCCTGGTGTTCGAGGAGCTGCGCAGCATCCTGGTCGGCAACGACGTCCACGGCGTGCCGCTGCCGTCCTGGCTGCAGGGCAGCATCGCGCTGGGCGACGTGATGACCTATCCGGTGTACCGGCTGTTCATCTCGGCGGTGGGCATCGCGGTGGCGCTGCTGCTGTACTGGGTCATCGCGCGCACGCGGCTCGGCATGATGCTGCGCGCCGGCGCCAGCAACCGCGAGATGACCGGATCGCTGGGCATCGACGTCAACAAGCTGTACCGGCTGGTGTTCGCCGCCGGCGTGGCGCTGGCGGCGCTGGCCGGCAGCATCGCCGCGCCGGTGTCGTCGGTGTATCCGGGCATGGGCAACGGCGTGCTCATCATCTGCTTCGTGGTGGTGGTGATCGGCGGCATCGGTTCGATCCGCGGCGCGTTCCTGGCGGCAATGCTGGTGGGCGTGGTCGAGACCTTCGGCCAGGTGCTGTTCCCCGCCGCCGCGGGCGTGCTGGTGTACGTGCTGATGGCCGCGATTCTGCTGTGCAAGCCCGAAGGGCTGTTCAAACAGGGCTGACCATGAATGTGAATCGACTCCTGCCTGTCGCGACCCTGCTGGCGCTGGCCGCCTTCGCCTGGAGCGGCAGCGACTACTACACCGGCCTGGCCGTGAAGATCATGATCTATGCGGTGTTCGCGCTCAGCCTGCAGTTGCTGGTGGGCGGCGCGGGGCTGGTCAGCCTGGGGCACGCGGCGTTCTTCGGCATCGGCGCCTATGCCGCCGCGCTGCTGTCGCCGTCATCGGAAGCGGCCAGCCTGTGGTGGCTGCTGCCGGCGGCGCTGCTGGCCGCGGCCGCCTACGCCGCGCTGACCGGCGCGCTGGCGCTGCGCACGCGCGGCGTGTACTTCATCATGGTGACGCTGGCCTTCGCGCAGATGGCGTACTACGTGTTCCACGACACCAAGGTCGGCGGCGGCAGCGACGGCATCTACCTGTATTTCCGGCCGCGGGCCGAGATCGGCGGCTGGCTGCCGTTCGACCTGGACCAGGGCAACGCCTACTACTTCTTCGTGCTGGCCTGCCTGGCGCTGACCTGGGGCTTCCTGGCCCTGCTGCGGCGCTCGCCCTTCGGCGCGGCGCTGGCCGGCATCCGCATCAACGAACAGCGCATGCGGGCGGCCGGCTATTCGACCTATCCGTACAAGCTGGCGGCGTATGTGATCGGCGCCGCGCTGGCGGGGCTGGCCGGCTTCCTGTTCGCGCTCAAGGACGGCTTCGTCACGCCCGAGCTGCTGGCCTGGGAACAATCAGGGCTGGTGCTGCTGATGGTGATCCTGGGCGGCATGGGCAGCCTGGGCGGCGCGGTGCTGGGCACGGCGACGCTGGTGCTGCTGCAGGAACTGTTCCAGTCGCAGGCGCTGTTCGGCGACTACGCGCGCCACTGGCACCTGCCGCTGGGCCTGGCCATCATCGCGCTGGTGGCGCTGCTGCCCGACGGGCTGGCCGGCCTGCCGGCGCAATGGCGCCGGCGCCGCGCCCGCCACGCCCCGAACACGCCGGCCGCACCGGCCGCATCGCCCGCCGCCAAACCGCTGTCCCTGCCGATCCAAGGAGAGCCCCATGCCTGATCCCCTGCTGACCGCCGACGCGGTCACCCGGCGCTTCGGCGGCCTGACCGCCGTCAACGGCGTGTCGCTGGCATTGCAACGCGGTGAAGTGCATGCCGTCATCGGCACCAACGGCGCGGGCAAGTCGACCCTCATCAACATCCTGTCCGGCGAACTGGCGCCCAGCAGCGGCCAGGTGTCGCTGGGCGGGCGCGACATCACCGCCTGGGGCCAGCCCGAGCGCGCCCGCGCCGGCCTGGGCCGCAGCTACCAGCGCTCGACCCTGTTCCCGGAACTGAGCGTGTTCGAGAACTGCCGGCTGGCGGCGCAGGCGCGGCGCCAGCGCTTCTGGCACTGGTGGCGGCCGGCCTCGGCCTGCGCGGTCAGCGCCGACCTGGCCGCGCAGGCGCTGGAGCGCACCGGCCTGGCGGCCGACGCCGGGCGGCCGGCGGGCCTGCTGCCGCATGGCCGCAAGCGCCAGCTCGAGATCGCCATGTGCCTGGCCGGCGAACCGCGGGTGCTGCTGCTGGACGAGCCGCTGGCGGGCATGGGCCCGGAGGAAACCGACCGCATCCTGGCGCTGCTGCAGACGCTCAAGGCCAACCACGCCATCCTGCTGGTGGAGCACGACATGGACGCGGTGTTCCGCATCGCCGACACCATCACGGTGATGGTCAACGGCAGCAGCATCGCCAGCGGCGACCCGGCGCGGATCCGCGCCAATGCCGAGGTTCGCACCGCCTACCTGGGCGAGGACCTGGACGGAGCACACCCATGCGCGCACTGATCGAAGCCGACGGCCTGCACGTGTACTACGGCGCCAGCCACGTGCTGCGCGGCGTCGGCCTGCGCATCGGAGCCGGCGAGTCCGTGGGACTGGTGGGCCGCAACGGCATGGGCAAGACCACGCTGATCCGCAGCCTGGTCGGCCAGGTGCGCAGCGCCCAGGGCCGCGTAGCGGTGCGCGGCGCCGACTGCACCCGCGCCCGGCCGCACGCCATCGCGCAGATGGGCGTGGCCTACGTGCCCGAGGGCCGCGGCATCTTCCCCAACCTGAGCGTGCGCGAGAACCTGCTGGTGGCGGCGCGCGCCGGCGAACAGGGACGGCGCGACTGGACCTATGCGCGGGTACTGGAGACCTTTCCACGCCTGACGGAACGGCTGGGCCATGGCGGCCAGCAGTTGTCGGGCGGCGAGCAGCAGATGCTGGCGATCGGCCGGGCATTGATGACCAACCCCGACCTGCTGATCCTGGATGAAGCCACCGAAGGCCTGGCGCCGCTGATCGTGGCCGAGATCTGGAGGATCATCCGGCAGATCCGCGCCACCGGCATGTCGACGCTGATCGTCGACCGCAACTACCGCGCGGTGCTGGCGCACACCGACCGCTGCCTGGTGATGGAAAAGGGATTGATCGTGCAGGACGGCGACAGCGCGGCGCTGGCCGCCGCGCCCGAACAGCTGACGCGCTACCTGGGCGTCTGATTGCCCCGCGCCGCCTGCTCGCGGCGCGGGGCGGGCGCGTCAGATCAGCGCTTCGATCAGGAACGGGCCGCGGCGCTTCAGGCCGTCCTGCAAGGCGCGGGCGAAGCCTTCCACGGTATCGACGCTGACCGCCTCCACGCCCATGCCGCGCGCCAGGTGCGTCCAGTCCAGATACGGTTCTTCCAGGTCGAGCATGCGGCGCGCGTTGCGGCCCGGCTCCTGCACGCCCACGTTCTTCATTTCGCCGTGCAGCGTGGCATAGGAACGGTTGGCCAGGATCACCGTCAGGCAGTCCAGGTTCTCGCGCGCCTGCGTCCACAGCGCCTGCAAGGTGTACATGCCGCTGCCGTCCGCCTGCAGGGTGATGACCTTGCGGTCCGGGCAGGCCACCGCCGCGCCGGCCGCCATCGGCAGGCCGATGCCGATGGCGCCGCCGGTCAGCATCAGCCAGTCGTGCGGCGCGCTGCTGGCGCTGTAGATCGGGAATTCGCGGCCCTGGGTGATCGACTCGTCGCAGACGATGGCGTTCTCGGGCAGGTGGTGCGCCACCAGGATGTTGACGGCGGCGCCGGTCAGCTTGCCGCTGGCCGGCACCTCGTAGGCCGGCGCGGGCGCCGCCAGGCGCGGCGCGTCGGCGGCGATGCCGAGTTCGTCGGCCAGCCACTCCAGCGCGTGCGCCAGGTCCTGCTCGACGGTGGCCAGCACGATCTTCTCGCAATCCTCGGGCGCCAGCAGGCTGGGCTTGCCGGGATAGGCGAAAAAGCCCACCGGCGCCTTGGCGCCGACCAGCACCAGGTGGCGCACGTCCTTGAGCTTGGCCACGGCCAGGTCGATCGGGTACGGCAGCCGGTCCACCGGCGTGCGGTCGCCGCCGCGCTCGATGCGGCGGTTGGAAGTTTCGGACAGCAGCCGCACGCCGGTGGCGCGGGCGATGCGGCCGGCGGCCTTGAGGGCGCGTTCGCGCAGCGCGGTGCTGCCCAGCAGCAGCGTGGTGGTTTCGCCGGAACGGATCGCCTTGGCGGCGGCGCGCACCGCCTCGACCGTGGTGTGCGGCACGGCTTCGTCGACCACCTTGACCACCGCGGTGTCCGCCGGCAGTTCGGTCCAGGCGGAGTTGGCCGGCAGGATCAGGGTGGCGATGTTGCCCGGATGGCGGCGCGCCACGGTGATGGCCTCGGCGGCGTCAGCCGACATCGATTCGGCCGACATGCCGCGCTTGACCCAGTGCGACATGGGCCGCGCCACGCCTTCGACGTCGCTGGTGAGCGGGGCGTCGTACTGCACGTGGTAGGTGGCGTGGTCGCCGACGATGTTGACCATCGGCGTGCGCGCGCGCTTGGCGTTGTGCAGGTTGGCCAGGCCGTTGCCCAGGCCCGGCCCCAGGTGCAGCAACGTCGCCGCCGGCTTGTCGGCCATGCGCGCGTAGCCATCGGCGGCGCCCGTCACCACGCCTTCGAACAGGCCCAGCACGCAGCGCATCTTCGGTTTGCGATCCAGCGCCGCGACGAAGTGCATCTCGGACGTGCCCGGGTTGGCAAAGCAGACGTCCACATCATTGGCCAGAAGGGTATCGCAAAGACTATCAGCGCCGTTCATCGTGTTTCCCTGGTTGTAGGTGTTGGCTCGGGCCGGCGGCTGCTTGCCGGCCCGATAGGCATGATAGGTAGCGTAGCGCAAACCGGGTAGAGCCATTTGCGCGGGTCGGCATGGAACCATTCCCCAGGTTCCGGCAACCGGAATTCAGGCCGCCCCCAAGGCGGTGCCGCCAGGAGAAGGCCGCGCCTACGCCAGGATCTGTCCCAGAAATGCCTGCGCCCGCTCCGAACGCGGCGCCCGGAAGAAATTGTCCGGCGTGTCGGTCTCGACGATCGCGCCCTGGTCCATGAACACCACCCGGTCGCCCACCTCCCGCGCGAAGCCCATCTCGTGGGTCACGCAGACCATGGTCATGCCGTCGCGCGCCAGCGCCACCATGGTGTCCAGCACCTCCTTGACCATCTCCGGATCGAGCGCCGAGGTCGGCTCATCGAACAGCATGATCTTGGGCTGCATGCACAGCGCGCGGGCGATCGCCACGCGCTGCTTCTGGCCGCCGGACAACTGGCCCGGATACTTGGCGGCGTGCTGCGGGATCTTGACGCGCTCCAGGTACTGCATGGCGCGGCTTTCCGCCTCCGCCGGCGCCACGCCCTTGACCAGCATCGGCGCCAGCGTGCAGTTTTCCAGCACCGTCAGGTGCGGGAACAGGTTGAAGTGCTGGAACACCATGCCCACCTCGGCGCGGATGCGCTCGATGTTGCCGACATCGTCGTTCAGTTCGATGCCATCGACCACGATGGTGCCCTGCTGATGCTCTTCCAGCCGATTCAGCAGGCGGATGGTGGTGGACTTGCCCGAGCCGGACGGGCCGCACAGGATCAGCTTTTCACCGGGGCGGACCTCCAGGTCCAGCCCGTCCAGCACCTTGAAATCGCCATACCATTTGGAGACGCCCCGCATCGTGATGATCGGCGCCGCGTAGTTCAATCCGTCCATCGCGTCAGGCCTTGGAAATGTCATGGTTGTCGCCGGCGCCGCTCCAGTAGCCCGGCACGGTCAGGCGCTTTTCCGAGCGCCGGAACAGATAGGCCAGCACGCTGCACAGCGCGAAATAGATGACGCCCACCATGGTGTAGACCGTCAGCGCCTGGAAGGTCGCGCCCGCCAGCATTTCGCCGGCGCGCATCAGTTCGTAGACACTGATCACCGCCACCAGCGAGGTCTCCTTGACCAGCACCAGCGCGTAGTTGCCCAGCGCCGGGAAGATGGTGCGCAGCGCCTGCGGCAGCACGATGCGCTGCAGCCGCTGCGTGCGCCGCAACCCCAGCGCGCGCGCCGCCTCGTACTGGCCGGCATCCACCGACTGGATGCCGCTGCGGAACAGCTCGGCCAGGTAGGCGCCGAAATTCAGCGTCAGCCCCAGCACGCCGGCCACGAAGCCGTTGATCACCACGCCTAGCTCCGGCAGGCCGTAGTAGATGTAGAACAGCTGCAGCAGCAGCGGCGTGCCGCGGATGATGTCGATGTAGACGCGCGCGGCGCGGCTCAGCGCCGGCCGCCGCGACAGGCGGCACAGGCACACCACCAGGCCCAGCGCCACCGCCAGGAAAGCCGAACAGAAGAACAGCGCCAGGGTCCAGAGCGTGCCCTCGGCCAGGGGACTCAGGTACATGCGCAACGTAGCGAAATCCAATTCTTGCTCCTTAACTCGTGCTGCTTATCCGTGCGGCGGCGGCCCTACTTGCTGAGCAGGTCGGACACGCCCCACTTCTGCCCGATGGCGGCGAGTTCGCCGTTGCGCTTCATCTCGGCCAGCGCGGCGTTGACGGCCTCCAGCAGCGCCGTGTTGCCCTTCTGCACCGCCATGCCCACCTGCCACTTGCGCTGCGGCTGGTAGCCGGTGTCCAGCTTCACGCCCGGGATGTTCTTGGTCTTGATCTGGTAGATGATGCTGGGCGGATCGACGATGCCCAGGTCGACGCGGCCGGCGCGCACGTCGGCCAGCAGCGTGGAATAGTCCTGGTAGGTCGAGACCTTGGTGCCGGGCATGTCCTTGATCATGTTGAACTGCACCGAGTCCACCAGCACGCCGACCTTCTGGCCCTGCATGTCCTCGAACTTGGCGTAGCGGCGGGTGGCCTTGTCGCTGACCACGATGCCCTCGCCCCATTCGTACACGGGCGCCGAAAAGTCGATGGCGCGGGCCCGCTCCTCGGTAATGAACAGCGGCGCCGACATCAGATCGGCGCGGCCCGAGGTCAGCGTCGGAATCAGGCCCGAGAACGGCACGTCGGCCAGCTTGTCGCTCGCGCCCAGGTGCTTGGCGACCGCGGCGGCCACGTCCACCATGATGCCTTCGAGCCGGTTCGACTGCGGGTTCTTGAAGCCGTGCGGCGGCGCCGACGCGGTGGTGACCACGTTCAAGGTCTTGTCGGCGCGCACCTCGTCGAGCGTGCGCGCCATGCTGGCGCCGGCCTGGGCCAGCAACGCGGCCGAAGCCAGGCCGAGCAGGATGGATTTGAGTTTCATGCAATTCCCCTTGTATGAAATGGATGCCGCAATGCGCCGGTTCAGTCCGGACGTCCTTGCGGGTACTGCCGTACCGCCACCGCCGCCAACGCGCAGAATTCCTGCATGACGGTGGCGGCCAGGAACGCCGTGGCGCCCTGCACGTCCTGCGGCGGCGAAACGGTATTGACGTCGAAGGCCACGAAGTTGAGTCCGGCCAGCTGGCGCAGCAGGGCCAGCCCTTCCTTGGGCGACAGGCCGCCCCACTCCGGCGTGCAGACGCCGGGCGCGCAGGACGGGTCGAAGATGTCCATGTCGAAGCACAGGTACACCGGCCTCTCGCCGATCTGTTGCTTGATGGCGTCGAGCGCGCCCTTCTGGTCCTCGTCGAACTCGTCGAAGGGCATGATGGTGTAGCCGACCTCGCGGCCGAACTCGATGACGCCCGGCATGAACGAACTGCCGCGTGTGCCCACGTGGAAGCTGCGCCGCACGTCCAGCAGGCCTTCCTCGGCGGCGCGGGTGAAGGTGGTGGCGGTGTTGTAGCCAGGGATCGGATAGGTGTCGGTGTGCGAGTCGAAATGCAGCACCACGAAGTCCGGGTGGCGTTGCGCCACGGCGCGCAGTTGCGGCAGCGTCACGGCGCCGTCGCCGCCCATCGAGATCGGGATCGCGCCGGCGTCGAGGATGGCGCCGATGCCGGCCTCGATCAGCGGGTACGACGCGTCCGGATCGCCGGGATGGCAGGCCACGTTGCCGACGTCGATCACGCGCAGGAACTCGGGCGGATTGTCGATGCCATGGCGGCGGAAGATGTCCACCGGCCGCAACAGCCGCGACTGTTCGCGGATCGCGTCCGGCCCCTGGCGCGAACCGACCCGGAACGGATGCGTGCCGCAGTCGAACGGGATGCCCACGACGCAGGCGCGCGCGGCGCCGGTTCCGGCGGCGCGGGCCGGCGGCAGGCCCATGAATCCCGACACGGGATGAAAGCGGACTTCGGCGGACGACGGCACAGCGCGGCTCCTTGGCGACGGCCCGCAAACGAGTGGCGGACCGAAATTTTAGATTCGACCAAATCGCTATACGATACGATCGTGTCAAAAATAGATTAACGCGCGCGCCAATGCCTCGCCAATTAGGGTGTTCCCCCTGATTGGAAAATTAATATCCGATCAAAATAGTATGGAATTGGCGCAGCGGCGCACCCGGCTGGTGCATCGCCAACGCCCTGAATCAGCGCTTTCAATCAGCCCCTCGGTTCGCGCCCCCGGGACAATGCCCCAACGCCGCGCCCGCGGCGGGACGCCACCTCGATCAGGCCTCGTCGTCGACCAGCGGCGCGGCGCGCAAGGCGCCCCCCGGCGGTTCGAGTTCGTAGAACGGATGCGAGCGCCCCAGCGTGCGCGACGCGCTGATGGCGTGCGCCGTCTCCACCACCTGCGGCCCGAACACGGCCTGCGCCTGCTCGAACGACCAGCGGCTCGACGGCACCGAGACGTTGACGGCGCCCTGCGGCGTGCCGCCCGCATCCAGCACCGCCGCGCTGACGGTGATGTCGCCCGGATAGAACTCGCCGTTGGAACGCGCGTAGCCATGGCGGCGCGCGAATTCCAGTTCGGCCAGCAGCGCGTCCAGGTCGGTGATCGTGGCCGCGGTATACGCCTTGCGCTCACAGCGTTCCAGCAGCCCGCGCGCCACCTGCGGATCCAGCCGCGCCAGCACCGCGCGCCCCGCCGCCGTGCAATACAGTGGCAGCCGCATGCCGACC
This sequence comes from Achromobacter insuavis, assembly GCF_902859645.1. Classification (GTDB taxonomy): domain Bacteria; phylum Pseudomonadota; class Gammaproteobacteria; order Burkholderiales; family Burkholderiaceae_B; genus Achromobacter; species Achromobacter insuavis. The sequence continues at coordinate 73,424 of NZ_CADIJR010000010.1, read as the reverse complement.
GGCATGTTGACGAACATTTCCTTGTGGGTGGCGAAGCGCGCCACGTAGACCATGTCCAGCCCGTCGGGCTCGGCCAGGCTGCAGGTTTCCTGGCAGTTGCGGTTGAGCGCGTGCAGGAACGGATTGCCGCCCAGCACCAGCGCGCTGGTCTGCACGTACTTCATGCCCAGCTCCAGCGACCACGGGCCCAGCGAGAACTTCTTGCTGGCCGGGTCCTTGCGCAGGTAGCCCAGCGTCCACAGCGTATGCGTGAAGCGCTGCACCGAACTCTTGCTCAGGCCGGTGGCCTCGGCCAGCTCCGGCAGCGTCATCGCCGGCCGCCCTTCGCTGAAGGCCCGCAGCACGGAAACGCCGCGCGCCAGCGCGGCGATGAACAAGGGGGAATCCTCGGGTCGGGTCTGCGTCATGGCGCGGGATGCGTCCGGTGGAAAAGCGCATAGCGTACCGCATAACGGTGCAGCCATATCGCATGACGATCCCGCCGCCCGCCCCCGAGGCCGCCCATCAAACAAAACGGCCCGCGCGAGGCGGGCCGTCCAGGGTCACCTCACCGCGTTCAGCGGATCGGCCACGGGTACATCGCGCCGCCCTTGCTCCACAGCGCGTTGGTGCCGCGTTGCAGGCCCAGCTTGCTGTCCTTGCCGACGTTGCGCTCGAACACTTCGCTGTAGTTGCCCACGGCCTTGATGGCGTTGTAGGCCCACTTCTCGTCCAGGCCCATGTTCTTGCCGGCGCCCGGCGTCACGCCCAGGATGCGCGCCACGTTGGGGTTGTTGCTCTTGAGCATCTCGTCCACGTTCTTCTGCGTGATGCCGTATTCCTCGGCCTCCAGCAGCGCGAACAGCGTCCAGCGGACGATGCCCAGCCAGTTCTCGTCGCCCTGGCGCACCATGGGGCCGAGCGGCTCCTTGGAGAAGCGTTCCGGCAGGATCTCGTAGTCGTCCGGCTTGGCGACCTGCGTGGCGCGCACGGCGGCCAGCTGCGAGGCGTCGTCGGTGAAGGCATCGCAACGGCCCGACTCGAAGGCGCGCACGACTTCGGTGACCTTGTCGATCACGACCGGCTTGAATTCGATGTTGTTGGCGCGGAACCAGTCGGCCAGGTTCAGTTCGGTGGTGGTGCCCGGCTGCACGCAGACGGTGGCGCCGTTCAGTTCCTTGGCGCTTTTCACGCCCAGCTTCTTGTTCACCAGGATGCCCTGGCCGTCATAGAAGCTGGCGGCCACGGCCGACAGGCCCAGCGAGGTGTCGCGGGTCTGCGTCAGCGTGACGGTGCGCAGCAGCACGTCGACTTCGCCCGATTGCAGCGCGGTGAAGCGTTGCTGGGTCGACAGCGCGGTGCCCTTGAATTTGGTCGGGTCGCCGAACACGGCGGCGGCGACGGCGCGGCAGATGTCCACGTCCATGCCTTCCCATTCGCCCTTGCTGTTGGTGGCCGAGAAGCCCGAAACGCCGTCGGTCAGGCCGCACTGCACGTAACCCTTCTTCTTGACCGCATCCAGCGTGGGGCCGGCCACCGCTGCCTGGGATGCACATGCCAGGGCGAGCGCGCCGGCAGCAAACGAAATCAACCGCTTCATTATTGCTTCTCCTGAATTAGATGCCCGCGCCGGCCTGTAGGCCCGCTGCGGCTGAAACCGAGCCCATGCTTTGCGGGCCGGCCGCCAGATTACGCGATGTCCACGGCGTGAACAACGCACACCGGCCTAGTGGAAACCCGAGTAGCAAACCGTTTGGGAGATGCACGCGAAGTCCGGTGATCGAACTTTATCGCGGGGTCCGCGCGGCGGTTGGCCGGACCCTGCGTGCCATACTTTTTTCGCGTCCTGACCGCCAGGAAACGCGATCACCATCCCTCAGGAAAACCGGCCGCGCCACTACAAAAACCCGGGGCGCGCGTCGGCATTCGGCCGATTCATGGAGGAGACAAATCCATGGCACTTGCAAGGAAACCGCAGCCCAGCCACCGCGCGGCAAGACATCGCCGCAACGCCCTCAAGACCCTGCTCTGCACCGCCGTGGCCGCCATCGGCCTGGCGGCCGGCCCCGCCCACGCGGACGACTGGCCCAGCAAGCCGATCAAGGTCATCGTGCCCTACACGCCCGGCGGCTCCACCGACATCGTCACCCGCATCGTGATGGAAAAGCTCGGCCCGCGCCTGAAGCAGACCATCATTGTCGAGAACCGCCCCGGCGCCAACAGCAGCGTGGGCGCGTCGGTGGCCGCCAAGGCCGATCCCGACGGCTACACCTTCCTGTCGATCCTGCCCGCCTACATCATCAACTTCCATCTCTACAAGCTGGCCTACAAGCCCGAGGACCTGACGCCGGTGGCGCAGATGGCCGACCTGCCACTGTTCCTGTTCGTGTCGCAGGACCTGCCCGTCAACAGCGTGGCCGAGCTGGTGGAATACGCCCGCAAGCATCCGGACAAGCTCACCTACGCGTCCAGCGGCAACGGCTCCAGCGCCCACCTGACCGGCGCCGATTTCGCGCTGCGCAACAAGATCACCATGACGCACGTGGCCTACAAGGGCAGCGCGCCGATCCTGACCGACCTGCTGGGCGGCCGCGTGTCGATGGTGTTCGACCCGATCCTGGTGCCGATGCAGTACGTCAAGCAGAACCGCCTGAAGGCGCTGGGCTTCACCGGCCGGCAGCGCTGGCCGACCGAGCCGTCGATACCCACCATGGAGGAAGCCGGCATGCCGGGCTTCGTCACCGGCTCGTGGGCCGGCCTGATGGCGCCGGCCAACACGCCCAAGCCGATCATCGAACGCATGGCGCGCGAGATCAGCGAGATCGTGCGGGAGCCGGACGTGCGCCAGAAATTCCTGGATGCCGGCTTCCTGCCGGCCAGCGGCCCGACCGCCGAGTTCGCCGAGCTGATGCGGCAGGACTCGGCGCGCTACGCCGAGATCATCAGGCAGGCCCGCATCTCGGTGGATTGAGCAACACGGGGCGCCCGCCCGGCGCCCCACTGGAAACCAAGACGATGATCGACAAGTTCCTCGACACTCCCGCGGCCGCCGTGGCCGACATCCATGACGGCGCCACCGTGCTGGTCAGCGGCTTCGGCGGCGCCGGCATGCCCACCGAACTGCTGCACGCCCTGATCGAGCAGGGCGCGCGCGAACTCACCGTGGTCAGCAACAACGCCGGCAACCACGAGACCGGCCTGGCCGCGCTGATCAAGGCCGGCCGCGTGCGCAAGGTGATCTGCTCGTTTCCCAAGGCATCGCATTCGTGGGTCTTCGACGACCTGTACCGGCGCGGCGCCATCGAACTGGAATGCGTGCCGCAGGGCACCATCGCCGAACGGCTGCGCGCCGCCGGCGCCGGCCTGGGCGGCTTCTTCACCCCCACGGCCTACGGCACCGAACTGGCCACCGGCAAGGAGACCCGCATCATCGACGGCCGCGGCCATGTCTTCGAAACCCCGTTGCACGGCGACTTCGCGCTGGTCAAGGCCGACCTGGCGGACCGCTGGGGCAACCTCACCTACCACAAGAGCGCGCGCAACTTCGGCCCCATCATGTGCATGGCCGCCAAGACCGCCATCGTGCAGGTGCGCGCCAGCGTGGCGCTGGGCGAGCTGTCGCCCGAGGCCGTCGTCACGCCCGGCATCTTCGTGCAGCGCGTCACCCGGGTGGCCCACGCCGCGTTCTCCAGCTGAAGGAATCCCCATGCCCACTCCCCTGAACCGCGAAGCCATGGCGCGACGCCTGGCGCAGGACATTCCCGACGGCAGCTACGTCAACCTGGGCATCGGCATGCCGGTGCTGGTGGCCGCGCAACTGCCGGCCGGCCGCGAGATCGTGCTGCACAGCGAAAACGGCATCCTCGGCATGGGCCCGCCGCCCGCCGAAGACCGGATCGACCTGGACCTGATCAACGCCGGCAAGCAACCGGTGACGCTGCTGGACGGCGGCGCCTATTTCCATCACGCCGACTCCTTCGCCATGATGCGCGGCGGCCACCTGGACATCTGCGTCATGGGCGGCATGCAGGTCGCGGCCAACGGCGACCTGGCCAACTGGTCGCTCGCCAGGCCGGGCGAGGCGCCCGCCGTGGGCGGCGCCATGGACCTGGCGGTGGGCGCGCGCCGCGTCTACATCCTGATGGAACACAACAGCAAGGACGGCTCGCCCAAGATCGTCGAACGCTGCACCTATCCGCTGACCGGCGCCGGCGTGGTCGACCGCATCTACACCGACCTGGCCGTGATCGACGTCACGCCCGACGGCCTGCGGGTCCGCGATATGATCGACGGCATGACACTGACCGCGCTGCAGGCGCGCACCGGCGCCCCGCTGCGCGCAGGCTGATGCTGCCCAACCTTCCCCCGCCCGGCTACGCCGCGCCCCTCGCCCCCGAAGACCATCCCGACCAGTTGCGCGGCGATCCGGACTACATGCTGACGCTGGCGCGCGGCCTGCACGTGATCCGCGCCTTCGGCACCCGCCGCCATCCGCAGACCGCGGCCGAGCTGGCGCGCCGCGCCGGCCTGCCGCGCGCGGTGGTGCAGCGCTGCCTGCACACGCTGATCCTGCTGGGCATCGCCGAACAGCACGGCCGCCAGTACATCCTGACGCCGCGCATCCTGGGGCTGGGCTACGCGTACTTCTCGTCCACGCCATTCGTGTCGCTGGCGCAGCCGGTGCTGGAGGAACTGAGCGCCACCGTCAACGAGACCTGCGCGCTGGCCATCATGGAAGGGCACGAGATGCTGTACCTGGCGCGCTCGGAAGTGAACCGCCTGCTGGCCACCTCGATGGGACTGGGCAGCAGGCTGCCGGCCTATTGCACCTCGATCGGCCGGGTGCTGCTGGCGCAGTTGTCCGAGCCGGCCCTGGCGCGCTACTTCGCCGCCATCGACTTGCAGCCGTACACCGAATTCACGCTGACCACCGAAGCGCGGCTGCGGGCCGAGCTGGCGCGCATCCGCGAGCAGGACTACGCGGTGGTCGACCAGGAACTGGAATTGAATGTGCGCGCCATCTCGGTGCCGGTGCGCTCGGCCAGCGGCAAGGCCTGCGGCGCCGTCAACGTCAGCGTCAAGGCGGCGCGGGTGCCGCTGGAACGATTGACGGGGGAATTCCTGGCGCCGATGCGCCAGGCGGTGGCCAGGATCGGGGAATTCCTGGCGGCCTGAACGGCCGCCCCCGCCTTACAGGTCGGTGGTGTCGAGCGTGAACGCGGCGGCGGCGCGGCCGATGCGGTCGTTGACCGCGTGCCACGCGTCATCGGCCGGCGGCGCCTGCACGATGATGCGCGCGAAGCCCTGGCCGTCCAGATCGCGCAGCAAGGCGTACAGCGCCTGGGCGTAACGCGCCGGATCGGCCGGCACCTGTTGCCACTGGATGCGCGCATCGACGGCCGCCGGCGGCGGCGTGTACGCCACCACCACGACCTTGCCCGGGGGCAGGCCGCGGCCTTGCAGCGCGGCTTGCAGGCGCGCATCGGACGCCAGCTCCAGCGCGGTGCGCGGCGCATAGTGCGCCTTGAGCGTGCCCGAGGCGCGCGGCGCGGCGGCGTCGGGCGCGAACACTTGCACGCCCAGCACCGCCTCGATCTGCGCGGCGCTGATATGGCCGGGGCGCAGCAGCACCGGGCCGGCGCCGCGGTCCAGCCGCGACAGGTCCAGGATGGTGGATTCGATGCCGACCTCGGAGGCGCCGCCCTCCAGCACCGGCATGCCGGCCGCGACCTCGTCGGGGAATTCGCTGCGGACGTGGTCGGCGCGGGTCGGCGAGACCTGGCCGAACTTGTTGGCCGACGGCGCGGCCACGCCGCCCTGCCCGTTCGGCTTGCCGGCCGCGAACGCCGCCAGCAGCGCCTGCGCCACCGGATGCGAGGGGCAGCGGATGCCGATGCTGTCCTGGCCGCCGCTGACGGTGTCGGCGATGTGCGGCGCGCGCTTGAGGATCAGCGTCAGCGGACCGGGCCAGAAGGCGTCGATCAGCAGGCGCGCCTCGGGCGGCACGTCGGCCGCCCAGTACGACAGGTCGCCCTGCGGCGCGATGTGCACGATCACCGGATGGTTCGACGGCCGGCCCTTGGCGGCGTAGATCTTGCCCACCGCCCGCGGGTTCTCGGCGTCCGCGCCCAGGCCGTAGACGGTCTCGGTCGGGAACGCGGCCAGCTCGCCGGCCAGCAGGCGCCGGGCGGCGTCGGCGATGTCCGCGGCGCTGGCGGAGTCGAACGGAGCAGACATGGCGTTACTCGGGCGCCTGCATGCCCAGCGCGGCGGCCACGCGCGCCGCATCGGCCTGGGCCTGTTGCAGCGTCGGCGCGACGATGGTGACGTGGCCCATCTTGCGGCCGCGGCGCGCCTCGCGCTTGCCGTACAGGTGCAGCTTGGCCGTGGGCACCGCCAGCGCGGCGGCCCAGTCGGGCTCGCGCTGCGCGTCGCCGGTGGCCGACGGATACCAGATGTCGCCCAGGATGTTCAACATCACGGCCGGCGCCAGCAGGTCGGTGCCGCCCAGCGGCAGGCCGGCCATGGCGCGCGCCTGCTGCTCGAACTGGCTGGTGAGGCAGGCGTCCATGGTGTAGTGGCCGCTGTTGTGCGGACGCGGCGCGATCTCGTTGACGATCAGGCTGCCGTCCTTGAGCACGAAGAATTCCACGCACAGCACGCCGTGGTAGCCCAGGCCCTGCGCGATGGCCTGCGCGGCCGCGGTGGCCTGCGCCTGGCGTTCGGCATGGGCGGCGTCGAGCTTGACCGGCGCCGCCGTCGACACGGCCAGGATGCCGTCGCGGTGGACGTTGCGCGCCACCGGGAACACCACGCTGGCGCCGTCGAAACCGCGCGCGATCACGACCGAAATTTCGTAGTCCAGCGGCATCAGCGCTTCCAGCACGCAGGCCACGCCGCCGAACTCGGCGAACGCGGCCAGCGCGGCCTCGCGCGTGTCGATGCGGGCCTGGCCCTTGCCGTCGTAACCCAGGCGCGCGACCTTGAGGATGCCGGGGAACAGGCTGTCGGGCGCGGCGCGCAGGTCGGCTTCGCTGCGGATGGCGGCGTGCGGCGCGACCGGGATGCCCTGGCTGGCGATGAAGGCCTTCTCGGCGATGCGGTCCTGCACGATGGCGACCGCGTCGGCGGCCGGGCTGACGCGGCAGCGCGCCGCCAGCGCGCGCAGGCTGTCGGCCGGCACGTTCTCGAATTCGGTGGTGACGGCCTGACAGGTCTGCGCCAGGCGCGCGAGGCCGTCTTCGTCGTCATAGGCGGCCTGGATGTGCAGGTCCGCCACCATGCCCGCCGGGCATTCGGCGGCCGGGTCCAGCACCGCGACCTTGTAGCCCAGGCTTTGCGCCGCGTGGCAGAACATGCGGCCCAGCTGGCCGCCGCCCAGCAGGCCGAGCCAGCCGCCGGGGGCAATGGTGAAAGCAGTCGATTGCGTCATACGGATCAAGCCTCGGGCGGAACCTTCATGTCGCGCGCGGCCTGCGTCTGGCGCGCGCGGAATGCCACCAGCTTCTTGTGCAGGCCGGCATCGGTGCCCGCCAGCGTGGCGATCAGGTGCAGCGCGGCGTTGGCGGCGCCGGCCTCGCCGATGGCGAAGGTGGCGACCGGCACGCCCTTGGGCATCTGCACGATGGACAGCAGCGAATCCTCGCCGCGCAGGTACTTGGACGGCACCGGCACGCCGAACACCGGCACTTCGGTCAGGGCCGCCATCATGCCCGGCAGGTGGGCCGCGCCGCCGGCGCCGGCGATGATGCCGCGCAGGCCGCGATCAAACGCGGCGGCGCCGTATTCGGCCATGTCCTGCGGCATGCGGTGCGCGGAGATCACGCGCGCCTCGTGCGGCACGCCGAAGTCTTCCAGCATGGTGACCGCGTGCTTCATGACCTCCCAATCGCTGGAAGAACCCATAATCACGCCCACCACGGGGGTGGCGTCTGCCGCTGCGGAAGTCTTGGCTGTCATAACCGGTGTCGAGTCGTTGAAAGGCTGCGGCCAGGCCGCGAAACCCGGTATTTTACCCGGCGCCGGCGGCAGCCTATGGCGTGGCGCCGGATCCCAGCCAGAGACAGCCCGTGGGATTGTCCGGGCAGGGCCCGAAACCGCATTGCAGCGTGGTGCTGCCCAGGTTGGCCAGGACCGTGATGAAAAACAGGGCCATGACCAGCATGCCCAGCGCCGGCACCGGCCGCTTGAGCATGTTGTCGCCCCACTTGCGGTCGGCCGACAGCATGATCACGCAGAACACGATCAGGCCGCAGAAGGCGATGAAGGCCCAGGTATAGAAGTGCAGGCCGAGGAACGGCGTGCCGTAGCCGGGATCGCCGGGGGCGATGTGCAGCAGGATCTGCCGGCCCGACGCCACCATGCCGCCCAGCGCGGCGGCGATGGTCATGGCGTAGTGCATGGGCGACGGCCCCAGCCGCAGGTTCAGCAGCAGCCCCACCCCGGCCAGCATGAAGGCCACCCGTTGCAGCAGGCACAGCGGGCACGGCGCTTCGTCATAGGCGAATTGCCAGACGAAGGCCATGACCAGGATGGCCGTCACGGCCAGCAGGGCCAGGCCGTTGAGCAGGCGCGAACCGCGCGCCGGATTGCGGGAAAAGATCATGGCGGCGGACCTAGAGCGACAGCGCCAGCGGACTGGTCATGTGGAACTGGCACCACGCGGCGAACACCCCCAGGGTGATCAGCCAGAAGGCGACGCAGGGTCGGCGCTTGCCCAGCAGGCCGAACCACACGGCGATCAGGCCGGTCAGGAAAGGCAACATCATGATCATGCGCAGCTCCTTTCTACATCCGGCGGGCATGGCGCCCTGGCGGCGGCTGCGGGCCGCGTCGTCCGGCAAGTTGGCAGAGGGGAAGCCGCGCGGGCGCGCCGGCTTCCGGGTGCAGGTTGCCGGCGAGTATAACGTAACAATAAGCAATAATTCTTACCGAAAAGCAGGGATTTCCCTGATCGGCGGCGCCTCGCGGACAAAAAAAACCGCCCGGCGGACGGGCGGCTTTTTCGAGGCGGGCGCGGATCAGGCGATCAGGCGATCCAGCGCTTCGCGGTACTTCGCGGCGGTCTTTTCCAGCACGTCCTGCGGCAGGCGCGGGGCGGGCGGGGTCTTGTCCCAGGTCTGGGTCTCGAGCCAGTCGCGCACGAACTGCTTGTCGAACGAGGGCGGGCTGATGCCGACGCGGTAGCCGTCGGCCGGCCAGAAGCGCGACGAATCCGGCGTCAGCACTTCGTCCATCAGGTACAGCGTGCCGTCGTCGTCCAGGCCGAACTCGAACTTGGTGTCGGCGATGATGATGCCCTTGGTGGCGGCGAACCTGGCGGCCTCGGCGTACAGCTTGAGCGTGACGTCGCGGATGCGCTCGGCCATTTCCTGGCCGACTTCCTTGACCACGTGGGCGAAGTCGACGTTTTCGTCGTGCATGCCGAACTCGGCCTTGGCGGCCGGCGTGAAGATCGGCTCGGGCAACTGGCTGGCCTGCTGCAGGCCGGCGGGCAGCTTGATGCCGCAGACGGCGCCGGTGGCCTGGTAGTCCTTCCAGCCGGAACCGATCAGGTAGCCGCGGGCCACCGCTTCCACCAGGATCGGCTTGAGGCGCTTGACCACCACGGCGCGGCCGCGCACCTGGTCGACTTCATCGGGCGCCACCACGTCTTCCGGCTTGATGCCGGTGGAGTGGTTCGGCAGGATGTGGGCCAGCTTCTGCAGCCAGAACTCGGTCAGTTCGGTCAGCACCTGCCCCTTGCCGGGGATGGGATCGTCGAGGATGACGTCGAACGCCGAAATGCGGTCCGACGCGACGATCAGCAACTTGTCGTCGCCCACCGCGTACATGTCGCGGACCTTACCGCGGCCCAGCAGCGGCAAGGACTTGATGCTGGATTGATGCAAAGCAGAAGTCACGGAAAAATGGCCTATGGCAAAAATGGGGGTCGCGCAAAGCGCATAGGTTACTGCAAATAGCCCCGTCTTGCCGGGCGGCGGACGGCGGGTTAGTCTGGCCGCGTTCCAATATATGCGCCGACCGCGGATCGCGTCACGGCGCCCCCTTTTCACCTGGAGGAGACACAGTCGTATGCAGGATGCAACCCAGAAACGCCCGCCCCACGCCGACGCGCAGGTCCACCTGACCGGTGGCTGCCAATGCGGCGCGGTGCGCTACGCGGTGACCGATGAACCCATCATGGCGGCCACCTGTCATTGCCGCGATTGCCAGTATTCCAGCGGCGGCGCGCCGGCCCACGCGCTGATCCTGCCGGCCGGCTCGGTCACCCTGCTGCGCGGCAAGGCGCGCGAGCATCGCTACCAGGGCGATTCAGGCCACACCGTCATGCGCAGCTTCTGTGCGGACTGTGGCACGCCGCTGTTCGGCGGCTCGGAAGGCATGGCCTACGAGGTGGTGCGGGCCGGCTCGCTCGACGACCCCGAGGCCTTCCACACCCGCGTCAGCCTGTGGACCGACTCGGCGCCGTCCTGGCACCACGTCGACAAGACCGTGCCGAACTTCCCCCGCAACGCCCCGCCCGCCTGAGCCGGGCGCGACGCGCACGAAAAAAAAGGCGGGCCCGCGAGGGCCCGCCTTTTTTGCTGCCCGCCTCCCGGGGGAGGCGGCCGGCCACTTACTGAACCACCTGGGCCAGCTTGCCGGCGGCGTACTGGGCGGCGATTTCGGTCAGCGGCAGGGCCTTGATCTTGCTGGCGTTGCCGGCGGTGCCGAATTCCGTGTAGCGAGCCACACAGATCGCCTTGGCGGCGGCGCGGGCCGGCTTCAGGTATTCGCGCGGGTCGAACTTCTCGGGGTTCTCGGCGAAGAAGCGGCGGATGGCGCCGGTCATGGCCAGACGGATATCGGTGTCGATATTGATCTTGCGCACGCCGTACTTGATGGCTTCCTGGATTTCCTCGACCGGCACGCCGTAGGTTTCCTTCATGTTGCCGCCGAATTCACGGATCTCGGCCAGCAGTTCCTGCGGCACGCTGGAGCTGCCGTGCATCACCAGGTGGGTGTTGGGCAGGCGGGCGTGGATTTCCTTGATGCGGGCGATCGACAGGATGTCGCCGGTGGGCTTGCGCGTGAACTTGTAGGCGCCGTGGCTGGTGCCGATGGCGATGGCCAGGGCGTCCAGCTGGGTGCGGCGCACGAAGTCGGCGGCCTGCTCCGGATCGGTCAGCAGCTGGTCCATGGTCAGCTTGCCGTCGGCGCCGTGGCCGTCTTCCTTGTCGCCTTCCATGGTTTCGAGCGAGCCCAGGCAGCCCAGTTCGCCCTCGACCGTCACGCCCAGCTTGTGGGCCACGTCCACCACCTTCTTGGTGACGTCGACGTTGTAGTCGTAGTCGGCGATGGTCTTGCCGTCTTCCTTCAGCGAGCCGTCCATCATGACGCTGGAGAAGCCCAGATCGATGGCGCCCTGGCAGACCTTGGGCGACTGGCCGTGGTCCTGGTGCATGACCACGGGAATGTGCGGGTAGGACTCCACGGCGGCCTGGATCAGGTGCTTCAGGAAGCCTTCGCCGGCGTACTTGCGGGCGCCGGCCGAGGCTTGCATGATCACCGGGCTGTCGGTCTCCGCCGCGGCTTCCATGATGGCCTGGACCTGTTCCAGGTTATTGACGTTGAATGCCGGAATGCCGTAGCCGTGCTCGGCGGCGTGGTCGAGCAACTGGCGCATGGAGACTAGGGCCATGTGTGGTCCTCCTTAGGTACTGTCGATTGAAAGATGGTTGAAATCGAGCGGGATGGTGGGATTTTACGGGGGATTCGAAGAAAGGTCTTGAAACCGCCGGTATCCTATCCCTTCAGCCGATGCCACCGGCGCCGAACGCGCCAGCCCTCGCCCGTAGAGGGGGCTCCCGCCTCCCCCCGAAACGGGGGGCGGACGGAGCGACCTCCCCCATCTTGCCAACCGCCCCTAGGCCGTCCGGGGGACGGCGATCCGTCCGGCCCACGGCTGGGCCGTCTCCAGTTCAGCCGACAACGCCAGCACGACATCCTCGCGGCCATAGCGGCCGACCACCTGCACCCCGACCGGCAGGCCAGCGTCGGTCCAGACCAGCGGCAGGCTGGCCGCCGGCTGCCCGGACGCGTTGAACGCCGCCGCGAACGTGCCGTAAGAGGCCACCTTGCGGCGAAAATCCAGGAATGTGCCCCCGGCGGTGGAAAGCTCGCCCAGTTTCAGCGGCAGCTGGGTCAGGGACGGTGACAGGATGGCGTCGTAGCCTTCCATATAGCTGTCCAGGATGCGGCCGATGGCATGAAAGCGGTTGACGCTGGCGATGTAGTGCGCCGCGGACAGCCCCTTGCCGTAGTCGTAGCCCTGGCGCAACACCGGCTCCAGATCATCGTCGCGCACCGGCTGGCCGGTGAGGCCCAAGCGAGTGTCCACCGACACCACGATATTGCCCGCCAGCACATTGGCATGCGCCAGCACGAAGGCCTCGTAATCAATATCGGGCGGCGCGCCATCGACCACCTCGTGCCCCAGCGCCCGGCACAGTTCGGCCGCCCGCTCGACCGCCGCGATGCATTCGGGCGCCACCGGCACGCCATGCCAGGCGCTGCGCCAGACGACGATGCGCCGCTTGCGCGACGGCTCGGCCAGCAGTTTCAGATAGGAGGCGGGCGCGGCCGGCGCCGCGTAGGGAGCGCCCGGCTCGGGCGCCGCGATGGCGTCCAGCGCCGCGGCGGTGTCGCGCACCGAACGAGACAGCACGCCATCGGTCGCCAGGCCGCCCCAGCCCTCGCCGCGAAATGGCCCCATGGGCACGCGTCCGCGCGACACTTTCAGGCCATAGACGCCGCAGGCCGCGGCCGGGATGCGGATCGATCCGCCGCCATCGCTGCCGTGGGCCAGCGGGACGATGCCCGCGGCGACCGCCGCCGCCGCGCCGCCGCTGGAGCCGCCGGACGAACGGCTCAAGTCCCAGGGGTTGCGGGTAGGACCGCCGTTGCGCCGCGCCTCGGTGGTGGGCGCCATGCAGAATTCCGGCACCGTGGTGCGCGCGAAGGCAATCAGGCCGGCCGCCTCGAAACGGTCGGCCAGCGTGGCGTTGCGGGGATAGGCGGTGTCATTCAGCAGGCGCGACCCCAGGCTGGACGGAAAGCGCGTGTGCGCCAGCCCGGAATCCTTCAGCAAAAAGGGAATGGCGCGGAACGTGCCGGCCTGGCGCCAGGCGCGCGCCACCGCCAGGGACTCTTCATAGCGCTCATAGCACAGCGCGTTGAGCGCCGGCGCGCGTTCGCGCGCCAGCCTGATCGCGCAGGCCATGAGGTCTTCCGCGCCGACCTCGCGCCGCGCCAGCAAATCGGCCAGCGCCAGCCCGTCCAGCGCCTGATACTCGGTGTCACGCATACTGCTTGCTCCTGGTTGAAGACTCCGACAGCGCCGCCAGGTCGGGCTTGTTCCAGGCCTTGCCCGGCACCGATTCAATCAGGCGACGCGTGTATTCATGTTGGGGGTGATAGAAAATCGTGGCGGCTCGGTCCAGTTCCACTAGCTGGCCCTGGCGCATCACCGCGATGCGGTCGCAAATCTGGGCCGCAACGCGCAGGTCATGCGTGATGAACAGCACCGACAGGTCGAACTGGCCGCTGACGGTCTTGAGCAATTCGAGCACCTGCGCCTGGATCGACACATCCAGCGCCGAGACGGCCTCGTCGGCCACCAACAGCCGCGGCTTGAGCGCCAGCGCCCGGGCGATGCCGACCCGCTGGCGCTGGCCGCCCGAGAACTGATGCGGATAGCGCTCGCCGGCGTCTCCGCCCAGCCCAACCAGTTCCAGCAGTTCACGCGCCTCGCGCAGCGCGGTCTTGCGGCTCTCGCCGAACGCGATCGGTCCTTGCGCCACGGCCTCAATGACGCGGTGACGCGGATTGAGCGACGCATACGGGTCCTGGAACACCATCTGGATCTGGCGCCGGTAGGGACGGAAATCGCGGGGCGCCATACCGACCAGTTCTCGGCCGTCCATCCGCACGCTGCCGCTGTCAGGCGCGATCAGGCCGATCAAAGTACGTCCCAGCGTCGATTTGCCGGAACCGGACTCTCCCACCAGCCCCAGCGTCTCGCCCTGGCGGATGTCCAGCGAGATGTCGCGCAGCGCGTCGACCCGCCGTCCGCCGGTGGCGAAGGTCTTGCACAGGTTGGCCACGGACATCAGCGGCAGCGCGGGCGCCGCCTCGTCCTTGCCTTCGGGTTTGTGCGGCACCGCCGCGATCAATTGGCGGGTGTAGGGATGCTGCGGCCGGTTCAGGATGTCGTCGGCCGCCCCCGATTCCACCACTTCGCCCTTGCGCATCACAACGATGCGGTGGGCGATGTCCGCCACCACGCCGAAGTCGTGGGTAATGAAGATGACACCGATGCCCATGCGGTGCTGGATGTCCTTGATAAGCGCCAGGATCTGCGCTTGCGTGGTGACGTCCAGCGCGGTGGTCGGTTCGTCGGCGATAAGCACGTCCGGCTCGAGCGCCAGCGCCATCGCGATCACGACACGCTGGCGCTGGCCGCCGGACAACTGGAACGGAAAAGCGTCATACATGGCTTGCGGATCGGGCAGCAGCACCTGGCCGAACAGTTCGAGCACCCGCTGTCGGCGGGCGGCGGCGTTCAGGTTGGTATGCCGCTCCAGCACCTCGTCGACCTGGCGTCCCACCCGCATGATGGGATTGAGCGCCGTCATGGGCTCCTGGAACACCATGCCGAAGCAACGGCCGCGCAGTCCATACCAGTCCGTGGCCGACAGGCCGACCAGATCGCGCCCGCCGTACAGGATCTGGCCCTGCGTGACGCTCAACTGGTCCGCCGGCAACAGGCCCATGATGGCGTGCGCCGTAACCGACTTGCCCGATCCCGACTCACCCACCACGCACAGGATCTCATTGCGGTTCACGGTGTAGGACACGCCCTGCACCACCGTCGGTCCGCCGTGGGCGGCCGTCACGCTGAGATCACGGATTTCAAGCAGCGCGCTCATCACGTCGTCCTCCTGCGGGCCAGTTTGGGATTGAGCGCGTCGTTCAGCGCTTCGCCGATCAGATTGAGCGACAGCACGGTCAACAGGATCGCCACGCCCGGGAACACGCTCATCCACCAGGCGTCGCGCAGCACGCTGCGCGAGGCGCCGATGATGTAGCCCCAGGTCATCGCATTGGGGTCGCCCAGGCCCAGAAAGCTCAGGGCCGATTCCAGCAGGATCGAGCTGGCAATCATCAACGACCCCGACACGATCACGGGCGAAAGGCTGTTGGGCAGGATCTGCGTCAGGATGATGCGCAGGTTGGACTGACCCGACAGCATCGCCGCCTGCACGAATTCGCGGTTCTTCAGGCTCATGAACTCCGCCCGCACCAGGCGCGCCAGCGGCGGCCACGAGACCACCGCGATGGCGAAGATCACCGTGGCCATGTTGGGTGTCAGGATGGCCACCAGCACCACTGCCAGGAAGAAACTGGGAATGGTCTGGAACAGTTCGATGAAACCGACGATGGCCTGGTCCACCCGACCGCCATAGAAACCGGCCAGCGCGCCGACCGTGATACCCACCAGGATGGAGACCGCCGTGGACACCGCGGCCAGCACCAGCGTGATGCGCGAGCCATAGGCGATGCCGGTGGCGATGTCGCGGCCCAGCGTGTCGGTGCCCAGCAAGGCGCCGTCGGACAACGGCGGCATGAAAGGCCCGTTGATGATGTCCCACGGACTGTCCGGGAAGATCCAGCTGGCGGAGATCGCCACCAGCGTGACCATCGCCAGCACAATCAGACCCATGACACCGCCCTTGTTGCGGCAGAACGATTGCATGAAGGCTTTCATTTGAGTTCGATCCTGGGGTCCGCCACCGTGTACAGGATGTCGGTGACGAGGTTGACCACGACCACGATCAGGGAGGCCATGAAGAACACGCCGAGCAGCACGCTGTAGTCACGCTGGATCAAGGCGTCGAACGCCAGCCGGCCGATGCCGGGCCAGGCGAAGACCGTCTCCACCAGCAGCGACCCGCCAATCAGCCCCCCGGCCTGGATGCCGGCATAAGTGATGACGGGCAGCAGCGCATTGCGCAGCACGTGGCGCACGATCACCGTGCGTTCGGACAAGCCCTTGGCGCGAGCCGTCTTGACGAAATCCAGCTGGCTGATTTCCAGGATGGAGGCGCGCGTCAGCCGGGCGTAGACGGCCATGTAGAACATGCCCAGGGTCAACGCCGGCAACAACAAGTGCCTGGCCACGTCGGCCACGCGGGCCAGGCCGGTCAGGTTGGCGCCGACGCTTTCATAGCCGAACGCGGGCAGCCATTCCAGGTTCACCGAAAACAGCAGCACCAGCATCAGCCCGACCCAGAACAGCGGCGTCGCGTAGGCCAGCATCGACAGGGTCGTGATGACGGTATCGCCCCACTTCCCCACCCGCAGCGCGGCCTGGGTGCCCAGGCTGACGCCCGCCAGCAGCGCGAAGGCGAAAGCCGACAGGGTCAACAGCAAGGTCGCGGGCAGGTGCTGCAGGATCAGGCTCGCCACCGGCGCCTGCTGGCGATAGGAATACCCCAAGTCGAACGTGGCGACATTCTTCAGATAGTGGCCCAGTTGCACCGGGATCGGCTTGTCCAGGCCGAATTCCTGGCGCAGCTTGGCGATGAACTCGGCGTCCACCGCGCCCGACTGGCCCGCCAGGATCACGGCCGGATCGCCTGGCGCGGCCCGCACCAGGAAGAAGTTGAAGAGCGCGATCATCAGCAGAACCAGGACGCTCTTGACCACCCGGTTCGCCAGGAACTTGGCGATCTTCTTCATTCTTTGGACAGCCAGGCGTCGCTCTGCGTGTCCACCACGCCGAGCGCGGTGGTCACGGCGTCATGCACGCGCTTGTTCAGCAGGGTCGAGTAGTTGGTGTCGGCCAGCCACAGCACCGGCACGTCGTCCACCAGGATGCGCTGCACCTCGCTATAGAGTTTCTGGCGTTCTTCGTCGGTGGCGGCGGTGGCGGCGGCGTTGAACAGCGCATCGACCTTCGGATTGTTGTATTGCGACGTGTTGGTGAACATCAGCCCCTTCTTGATGTTGCTGCCCAGGTAGGTGCGGGACACGCCGATGGCCGGATCCCCATACTGGAACACGCCGTTCGCGCCCATATCGAAATCCCAGTTGCCCACGCGGCTGGTCCAGCCGCCGACGTCGGTGTTCTCCAGCGTCACGGCCACGCCGATCTTGGCCAGGTTCTGCTTGATGTACTCGGCCACGCGGCGCTGCATCTCGCCGTAAGGCAGTGGAATCAGGCCGATCGTGGCGCGCACGCCCTTGGCGTCCGGCTTCAGGCCCATCTCGTCGAGCAGGGCGATGGCCTGCTTCGGATCGTAGGGATAGGACTTGACGTTGGCGTCATAGAACCGCGTGTTGTGGTGGATGGGGCCGGTGGCGACCGTGCCCGTGCCGAACATGATCTTGTCAGCGATGAACTGGCGATTGATGCCGTACATCAGCGCCTGGCGGAAGCGCTTGTCCGAAAAGGGCGCACGGCCGCCATTCAACTCGATCCATTGCATGGTCGACCAATATTCATAACCCTTGTGGGTCTGGGTGATGTTGGGCAGCTTGACCACCCGCGCCAGGTCCACCGGCTCGATGTCCTGCAGCCAGGCCTGCATCACGGTGCCCTGCTCCAGCGCCACGCGGCGCGAGGCGGAATCGGGAATCACGCGATAGGTGATGCCGTCCAGATAGGGACGCCCCGCCTTCCAGTAGTGTTCGTTCTTGACCAGCTCGATATACGACCCGCGCTCCCAACGCTTGAACTTGAACGGTCCGGTGCCGATCGGCGCATTGTTGTTCGGGTTCTGCCCGATCGGCGTATCGACGTCGTACAGGTGCTTGGGCAGGATCGCCCCGCCGCCGATGTCGAACGCGTACAGGAAGGCCGAGTACGGCTGCTTCAGCTTGAACACCACGGTGTCGGCGTCCGGGGCCGAGATCTCCTGCACATTGGCCATCAAGGTGCGCGTGCGCGGCGTGTTGGCCAGCACTTTGGTGTAGGTGAACACCACGTCATCGGACGAGAACGGCTTGCCGTCGTGCCATTGCACCTGCGGCTGCAGATGGAAGGTGTAGGTCAGGCGATCCGGCGACACCTCCCACGACCGCGCCAGGCCGGGCTGGGGCTTGAGGTCGAAGGAATACGTCAACAGGCTCTCGAAGATCTTGCCGGCCACCAACTGCGTGCTGGCAACCTGCTGCACCGCCACGTTCAGGGTCGGCGGCTCGGGGCTCAGGATGGCCGTCAACACCCCGCCATATTGCGGGGTTTCGGCGGCATGCGACGGAGAAGCGGCAAAGGGCAGCAGGCTGGCGGCGGCCAGGGCGCAGCGCGCCAGGACGCGTCGGGCGAAGAAAAAAGTCATGGCAGGAATCCGTAGAAAGAAGCGGGAACGCAGATGGGTTCAGGCTTGCCGCGGCTCGACGCCGCACCAGTCGTTGATGAAGAGCGCCAGCGAGGTGGCGACGCGCACCATGCTGTCCACCGACACGCATTCGTTGAAACCGTGCACGTTTTTCACCTGGGGGCCGTAGCAGGTGACCGGCACGTCCATCATCAGGCGGAAATGGCGGCCGTCGGTGGTCGCGGTCAGCGCCGTGGGCTGGGGCTGTTCGCCGGTCACGCGGCGGTGGGCGTCGGCCAGCAATTGCATCGCGGGCACCTCCAGGTCGTACTCGCAACCTGGCGCGTGGAAACCTTCGTAGCGGATGTCGATGCGCACGTCGCTGTCGGCCAGTCCGGCCTCGACCTCGCGGATGCACGCCAGCACCCGCTGCTTGGCGGTCTCGATCGACATATCGGGGTAGCAGGCAATGCGCATGCCCAGCGTGCACACGCTGGGCACCGACGAATTCCAGTCGCCGGCATGGATCTGGCCGAGATTGAAGTTGATGGGGTGCGCATGTTCGCGATAGGCCGGATGCCGATTTTCCGGCAGGTTCCATTCGTGTTCGAGCCGTTTCATCGCGTCGACAATCCGCAAGCCAGTCTCGACCGGGTTGACACCCGTGGTCATGTAGGCGGCATGTGCGGGCCGGCCCACGATGTCCACGTACATCCAGAACACGCCGAGCTGGGCGCTCATCATGCGCTCATGCGTGGGCTCGGGAATAACGACCGCGTCGAAGGCGCTGAGCTTGGCTGCGGCGATCGCGCTCTGCAGCGCCGAAACCGTGGCCAGGGTGCCGTTGCCGGTGTTCTCCTCTTCAAGCACGCCGTTGAAGCCTACGGCGCCGGCGGGTTGCACGCCCAGGTCCTGCAGGGCCTTGAATGCCGCCAGCGCGCAGATGATGCCGGCCTTCATGTCGCCCGCGCCTCGGCCGTACAGCCAGCCGTCACGTAATTCGCCGTCGAACGGCGCCGGGTCCCACAGTTCATGCGGACCGGTTGGCACGACGTCCAGGTGGCCATTGAAAAGCACGGCGCGTCCGCCCGCGGCGCGCGGCTCATGGCGCGCCAGCACGTTGTAGCGGCCGCCGTCGGGGCAGCAGGCCGGCGAGTACAGCGGCAGATTCTTCAATTCCTCGGTCCGCAACGCGATGCGCTCGGACGCCAGCCCCAGCTGCGCCAGCGCGTCTTCCAGGAAGCGGGCGGCCGACATTTCCTCGCCGGGCAGGCTGCGGCACTGCACGAATCCCGTCAGCGTGTCGGTCATGTACTGGCGAAGCCTGCCCACGGCTCCGGCGATCTGGTCCTGACTCAGGCTGGCTGCTGCGACGGCGGTCATTGCACTCCCCTTGTTGGCTATGAAATATCGAACACCATAAGTATCAATATTTGATACTTAGATATCTATATTTGACATGATAGAGTTCGTACAAGCGGCGGGCAATACGAAAACATGGGTGATTTCCCTAGCCTGGTCGCGGGCTGTTGCCGCTACAGTGCGTATCCGGCGCCCCAACGGCAACGCGCCGTTGCAACGCCATCAAAACAAAGAGAATGGAGTAGATCGACATGGCCACAACCGAGACCCGGTTCAACCAATCCCTGGCGAAAGGCTTTGGCATCCTCGAGGCTTTTTCCAGCCACCCCGGTCCGCTCAGCCTGAACGAGCTGACGGAATTGTCGGGACTGGACCGCAGCTCGACCCAGCGCATGTTGCATACGCTGGTGGCGCTGGGCTACCTCGAACGCGGTAGCAACCAGCGCGGCTACGTGCTGGGCAAAAAGATCCTGGACCGGACTTTCGACTTCCTGCGCGGCCATCCGCTGCTGGAGCGCGCCACGCCCATCCTGGAACAACTGCAGCAGGAGTGCGGCGAGCGGGTCGACCTGAGCCTGTTCGATGACCTGACCATCGTTTACGCGCTGCGCCGCCAGACCAAGCGCCAGACCTTCTACGCCACCTTGGTGGGCCGGCGCATGCCCACCTTCTCGTCCTCCGGCGGCCGGGCAATCATGTCGCACCTGACCGACGCCGAGGTCGACGACATACTGGCGCGCAGCGACCTGCGGCCGCTGACCCCCAAGACCATTACCGATCCCGAGCGGATCCGCGAGCGCGTGCGCGAGGCGCGGGTACAGGGGTACGCCCTCTGCATGGAAGAGAGCATGGTGGGCGAGATCGTGCTGGCCAGCGCCGTAGTCGACCACAGCGGCCGCCCGCTGGCCGCCATCCACATTTCCGGCCTGTTGGCGGAATGGACGCTGGAGTCCTTTTCCCAGCGCTTCAGTTCGCTGGCGGTCTCGGCCGCGCGCGCCCTCAGCGGCCGCCCCAACCGCTCCTGAAGCGACTGGAGGGGCGCGCTACGGCCGTCCCGCGTGCGGCACGTCCACCTCGGTCACCAGGATCCGCCCTTCCGGCTTGGCGCGGCGGTTGGCCTCGATGAAGTCGGGCGCCGCCGCCATGAACAGCGTTCTGCCGTCCGGCCCGCCCAGGGCCGCGGCGAAGATGCCCAGCTCGCCGGTATCGATCTGTTCCAGGATCCGGCCGCCGCGGGCCATCCGCACGATGCGCTTGCCGATGGCGTCGGCCACCCACAGCGCGCCCTCGGCGTCCAGCGCGCCGCCGTCCGGGCCGATGGCCGACGCCGCGATCAGCACCGACAGGTCGTCGGAGTCCGGCAAGGCGCCGAAGTGGGCCCAGTCGCGCCGCGGCCCCAGGGCGCCGTCGGGCAGGATGTCGAATTCCGAGATCCGGTTGCCGAAGGTCTCGTTGACGATCAGGGTTTTGCCATCAGGGGTGATGAACGATCCATTGGGAAACCACAGCCCGTCCGCCACCACCTGGGCCACCCCGTCCGGGTCCACCCGCACCAGCGTGGTGGTGGCGAAGGGTTGGCCGGCCATCAGGTCGAAACCGAAGTTGCCGACGTAGGCGCGGCCCTGGGCATCGACCACCAGGTCGTTGATCGGGCCGCCGGTCAGCGCCGACAGGTCCGCGTGCGGCACCAGCCGGCCGTCCGCCTCGCGCCGCAGCAGCTTGCGGTCTTTCATGGAAGAGATCAGCAGCCGCCCGTCGGGCAGCCAGCCCAGGCCGGAGGGCTGCTCCAGCACCCGGCAGATCACCTCGGCCCGCCCCAGCAGGTCGACGGCGATCACCTTGCCCGTATAGAAATCGGAGGCCCACAGGCGCCCTTCGTGCCAGCGCAGGCCCTCCAGGAACGTATACCCCGACACCAGCACGGACAATTCGCGTTTCGGCATAGCTCTGTCTCCTATAGGGGGCGGGCCTGTGCGGCCCTTTTTGTGTGGCCCGCCGGCGCGCAGCCGGCCAGGCCGGACCATTTTGTCATGCCCCGGCAACCGTGGCAGTCAGGTATGACCCGTCCCCAACCTGACAACTAACTGTCAGGTTGGCGGCGTTAACATCGCGCCCCAAGGGTTAACCCGCGCCGCTCCGGGTCCCCTCCGGCATATCCGTCATTGGACCGCTTCGCCCCGCCCCATGCCGGCGGGTAAGGCCTATCCGGCCGACCGATCGGGTCCCTGTTTTCCGTTTTTGAAGATGAATACTAAGAAGCTGACGCGTTACATCGGCATCGCCATGGTGCTGGGCGTCGTGGTGGGTTATTTCTGCAACAAGTACGCGCAGAACGCGCAAGAGGCCAAGGACATCGCCTCGTACTTCAGCCTGATCACCGACATCTTCCTGCGCATGATCAAGATGATCATCGCGCCCCTGGTATTCGCCACCCTGGTGTCCGGCCTGGCCAGCATGAGCGACGCCAGCGCCGTCGGCCGCATCGGCCTGCGCGCCATGTTCTGGTTCATCGCCGCCTCGGCCATCTCGCTGCTGCTGGGCCTGGCGCTGGTCAACATCTTCCAGCCCGGCGCTCACCTGAACCTGGCGCTGCCCGACGCGGCCGCCACCGCCGGCCTGAAGACCGGCGACTTCACCCTCAAGGCCTTCATCGCGCACGTGTTCCCCAAGAGCATCGCCGAAGCCATGGCCAACAACGAGATCCTGCAGATCCTGGTGTTCTCGCTGTTCTTCGGCGCGGCGCTGTCGTTCATCCGCGGCAAGGGCCACAACACCATCTACAACATGATCGACGAGCTGGCCAAGATCATGTTCCGCGTCACCGACTACGTGATGCGCTTCGCGCCGCTGGGCGTGTTCGCCGCCATGGCCGCCGCCATCACCACCGAGGGCCTGGGCGTGCTGGTCAGCTACGGCAAGCTGATCGGCGAGTTCTACCTCGGCCTGGCGCTGCTGTGGGCCATCCTGTTCGCGGTGGGCTACCTGTTCCTGGGCAAGTCCACCTTCCGCCTGGGCGGCCTGATCAAGGAACCGACCCTGCTGGCCTTCTCGACCGCCAGCAGCGAATCGGCCTACCCCAAGACCATCGAGGCGCTGGAGCGTTTCGGCGTGTCCAAGCGCATCTCGGGCTTCGTGCTGCCGCTGGGCTACTCGTTCAACCTGGACGGCTCGATGATGTACCAGTCGTTCGCGGTGCTGTTCATCGCGCAGGCCTACAACATCGAGATGAGCTTCTCGCAGCAGCTGACGCTGCTGCTGGTGCTGATGGTGACCAGCAAGGGCATGGCCGGCGTGGCGCGCGCCTCGCTGGTGGTGGTGGCGGCGACGCTGCCGATGTTCCACCTGCCCGAAGCCGGCCTGTTGCTGATCATGGGCATCGACCAGTTCTTCGACATGGGCCGCACCGCCACCAACGTGGTCGGCAACAGCCTGGCCACCGCCGTCATCGCCAAGATGGAAGGCAACGAAGAGGACCTGGCGCCCAAGGCCGAGTCCGCGCCGGCCACGCAAACGGCGACGCGCGACGCCTGAACGCGCCGCGGCGTTTCCCCGCTTTCCGGCAAAGGCCCCGCAGGTGATGCGGGGCCTTTTTTCATGCGGCGGCCGGCCTTGACCGGCGCACACGCCCGGCGCAACATGGAAGCCCCCAGGCACCCCTTAAGGGCGCCGCGCCAAGGCGGCGGCGCTCATTGCATATGCCATGAAATCGCTACGCCCGCGCCACGCGCTCGCGGCGGCCGTCCTGATGGCCGCCCTGCCCTCCGCCCATGCCTGGACCCGCATTGCCTGCGACCTGTCCGGCACCGTCGCCAACCCGCCCGTGCAGATGCGCCAGTACCGTACCGACGGCACCGAGGTCTCGCATCTGTTGTTCCGGCTGAATGTGAAGGCGGCCGATATCCCCGAGGGCGCGCGCGCCGATACCGACTGCACCGAATTCGTCGACCGCCAGATCGACGTGGCGCTGGACGGCGCCGACATGGCCGCCGTGCGCAAGGGCAAGGCGCTGAAACTGCGCTATCGCTATGACGAGTCGCTGGGCGAGGCCCGCGCGACCCGCTTCGAGCTGGCTCGCTGAACGCGCGGCCGCCCCGCGAGGCGGCGCGCGGCAGGCAGGCTCAGTCGTTGACCGAGCACGACACCGGGGCGCCGTCCTCGAATTCGACGTCGTAGGTATGGACGGGATCCCACGGCAGCGTGAACCACAGCTCGTAGCCGTCGCCGTCCTCGTCGAACAGCCACAGCGCGCGCAGCACGGCCTTCTCGGCCATGGCCTCGGCGGTTTCCTCGCGCAGCAGCTGGTCGTCCTCGATGCCGAGCTTCTTGCAGTGCTCGTAGGAGTAGTTGTCGAGCAGGAAATCGGCCGCGGCCAGGATCTGCTCGTCGAGATTGCCGATGATGGCCTTGACCACCTTGGAGGCCGCGCCGTCCGGCTCTTCGCCGTCGGTCTGGATCATGACGTGGATCGGCGGGCGGCCTTCGCCCACGGGCACGTTTTCCGCGGCCCAGAGATCGGGTTCTTCGGGGTCCTGGGTGAAATTGAATCGTGCCATCGTGCGCTCCGGAAAATAAGGGAGACGGGCCGCGCAAGCCGCGGCCACCTCGTCATTGCCCATTTAACCAGATGCGCGTGTCCGCCGCTTGTCCGGCGACAAGGTTTGTCGCCAGGCGCGGTCAGACCCGTTCCAGGAGCAGATGCGGCGGCGCCGGCAACGCCACCCGGATGGCATCCCCGGCCCGCACCGCGCCGCCGGCCAGCACGATGCCCATGACCCCGGCCTTGCGGATCAGGCCGCCGGCGGCGTCGCGCCCGAGCACGGCGGCGGTCAGCCCCTTCTGGTAGTGGTCCAGTTGCGAACAAGGGTTGCGCAGGCCGGTGATCTGCACCACCGCCTGCGGCCCGATGTGCAGGCACGCGCCGCGCGGCAGGCCCAGCAGATCGATGCCGCGGGTGGTGATGTTCTCGCCCATCGTCCCTTCGGCCACATTGAAACCGGCCGCCTGCAGTTCGTCGTGCAGTTCGCCGTGGATCAGGTGCACCTGGCGCAGGTTGGGCTGGGTCGGATCGACCTTGACGCGCGAACGATGCCTGACCGTCACGCCGGCATGGGCGTCGCCTTCCACGCCCTCGCCCTGCCGCAGCACGATGGCCGGCTGCACCTGCTTGGAAAAGCCGTGCGCCGCGCTGGCGGCCACGGCGGTCACGATCGCCCGCATGCTTTGCTCCCGCCGGATCAAGCCGCCACCAGGCCGCGCGCTTCGGCGGCAGGCGCGGGCAGGCGAGCGGACGGATAGTGGGTCGAGAACACCAGCCGGCCGGCGCTCCAGGTGTAGCTGATGAGCGGCAACGCGCCGACCTGCGCCACCGCCACCAGATCGGCGCGCTGTCCCACCGCGATGCGGCCGCGATCCGACAGGCCGCAGGCATCGGCCGGATTGGCGGTGACCAGCGCCAGCGCCTGCGGCAGCGTCAGCTCGGTCTGCGCCGCCACCGCGAAGGCCGCGGCGATCAGGGTCGAAGGCTGGTAGTCCGAGCACAGGCAGCTCGCCACGCCGGCGCGGATCGCGTCGATGGCGCGCATCGAGCCGCTCTGGCTCTTGCCGCGCAGCACGTTGGGCGCGCCCAGGATGGTGGGCAGGCCGCAGGAGACGGCGGCGCGGGCGGTGTCCAGCGTGATCGGGAATTCGCTCATCGCCACGCCCAGGTTGCGCATGGTGGCGATGCGGTGGATCGAATCGTCGTCATGGCTGGCGGTCGGGATGCCGAGGCCGCGCGCATGCGCCAGCAGGGTCTCGACCCGCTGCACCGCGCCGTCCTTGGCGCGGGTCTTGGCATGGGCGGCCTCTTCGGCCTGCTCGCGGCTCATGGCGTGGTTGCCGATCATGTATTGCAGGTACGACTCCAGCGTCTTGAACTGGCCCTGGCCGGGCGAGTGGTCCATCACCGACAGCAGGTCCACCGCGCCCTCATCCATCAACTGCTGCAGCACCGGCACCGAGGTCGCGTCGGTGACTTCGTAGCGGCAGTGCACGCGGTTGTCGACCAGGCTGTGCTGGCGGAAGGCGCGCACGCCGCGCACCACCTGAGCGGCGGTCTCGTTGTTGCGCACGCCCAGGTCGCTGTTGGCGAACGACAGCGCGTGGTAGGGCGTGGTGATGCCGGCCGCGGCGTTGCGGCGGTCCACCTGCGCCACCGCGAAGTCCAGCGGGAACAGCACCTTCGAGCGCGGCTCGGCTTCCTTTTCGATGGCGTCGCAGTGCAGGTCGATCAGGCCCGGCACCAGCGTCAGGCCGCGCAGGTCGATCTCGTGGGCGGCGCGGGCGCCGTCGGGCGCGATGGCGGCGATGACGCCGTCCTCGATCAGGACGGCGCTGTCTTCCAGCACGCGGTCCAGCAGCACGACGCGGGCGTGGGTCAGGTAGGTGCTGGTCATGCTCACTCCAGTTCGACGGCGGCCTGCGCGGGGCGCAAGGCCAGGATTCGGGACGCCACGGCGTCGCGCACTTCGGCGTCGTGGAAAATGCCCAGGAGGCAACGGCCGGCGGCGCGCGCCTCATGGATCAGCGCCATCACCACCGCGCGGTTGTCCGGGTCCAGCGACGCGGTCGGCTCGTCCAGCAGCAGGATGGGATGCCGGGCGATGAAGCCGCGGGCGATGTTGACGCGCTGCTGTTCGCCGCCCGAGAAGGTGGCGGGCGCCAGTCCCCACAGGCGCGACGGCACGTTCAGGCGCCGCAGCATGGCGCCGGCGCGCTCGCGGGCCTCGTCCGGCTCGACACCGGCCATGCGCAGCGGCTCGGCCACCACGTCCAGCGCCGACACGCGCGGGATCACCCGCAGGAACTGGCTGACGTAGCCGATGACGTCGCGCCGCAGCGCCAGGATGCGCTGCTCGGGCGCGCCGACCAGTTCCACCCAGTCATCGCCGGCGCGCACGCGGATGCTGCCTTCGGTGGCCAGGTAGTTGCCGTACAGGCAGCGCAGCAAGGTGCTCTTGCCGGTGCCCGACGGGCCGGCCAGCACCAGGCAGTCGCCGGCCGCGGCGTCGAAATCGACCGCCTCCAGCACCGGCAGGCGGATGCCGCCCTGGTTGTGCAGGGTGAACATCTTTCCGAGGCCCCGCACCTCGATCATGGGTTTCGCGACAGTCATGGTCAGCTCTGCAAAATGGAAGACACCAGCAACTGGGTGTAGGGATGCTGCGGATCGTCGAGGATCTGGTCGGTCAGGCCGCTTTCGACCACCTCGCCGCCGCGCATCACCAGGGTGCGGTGCGCCAGCAGGCGCGCCACCGCCAGATCGTGGGTGACGACGATGGCGGCCAGGCCCAGGTCGGTCACCAGCTGGCGCAGCAGGTCCAGCAGGCGGGCCTGCACCGACACGTCCAGCGACGCGGTCGGCTCGTCCATGAACACCAGGCGCGGATGGGTCACCAGGTTGCGGGCGATCTGCAGGCGCTGCTGCATGCCGCCGGAGAACGAGGCCGGCGCGTCATCCAGGCGGCCGACGTCGATCTCCATCTTCTGCAGCCAGCTGCCCGCGGCCTGGCGCAACTCGCCGTAGTGGCGGTCGCCCACCGCCATCAGGCGCTCGGCGATGTTGGCGCCGGCGCTGACCTGCATGCGCAGGCCGTCGCGGGCGTTCTGGCGCACGAAGCCCCAGTCGGTGCGGGCCAGCAGCCGCAGGCGCGCGCCGGACAGCGCGGCCAGGTCGGTGAAACCCTGGTCGCGGGTGTCGTACCAGACGCTGCCGGCGTCGGGCGCGGTCTGGTACGACACGGCCGACAGCAGCGTGCTCTTGCCGGAACCGGATTCGCCCACCACGCACAGCACTTCGCCGGGGAACAGGTCGAAACTGACGTTGCGGCAACCGTGCACGCCGTCCCAGGTGCGCGTCATGTCGCGCACGGAAAGCAAGGGTTGGGCGTTCATGCGGTGGCTTCCTTTTCGGCTTGCGCGGCCTGGCGGTCGTTGCAGTATTCGGTATCGGAGCAGACGAAGCGGCGGGTGCCGGCGTCGTCCAGGATGATCTCGTCGAGGAAGCTGTCGCGCGAGCCGCACAGGTCGCAGCACTCCGACCACTTCTCCACGGTGAAGGGATGGTCCTCGAAGTCCAGGCTCTTGACCCGGGTGTACGGCGGCACCGCATAGACCCGCTTCTCGCGGCCGGCGCCGAACAGCATCAGCGCCGGGCTGTTGTCGAGCTTGGGGTTGTCGAACTTCGGGATCGGCGACGGCCGCATCATGTAGCGGTCGTTGACGATCACGGGATAGTCGTAGGTGGTGGCGATGTGACCGTGCTGGGCGATGTCCTCGTACAGCTTGACGTGCATGCCGCCATATTCGGCCAGCGCGTGCATGGTGCGGGTCTCGGTCTCGCTCGGCTCGAGCCAGCGCAGCGGCTCGGGAATCGGCACCTGGAACACCATGATCTGGTCGGCCTGCAACGGCGTTTCCGGAATGCGGTGGCGCGTCTGCACGATGCTGGCGTCGCGGGTCGATTCGGTCGTGGCCACGCCGGTCACCCGGCCGAAGAAGCGGCGGATGTTGATGGCGTTGGTGGTGTCGTCCGAGCCCTGGTCGATCACCTTGAGCACGTCGCCCGGGCCGATGATCGACGCCGTCACCTGGATGCCGCCCGTGCCCCAGCCATAGGGCAGCGGCATCTCGCGGCTGCCGAACGGCACCTGGTAGCCGGGAATCGCCACCGCCTTGAGCAGCGCGCGGCGCAGCATGCGCTTGGTGGACTCGTCGAGGTAGGCGAAGTTGTAGTGGTCGTCGCGTTCGACCGCGGCGCCGGGGGTGTGGGAAGTCGTCATGAGGAAATGGCCTCGTCCAGCTGGCGGGTGTTCTCGGGGGCCGGCGCGGCGCGTTCGGCGCGCATGCGGCGCAGCAGTTCCAGGTTGGCCTGGAAGTCCACGTAGTGCGGCAGCTTCAAGTGCTGCACGAAACCGGAGGCCTCGACGTTGTCGCTGTGGTACAGCACGAACTCATGGTCGTTGGCCGGCGAATCGGCGCGTTCGCCGAGTTCCTGCGCCTTCATGGCGCGGTCCACCAGCGCCATCGACATGGCCTTGCGCTCGCCATAGCCGAACGTCAGGCCATAGCCGCGGGTGAACTTGGGGCCTTCCTCGGCGTTGCCGGAGAACTGGCTCACCATCTGGCACTCGGTGATCTCGATCTCGCCCACCGTGACGGCGAAACCCAGTTCCTCGATGTGCATCTCGACTTCCACGAAGCCGTAGCGGATCTCGGCGGCGAACGGGTGCGTGTTGCCGTAGCCGCGCTGCGTGGAATAGCCCATCGACAAGAGAAAGCCCTCGTCGGCGCGCGCCAGGTTCTGCAGGCGGGCGGCGCGCGAGGCCGGGAAGTCCAGCGGCTGGCGCGTCAGATCGAACGGCTCGGGATCGCCCTCGGGCACCGCCTCGGCGTCGATCAGGTCGTCGTGCGCCAGCAGGTCGGTGACGCGCGGCATGGCGCTGTCCAGCGGCTCGTTGCCCGCCGGCAGGGCGTCGGCCTCGCGCTCGGCTTCCAGCGAGAAGTCCAGCAGGCGCTGGGTGTAGTCATAGGTCGGCCCGAGGATCTGGCCGCCCGGCACGTCCTTGAAGGTGGACGAGATGCGGCGCTGCAGGCGCATCTCGCCGGTGTCGATCGGCTGGGTGTAGCCATAGCGCGACAGCGTGGTGCGATAGGCGCGCAGCAGGAACACCGCCTCGATCACGTCGCCGGCGGCCTGTTTCAGCGCCAGCGCCGCCAGTTGCGGATCGTAGAGCGAGCCTTCCGCCATCACGCGCGACACCGCCAGCGGCATCTGTTCGCGGATCTGGTCCAGGCTCAGTTCGGGCAGGGCCCGGTCGCCGCGCCGGTAGTCGTCCAGCATGCGGTAGGAATTGAGGATGGCGCGTTCGCCCCCTTTGACGGCTACATACATGTCAGCTCTCCACGCGCGTGCTGCGGGGCAGCGCGCACAGTTGCCGCCCGTGCGTCAGGAACACGTCGACGCCCAGCGGAAAACGTTGATGGTTGATGCGCCAGTCGCGCCAGAAGCCGTCCGGCAGGCCGGCGGCGCGCAGCGCCTGGCGGCTCTGGATGCCGGGGCCGGTCAGCGTGACTGCGGCGCCGGCGTCCAGCGACGCGACCTCGATCAGCAGCGTGGTGGACAGGTCCGGATAGGCCGGGTCGCCGGGATGGCACGACGCCAGCGCGGGCACGCCGCCGCCCGCCGGCACCGCCGCGAAGCGCGCCAGCGAGGCCGACGGCACCATCGGGCAGGCGCAATGGAAACGCAGGAAATCCAGCACGCTGGCGTCCAGGCCCTGCGGCAGCCACAGCGGCGTGTCCACGTCCACCAGCGTCAGCAGCAGCGCGGTCAGCGCCGGCGACAGGCCGGCCGGCACGCCGCTGGCGGCGGCCACTTCGTACACGCGGCCCGGATGCGCCATGGCGTCGAGCGCGGTGCGGAAGGTGGCCTGCGCGTCGTTCACCGGGTCCGCGAAACCCGGCAGCAGCTTGCGGCTCGCGGCCGCGGCGCCAAGAAGTTCTTGATGCATGTCAGTCCTCGCCTCGCACCATCGTGAAGAATTCGACCTTGGTCTGCGCGGCGACGCGCGCCTGGCGCTCGATGCGCTCGGCGCGTTCGCGCGCCAGCGGCTGGATCAGCTGCGCCTGCACCGTGTCGTGCCAATCGGGCAGTTGCAGCAGCGCGTCGGCCACCGCGGCCTGCTCGGCATGGCGCAGCGACCGGCCCTGCACGTAGGCGATGCCGACCACGCCGTTGTCCAGGCTGACGGCGCAGCGCGTCACCGTCATTTCGCCCAGGTTGAAGCGCGCGCCGGTGCCGCCGCTGCGGGCCCGCGCCATGGCCATGCCGGTCTGCGCCGGGCGCAGCATCTGATGCGGCGGCACGCCGCCAAGCGCGCCGAACGCCCCTTCCAGCATGGCCGGATCGGCCAGTGCCAACACCCGCATCCAGGCGGCCCGTTGCGCCTGGGTTTCACCCTGCGCGGTTTGTGGATGGTCCATTGTTTCCTCTAAACGTCTAGACGACTGGATGGAGTATGATCGCGTTCAAGTGGAAGTTCAACAGCCTGGCGTGAATTTTTGATGACAGTTGCGGCGGGGACGCATTGCCTATCCCGCGCCCGCCGCTTGGTGCACAATCACAGCCATTCTTGATGAAGCTGATATGACAGCACGAGCACATCCTATGGTCGAAAGAGGTTCCGGTATCGCCGTGTGGCGACAGATCGGCGAGTCGCTGGCGGACGACATCCGCAACAAGTTGTACATGGCGGGCGAACAACTGCCCTCCGAACCGGAGCTGGCCGCCAAGTTCTCCGTCAACCGCCACACCATCCGGCGCGCCATGGGCGAACTGGAACAGAGCGGACTGGTGCGCATCGAACAGGGCCGCGGCACCTTCGTGCAGGAACACGCCATCGACTACGCCATCGGCAAGCGCACGCGCTTTTCCGAGAACCTGCGCAGCCAGGGCATGCTGGGCCATCTCGAAGCCCTGGGCAGCCAGACGCTGCGCGCGGCCGACATCGCCAAGCACCTGGGCCTGGCGCGCAACGCCCCGCTGCTGCGCGTGCAGATGGTGGGCAAGGCCGAGAACCGCCCCATCAGCGCGTCCGAGCACTACTTCGATGAAAAGCGCTTCCCCGACTTCATCGAGCGCATGAACGCGCTGCGGTCGGTATCGAAGGTCTACGCCCACTACGACATCGGCGACTACACGCGCAAATGGTCGCGCATCACCGCCACGCTGCCGTCGCCGGAGGTGGCGCGCATCCTGGGCCAGCCCAAGACGCGCCCGATCCTGCAGGTCGAGGCCCTGAACGTGGACCAGGCCGGCGCGCCGTTGCAATACAGCATCACCCGTTTCGTCGGCGACCTGGTCCAGCTCATGGTGGCCGACGACAGTTGAGGCCGGCGCGCGGCGGCCGCGCGCGGCCGCTTGCGCCGCCATGCGATTTCACTCATCTAGACATCTGGTTGTAATGCAGCACCGCTAACTTTCCCGTCATGAACCAAGCACACGCCCCCTCGCCCCTGGCCGGTGTCACAGGCCAACGTATCCTGACCCCTCGCGGCATCGAACACGCCAGCCTGCGATTCCACGGAGGACTGATCGACGACGCCGGCGGCACGCCCGCGCGCGGCGCGGCCTGGTTCGACGCCGGCAATCTGCTGGTGCTGCCCGGCATCGTCGACCTGCATGGCGACGCCTTCGAGCGCGCCATCATGCCGCGCCCCAGCGTCACCTTCCCCTACGACGGCGCGCTGTTCGACGTCGACCGCCAGTTGCTGGCCAACGGCATCACCACCGAATTCCACGGCGTCACGCTGTCATGGGAAGGCGGCCTGCGCGGCGAAGCCTATGCCGAGCGCATGTTCGCCGCCCTCGAACGCATGCGCCACATCATGGGCGCGCGCCACTACGTGCACCTGCGTTTCGAGACCCACCACGTCGGCGGCGTCGAGACCGCCCAGCAATGGATCCGCGACGGCCGCGTGCGCTTCGTCGCGCTCAACGACCACCTGCCCAGCATGGCGCGCCGCCTGGGCGACGACCGCAAGCTGCTGCAATACGCAGACCGCGCCGAATGCGACCTGGACACCTTCCAGGAACGCATCCGCCGCGCCATGGGCGCGGCCGACGCGGTGGCCGACGCCATGCGCGAACTGACCGCCTGCGCGCAGGCGGCCGGCCTGAAGGTCGCCTCGCACGACGACCCCGACGCCGCCACCCGCCGCTACTACCATCAGCTGGGCTGCAGCGTGGCGGAATTCCCCCTGACGCGCGATGCCGCCGGCGTGGCCCGCGACCTGGGCAACTCGGTGGTGTTCGGCGCGCCCAACGTGGTGCGCGGCGGCAGCCACACCAACGCCCCCAGCGCCACCGAGATGGTGCGCGCCGGCCTGTGCGACATCCTCACTTCCGACTATTACTACCCCGCCCCGCTGGCGGCGGCGCTGCGCCTGGTGAACGACGGCGTGCTGCCGCTGGAGCAGGCCTGGAACCTGGTGTCGCTGAACCCGGCCCGCGCCGCCGGCCTGCAGGATCGCGGCGCGCTGGCGCCCGGCCTGATCGCCGACGCCATCGTGGTCGACGACCAGGTGCCCGGCCTGCCGCGCGTCTGCGCCGCCATCGTCGGCGGCGAGCTGCGCTACGCCACCCGCGCTTTCGGCGACGACCGCAACCAGCGCATGGCGGCCTGACCATGCCGCTGGCCCACCGCTATGCGCTGTACCTGGCCCCCACCGGCCCCTGGCGTGAACTCGGCAGCCGCTGGCTGGGCCGCTGCGCCGACACCGGCGCGGCCCTGCCGCCGCTGCCCGGCCAACCCGAGGCCGCGCGCGACTGGACCCAGGCGCCGCGCCACTACGGCCTGCACGCCACGCTGAAGCCGCCGTTCCGGCTGCGCGCCGGCGCCACGCCGCGGGACGTCGATGCCGCCGCGCGCCAGCTCGCCGCCGCCGATGACGCCTTCGGCATCCAGCTCGAATGCGAGCCGCTGCGCGGCTTCCTGGCCTGGCGCATCGCCGCCTCGGACGCCGAGGGCCATGCCCGCATCAATGCCCTGGCCGCCGCAGCCGTGCGCGGCCTGGACGATTTGCGCGCCGCGCCCAGCGAAGACGAGCTGGCCCGGCGCCAGGCGCATGCGCTCTCGCCCGAGCAGCAGGCCATGCTGGCGCGCTGGGGCTACCCGTACGTGTTCGACACCTTCACCTTCCACATCACGCTGACCGGCAAGCTCGACGGCGCCGCGCTGGAACAGGCGCAGGCCGGCATCGCCGCCTTCGCCGACCCGCTGCGCGGCCAGCCCATGACGGTTCCCGGCGTGAGCGTGTATGTGCAGCCGCGGGCGGGCGCCGACTTCATCGCGGCGCGCCACTACCACTTCGACGGCAGCCACGCCGACGCGGCGGGCGCGGCCTACCTGGAAGGACCTGCCGCGGCATGAACCCGCCCGACCCCGCCAGCGGCGCGCGCCTGATCTACCTGATGGGCGCCTCCGGCAGCGGCAAGGACACCTTGCTGCGGCTGCTGCGCGCCGGCCTGCGCGGCGACGAGCCGGTGCTGGTGGCGCACCGCTACATCACGCGCGACAGCGGCGCCACCGAAGACGCGCTGCGCCTGAGCGTCGAGGAATTCGCGCGCCGCGCCGCGCTCGGCTGCTTCGCGCTGCGCTGGGCCAGCCATGGCCTGCATTACGGCATCGGCATCGAGGTCGACACTTGGCTGGACTGTGGCGCGGCCGTCATCATCAACGGTTCGCGCGCGCACCTGGCCGAGGCCCACCGACGCTATCCGGCGCTGACCGCGGTCGAGATCACGGTCGACCCCGCGCAACTGGCGCGGCGGCTGGCGGCGCGCGGCCGCGAAACGCCCGAACAGATCGCCCAGCGCCTGCAGCGCGCCGCGCAGGATTTCCCGGTCCCCGAGGGTTGCCGCCTGCTGCGCGTCGGCAACAACGGCGCGCCCGAAGCCGCCGCCGCCGAACTGCTGGATATCGCCCGCGGCCGCCTGATCGCGTAGCCCGCGCCGGCATCGCCGCGAAACGGCCGCCGCGACGCCACGACCGCGCCGGCCGGACGCCTCACTCCCGAGGCCGCGCGTCCGGCCCCAGGTCGGCGCACAGCTCCAGCAGGATCGCCGAGAACCACTCCTCCGCCGCCAGCGCCTGCTCGCGCCGGCGGCGGATCAGGTTGATCGGCGGCAACTCCCAGCCGAAGTCCCACGGCACCATGCCCAGCTTGCCGCGCTGGCACAGTTCGCGCGCGATGTCCTCGGGCACCACCGACATCAGCGCGGGATTGGCGCTCAGCATGCCCTCGATCACATCGGTGGAATAGGCTTCCAGCACCGGCGCCGGCGAACGCAGGCCGGCGCGGATGAAGTGCTCGACGATCAGCTGGCGCGTCGGCGTGTTGACCGCCGGCAGCACCCAATCCATCTGCGCGACCGCCGCCCAATCCGCCGCTCGCCGCGCCAGGCGCTGCGCCAATCGGCTGTGCGCGATCAGGCGCGGCCGCTGGCGGTACAGCACGCGATGGGTCAGGTCGTCCTGCGCCACGGTCGAGGTCGCCCGGCTGATGATGCAATCGAGTTCCTGCCGCCGCAGCATCGGCACCAGGTGGTCGGTGGTGGCGCGGTGCAGCGTCAGGGTCACGCCGTGGCGCTGGTGCAGCCGGCCGATGGCGGCGGTCAGCAGCGCGCTCGACACGTACGGCACCACGCCCACATGCAGATGCGCCGCGCGGCCGTCGTGCAGCGCCTCGACCTCGCGCGCCCACAGGTCCAGGTCGCCCTGCATGCGGCGGGCCCGCACCAGCGCCAGTTCGCCCAGCGGGGTGGGCTGCATGCCGCGCCCGGTGCGCAGGAACAGCGGCGCGCCGAAGATGTCCTCGAGCTCGGCCAGCGCCTTGGTGGCGGCGGGCTGGCTGATGCCGGTGGCGGCCGCCACGCGGGTCAGCGTGCCGTGCTTGGCGATATTGGCCAACAGCGCCAGGTGGCGGTGGCGCAGGCGGTTGGCGAGTCGGGCGGCGTCCCAGGTCACGGCGGTCTACTCATAACTGATTGGTTATTCAATTATGCCAACAACGGACACATCAGTTATTTCACGACCCTATACTGCGCCGTATCCCCACCCCGCCCGACCGCCCATGTCCGACTTCACCACCCGCCCGGAAATCCGCGGCACCTTCGGCGTCGCCTCGTCCACCCACTGGCTGGCCTCGCAGGTCGCCATGGGCGTGCTGGAGCGCGGCGGCAACGCCTTCGACGCCGCGGTGGCCGGCGGCTTCACGCTGCAGATCGTCGAGCCGCACCTGAACGGCCCCGGCGGCGAAGTGCCGATCCTGCTGTGGAGCGAGCGGGAAGGCCGCATGCGCGCACTGTGCGGCCAGGGGCCGGCGCCGGCGCTGGCAACGCCGGCCTATTTCCGCGGACTGGGCGTGGACCTGGTGCCCGGCATCGGGCTGCTGCCCGCCACCGTGCCCGGCGCCTTCGGCGCCTGGCTGACCCTGCTGCGCGACTACGGCACCTGGGAACTGGCCGACGTGCTGCGCCCGGCCATCGACTACGCCCGCAACGGTTTTCCGCTGGTGCCGCGCATCTCGCAGGCCATCCTGGCGGTGCAGGCCCTGTTCCGCGACGAGTGGACCAGCTCGGCCGCCGTCTGGCTGCCCGACGGCAAGGTGCCCGCGCCCGGCGCGCTGCTGCGCACGCCGGCCATCGCCGCCACCTACACCCGCATCCTGGACGAAGCCCACGCGGCGGCGACCGACCGCGCCGGCCGCATCGACGCCGCGCTGGCCATCTGGTACCGCGGCTTCGTCGCCGACGAGATCGACGCCTACTACACCCATGAAGCGGTGCGCGACACCACCGGCCAGCGCAATCGCGGCCTGCTGCGCAAGGCCGACCTGGCCGACTGGCGCGCCCGCTACGACGATCCGGTCACGCTGCAATACGGCCGCTACACGGTTGCCAAGTGCGGCGTCTGGTCGCAAGGCCCGGTGCACCTGCAGCAGCTGGCGCTGCTGCGCCACCTGCAAATGGACGGGCTGGACCCGGCCTCGCCGCAATTCGTGCACCGCATCGCCGAGGCCGCCAAGCTGGCCTTCGCCGACCGCGCCGCCTGGTACGGCGATCCCGATTTCGTTGACGTGCCCCTGGCCGCGCTGCTGAGCGACGACTACGCCCGCGCGCGCGCCGCCGCCATCGGCCCGCGCGCCGCCACGACGCTGCAACCCGGCTCCCCCGCGGGCCGCGCGCCGCGCCTGCCCGACCTGGAGGCCGCCGCCCGCACCCTGGCCGCGTCCGACACCCGCTTCGGCGTGGGCGAGCCGACCTTCGCGGCGCTGCCGCCGGTGGCCGAATGGGCCGCGCGCGAGATCTTCGTCGGCGACACCTGCCAGATCGACGTCATCGACCGCGACGGCAACATGGTCGCGGCCACGCCGTCCGGCGGCTGGCTGTCGTCCAGCCCGGTGGTGCCGGCGCTGGGCTTTCCGCTGACCACGCGGCTGCAGATGACCTGGCTGGACGACGGCGTGCCCGGCCAGCTGCAACCCGGCAAGCGGCCCGGCACCACGCTGTCGCCCGGCCTGGCGCTGCGCGACGGCCAGCCCTACATGGCCTTCGGCACGCCCGGCGGCGACCAGCAGGACCAGTGGACCGTGTCCTTCTTCCTGCGCCACGCCATGGGCCTGAACCTGCAGCAGGCGATCGACGCGCCGTCCTGGCACATCGACCATTTCCCGGGCTCGTTCTGGCCGCGTTCGCTGACGCTGAACCGCCTGACCGTCGAAGGCCGCCTGCCCGAGGCCACGCGGCAGGCGCTGCGCGAGGCCGGCCACGACGTGCGCGTCGGCCCCGACTGGTCCGAAGGCCGCATCAGCGCCTGCACCCGCGAACCGGCGGCCGGCGGCAGCCTGTTGCTGCGCGCCGCCGCCAACCCGCGCGGCATGCAGGGCTACGCGGTCGGCCGATGAACCGATTTTCCATCCAGCCGGCGACGAGACCGGCCTTATCACAAGGGGTAAACACCATGAAGACCATCCGACGACTGTTGCGCGCCTGCGCCCTGACCCTGGCTTGCGCCGCGCCCGCGCTGGCGCACGCCGCCTGGCCCGAAAAGCCGATCACGCTGATCGTGCCGTGGGCCGCCGGCGGCTCCACCGACATCCTGGCGCGCGTGCTGTCCGAAGGACTGACGCAATCGCTCGGCCAACCCGTCATCGTCGAGAACCGCTCGGGCGCCTCGGGCAACATCGGCAGCACCTTCGTCGCGCGCGCCAAGCCCGACGGCTACACGCTGCTGGTCGGCTCGATGAGCACCCACACCATGAACCAGGCGTTGTACAGCAGCATGCCATTCGACGGCGTCAAGGACTTCACGCCCATCGCCGAACTGGCGCTGGTCACCAACACGATGGTGGTGCACCCCTCGGTGCCGGCCAGCAACGTCAAGGAATTCATCGACTACGTCAAGGCCAATCCCGACAAGGTGGCCTACGCCTCGGCCGGCCAGGGCTCGACCAACCATCTGAGCGCCGCGCTGTTCGAGAAGGCCGCCGGCGTGAAGATGATGCACATCCCCTACCGCGGCGGCGCGCCCGCGGTGCTCGATACCGTGGCCGGCCGCACCCAGGTGCTGTTCAGCGCCGGCACGCAGACCCTGCCGCACGTGCAGACCGGCAAGCTCAAGCTGCTGGCCGTCACCGAAGCGCAGCGCTCGCCGCTGCTGCCCGACGTGCCGACCGTGGCCGAGACCCTGCCCGGCTACGAGCTGTCGGTCTGGTACGGCGCCTTCGGCCCGGCCGGCATGCCGCCGGCGCTGACGACGCGCCTGAACCAGGAAATCAACAAGATCCTCAAGCGCCCCGACGTCATCAAGAAGATGGGCGACATGGGCGTGCTGCTGCTGGACACCACGCCGGAGCAGTTCGGCCAGGTGCTGGCGCGCGACGCCGACAAGTACGGCAAGCTGATCAAGGAACTGGGAATCACCGCCGAATGAGCCTCACGTCCGACACTCCCGCCGTAGAGCGCCTGGCGCAGGCCTATGCCGAGGCCTCGGCCCCGGCCGCCTTCGCCGCGCTCGACGCCCATGCCCATGGCACGCTGGGGCACACGCTATGCACCATCAACCGCCACGACGCCGAACAGATGCGGGTGGTGCGGCTGTACAGCTCCAATCCCGCGGCCTATCCCCCCGGCGGCAGCAAGGACAAGCGGGGCACCGCCTGGGGCCGCCACGTCCTGCTCGAACGCAAGGTCTTCATCGGCGAGGGGGTCGACGCGATCCGCGAGTTCTTCGACGACCACGACGCCATCCAGGCGCTCGGCCTGCGGTCGGTGATCAACGTGCCGGTGGTGTTCGACGGCGCCTGCCTGGGCACCGTCAACTTCCTGATGCCGCGCGCGGCGCTGACGCCGGCCGACCTCGCCGCCGCCCGGCTGGCGGGCCTGCTGGCCCTGCCGGCCTTCCTGGCGCTGACGCCGGCCGGTTGAACAAAGGGGGGCGCCACGACGCGCCCCCTGGCTCAGATCAGCGCGCGGCGGATGCGGGCCGAGGCCATGTCGATCACGACCACGAAGCCGACGATGATGATCATCACCGCGCAGGTCTCGGCGTAGCGGAAGCTGCGGATGATCTCCCACAGCACGGTGCCGATGCCGCCGGCGCCGACGATGCCCACCACCGAGGCCGAGCGCACGTTCGACTCGAAGCGGTACAGCGAATACGAGATCCACAGCGGCAGCACCTGCGGGATCACGCCATAGACGATCTCTTCGAGCGCATTGGCGCCGGTGGCGCGCACGCCCTCCACCGGGCGCGGGTCGATGGCCTCGACCGCCTCGGAGAACAGCTTGGCCAGCACGCCGGTGGTATGCACCCACAGCGCCAGCACGCCGGCGAAGGGCCCCAGGCCCACCGCCACGATGAACAGCATCGCGAACACCATTTCATTGATGGCGCGGCAGGCGTCCATCAGGCGCCGCATCGGCTGGTAGACCCAGGCCGGCACCATGTTCGACGAGCACAGCAGCCCCAGCGGCACCGCCACCACGATCGCCAGGAACGTGCCCCACACCGCGATCTGCACCGTCACCACCATCTCGTCCAGGTACATGCGCCAGTCGCGGAAATTGGGCGGGAAGAAGTCGGCGGCGAACTGGGCCATGTTGCCCGAGTCCCGCAACAGGTCCAGCGGCCGCATGTCGGCGCCGCGCCAGGACATCACCAGCAGCGCCAGCACGAAGGCCCATACGAGCAGGACCGGCAGCGACGAGCGCGGGGCGGCGGGGGAACGGGAAGAAGGCACGGCCAGGGTCATGAGGATTCCGGAGGTGAAAAATCGGATGGACGCGCGCCGGCGCTTGCGGGGCAGGCGCCGGCGCGGCGCGGCATCGTTACTGCTTGGCGGTCGGCTGGCCCAGGCTGGCCAGCTTGGCGTCCAGGTCGGACAGCTGCTTCTGCTTCTCGGCCTGGCCGATGGTGGCGTCGGCTTCGATCTTGGCCTTCTCGCGCGCCAGTTCGATCTGGCGGATCGGCACCAGCTGCTGGTTGTCCGAGGCGCGGAACCCCTGGTAGGTCAGCGCCTTCAGGTTGGCCATTTCGCGCGCGGCGTCCTTGCCCTTGCCGTAGTTGACGAAGAAGTC
This sequence comes from Achromobacter insuavis, assembly GCF_902859645.1. Lineage (GTDB taxonomy): Bacteria > Pseudomonadota > Gammaproteobacteria > Burkholderiales > Burkholderiaceae_B > Achromobacter > Achromobacter insuavis. Next base: position 33,539 of record NZ_CADIJR010000010.1, on the reverse strand, counting down.
GCGGATCTTGGCCTTCATGTCGGCCGGCAGGTCGGTGCGCATGACCAGCGGATCGGCCGGGATCAGCGGCGACTTCCACAGGATGCGCACGCTGTCGTTGGCGTCCTTGCCGGTGTTCAGGCGATAGCGCTCCAGCGCCTCGGTGTTGTTGACGGCCACGTCGACCTGCTTGTTGATGACCGACAGCAGATTGGTTTCGTGGTTGCTGACGCGCACGGCCTTGAAGAAGGTCTTCGGCTCGATCTTGTTGGCGCCCCACAGGTAGTAGCCCGGCACGGCGGTGCCCGAGGTCGAGTTGGGGTCGCCGGCGCCGTAGGTCAGCTGGCCGCGGCGCTTGAGCAGATCGTCCAGGGTCTTGATGTCGCTGTCCTTGTTGACGATCAGCAGCGACCAGTAGCCCGGGTTGCCGTCCTTGTCGATCACCGAGGCGAACACTTCGCCGCTGGCGCGGTCGACCGCTTCGATGGCGGCCTTGTTGCCGTACCAGGCCATCTGCACCTTGTTGAAGCGCATGCCTTCGATGATGCCGGCGTAGTCGGAAGCGAAGAACGGCTTGACCGGCACGCCGATGGCGCGGCTCAGGTCGTCGATGACGGGCTGCCAGACCGACTTCAGGTTGGTCGACGATTCCGTCGAGATGATGCCGAAGTTCAGCGTCTTGGCGTCTTGCGCATGGACTTGCGTGGACAAGGCGGCAGCGGCGATCAGGGCAACAAAGGTTCTGCGTAGCATGGAAAGCTCCGGGTAGGGAACGGGTAAGGTCAGGCCGCGTAGGCCTGTTGGGAAAGCGGCGCCAGGCCCGGCAGGGGCTGAGCTTGCGGCGCATATTCGGGAAGCAGCTCGCTCAGTTCCGAGCCGTACAGGTCGCGCAGCATGGCCGGCGTCAGGTCGGCCGAGGGGCCGTCGTAGACCACCTTGCCGTGGCGCAGCGCCACCACCCGCGGGCAGTAGCGCAGGGCCACGTCGACCTGGTGCAGCGAGACCACCACGGCCACCTTGCGGCTGCGGTTGATGTGCGCCAGCGTGTCCATCACGCGGCGCGAGGACTCGGGATCGAGCGAGGCGATCGGTTCATCGGCCAGGATCACGCGGGCGTTCTGCACCAGCGTGCGGGCGATGGCGGCGCGCTGCTGCTGGCCGCCGGACAGCGTCGAGGCGCGCTGAAATGCATAGTCGTCTATACCAACTTGGGCAAGCGCGTCGAGGCCCTGGCGCACTTCATCGCGCAGGAATACGCGCGTCAGGCTGCGCCACAGCGGCACCCGCGGCAACAGGCCGGTCAGCACATTGGTGATCACCGGCAGGCGGCCCACCAGGTTGAATTGCTGGAACACGAAACCGATGCTGGCGCGCGCGCCGCGCACCTGGCGCGACAGGCGGCCATGGCGCTGGATCAACTGGCCGTTGACCGTGACGCTGCCCTGCCCCGCGTCGCCGACCACGAAGCCCGCCAGATGCCGCAGCAGCGTCGACTTGCCCGAGCCCGAGGCGCCCAGCAGCGCCACCATCTCGCCGTCCGCCACGCGCAGATCGACGTTGTCCAGCGCCAGCGCGCCGGGGTGGAAGGACTTGCTCAGCCCCTGTACTTCGATGGCGTATGTCATCGTTGAAACCCCTTGGATTGGTTCATTCGCGCATTCTGTTTTCGCGGCATGACAGCGCGATGACCCGACGATCGAATCATTTGGCTGAAAATAGGGGTCATGGCAACCGACTGAAAGACATCCGTCATATAAGGTCGCGCCATCGTCGCGGGCGACGGGTATATTCGAAGCATCCCCCTTCCGACAGGCGGTCATCATGCTCAACGGTTCCTGCCTCTGCGGCCGCGTTGCCTACCAGATCACCGGTCCGCTCACCGACGCCCTCAACTGCCATTGCGCCATGTGCCGCAAGTCGCACGGCGCCGCGTTCCGCAGCCGAGCCACCGTCCAGGCCAAGGATTTCGCCTGGACCAAGGGGGAAAACCACGTCACCTGGTATTGCTCGTCGCCGGGCAACTACCGCGGCTTCTGCGAAGCCTGCGGCACGCCGCTGCTCAGCCGCTTCGACCAGACGCCCGACATCTACGGCCTGCCGCTGGGCGCGCTGGACGACGACCCTGGCGTCAAGCCGGGCGCGCACTGCCACGTCGCCAGCAAGGCGCCCTGGTTCGACATCACCGACGCCCTGCCGCAGTATCCCGAGGCCTACGAGGACGCGGAAACGGCCCTGCCCCACGCCGTTACATAAAAATTCAACCATGTAGTTGAACTTTGATCGGAAGGGCGGCTATATTCAACCTCATGGTTGAATCATTGCCTCCTCCGTCCCTCGATGCCGTCTTTCGCGCGCTGGCCGATCCCACGCGCCGCGACATGCTGCAGCGCCTGGCCGGCGGAGACCGGACCATCGGTGAACTGGCCGCGCCCCTGCGCATGAGTTTCGCCGGCGCCTCCAAGCACGTGCAGGCGCTGGAACGGGCCGGCCTGCTGCGGCGGACCGTCAACGGCCGCAGCCACGTATGCAGCCTGAATCCGGCCCCGATGGCCGAAGCCATGCAATGGCTGCGCTTCTATGAACATTTCTGGTCGGGTCGGCTGGACGCGCTCGAAGCCGCGCTGGCCGCCCATGCGCCCCCGACCGCCTCCCCCGGAGAGCCAACATGAGTGATTACGGTGTCGTCACCAGCCCCGCGTCCCTTTGCTTTACCCGTATCCTGCCCGCCAGCGTGGAACGGGTCTGGGCCTTCCTGACCGAATCCGACAAGCGCGGACTGTGGCTGGCGAGCGGCGACATGGAGCTGCGCGAAGGCGGCGGCGTCACGCTGCGCTTCGTGCACGCCGACCTGTCTTCCGTGGCCGAGCCCACGCCCGAGCCCTACAAGCCCTATGAAAACGGCGTCACCACGCACGGCGTCATCACCCGGTGCGAGCCGCCGCGGCTGCTGGCGTTCACCTGGGGCGGCTCGCAGGGCCAGCCATCGGAAGTGACGTTCGAGCTGTCGCCGCAAGGCGATGGCACCCGCCTGGTGCTGACCCACCGCAAGCTGGCCTCGCGCGCCGACATGATCGACGTGGCCGGCGGCTGGCACACGCACCTGGGCGTGCTGTCCGCGCGCCTGGCGGGCCGCGAGCCGGGCCCGTTCTGGTCGGCGCTGCTGCGCTGGGAAACGGACTACCAGGCGCGCATTCCGGCGCAATAAGGGACGCCATTCCCGCCCCGCGCCTGTCGGGGCGGGACCACCGTTCCTTCCCCGTTATTCCCGCGGCCGGATCCGCCGCCGCACAGTCGTTCAATAGCAACTATCACGCCGTCAGGGCGGATAAAAACTGGCTAATCATTGCGCTTTGCAGTAACATAAGTCCGTGATTTTTCCGCAAAAACCGGGCTTCGTTCACAACATTGAGTGCCAACCCACGGTGGCAGTCTGAGTACCTACCCGCAGTGGCGGGTCAGGACGGACTTTCGCCCGGCATTCCCGCGACGCTGCAACCGGTTTTCTTGGGTGAAACCTGCCCTCGCCCCGTGGCGCAACCCGCGTCGCCCGGTATCGCAGCAGACACTCCAACCCGCTTCTTCCGGCAACGCGCCACAAGCGCCGACCCGCGACCAAGCTGCGCATCACGCGCACACTGCCCTCGCGGCGCGAGTATCCGTCATTTCAGACATCCACTTGGGATGCCGTGGCCCATACCCGCGCTTGCCCGGACGTTTTACGTTCAACCGCTGGACCTGGCTAACAGAGTCCGACGCGCTCGCCATCCCCGGATGGCGCGCCATGCCGACGGCATGGCGGCGCGTATTGATCAAGGAGTAGAGAATGGCTAAAGAAGAACTCATCGAACTGGACGGCATCGTCGACGAAGTGCTGCCCGATAGCCGCTACCGCGTCACCCTGGACAACGGCATCGAAGTCGGCGCCTACGCCTCCGGCCGCATCCGCAAGCACCGCATCCGCATCCTGGCCGGTGACCGCGTCACGCTGGAAATGTCGCCGTACGACCTGACCAAGGGCCGCATCAACTTCCGTCACAAGGACGAGCGCGGCCCCGCCCCGACCAGCCGTCCCCAGCAACACCGCCGCTGAACCGCGGGGCCGGCGCCGCGCCGGCCTGCCGCCGCCGCGGCGGGCGCCCCCGGGCCTTAAACTCGCCCGCGCCCTGCCGTAGTAATGCGCAAGACCCCGGTTCGTGAAAGAATGGCGCTCCCCCGGCGCCAGGCCCGGCGGAACACGCATGAAGCAGCAAGATGGATCTGACACAGGAATTGAAAGAAGCGGCCGACCAGCTCTCCCTGACGCGAAGACGATTCGCCAAGGGGGAAGAAGGCCTGCGCCTGCTGCACCAATCGCGTGAAGCGTTCATCAACAGCCTGCGCAATACCGGCCTCACCTACGCCGAGGCCAAGACCAAGTACGACAACTGCCTGGACGAGCAGGAAGTGCAGCTGCACGGCATGCTGGACCAGATGATGTACGCCGAGCGCATGCACCAGTACGTCCTGCATCGCATCTCCCTGCAGCAGCCGCAGGACGCGCCCGCGCCGCAAGCGGCCACCGCCTGAAGGCGGCCCGGCCTTTTCCCCAGCCATCGAGTTTCACAGCGGCGCCGACGCCCGGCGCGGCCTTGCCGCGCCTGCGGGCCTCGCTGCGTCAGGGCTTGAAGGCGCCGATGAAGATCGCGGGATCGACCCGCGCATCGTTCAGGCTGACGTTCCAGTGCAGGTGCGGGCCCGTCGCCCGGCCGGTCGCGCCGACCTTGCCGACCACGCCGCCGCGCGGCACCACATCCCCCACCTTCACGTCGATCGCCGACATGTGGCAGAACATGCTCACGAAGCCCTGGCCATGGTCCAGGAAGACGGTCTTGCCGTTGAAGAAATAATCCCCCACCAGCGACACCACGCCCGCGGCCGGCGCCTTGATCGGCGTGCCCGCCGGCACGGCGAAATCCAGGCCGGAATGCGGATTGCGCTCTTCGCCGTTGAAGAAGCGGCGCAACCCGAACGGACTGGACAGGCGGCCGCCGCTGACCGGGCGGTCAAGCAGCAGGTTGCTGGGCGTGACGCCGGCGCGGTAGGCGCGGTTGGCGGCGCTCTGCTCGACCATCTCGCGCTCGATGCGCTTCATGTCGTCGGGATCGGGATTGACCTGGCGCGGATTCTTCAGCGTGATGTGCTGCGCCACGTATTCCTTGGCGCGCACGGTGAACGGCAGCTGGCGCGCGCCGGCGCCGTCGCGCACCGAGATTTCCTGCGGGCCCGGCTTGACCGCCAGCGGGATGCCCACGACGGCGATCCACTGCTTGCCGTCTTCGCGCACCACCAGCACGCGGCGATCGCGATAAGTGACCTCGGGCGCCGTCGCCGCGTCGCCCAGCGCCAGCACGGCGACGCCGCCAGGCACCGGCGCATTGAGCTTGCGGCTGATGAAACCGCCCTGCTCTGCGGCGGGCGCCTGCCTGGCGCGCACCGGCAGGGCCAGGCACACCGCGGCCGCGGCCAGGCCCAGCCGCAGCATGTCTCGGCGTTGCGGCATCACTGCTGCAGGCACAGGTTGGCCGGTTCGATCAGGGTCTGGTCGCGACGCGCGATGCGGGTCGACAGGCGGGCCTCGGTCTTGCCCTTCCAGGTGGTGGTGGTCAGCACCGCCTCGACGCCCAGGCTGTCCGACTGGATCAGCTCGAAGCCGTTGCGCACTGCCTTGCGCTCGAAGCGCACGCCCTGGTCCTTCCAGGCGGCGGCGACACAGTTGGTGTATTCGTCGGCCGTGCGCTGGGTCGAGCCGTAGAACACCGGATCGCGGTCGCGGACGTCTTTGACGTTGGCGCAGGCCGACACGGCGAGCACGACGGCGGTAAGGGACAAGGCGGTACGGACCTTCATATCAGGACTCTCTGGCAATGAATGGGAAGAGGCGGCCAACTATACCGCAGCGTCCGGCGACGGTTGCGGGCGGCGCGCCGATTTGGGGCGGAACGCGGCGATGACCTCGGGACGGGTCTCGGCATAGGGCCCGCCAATCAGGTCGATGCAATAGGGAATGGCGGCGAAGATGCCCGGCACCAGCGTCGATCCGTCATCGGCCTTCAGGCCTTCGAGGGTCTCGCGGATCGCCTTGGGCTGGCCCGGCAGGTTCACGATCAGGGCAGCGTGCGCGGGCCGTTCGCGGATCACGGCGACCTGCCGCGACAGGATAGCGGTGGGCACGAAGCGCAGGCTGATCTGGCGCATCTGCTCGCCGAAGCCCGGCATTTCCTTGGTGCCGACCGCCAGCGTGGCCTCGGGCGTGACGTCGCGGCGCGCCGGGCCGGTGCCGCCGGTGGTCAGGACCAGGTCGCAGCCACAGGTGTCGACCAGCTCGATCAGCGTCTCGGAGATGCGGGCGGTTTCGTCGGGGATCAGCCGGTCCACCGCCTGCCACGGCGAGGCCAGCGCGCCGCCCAGCCAGGCGCGCAGGGACGGCAGGCCCTCGTCCTGGTAGGCGCCGGCCGACGCGCGGTCGGAAATCGACACCAGGCCGATGATCAGTTCGTCGGGATGGCGGCGGGCGATACGGGTAGGGGCGGTCATGGGCGCTCGGGCGTGGAGTGGGCGGAAGGCGCGGGGCACGGACGCCGCCGGCGGGCCGGGGCGCGGTCAATCCTGGAAATCCAGGACCCCGCCAGACAAGGATGCTATCGCATTCTCCGCCGGGCAGCCGGCCGGGGGCGCCGGTCCCCCTGTGGCAAAAAGGGGAATCCGCGGGCACCCGCGGGTTTGCGCGCTTGTCTCGGTCATGGGGGCTGGATAACATCCGCTCACAATCTTCTCTTTCACCCCGATCCGCGCGCCGCGCCTTCCTGGTTCCTCATGTTCACACGCACCCTTGGGCAGCATGCGCTGGCGGCGGCGCTGGCCTTGTCCGTCGCGCTGGCCGCGGGCTGGGGCGCCTGGCACTGGCTGGCCCTGCGCACCGGGCCCTGCGCCGAAGCGGCGACGGGCGTCTATATCCACAACCTCGGCAACACCCTCGAAGACCAGACCCGCAACCTGTCGCGGCTGAGCCAGGCGCTGCGCACCGGCGACCGGCTGGTGGTGCTGGGCTCGTCCGAGCTGACCAGCACCGACCTGCGCTTCGTACCCTACCGCTTCCTGGCCGACGAGCTGCGCATGCCGGTCATGGCCTACGGCCATTCGGGCTTCCAGTCGCTGGGCATGCAGCTGGTGCTGGCGGCGCTGGCCGACGACCTGTCGTCCGCCTCGCGCGTCGTCATCATGGTGTCGCCGGGGTGGTTCGACGGCGACGGCGGGCTGGGCCCGGATGAATTCCGCGAGCATGCCAATCCCCTGCTGCCGCGCCTGCTGCGCCAGCCCGAGGGCCGCGAACAGGTGGCGCGCTGGCTGCGCGACAAGGGCGACGCCCGGGTGGCGTGGTCGATGGCGGCCGAGCAGGCCTACGTCTTCCGCCAGCGGCTGATCGGACTGTGGACGCCCGCGCACGCCGCCCCCGCGCCCGAGCAGGAAGCCGCCGGTCCGACGGCGGCGGCCCGGGTGGTGGACTGGGACGCCCTGGCGCGCGAGGCCCAGGAAGCCGAACAGGCGCAGATGACGCGCAACCGCTACGCGGTGCGCGACGATTTCTTCGACAAGTACCTGCAGACGGTCGCGGCCGGCGGCAAGACCGCCTTCCAGCCGCAACCGCTGACCGGCAAGGACGAACTGCGCGAGCTGGAAGCGCTGATGCGGCTGCTGCGCAACCACGGCGTCAACGCGCTGTTCGTGATGCAGCCGCTGCACCCGATGGTCTTCAGGGATCTGGACCGCTTCACCCCCGTGCAACGCCAGGTCGAGGCGCTGTGCGCGCGCTACGCCATGGCCTGCATGGACATGTACGACGCGCCCTACGAGATCGGCACCCTGCGCGACGTGCAGCACCTGGGCGAACTGGGCTGGCTGCGGGTGAATCAGCGCATCGCCGAGGTGTTCCGCCCATGAACGCCCCCAATCCACCCCTCCCCGTCCCGGACGCCGCGCGATGAAGAAAACCCTGTGGCTGTGCCTGCTCTACCTGGGCCTGCTGGCGGTCATGATGATCCAGGCCGACACCTCGGCCAACCTGGGCAAGCCGCTGGAAATCGAGTTCCAGTACCAGAAGTTCTGAGGCGGCGGCCGGGGCGGCGCTGCTCCGGCCGGCGGTCATGGCGGACGGCAAAAGTTGTCTGACGCAACCAGGGACAGGTCACAAATCTGTAATAATCTGGCCTCCGCCGGATCCTCCCCCGCCTCCATGTCCACCCTCTTTCACGGCCTCGACCTCTGGGTTGGCCTCAGCCTTGCATTGGCCCTGACGTTCGTCCTGGCCTTCGAATTCATCAATGGCTTCCACGACACGGCGAACGCCGTCGCGACGGTCATCTACACCAAGGCCATGCCGCCGCATCTGGCGGTGGTGCTTTCCGGCATCTTCAACTTCCTCGGCGTGCTGCTCGGCGGCGTGGGCGTGGCCTACGCCATCGTCCACCTGCTGCCGGTGGAGCTGCTGATCAACGTCGATACCGGACGCGGGCTGGCCATGGTGTTCGCCATGCTGGCCGCCGCCATCGCCTGGAACCTGGGCACTTGGTATTTCGGCATTCCGGCCTCCAGCTCGCACACGCTGATCGGCTCGATCCTGGGCGTGGGCCTGGCCAACGCGCTGATCGCCGACCTGCCGCTGGCCGAGGGCGTGAACTGGGGCAAGGCGATCGACATCGGCGCCTCGCTGGTGGTGTCGCCGGTGGCCGGCTTCCTGGTCGCGGGCGGCCTGCTGCTGGCGCTCAAGCGCTGGCTGCCGCTGTCGAAGATGCACAAGACGCCCGAGCAGCGCCGCGCCATCGACAACAAGAAGCACCCGCCGTTCTGGAATCGCCTGGTGCTGGTGCTGTCGGCCATGGGCGTGAGCTTCGTGCATGGCTCGAACGACGGCCAGAAAGGCATCGGCCTGATCATGCTGGTGCTGATCGGCATCGTGCCGGCCAACTTCGTGCTGGACACCAACAGCACCACCTACCAGATCGAGCGCACGCGCGACGCCGCCACCCACCTGAGCGCGTTCTACCAGCGCAACGAAGCCATGCTGGGCGACTTCCTGGCGCTCAAGCGCGCCGGCTCGGCCTCGGACCTGCCGCGCACCTTCCGCTGCGATCCCGAACTGACCCTGCCCACCATCGACGCGCTGCAGGCCGACCTGCACGGCGTCAGCAACTACGCCGACCTGTCGGCGGCCAAGCGCATCGACGTGCGCCGCTACCTGCTGTGCCTGGACGACACCGCCAAGAAGGTGGCCCGCATCGAAGGCCTGCCGGCGCGCGAGCGCACCGACCTGCAGCGCCTGCGCGCCGACCTGACCGCCACCACCGAATACGCGCCTTTCTGGGTGATCGTGGCGGTGGCGCTGGCGCTGGGCGCCGGCACCATGGTCGGCTGGCGCCGCGTGGTGCTGACGGTGGGCGAGAAGATCGGCAAGCAGGGCATGACCTACGCGCAGGGCATGTCGGCGCAGCTGACCGCGGTCGGCGCCATCGGCCTGGCCAACGTCTTCAGCCTGCCGGTGTCCACCACCCACGTGCTGTCGTCCGGCGTGGCCGGCACCATGATCGCCAACAAGAGCGGCCTGCAGGGCGGCACGGTGCGCAACATCCTGCTGGCCTGGATCCTGACCCTGCCCGCCTCGATGCTGCTGGCGGCCGGCCTGTTCTGGATCGGCGTGCAGATCGCGGGCTGACGCCCCCGCGCCGGCCGTGCATCATCTGCACGGCCGGCGCAACACTGTGGCTACCGCGCCGGGCTATTTCCGGCGCGCACGCGCCTCTACCATGGCGCCATGGCTACCTCTTCCCTTCCCATCCTGCATTACATCTACGACCCGCTGTGCGGCTGGTGCTACGGCGCCGCGCCGCTGGTGCAGGCCGCCCGCGGCATCGACGGCCTGTCCATCGCGCTGCACGGCGGCGGCATGATGACCGGCGGCAACCGCCAGCCGGTCACCGAGGCGTTGCGCCGCTACGTCATGCCGCACGATGAACGCATTGCCGGCCTGACCGGCCAGGTGTTCGGCCCGGAGTATGTCGACGGCCTGCTGCGCGACCGCGGCGCGGTGTTCGATTCGGCTCCGCCCACCACCGCGATCCTGGCCGCCCAGGCCCTGGACGGACGCGGCCTGGACATGCTGCAACGGTTGCAGCGCGCCCACTACGTCGAGGGCCGGCGCATCGCCGATCCCGCCGAACTGCGCCGCCTGGCCGAGGAGATCGGCCTGGACGGCGCGGCCTTCCAGGCCGCGTATGACGCCGCCGCCGGCGAAGCCACCGACCGCCACTTCGCGCAAAGCCGCGCGCTGCTGGAGCAGTTGCGCGGCTCGGGCTTCCCGACGCTGGCGCTGGAGCGCGACGGCGCCTGCGAATTGCTGGAACCCGCCCGCTTCCTGGGCCGCCCGTCGCAATGGCAGGCGGACCTGCGCGAACGCCTCAGGTAATCAGGACTCGCCGATGTCGCCGTCGCGCTGCAGCGCGCGGTGCATCGCCGGACGCGCCGCCAGCCGCTCGGCATAGGCCGAGAACACCGGGTTCTCCGGGATCACCTTGACCTGCATCATGAATTGCAGCGAGCCGCCCAGCACGATGTCGACCGCGCTGAAATGCTCGCCCAGGAAAAACGGGCGGGACTGCAGCACGCGGGTCAGGACCTGCTCGACCTCGTCGGCCGAGCCCCAGCCCATCGTGCCGTCCTGGTGCGGCGTCTTGAAGGCGCGCTCGGTCATGGCCGGCTCGAACACGCCAGTGGAATACGACAGCCAGGTCAGATAGGGGCCGCGCTGCGGGTCGCCCACGACGGGGCCCAGGCCGGCCTCGGGATAAAGGTCGGTCAGGTACAGCGCGATGGCCGGGGTCTCGAACACCGGCACGCCGTCGTGCACCAGCGCCGGCACCTTGCCGTGCGGGTGGATGTCGATGTAGTCGGGCGCGATGTGGCCGGATCCGTCGCGGCGGCGGATCGACACCATCTCGGTGTCGTAGGGCACGCCCAGTTCTTCCAGCAGCCAGAGAATCCGGAAGGAACGCGAGCGCGGCGCGTGATAGAGGGTCAGCATGGTCTGTCTCCTTATTCGTCGGCGCCCAGCGCGCGCAGTTGCGCCTTCAGGCGGCGGACTTCCTGGCTCAGGTCCAGGATCAGCGCCACGGCGTCGAGGCCGGCGCCGAAATCGCGCTCCAGGCGGCGCGCGTCCAGGGCGCGTTGCAGGTCCAGGCTGTAGAAACGCCATTCCGCCGGGCGCGGGCCGTTGGCGTCGACGATGCCGACCTCGGCCAGCTGCACCACCCAGTCGACCTCGGCGCCGCAGGCGCGGGCCAGGTCGTCGGCACTGAGCGGTTGCGATTTGCCCACCACGGTGGCGCTGCTGATGACGACTTTCTTCATGATCAGACCCCCAGGTGGCGCCGCGGATTGAACGGCAGGTCTTGCTGCATCTTGCGATAGGCCGCCTTGGCCGCGTCGCTGTCGGCCGGCGGCAGCGCCAGCTCCAGCACCAGGTACAGGTCGCCGGGTGGATCGCCCGGGATGCCGCGGCCGCGCAGCCGCAGCTTGCGGCCGTTGCCGGACCCGGCCGGCACCGAGACCTCGACCGTGCCGCCCGGCGTGGGGGCGTTGACCTGGGCGCCCAGCGCGGCTTCCCAGGGCGCCACCGGCAGCGTCATGTACAGGTCGCGGCCCTCGGCGCGGTAGCGCGCATGGGGCTTGAAGCGCACCTCCAGGTACAGGTCGCCGCTCTCGCCGCCGCCGTAGCCCGGCATGCCCTGCCCGGCAAGGCGGATGAACTGGCCCTCGCGCACGCCCGGCGGGATCCGCACGCTGAGCGTGCGCGTCTGCACCTGCGGGCGGCCCTGGTCGTCGACCGTCATGGAGCGCAGGCTGATGTCGCGGGTGGCGCCTTGCAGCGCGTCCTCGAGATCGACCTCGATGGCCGCGTGGTGGTCGTCGCCGCGGGCGCGGAATTCCTGCTCGCGCCCCGCGCCCTGCGCGTGGCGGCCGCGGCCGCCGAACAGCGACGAGAAGAACTCGCTGAATTGCGCCTCCTCGCCGGGGGCGGCGCCGCGATGGAACTCGAACCCTTCGTCCCAGCCGGGCGGCGGCTGGAAGCCGCCCCCGGGCGAGACGCCGGCGGCAAGGTTGTCGTAGGCCTCGCGCCTTTCCTTGTCGCGCAGCACGTCGTAGGCTTCGTTGACGTCGCGCATGCGGGCCTCGGCGTCGCTTTCCTTGCTGACGTCGGGGTGGTATTTGCGGGCGAGTTTGCGGTAGGAGCGCCGGATGTCGTCTTCGGAGGCGCCGCGCTCCACCCCAAGAATGCTGTAGTAGTCCTTGAACTCCATTTTCCAGCCCATGGTGAGGGTTGCAGCCAAAGGCGGCGGCTCGCGCCGGATTCGGCCCTGAACAGAAAGAAGATAGGGGCTCTGGCGCGATTTTTCAATGCGCTTCGACCCGTCGCGCCGCTTCGCGCATAATTGACGGTCGCGCCACCCGCCGCCACAGGCGGGGCCGCCCATGAACAGGAACCGATCGTGCTGGAAATCATCGACGTCGACTTCAACAACCCGGAACACGGCCAGCAGGTGCTGGCCATGCTCAACGAATACGCCAGCGGCCCCATGGGCGGCAGCACGCCCCTGCCCGAGTACGCGCAGCGCAACCTGATCGCGGAACTGGCCAGGCGGCCCACGGCGCGCGCCCTGCTGGCGCGGGTCGACGGCGCCGCGGCCGGCGTGGCCATCTACCTCGAGGGCTTCTCGACCTTCGCCTGCCGCCCGCTGGTGAACCTGCACGACCTGGCGGTGTCGCCCCGGTTCCAGGGCCAGGGCGTGGGCAAGCAGCTGCTGGCCGCGCTGGAAGACCGCGCCCGCCGGCTCGACTGCTGCAAGATCACGCTGGAAGTGCTGGAAGGCAACGACGTGGCCCAGGGCCTGTACCGCAAGCTCGGCTACGAGGGCTATTCGCTCGACGAGGACACCGGCCGCGCCATGTTCTGGCAGAAGAAACTGGCCGCCTGAGCCCTCCGCTTTTTCGCGGCGCGCCGCCCCCAAGGAAAAAACCACCATGAAGATGAGCAACATCCCCTTCGGCACCACCGACTGGTCCGAGGTCGAACCCACCGAGCATCCCGGCGACACCGGCAAGGCCTACTGGCGCACCCGCCAGTTCGGCGACCTGCGCGTGCGCATGGTCGAATACACGCCCGGCTACCTGGCCGATCACTGGTGCAGCAAGGGCCACATCCTGTTCTGCCTGGAAGGCGAGCTGCACACCGAGCTGGAAGACGGCCGCACCTTCGTGCTGACCCCCGGCATGAGCTACCAGGTGGCCGACCAGGCCGAGCCGCACCGCTCGTCCACCGCCGTCGGCGCCAAGCTCTTCATCGTCGACTGACGTATCGGCGCGACACGCGAAACTTCAATTGCGTTACGCTCTGCGTCATAGTCCCCTTTTATCCACCGCCTGACCGGAGATGCACTTGGGCGCCCCGTTTACGCTGTTCGTCGATTCCCAGTTCCTCAGCCCCTACGCCATGTCGGCCTATGTGGCGCTGACCGAGAAACAGCTGCCGTTCGAGGTCCGCATGATCGACCTCGACGCCGGCGAACAGCGCATGCAGCCGTACCAATGCCGCGCCCTGACCGCGCGCGTGCCGGCCCTGACCCACGGCGACTTCAACCTGACCGAGTCCACCGCGATCGCGGAGTACCTGGAAGACCTGCATCCGGCGCCCGCCTGCACCGCGCTCTATCCGGCTCAGCCGCGCGAGCGCGCCCGCGCCCGCCAGCTGCAGGCCTGGCTGCGCAGCGACCTGGGCGCGCTGCGCCTGGAACGCCCGACCGAGACGGTCTTCTACGACCGGGCCGGCGAACCGCTGTCGGACGCCGGCCATTCGGCCGCGGCCAAGCTGATCCACGTGGCCGGCGCGCTGATCGGCGCGGGCCAGTCGACCCTGTTCGATGAATGGTGCCTGGCCGACCTGGACCTGGCGGTGGCGCTGCGCCGCCTGTGGCTGGACGGCCTGCCCGATCCGCTGCGCGACTATGCCGAGACCCAGTGGCAGCGCCCCTCGGTGCGCAAATGGCTGGAGCACAACGCGGCGGCCCGCGCCTGATTCCCGCCCCCGGAGCCGCCATGCAATTGCTGGATCACGTCTCCATCAGCGTCGCCGGACTCGACAGCGCCCGGCCGTTCTACGATGCCGTCATGGCGGCCCTGGGCGCGGCCAAGGTCTACGACCACGCCGACGCCCTGGGCTATGGCGAACGCTGCCGCCCCGGCGATGCCGGCCATACCTACCTGAGCGTCCAGGCCGATCCCGCGGCGTCGCCAACGCCGCCGGCGCGCCGCCACTGGTGCTTCAAGGCCGCCGACCGCGCCGCCGTGGATGCGTTCCACGCCGCCGGACTGGCCCACGGCGGAAGCGACCAGGGCGCCCCGGGGCTGCGGCCGCACTACCATCCGCATTACTACGCCGCCTTTCTGTCGGACCCGTCCGGTAACCGCATCGAAGCCGTGTGCCACCACGCCCCATGAATCACGGCGCGGGCCCGGCATCAAGCAGGGACGGATAGTTCCGGGCGTTTGACTTGCATCAACCGTCCCCATGTTGCGATGCAACATCCATTCGGGTGTAATGGGGGGGTCAAGTCAGCTGGTTCCACTTGGAGAACCGGTCCGGTAGCACCCGCTGCCGGGTGCTACCTATAGGAGATCGCCATGGCCGGATCCGGCAACGATCGCGTCCCCGCCCCGTCCTTCAACCCCTGGACGGCCGCCTATGAATATGCCGTGGACGCCTGGCAGCGCGGCGTGCTGTACGCCGACGTCATGCGCCAGCGCGGCAACCAGTACCACGACCATATGGCCAAGCGGGCCCCGAACGTGCTCAGCATGGAGTACGAATTCGTGCTGGACGGCCGCGAGCTGCCGCGCCCGGTCAATTACGGCCTGCTGCGCATCAAGCCGCCGGAAGGCGTGACGGTCGACCCGATCAAGCGCCCCTTCCTGGTGGTCGATCCGCGCGCCGGCCATGGCCCCGGCATCGGCGGCTTCAAGCCCGAGAGCGAGATCGGCGTGGCGGTGCGCGCCGGCCATCCCTGCTATTTCGCCACCTTCCTGCCGCAGCCGGTGCCGACCCAGACCGTCGAAGACGTGATGAAGGCCGAGGCGCACTTCCTGGAAGAGATCATCGCCCGCCACCCCGACGCCGAGGGCAAGCCGGTGGTGGTGGCCAACTGCCAGGCCGGCTGGCAGATCATGATGACCGCCGCCGTGCGCCCGGAACTGTTCGGGCCCATCATCATCGCCGGCGCGCCGCTGTCCTACTGGGCCGGCTGGCGCGGCATGAACCCGATGCGCTACGCCGGCGGCCTGCTCGGCGGCAGCTGGCTCACCGCCCTGACCAGCGACCTGGGCGACGGCAAATTCGACGGCGCCTGGCTGGTGCAGAACTTCGAGAACCTCAACCCCGCCAACACGCTCTGGTCCAAGCAGTACAACCTGTACGCCAAGGTCGACACCGAGGCCGACCGCTACCTGAGCTTCGAGAAATGGTGGGGCGGCCACGTCTTCCTGAACGGGCCGGAAATCCAGTACATCGTCGACAACCTGTTCGTCGGCAACCGCCTGTCGACCGCCGGGCTGGTCACCTCCGACGGCATCCGCATCGACCTGCGCAACATCCGCTCGCCGATCGTGGTGTTCTGCTCCAAAGGCGACAACATCACCCCGCCGCCGCAGGCGCTGGGCTGGATCCCCGACCTGTACCAGGACGACGCCGAGGTGCTGGCGCACGACCAGACCATCGTCTACGCCGTGCATGAAAGCATCGGCCACCTGGGCATCTTCGTGTCCGGCAGCGTGGCGCGCAAGGAGCACCAGGAATTCACTTCCAACATCGACATGATCGATGTGCTGCCGCCGGGCATCTACCAGGCCGAGATCGCCGACAAGACGCCGGACACGCCCAACGCCGACCTGGCCTATGGCAAGTACGTGCTGTCGTTCGAGCAGCGCAACATGGACGACGTGCGCGCCATCGTCGACCGCAAGGAAGACGACGACCGCCGCTTCGCGGCCGTGGCCCGCATCTCCGACATCAACCTGGGCATCTATCGCAGCTTCGTGCAGCCCTGGGTGCGCGCCCTGGTGACGCCGCAGTCGGCCGAATGGAGCCAGCGCCTGCACCCGCTGCGCCTGCCCTACGAACTGGTGTCCGACCGCAACCCGCTGATCGCCCCGGTCGCCCAGGTGGCCGAACAGGTGCGCGAGCATCGCCAGCCGGTGGCGCCGGACAATCCGTTCCTGCTGGCCCAGGAGATGTTCTCGAAGCTGGTCGAGACCAGCCTGAACATCTTCCAGGAACTGCGCGACTCGGCCGACGAGCGCACCTTCATGGGCGTCTACGGTTCGCCGCTGGTGCAGGATCTGGCCGGCCTGGGCGGCAAGGACGGCCAGCCGCGCCGCCACCCCGGCGTGTCGCCGGAACACCGCCGCTTCATGGAAGAGCGCGCCGCCGAACTGCGTTCGCTGCTGCAGGAAGGCGGCCTGCGCGTCGCGGCCATCCGCATGCTGCTGTACGTGGCCGGCGCCGAGGGCGGCCTGGACGAGCGCAGCTTCGCGCTGATCCGCAAGATGCGCGCCGAGGCCGGCAACGCCATGACGCTGCAGGAATTCAAGGACATCACCCGCGACCAGGCCATGATGATGCGGCTGGACTCGGCCGCCGTGCTGCAGACCATGCCCAAGCTGCTGGAAGGCTCGTCGCCGGCCGCCATCCGCGAGGCGCTGGAGAGCATGAAGCACGTGCTGGAAGCCGCCGAGCCGCTGAACCCGGCCGCGCGCGCCAGCCTGGCCGAGATGGAACGGATCTTCGAGACGGCGGCCCGCGCAGCGACGGCGAAACGGGAGCCGTCGGCCCCGACCCGGCCCGCCGCCCGCAAACCGGCAGCCGCAAAACGCGATGCCGCGCCGGCCGAATCCGCGACGCCCGCCGCCCGTCCGCGCCGCGCCGCCACGGCGGCCAGCGCCAAGTCCACGCCGCAAGCCGCGGTCAAGGCCGCCGCCCGCAAGCAAGCCGCGCCCGTGCGCGTCCGCAAACCCGCCACCGCCAAGGCCAAACCGGAATGAGTCTGCCCACCTCCACGCACTACGACAAGCTCATCGCGCGCGCCCAGACCCTGGCGCCCGCCGCCTGCGCCATCGCCCATCCCTGCGACGAGCCGTCGCTGTCGGCCGCGCTGGAAGCGCGCGACCTGGGCCTGCTGCGTCCCATCCTGGTGGGGCCGGAGCTCAAGATCCGCGACACGGCCGCGCAGTACAAGCTGAACCTGGGCGACGCCCGCATCGTCGATGCGCCGCACAGCCACGCCGCGGCCGAGACCGCCGTGGCGCTGGTGCGCGGCGGCGAGGCCTCGCTGCTGATGAAGGGCAGCCTGCACACCGACGAGCTGATGCACGAAGTGGTGGCGCGCGCCACCGGGCTGCGCAGCGGCCGCCGCATCAGCCATGTGTTCATCATGGAAGTGCCGACCTATGCCGAGCCGCTGTTCATCACCGACGCGGCCATCAACATCTTCCCGGACCTGGAAACCAAGGCCGACATCATCCGCAACGTGATCGACCTGCACCACGGCCTGGGCCTGGGCGAGCCGCGCGTGGCGATCCTGTCGGCGGTGGAGCAGGTGACCCCCAGCATCCCCAGCACCATCGAGGCCGCCGCGCTGTGCAAGATGGCCGACCGCGGCCAGATCGCCGGCGGCGTGCTGGACGGCCCGCTGGCGCTGGACAACGCCATCAGCCCCGACGCCGCCCGCATCAAGGGCATCCGCTCGCTGGTGGCGGGCGTGGCCCAGGTGCTGGTGGTGCCCGACCTGGAAGCCGGCAACATGCTGGCCAAGAACCTGACGTTCCTGGCCAACGCCGAAGCCGCCGGCATCGTGCTGGGCGCGCGCGTGCCCATCATCCTGACCAGCCGCGCCGACAGCCCGCGCTCGCGCCTGGCGTCGTGCGCGGTGGCGGCGATCTACGCGCACCACCTGGCCACGCAGCAGGCGCGTCCGCTGGCCTAGCGCCGGCCCGACAGGCCGTGAATGAGCGGCGGGGCCCCCGCCCCGCCTTGTCCCTTGCATCAAGAGGCGATCGACTCCATGTCCGACACCATTCTCGTCATCAACGCCGGCAGTTCCAGCATCAAGTTCTACCTGTACGACATCGACGACAAGCAGGCCCTGGCGCCGCGCCTGGGCGGCCAGCTCGAAGGCATCGGCACCAGCCATCCGCGCCTGCGGGTGCGCGACGCCGCCGGCCAGACGCTGGTGGAGCGCGACATCGCGCCCAGCCACGCGCCCGACGTGCCAAACGGCCAGGAAGTGGTCGGCACCTGGCTCAGCGGCCACCTGGGCGGCGCGCCGCTGGCCGTCGGCCACCGCGTGGTGCACGGCGGCCCCGACCTGTCCGAACCGGTGCTGATCGACGATGACATCCTCGCCCGGCTCGAGGCCTTCACGCCGCTGGCGCCGCTGCACCAGCCCAACAACCTGGCGCCGATCCGCGTGATCCGCGAGCGGCGTCCGTGGATTCCGCAGGTGGCGTGCTTCGACACCGCCTTCCACCGCAGCCATTCGGACGTGGCCGACCGCTACGCCCTGCCCGAGTCGCTGTACCAGCAGGGCGTGCGGCGCTACGGCTTCCATGGCCTGTCCTACGAATACATCGCGCAGCGGCTGCGCCAGGCGCTGCCCGAGATCGCCATGGGCAAGATCATCGCCGCGCACCTGGGCTCGGGCGTGTCGGCCTGCGCCATGCACCAGGGCAAGAGCGTCGACAGCACCATGGGCTTCACCGCGCTCGAGGGCCTGCCCATGGGCACGCGGCCGGGCCGCCTGGATGCCGGCGTGGTGCTGTGGATGATGGAACAGGGCATGTCGCACGACGACATCGAGCACGTGCTGTACCACGACTGCGGCATGAAGGGCCTGTCGGGCATCAGCAACGACATGCGCGAACTGCTGGCCAGCGACGCGCCGTCGGCCAGGCTGGCGCTCAAGTACTTCGCCTGGCGCGTGGCCGAGGGCATGATCGGCCTGGGCTGCGCCATGAACGGCATCGACGGCATCGTCTTCACGGCCGGCGTCGGCGAGAACTCGGCCGAGATCCGCCAGGCCATCAGCGAGCACTGGGGCTGGCTCGGCATCAAGCTCGACCCCGAACGCAATGCGCATCACGGACCGCGCATTTCCAGCGACGACAGCCGCATTGGCGTGTACGTGGTGCGCACCAACGAAGAGCTGATCATCGCGCAGCACACCCTGGCCCTGGTGAAGCAACGATGAGCGCCGCCCTGCCCCTGGCCGGCAAGCGCGGCCTGGTCACCGGCATCGCCAACGCCGACTCCATTGCCTGGGGTTGCGCCAAGGCGTTCCGCGCCATGGGCGCCGAGCTGGCGGTGACCTACCTGAACGACAAGGCGCGCCCGCACGTCGAACCGCTGGCGCGCCAGGTCGACGCATCGCTGCTGATGCCGCTGGACCTGCTGCGCGACGGCGAACTGGAAGCCGTGTTCGAACGCATCACCGCCGAATGGGGCGGCCTGGACTTCGTGCTGCACTCCATCGCCTTCGCCCCGCGCGACGACCTGCACGGCCGCGTCACCGACTGCTCGCGCGCCGGTTTCCTCACGGCCATGGACGTGTCGTGCTGGTCGTTCATCCGCATGGCCAAGCTGGCCGAACCGCTGATGCCCGGCGGCGGCGCGCTGTTCTGCATGAGCTACTACGGCTCGCAGATGGTGGTCGAGCACTACAACATGATGGGTCCGGTGAAGGCCGCGCTGGAATCGGCCACCCGCTACCTGGCGGCCGAACTCGGCCCGCAGGGCATCCGCGTGCACGCCATTTCGCCCGGGCCGCTCAAGACCCGCGCGGCCTCGGGCATCGCCGAGTTCGACGCGCTGCTCGACCGCGCCCAGGCCAAGGCGCCGGCGCGCAGCCTGGTGTCGATCGAAGACGTCGGCGAGGCCACCGCCTGGCTCGCCACCGACGCCGCCCGCCGCATGACCGGGCAGACGCTGTACATCGACGGCGGCTATCACATCATCGACTGAAGGCCGCCCGCGGCCGGCGCGGCGAGGCCCGGTCGCGTAGACGGATCAGCATGGACGGACGGGGCGGCGACAGCGTCGCCCGCCCAGAGGCTCAGGACAGCGTGGCCGGCGCCGGTCCCTGGCGCCAGCGCTCAATGGCCTCGACCGCCTGTTCGGGCGAGGGGAAGATCTTGTCGCGGCCGATGCGGTCGGCCAGGCCGGAGCGTTCCAGCGCCATGCGGAACTGGCCATGGCCGCCCGCCACCAGCAGCACCATGCCGCGATCGCGCAGCTCGCGCCGCAATTCGTACAACGCCTCGATCGCGTCGGCGTCGGCCTGCGTCATGGCCTCGGCGTCCAGCACGAACCAGGTGACGTCGCCGGCCTGCTCGATGATCTCGCGCGCGCGCCGCCGGAACGCGTCGGCGTTGAAGAACCACACCGACGATTCGAACAGCCAGATCACCGTGCCCGGCACCGGCTGCGCCTGCGGATTCAGGTGCATCTTGCCCAGCACCGACTCGCCCGGCAAGCGGCCCAGCAGCGCGTCGCGCGGATTGCCGGACACATACATGGCGTACAGCAGCGTGGCGCCGACCGACACCGCCACGCCCTGCAGCACGCCGAAGCCCACCACGCCGACCGCGGCCAGGATGCCGAAGGCCAGCTCGATGCGCGAGATCCGCGCCAGCCGCATGAAGGCCTGGCCGTCGAACAGGCTGGTGGCCGCCAGCAGCAGGATCGCGGACAGCACCGCCTGCGGCAGCCAATACAGCGGCGCGCTCAGCAGGCCCACCACCAACGCCAGCGCCGCCGCCGCGCTGACGCCGACCAGCGGCGACGAGCCGCCCGCCGCCAGCCCCACCGCCGTGCGCGAATCGGCCCCGGTCACCACGAAGCCCTGGAACAGCCCCGCCGCCACGTTGGCCGCGCCGAAGCCGACCAGCTCGCGGTTCGGGTCCACGTGTTCGCCGCTGCGCGCGGCGAAGCTGCGCGCCGTCACGATGCCGCTGGAGAAACTCACCACCAGCACGCCCGCCGCGCCCAGCAGGATGTTGTCCACGCCTTCGAGTCGCACCGGCAGGCGCAGCGCCGGCAGGCCCGCCGGCACCTCGCCCACCACCGCGATGCCAAGGTTGGGGAAGTCGAACAGCCATGACAGCAGGCAGGCGCCCACCACCAGCATGATCGGTCCCGGCCAGGTCGGCCGCCAGCGCTTGATCGCCACCAGCAGCAGGCACGACGCCAGCCCCAGGCACAGCGTCGGAATGCGGATCTCCGACACGCGCCGCGACAGTTCCAGGAACGGATGCACCAGCCCGCTGTTGCGCAGTCCCACGCCGGTCAGGCCGCTCAGTTGCGACAGCGCCAGCGTCACCGCCACCCCCGCCATGTAGCCGATCAGCACCGGCCGCGACAGCAGGTTGGCCAGCACGCCCAGCCGCAGCACCCGCGCGATCAGGCAGCCCACGCCGACCGTCAGCGCGATCCCGGTGGCGGCCACCAAGCGGTCTTCCGGGGTGGTCAGCGCCATGCCCGTCAGCGTCGCCGCGATCAGGGTGCAGGTGGCGGTGTCGGGCCCCACGATCAAGGTGCGCGAGGACCCGAACAGCGCGTAGCCCAGCATGCCGGCGATCGCCGCCCACAGCCCGGCCACCGGCGGCACGCCCATCATCGCGGCATAGGCCAGTCCCACCGGCAACGCCACCGCGGCCACGCTCAACCCCGCGGCGATATCGCGGCCGGCGGACTCCCGGGTGATGCCCCGGAAATTGTTCAGGCCAGGAAGAAATCGTAGAGTCATGGAGCGGTGAAACGGAGGAAACGGAGAGAGGAAACCGCGGGGCGCGGAGGAGCGCCAAGCCTACACCAGTCTACGTCCCCAAAACCGATGGCAAATCAAACCGTCTCGCCGCCGGGTGGCGCCCGCGCGGAACAGATCATTCCCAAAAGGAATGAAATTCCTTAAATATTTATCCCTTTTTATCAAGTGGCGGATTGCGTAGAGTCCTGGACACAACAAACGCGGCCCCAAGCCGCCCCGGCGCCGCCCACGCGGCCCTCGGACAACAGCGCGGCCGCTCGCCGGACCGCGCATCAGGAGACTCCATGCCCCACGCATTCCTGCGCCGCGCCGCGAGCGCGCTCGCCCTGGCCGCGCTCGCCGTCGCCCCCGCCCTGTCGCAGGCCCAGGCCTACCCCGAGCGGCCCATCAAGCTGGTCGTGCCCTGGCCCCCCGGCGGCGCCACCGACGCCCTGGGCCGCATGCTGGCGCAGCGCCTGACCGAACGCCTGGGCCAGACCGTCATCGTCGACAACAAGGCCGGCGCCGGCGGCAACATCGGCACCGCCGCCTTTGTGCGCGAAAAACCCGACGGCTACACCCTGCTGGTCGCCACCAGCTCGACCAACGCCGCCAACCCGCACCTGTACGCGCGCCTGGGCTTCGACCCGGTCAAGGACTTCACGCCCGTCGCCTTCGTCGCCGAGATCCCCAACATCCTCGAAGTGCCCAAGCAATCGCCCTACCAGTCGGTGCGGCAGCTGGTCGACGCCGCCAAGGCCGCGCCCGGCAAGCTCAACTACGGCTCGGGCGGCGTGGGATCGTCGCAGCACCTGGCCGGCGCCATGTTCAAGGCCCGCACCGGCGTCGACATCCTGCACATCCCGTACAAGGGCAGCGGCCCCGCGGTCTCCGACCTGCTCGCGGGCCAGGTCGACATGATGATCGACACCGGCTCGCTCGCCCAGGTCCAGGCCGGCGCCCTGCGCGCCCTGGCCGTCGCCTCGCGCCAGCGCCTGCCCGCCCTGCCCGACGTGCCCACCTTCGCCGAAGCCGGCGTCAACGACATGCATGCCTCCGCCTGGTACGGCATCGTCGCGCCGGCCGGCACGCCCGACGCCATCGTCGAGCGCCTGAACCGCGACATCAACGCCATCACCGCCGACCCCGCCATGCGCCAGCGCATGGAATCGATGGGCGCCATCGTCCCCGCGGGCCAGACGCCCGCCGCCTTCGGCGACTTCATGCGCGCCGAGATCGACCGCTACGCCGGCATCGTGAAGCTGTCGGGCGCGAAGATGGAATAGCCTTTTCGCGAGGCGGCGGCGATCTCCGCCCGCACCGCTCACGCCCATGAAAAAAGCCGCTCCGAAAGGAGCGGCTTTGCATTGCGCCAGGCCAGCGACTTACTTGGCCCGCTCTTGCAGCACGGCCACCGCCGGCAGGGTCTTGCCTTCCAGGAATTCCAGGAACGCGCCGCCGCCGGTCGAGATGTAGCCGACCTGCTCGCCGATGCCGTACTTCGCGATCGCGGCCAGCGTGTCGCCGCCGCCCGCGATCGAGAAGCCCTCGGAATCCGCGATCGCCTGCGCCACCACCTTGGTGCCGTTGGCGAACTGGTCGAACTCGAACACGCCCACGGGGCCGTTCCAGACGATGGTGCCGGCCTGCTTCAGGATCGCGGCCAGCTGCTGCGCCGTCTGCGGACCGATGTCCAGGATCATGTCGTCGGCGGCGACCTCATCGGCCGCCTTCACGGTGGCTTCGGCATCCGCGCCGAACGCCTTGGCGCACACCACGTCCACCGGGATCGGCACATCCGCGCCGCGCTGCTTCATCAGCTCGATCACGGCGCGCGCCTGGTCCACCTGGTCCGGCTCGGCCAGCGACTTGCCGATCGGCAGCCCGGCGGCCAGCATGAAGGTGTTGGCGATGCCGCCGCCCACCACCAGCTGGTCGACCTTGTCGGCCAGCGATTGCAGGATCGACAGCTTGGTCGACACCTTGGAGCCGCCGACGATCGCGACCAGCGGACGCTTCGGCTCGTGCAGCGCGCGGCCCAGCGCGTCCAGCTCGGCTTCCAGCAGCGGGCCGGCGCAGGCCACCGGCGCGAAGCGCGCGATGCCGTGCGTGGTGGCCTCGGCGCGGTGCGCCGTGCCGAAGGCGTCGTTGACGTAGACGTCGCACAGCGCCGCCATCTTGCGCGACAGCGCCTCGTCGTCCTTCTTCTCGCCGACGTTGACGCGGCAGTTTTCCAGCAGCACCACCAGGCCCGGCTCGACCTTGACGCCGTCGACCCAGTTCTGCACCAGCGGCACCGGCATGCCCAGCAGCTCGGACAGGCGCTGGCCGACCTTGGCCAGCGAATCGGCCTCGGTCAGCACGCCCTCTTTCGGGCGGCCCAGGTGCGAGGTGACCATCACCGCGGCGCCGGCGTCCAGCGCCAGGCGGATGCCGGGCACCGAGGCGCGGATGCGGGTGTCTTCGGAAATGCGGCCGGCGTCATCGAACGGCACGTTCAGATCGGCGCGGATGAACACGCGCTTGCCGGACAGGGCGCCGGCCTTGGCCAGCGCGGACAGGGTATTGACCTTGGACATAATGCTTTGCTTTCCCTAGAGTTGGCGAACGAAGGGGACGAACCCGCTTTCCGCCGTGGCGGAAAACCTGTTCGTCCCCTTCGGTTCGACAGCGATGCTTACTTGGCCGACATCAGCGCGACGGTGGTGTCGAGCATGCGGTTCGAGAAGCCCCACTCGTTGTCGTACCAGGACGAAACCTTGACCAGGCGGCCCGAGACCTTGGTCAGCGACGCGTCAACGGTGCTGGAGGCCGGGTTGTGGTTGTAGTCCACCGAGACCAGGGGTTCGGTGTTGTAGTCCAGGATGCCCTTGAGCTCGCCTTCCGAGGCGGCCTTCAGGATGCTGTTCACTTCCTCGACGGTCGTGTCGCGCTTGGCCACGAAGGACAGGTCGACGATCGACACGTTGATGGTCGGGACGCGGATGGCGTAGCCGTCCAGCTTGCCGTTCAGCTCCGGCAGCACCAGGCCGACCGCGGCGGCGGCGCCGGTCTTGGTCGGGATCATGCTCATGGTGGCCGAACGGGCGCGGCGCAGGTCTTCGTGGTAGACGTCGGTCAGGACCTGGTCGTTGGTGTAGGCGTGGACGGTCGTCATCAGGCCGTTTTCCAGGCCCAGCTTGTCGTTCAGCGGCTTGACCAGCGGGGCCAGGCAGTTGGTGGTGCACGACGCGTTCGAGATGACGGTGTCGGTCGACTTCAGCACGCCGTGGTTGACGCCGTAGACGACGGTGGCGTCAACGTCCTTGCCGCCGGGGGCCGAGATGATGACCTTCTTGGCGCCGCCCTTGATGTGCGCGCCGGCCTTTTCCTTGGTCGTGAAGAAGCCCGTGCATTCCAGCACCACGTCGACCTTCAGCTCGCCCCACGGCAGTTCGGCCGGGTTGCGGTTGGCCAGCACGCGGATCTTGTCGCCGTTGACGACCATGAACTCGCCGTCGACTTCGACGGTGCCCGGGAACTTGCCGTGGGCGGTGTCGTAGCGGGTCAGGTGGGCGTTGGTCTTGGGATCGCCCAGGTCGTTGATGGCGACGATTTCGATATCGTGCTTCTTGCCACCTTCATAGTGGGCACGCAGGATGTTGCGGCCGATGCGACCGTAACCGTTGATGGCGACGCGAATGGTCATGACTAGGCTCCTTTTTTACAGAACTTGCTTGACGGTCTCGGCCACCTTGTCGGCGGTCAGCCCGAAGAACTTGAACAGCGCACCCGCCGGGGCCGATTCGCCGTAGCGGTCGATGCCGACCACGGCGCCTTCCAGGCCCACGTACTTGTGCCAGAAGGCGGTCACGCCGGCCTCGACGGCCACGCGCGGCAGGCCCTTGGGCAGCACCGATTGCTTCCAGGCGGCGTCCTGCTTGTCGAACACGTCGGTGCTCGGCATGGACACCACGCGCACCGCGATGCCGTCCTTGGCCAGCTGGGCTTGCGCGTCCAGGGCGATGGCGACTTCGGAACCGGTGGCGATGATCACGGCGCGGGCGCCGTCGGCGTCGCGCAGCACGTAGCCGCCGCGGGCGATGGCGTCCACGGTGGCGGCGTCGCGTTGCACGAACGGCAGGTTCTGGCGCGACAGCAGCAGGGCCGTCGGGCCGCCGTCATGCACGTCCATGCCGATGCTGGCCGGACGCGTCACGGCGACGTTCCAGGCCACGGCGGTTTCGGCCGTGTCGCAGGGACGCCAGAGCGACAGGTTGGGGATCAGGCGCAGGCTGGAGGCGTGCTCGATCGACTGGTGGGTCGGGCCGTCTTCGCCCAGGCCGATGGAGTCGTGCGTGAACACGTGCACCACGCGCTGCTTCATCAGCGCGGCCATGCGGATGGCGTTGCGCGAGTAGTCCGAGAACGTCAGGAAGGTGCCGCCGAACGGCAGGTAGCCGCCGTGCAGCGCCACGCCGTTCATGATGGCGGCCATGCCGAATTCGCGCACGCCGTAGTTGATGTGGCGGCCGAACTGGATGCCCTTGTCGCCGGCGCGGACGGCGGCGACGCCCTTCCAGTCGGTGAAGTTGGAGCCGGTCAGGTCGGCCGAGCCGCCCAGCATTTCCGGCAGCGCGGCGGCCAGCGCCGTGATCGCGAACTGCGAGGCCTTGCGGGTGGCGACGGTCTCGGCCTTTTCCAGCGTGGCGTTCAGGAACGCCTGGAACTGGTCGGCGTAGCCGGCGGGCAGCTCGCCCTTCATGCGGCGGGTGAACTCGGCGGCCTCGGCCGGGAATTCGGCGGCGTAGGCGTTGAACGCCGACTGCCATTCGGCCTGCGCGGCGGCGCCGGTCTTGCGGCCGTCCCAGCCGTCGTAGATGTCCTGCGGGATCTGGAACGGCTCGGCCGACCAGCCCAGCGCGGCGCGGGTGGCGGCGATCTCGTCCTTGCCCAGCGGGGCGCCGTGCACGTTGTGGGTGCCGGCCATGTTGGGCGAACCCTTGCCGATGACGGTGCGGCAGACGATCAGCGTGGGCTTTTCCGATTGCGCGCGGGCGGCCTTGATGGCGGCGTCCACGGCGGCGGCGTCGTGGCCGTCGATGCCGCGGATGACGTTCCAGCCGTAGCCCTCGAAGCGCTTGGCGGTGTCGTCGGCGAACCAGTGCTCGACATGGCCGTCGATCGAGATGCCGTTGTCGTCATACAGCACCACCAGCTTGGACAGCTTGAGCGTGCCGGCCAGCGAACACACTTCGTGCGAGATGCCTTCCATCAGGCAGCCGTCGCCGGTGAAGGCGTAGGTGTGGTGGTCGACGATGGTGTGGCCGGGCTTGTTGAACTCGGCGGCCAGCAGCGCTTCGGCCAGCGCCATGCCGACGGCATTGCCCAGGCCCTGGCCCAGCGGGCCGGTGGTGGTTTCCACGCCCGGGGTGATGCCCACTTCGGGGTGGCCCGGCGTCTTGGAATGCAGCTGGCGGAAATTCTTCAGTTCTTCGATCGGCAGGTCGTAGCCGGTCAGGTGCAGCAGCGCGTAGATCAGCATCGAGCCGTGGCCGTTGGACAGCACGAAGCGGTCGCGGTTGGCCCAGGCGGGATCCTTGGGGTTGTGGCGCAGGTTGCCGATCCAGAGGGCCTGGGCGATTTCCGCCATGCCCATGGGAGCGCCCGGGTGCCCGGAGTTCGCTTGTTGCACGGCATCCATCGCGAGGGCGCGGATGGCATCCGCCAAGGCAAGTTTAGGGGCGGTCGGATTGCTCATTCGGAAGGCTCTTTGAAGCTGGCGCGCCCACGCAGGAAATGGGGGCCAGTTGAGTAGGTTGCGAAGCAGACGATTTTAACACCTGGGGATGACCCGTCCGGCCACGGGCGGCGGGGTCCGCCAAATGGACGGTGGCCCGTGGCGAAATCGCGGCAAACCCCAGGGGGAGACAGCGATGTCATGGCGTAGTTGCCACAATTGCGGCGGGGCGGTCCGAGATTCATGATGGCCTGGCACAGCCCCTTGTCGGAATCCGTATCATGATTGCCATGTTGAGCTTCACCATTCCCGCCGCCGGCATCCTGGCCCTGCGCAACGCGCTCGGCGAGGAACGCGCCATCGCGGTGGCGCAGGCGCTGGAACAAGCCCGCCTGCAGGGCGAGGCCGATCTGCTCAAGCGCTCGCAGGACGAGGCCCGCGCCGAACTCCACGCCTATGCCCTGTCACGCGTCGACTACGCCCGCGAAAGGGCTGAACTCGAACGCGACATCGCCAGGCGCGCCGCCCAGGACCAATTCGACAGACTCGTCGAAGTCGTCGCGCAACTGCCCACCCGCGAGGAACTCAAGCGCTTCGCCACCCACGAAGACCTGGCCGAGGTGCGCCACGACCTCCTGCGCCTGGACAAGAAAATGACCGTGGGCTTCCTGACCCTGCTGACGCTGCAACTGGCGTCCAGCGCCCCCACCCTGATCGACTGGGGCATCAAGGTGGTAGGCTACGCGCTCAGGTGACCCGGCGACGAGCCAGGCCCTGAATCGCCGGGGCGCCGCCCGGGCCGCGCCCCGGGTCTCCGCCCGGCCCCAATGTCCGCCTTCCGTCCGCCACCGCACTACCCATGTCCGCTCCCCGCTTCTTCTGCGACGCCCCCCTGTCCGCCGGCGCCCGTATCGCCCTGCCGGAGGCCCTGGCGCACCACGCCATCCGGGTGCTGCGGCTGCGCGCCGGCGAATCCGTGGCGCTGTTCAACGGCCAGGGCGGCGAGTATCCGGCGGTGCTGGAAATCGAGGGCAAGGCCGGTTTCGCCCAGTTGGGCGCGTTCGATCCGCGCGAAGCCGAGCTGGCCGGCCGCATCACGCTGGTGCAGGGCCTGCCCGCCGGCGACAAGATGGACTGGGTGGTGGAAAAGGCGGTGGAGCTGGGCGCCGCCCGGGTCTGCCCCATCGCCGCGCAGCGCAGCGTGCTGCAATTGTCCGGCCCGCGGCTGGAAAAACGGGTGGCGCACTGGCAGCGCATCGCCCAGTCGGCCTCCGAGCAATGCGGCCGCAACCGGCTGATGGCGGTCGACGCCCCCGTGACGCTGGCCGACTGGCTGACGCAACCCGCCGAGGGCCTGCGCCTGCTGTGCCACCCGGAGGCCGACGCCGACCTGGCCGGCCGGCTCGGCGCCACGCCGGGCCTGCAATCGCTGACGCTGCTGGTGGGCCCCGAGGGGGGCTGGTCGGACAAGGAATTGGCCCAGGCACGCGAGGCGGGCGTCCAGGCCGTCAGGTTCGGCCCGCGCGTGCTGCGCACGGAAACAGCGGGATTGGCCTTGATTTCAGCGGCCGGCGCCTTGCTCGGCTGGTGATCGGCGCCCCCGCGACATGACAGGCAGGTGACCGGCGGGCCGGCGGCGCGAGCGCCCTGCCCGGGGTCGTCAGTCGTGTTCGCCGTAAGGCGCGGCGGCCACGCCGGGTTCGGGATCCGGGTGCCTGCCCGCGTGTTCCACCACATACGCAAACGTGCGGCCATTCTCGTGGGCGAATTCGGCGGCGTCGGCGCACACCGACTCGATGCGGGCGGCGTCTTCTTCCAGCGCCGGATCCCCCGAATGCAGCTTGTACAGCCACAGCACCACGCCGGTCTTGTGATCCAGCACGGTATCGCACAGACAGTCGTACAGCGCGTCGAGATTGCCGCCGAAATACTCGGGGAAATCCACCGCCTTGACGATGGCGCGCAGCACCGCGGAGCGGCTGCGGGCCGGGTCGCAATTGGCCACAAACAGTGCCAGGCCGAGCTCGTGCGCGGCGTCGACCACGGCCTTTTTGTCCAGCCCGTCATGGGCCAGCGCTCCACCTCGCTTCAACTGCTTCTGCAGGGTAGATTGGGCATTGCGCGTCATGCCTGTGCCTCCTTGAAAAAGGCGATCACTTCATCGTTACGCTGCATCGTATCGGCATAACCCAGTTCGATCAATCGCTTGGTGTAGCTGGACTCGAACAACAGGTAGGACATCAGCGCGCCGCCCCCGGGGCGGCTTGGATCGGACGATACACCGAGTACGCGGAAAAGGGCACGGGCCTGGGCCGGCATGTCGCCCAGGTGTTCCAGCGCCAGGGAGTCAAGGGAGCGGCTGGGGGTGATCGTCAGCACCTGGATGCGGCGCACCGTGACCTCGTCGCCCTCCCGCGGCGCGGCGTGGTCGATCAGGTAGTTCATTCGCTCCAGGCGCTCGACGTCCATCGACAGGCCGTCCAGGAAGATGCTGGACAGGGCATGGCCGCCCACCTGGGCCAGCGAGGGATACGGCGGCGCCGCCTCGCGGTGCTCGGGGTGGGTGTCGTCGCGGAACCCGGTGCCGATCACCAGCACCCGGTGCGCGCCCAAGTGGATGGCCGGGCTGATCGGCGCCAGCTGCCGCATCGAACCGTCGCCGCACCACTCGCCCTTGCCGTGCACCGTGATCTGGCGGGCGGGAAAGACAAAGGGAATGGCGGACGAGGCCATCAGGTGGTCGACCGTGATCGGCGTGGGAATGGCCAGCCGCAGGTAGCGGTGCCAGGGCTCGATCGGCGCGTGCGCCTGGTAGAACGTCAGGTGCTCGCCGCTGGTGTAGCCCGAGGCCGTGATCGCCAGCGCCGACAGCGCGCCGCTCTCCAGATTCGATTGCAGGTGGCCAAAATCCAGCACCCGGCCCAGCAGCTCCTGCATCGGGCTGTTGTCCAGCAGTGACTGGGGCCGCTTGCGCGTCAGGCCGGAATACATCCACCCCAGCGACAGCAGGCCCAGCCAGCGCACGCCGGTGCGGATCAGGCCGGGCGCGTCGGCCCGGTAGATCATGTCGGTATTGAGCGACGACCACAGGCGGCGGATGCGCCGCACCCCCAGGTGCGGCCGCTCGGCCCGGCAGGCCAGCGCCGCGGCGTTGATGGCGCCGGCGGACGTGCCGCAGATGATGTCGAAGGGATTCTTGAAACGCGAATGCCAGTCGGGGTCCAGCAGCTCCATGATGGCGCTGAGCACGCCGACCTGGTAGGCGGCGCGGGCGCCGCCCCCGGTCAGGACCAGGCCGGTCGGCGTGCGCGGGCACACCGGACCGCCATTGGTGACTTCAACGTGGCGTATTGGCATCGACCACAGTCATCGCGGTCATGTTGACGATGCGGCGCACGGTCGAGCTGGAGGTCAGGATGTGCACCGGCGCGTTGGCGCCCAGCAGGAACGGGCCGACCGCGACGTTGCCGCCGGCCGCCGTCTTGAGCAGGTTGTAGGCGATGTTGCCGGCATCCACGTTCGGACACACCAGCAGGTTGGCCTCGCCCTTGAGCGTCGAGGACGGCAGGATGCGCAGGCGCAGGGCTTCGTCCAGCGCGCAGTCGCCGTGCATCTCGCCATCGATCTCCAGTTCCGGCGCGGCTTCGCGCACCAGTTCCAGCGCGCGGCGCATCTTGGCGCCGGAAGCCGAGCTGCCCGAGCCGAAGTTCGAGCGCGACAGCAGCGCCACCTTGGGCGCCAGGAACATGCGCTGCATTTCCTTGGCCGCGGCGATGGTGAACTCGGCGATCTGCTCGGCCGTCGGCTCATCGTTGACGTGCGTATCCACCAGCACCACCGTGCGCTCGTTGAGCAGCAGGATGTTCATGGCGGCGTAGACGTTGCGGCCCGGCCGGCGGCCGATCACTTCGTCGATGAAGCGCAGGTGGTCGTGATAGGCGCCGACCGAGCCGCAGACCATGCCGTCGGCGTCGCCCAGGTGCACCATCATCGCGCCGATCAGCGTCATGCGGCGGCGCATTTCGACGCGCGCCATTTCCTTGGTGATGCCGCGGCGGCACATGCGTTCCCAGTAGGTGGTCCAGTACTGATGGAAGCGCTCGTCGTATTCCGGGTTGGTGACCTCGACGTCTTCACCCAGACGCAGGCGCAGGCCCAGCTTCTCGATGCGGGTCAGCAGCACCGACGGACGGCCCACCAGGATGGGACGGGCCAGGCCTTCGTCCACCACCACCTGCACCGCGCGCAGCACGCGCTCGTCCTCGCCCTCGGCGAACACGATGCGGGCCGGACCGCCTTCGCGCACGATGCGCTTGGCGGCCGAGAACAGCGGCTTCATGAAGGCGCCGGAGTGGTACACGAACTGCTGCAGCTGCTCTTCGTAGGCCTCCAGGTCGGCCAGCGGGCGCGTGGCCACGCCGCCTTCCATGGCGGCCTTGGCCACCGCCGGCGCGATGCGCACGATCAGGCGCGGATCGAAGGGCTTGGGAATCAGGTATTCGGGGCCGAACGAGATGTCGAACGTGCCATAGGCCGCCGCCACCACTTCGTTCTGTTCTTCCTCGGCCAGCGCGGCGATGGCATACACCGCCGCCTTTTCCATCTCGCGCGTGATGGTGGTGGCGCCCACGTCCAGCGCGCCGCGGAAGATGTACGGGAAGCACAACACGTTGTTGACCTGGTTCGGGTAGTCCGAACGGCCGGTCGCCATCACCACGTCGTCGCGCACCGAATGGGCCAGCTCGGGCAGGATCTCCGGCGTCGGGTTGGCCAGCGCCAGGATCAGCGGGCGCGGCCCCATCTTGGCCACCATCTCGGGCTTGAGCACGCCGCCGGCCGACAGGCCCAGGAACACATCCGCGCCCTCGATCACCTCGGCCAGCTTGCGGGCGTCGGTCTTCTGCATGAAGCGCGCCTTGTCCGGGTCCATCAGCACGGTGCGGCCTTCGTAGACCACGCCCTCGATGTCGGTGACCCAGATGTTTTCCAGCGGCAGGCCCAGGTCCACCATCAGGTCCAGGCAGGCCAGCGCGGCCGCGCCGGCGCCGGACGTCACGACCTTGACCTTGTCGATGTCCTTGCCCACCACCTTCAGGCCATTGATGAAGGCCGCCGACACACAGATCGCGGTGCCGTGCTGGTCATCGTGGAAGACGGGGATCTTCATGCGCTCGCGCAGCTTGCGCTCGACCGTGAAGCATTCCGGCGCCTTGATGTCTTCGAGGTTGATGCCGCCGAAGGTGGCTTCCAGGCCGGCGATGATCTCGACCAGCTTGTCCGGATCGGTTTCGTTGATCTCGATGTCGAACACGTCCAGGCCGGCGAACTTCTTGAACAGCACCGCCTTGCCTTCCATCACCGGCTTGGAGGCCAGCGCGCCGATATTGCCCAGGCCCAGCACCGCGGTGCCGTTGGTGATCACGCCGACCAGGTTGCCGCGCGCGGTGTAGCGGAACACATTGGCCGGGTCCGCCACGATTTCCTC
Organism: Achromobacter insuavis; assembly: GCF_902859645.1. Classification (GTDB taxonomy): domain Bacteria; phylum Pseudomonadota; class Gammaproteobacteria; order Burkholderiales; family Burkholderiaceae_B; genus Achromobacter; species Achromobacter insuavis. The sequence goes on along the minus strand of NZ_CADIJR010000010.1, from coordinate 424 downwards.
ACAGGCCGCCGCCACGCCGGGCGAGTACGCCAGGGCCAGGTCGCGTTGGTTGGTGAGCTGCTTGGTCGGCGTGACCGAGATCTTGCCGGGGCGGCCGTGCTCGTGATATTCAAGGGCGGCTTTGCGGAGGTTGGCATCCATAGGGGCGGCTACTGGCTAGAGTGAGGAACACGAAAGGGGGCAATTCTATTCCGATGGCGAACCGCGCGAAACGTTCCCTGCGCGGCCCCCGGGACGCGCCGCCCCGGCCGGGCCGCGGGCGCCGCCCATCTTACCCCCGGCTTACAAACTGTCGCTATTCGGCGGCGGCGTGAATTCGGGAAAACGCCCATACGGGTCGAACAGCGCCTTGATGCGCGCCTGCAGGGCGGCGGCCTGCCGCGGCGCCGCAGCGGCCGTTCCGGCATCGCGCGGCGCCTGGGCG
>NZ_CADIJR010000009.1 GCF_902859645.1 Achromobacter insuavis | reverse complement strand
CGCCGGCCGGGGCCTTGTCGGCCTTGGCCGGCGTCGGCGCGGCGGCCGGCGCGCTTGCCGCCGGCGCGGGCGCGGCCTGCGGCTTCTGCGCCGCCGCGTCACCCTTGAGGTTGCCTTCGCCTTCCACTTCCAGGCGGATCAGTTCGCCGCCCACGGCCATCACCTGGCCGACTTCCCCGCCCAGCGCGACCACGCGGCCGACCACGGGCGACGGGATCTCGACCGTGGCCTTGTCGGTCATGACGTCGGCCAGTGGCTGGTCCTCGGCGACGGTGTCGCCCACCTTGACGTGCCAGCCCACCAGTTCGACCTCGGCAATGCCTTCGCCGATGTCGGGCATCTTGATGACATGAATCCCCATCTCACACCTCCATCGCGCGTTTGAACGCTTCGCCGACCCGGCGCGGGCCGGGGAAATACGCCCATTCCTGCGCGTGCGGGTAGGGCGTATCCCAACCGGTCACGCGCTCGACGGGCGCTTCGAGGTGATGGAAGCAGTGTTCTTGCACCAGCGAGATCAGCTCGGCGCCATAGCCGCAGGTGCGCGTGGCTTCGTGCACCACGACGCAGCGGCCGGTCTTCTTGACCGAGTTGACGATGGTCTCCAGGTCCAGCGGCCACAGGCTGCGCAGGTCGATGACCTCGGCGTCGATGCCGGTTTCCTCGGCCGCGGTCAGCGACACGTGCACCGTGGTGCCATAGGTCAGCACCGTCAGCGCGTTGCCGGGGCGCACGATGGCGGCGGAGTCCAGCGGCACGGTGTAGTAGCCGGTCGGCACCACGCTGCCCGGGCGGCCGGTCCACGGCGTCACGGGACGGTCGTGGTGGCCGTCGAACGGGCCGTTGTACAGGCGCTTGGGTTCCAGGAAGATGACCGGATCGTCGTTCTCGATGGACGCGATCAGCAGGCCCTTGGCGTCGTAGGGGTTGGACGGCATCACCGTGCGCAGCCCGCAGACCTGGGTGAACATCGCCTCGGGGCTCTGGCTGTGGGTCTGGCCGCCGTAGATGCCGCCGCCGCAGGGCATGCGGATGGTCATGGGCGCGATGAATTCGCCCACCGAGCGGTAGCGCAGGCGCGCCGCCTCGGACACGATCTGGTCGGAGGCCGGGTAGAAATAGTCGGCGAACTGGATCTCGCACACCGGCCGCAGGCCGTAGGCGCCCATGCCCACCGCCACGCCGACGATGCCGCCTTCGGAGATCGGCGTGTCGAACACGCGCGAGCTGCCGTACTTGGCCTGCAGGCCCTCGGTGCAGCGGAACACGCCGCCGAAATAGCCCACGTCCTGGCCGAACACCACCACGTTGCCGTCACGCTCCAGCATCACATCCATGGCCGAGCGCAAAGCCTGGATCATGGTCATCGGCGCGGACGCCGGACCCCCATTGTTATCGATAGCCATGACTCACACTCCGAGCTGCTGACGTTGCCGGCGCAGGTGCTCCGGCATGTCCTTGTAGACGTCTTCAAAGATGCTGGCGGCGCTGGGGACGTGGCCGTCCACCAGGGTGCCGTAGCTTTCCGCTTCCTTCTGCGCCGCCTGGATCTCGGCGTCGAGCTCGGCGCGCACCGCGTCGTGCTCGGCCTCGGACCAGATGCCACGCAGGATCAGGTGCTTCTTGAAGCGCTCGATCGGGTCGCCCAGCGGGAAGTGGCTCCAGTCGTCGCCGGGGCGGTACTTGGAGGGGTCGTCGGAGGTGGAGTGCGGGCCCGCGCGATAGGTCACCCATTCGATCAGGGTGGGGCCGAGATTGCTGCGCGCGCGTTCGGCGGCCCAGCGCGAGGCGGCGTAGACCGCCAGGAAATCGTTGCCGTCGACCCGCAGCGAGGCGATGCCGCAGCCCACGCCGCGGCCGGCGAAGGTGGCGCCCTCGCCCCCGGCGATGGCCTGGAAGGTCGAGATGGCCCACTGGTTGTTGACCACGTTCAGGATCACCGGCGCGCGGTACACGTGGGCGAAGGTCAGCGCGGTGTGGAAGTCCGCCTCGGCGGTGGCGCCGTCGCCGATCCAGCCGGACGCGATGCGGGTATCGCCCTTGATGGCCGAGGCCATGCCCCAGCCCACCGCCTGGATGAACTGCGTGGCCAGGTTGCCCGAGATGGTGAAGAAGCCGTTCTCGCGGTCGGAATACATGACCGGCAGCTGGCGCCCCTTGAGCGGGTCGCGCTCGTTGGACATGAGCTGGCACATCATGGTCACCAGCGACACGTCGCGCGCGAGCAGGATGCTCTGCTGGCGGTAGGTCGGGAAACACATGTCGCCCTGCTCCAGCGCCAGCGCATGGGCCGAGCCGATGGCCTCTTCGCCCAGGCTCTGCATGTAGAAGGAGATCTTCTTCTTGCGCTGGGCGGTCAGCATGCGGCCGTCGAAGATGCGCGTCTTGAGCATGGTGCGCATGCCACGGCGCAGCAGCTCGTCGCTGATCTCCGGCGCCCACGGGCCGACGGCGCGGCCGTCGTCGTCGATGACCCGCACCAGGCTGTAGGCCAGGCTGCCGGTGTCGATCGCGGCGACATCAATGGGGGGTTTGGGCACCTCGCCGGGCGGCGACAGGCGCAGGTAGGAAAAGTCGGTCTTGCAACCCGGACGCCCGGTAGGCTCGGGGACGTGCAACTTCAGCGGCCCATATTGGCTCATGAATTGTCTCCACGCTTGATCGTGTCATGCGCATTCTTCTCACCAAGACACTGCCCGGGGGGGTGACCTCGGACATTGCCATCGTCGGCCTGTGCAAAGGGATAAACATGCACGGCCGGGAGCCAGAGTAGCACAGGGCGCGGCCCCGAGACAGGGGCCGCGCCGGGCCTTGCTGGCCGCGCGGTTCGGGGTCCGGCCGGCGCGCGCGGCAGGGGGTTGCACGCCCCTGCCCGCCCCCTATCACCAGCGGTAGGTCGCCGTGCCGATCACGCGGCGCGGCTCGCCGTAGAAGCAACCATAGGTGCAGCTGCCGATGTAGGTCTTGTCGGCCAGGTTGGTGGCGTTGAGCGCGAACCGCCAGGGGCCGGTGGTGTAGCTGACCATGGCGTCGAACAGCGTGAAGGACGGCACCTCGACCGCCGTGCCATGCGCCAGGCCGCGCGTGCTGCCGACGTAGCGCACGCCCGCGCCGACCCGCAGCCCCGGCAGGCCGAAGGCGCCGAAGCCGTAGTCGCCCCAGACCGAGAACTGGTTGAACGGCACCGAATTCAGGCGCTTGCCGACCTCGTCCGGTTGCAGCGGGCTGGCCTTGAGGGTGCGCGCATCGGTGTAGGCATAGGCGGCGATCAGGTTGGCGTGGCGGCCGACGCGGGTGCGCGCCTCCAGCTCCAGCCCGCGGGTGCGCGCCTGGCCGGCCTGGATTTCGTAGTTGGTATCGAACGGGTCGGCCACGTTCACGTTCTTGCGCGTCAGTTGGTACACCGCCGCCGACAGCATGGTGTCCGACCCGGCCGGCTGATAGCGCACGCCCGCTTCGTATTGCTCGCCGGTGGTAGGCTTGAAACGGCTGCCCTGGCGATCCTGGCCGCTGGTCGGCTCGAACGATTCGCTGTAGCTCAGGAACGGCGCCAGGCCGTTGTCGGCCAGGTAGACGATGCCGGCGCGGCCGGTGAAGGCCTGGCTCTTTTCATTGTCCGCGATCTTTTCGCCGGTGAAGAAATTGCGTTCGTTGACCGTGACCCAATCGTGCCGCCCACCCAGCAGCAGCACCCACTTGTCGGCGATCTTGACCTGATCCTGCAGGTAAACCCCCAGGCGCTTCATGTCGGTTTTCGAGGACGACCACGGGAACGGCGTGGCCGGTCCCAGGGGGACGCCGTAGACCGGATCATAGAGATCGATGTTGGTGTTGCTGCGCTGGTAGCGCTCGGTCTCGTGCTTGGGCAGCGAGTAGTCCAGGCCCGCCAGCAGCGTGTGGCGCAGCGGGCCGGTGGTGGCGTCGTACTGCAGCGATGTATCGGCCACGACCGCCGAGGACCGGTCCCAGCGCGGCATCGCGCCGCGATCGGCGGTGTGGCGCTGGTCGGGCTGCAGCTGCCAGATGTCGGTGGAGAAATAGGTGCTGTCGGCGTGGAAGTAGCGCACGCTGTTGCGCAGCTTGAGCTGGTCCGTGAACGCGTGTTCGAACAGGTAGCCGATCGAATAGCGCTTCATGATGAACTTGTCGAAGCCAGGTTCACCCGTGAAGCGATTGCGGGGAATCCTGCCGTTGGGATTGGGCAGGACCGTGCCCTGGCCAGGCAGGCCGTAGACGTAGGCCGTGCGGTCCTCCTGGTATTCCGCCAGCAGGGTCAGCGAAGTGGCATCGCTGGGTTGCCACTTGAGGGCCGGGGCCACGTAGGTCCGGTCGTCCGGCACGTGATCGATGAAGGTATCGCTGTCGCGCTTGAGGGCGGTCAGGCGGTAAGACCATTTGCCCTCGTCATCGAGCGCGCCGCCGAAGTCGCCGGAGATCTGCTTGCGGCGGAAGTTGCCCGCCTCGACGTTCAGTTCATGCAGCGGCTCGGTCGTGGGCCGCTTGCTGACCGTGTTGATGACACCGCCCGGCGGCGCCGCGCCGTAGAGCACCGAGGCGGCGCCCTTGAGGAACTCGACCCGTTCCAGCCCGTACAGTTCCTGCCGTCCGTTGTAGATATTCACGGTGTACAGCGTGCCATCGCGATAGTAGTTACCCTGGCTGCCGCGAAAGCCGCGCAGGAACAGGCTGTCGGAGGTGCGATCCTGGCCTTCCGCGCGGCTCACGCCCGCCACGTAGCCCAGCGCGTCCTGCAGGCTCTGCGCCTTGAGCGTCTCGATTTCCTCGGCGCCGACCACCGTGATCGACTGCGGCGTCTCGATGATGGGCGTGTCGGTCTTGGTGCCGGTGGCGCTGACACGGGCGGCATAGCCATGCAGCGGACCGGAGGGCGATTCGACCGCGCCGGTCACGCGCACCGGCTCCAGCAGGGTGGCGTCGCCCGCCTGCGGCAGGGGCCGCGCGCTGAAGGTGCCATTGGCGGTGATGCGCAACTCCAGGCCGCTGCCCGCCAGCGCCTGGCGCAAGGCCTGTTCGGCGGTGTAGGTGCCGGCCACGGCCGGGGCCTGGCGGCCCGCCACCAGCGCCGGATCGACCGACACCGCGTGGCCGCTCTGGCGCGCGATACGGGTCAGGGTCTCGGCCAGCGGCGCGGCGGGAAGGTCATAGCGCTGCGCCATGGGCGCGCCCGTCTGGGCGCCGGCCTGCGCCAGGGCGGTGCCGGCCGGCGCGGCCAGGGCGATGAGGAACGCGGCCGCCAGCTGCGGCGCGGAACGAACGGGGAACATGGAATCTCCTGCGACAAGGGGGTGCTTCAGGAGGTATGTCCAGCGAGCCCGCCGCGAGCGATCATTTTTTTTCGGCGGCATCGGCGCGCAGGTCGATGCTGACCAGCCAGCCGCCCAGCCTGGCGACCTCGATCGGCAGCGTCTGGCGCAGGGATTCCAGCACGCGGTCGGTGTCGTCCAGCGGAAACGCGCCCAGCACCCGCAGCCGGGCGGCCTCGGGGGAGATGCGCAAAAAGCCGCGCCGGTATGGCCGCAATGCCGCCACCACCTCGCCCAGCGGCTGGTCGCGCACCACCAGCATGCCGTCGTGCCAGGCGGCGGCCTCGGCCAGCGCGGCGTCCGGCGCGCTGATGCCGTCCGCGCCGAAGCGCGCGCCCTCGCCCGCCGCCAGCGTGCGCCGCTGGCCCGCCGCGCGGATCTCGACGCTGTGCTCGATCACACAGGCGACACTGCCCCGCGCATCGCGCGCCACGCCGAACACCGTGCCCAAGGCCTGCACCTCGCCATCGGGACTGGCGACGATGAAGGGGCGCGCGGCGTCGGCCGCCACCCGCACGTAGACCGCGCCCTCGCGCAACCGCAGCACGCGGACGCGGTCATCGAATTGCAGGTCGACGGCGGAGCGCGCGTTCAGGGTGACCACGCTGCCGTCTGGCAGCGGATAGACGTGGCGTTCGCCGGTGCCGGTGCGCAAGTCGGCGGCCAGGGTCCGCAATGGCGTCTGGCGATCGACCAGGGCGGCCAGCCCGCCGGCCGCCAGCGCCAGCATCAAGGCATTGCGCAGCGCCCGGCGGCGCGAGGTCGGCGCCAGCAGCGCGGCGCCGGCAGCCCGGGACGAGGCACCCTCGCCCAGCGGCGCAAAGGTGCTGTCCAGGGCGCCGGTGACCATGTCCCAGGCGGCGGCGTGGCGCGGGTCGGTCCGGTGCCAGGCCTCGAACCGGGCGCGGTCGGCGGCGCTTGCCTCGCCCGACGACAGCAGCACCATCCAGTCGACCGCCGCCTCGACGGCGGCCGGCAGCGCGGGCGCGCTCATGCGGCCAGGCGCGCGGCCACGCACAGCGTGATGGCCTGCTTCATGCCGCGCCGGACGGTGATGGCCGACACGCCGAGCTGCTCGGCGATCTGCGGATAGGTCAGTTCGTGCAACTGGCTCAGGAGGAATATCTGGCGGGTGCGCGCCGGCAGGCGTTGCAGGGCGCGGTCGATCTGCATCAGGGCCTCGACCACCAGCGCGCGCTGTTCTTCGCTGGGCGCGCAGGCCTGCGGCAGGGATTCGAGGCTGTCGAGGTAGGCGCGCTCCAGTTCGCGGCGGCGCCAGAAGGTATACAGCGTGCGCTGCGCCAGCGTGGTCAGGAACGCGCGGGGTTCGTGGATCGGCTCGGTCTGGCGCCCGGCCAGCACCCGCAGGAAGGTATCGTGCGCCAGGTCGGCGGCGTCATGGCGGCAGCCCAGCCGGCGCCGCAGCCATTCCAGCAGCCACGGATGATGGGCCTCGTACAGCTGGGCGGCGGTGTGCGGCGTCGGCTGCGCAGAATGGGACATGGCGGGGAATGGGCGGGCGGGCTAATCAACAATAAGAATTATTGTCATTTATTGAGCGCCGCGCAAGCCTGCCCGGTGAAGCCGGACGGCGGGCAACGTCGGCATGGCTCGGTGTCATGGCTCGGTGTCATGGCTCGGTGTCATGGCTCGGTGTCATGGCTCGGTGGCTTAGCTCGGTGGCTTGGCTCGGTGGCTTGGCTGGGCGGCTTGGCTCGCTGGACCGCATCTGGCCGACCTCTATACTTGCGGCTTCCGATTCCCCTGGAAACCGACGTGCCTCGATTGACTGCCTCGAAAGGGTTCAGCTGGACCGGCATCGTGTTTGCCGCGCTTTACCTCGCCATCGTCATCCTCTGCATCGCCGGCGCACTGTCCGCCGACGGCGACGACAAGGGCCGCTTCGTGTTGCTCCAATTGCCATTGGCCTTGCAGCTTGCGTTGCTGCACGAACTGAACCTGGACCGGCTGCTCGGTGAGCTGTCCTGGGTCGGCGGCTACCTGCTGATCGGGCTGCCGACGCTAGCCCTCTTCTATTTCGCGGGCTGGGGCCTGGAGAAACTCGTGCGCGCGGCCTTCCGGCCCATCGCGTCACAACGGTAGGCGACACGCAATAAAAAACCGGCCAGCGGCCGGTTTTTCTATCGCGCCACGGCGCGCGTCAGAGCGGGCCGGTCCACTCGGTGACGAACTCGCGGTAGTCCGGGCGGTTGGCCGGCGGCACCGCGCACGCCGGCGTGCCGATGGCCAGGAAGCCGAGGAAGCGGTAGTCGAGCGAATCCAGGCCCAGCGCCGCCTGCACGTCTTCGACGTAGGTGCCGATGCCGGTGCTCCAGAACGCGCCGTAGCCCAGCATGTGGGCGGCGTTCAGGATGTTCATGGTGGCGCAGCCGGTGGCCAGCAGTTGCTCGGCCTCGGGGATCTTGGTGTTGTCGTGGGCGATCTTCTGCGCCACGGCGACGAACAGCGGCACGCTCGCCATCCACTCGCGCACCGACTTTTCCTTTTCCGGCGTCATGCGCGGATCGCCGCTGCGCTTGACGGCCTCCAGCGCCACGTCGGCCAGCTTGCCGATGGCCTCGCCCTGGATCACCACGAAGCGCCACGGACGCAGCGCGCCGTGGTCGGGGGCCGACATCGCGGCCTGCAGGATCTGTTCGAGTTCGGCGGGTTTGGGCGCCGGGCCCCGCAGGAACTTCACGGAACGGCGCGAGGTGATGGCGTGCAAGGGCGTGGCGATGGCGGTCTGGGTCATGGAGTGAGGCACAAGTAACGGAATTCTGGCGGCTTCCCAAATGGGAAAGAGAAGGGTTCTCATATTACGCCATGACCGCGGCGGGGACGGCTATCCCCCTGCCCGGCGCATGGCGACTGGCGGCGTCAACCCAGGTGGGTATGGCGCTCCTGGCGTTCCTCGACCTGCATTTCCGACAGGCCGTGCAGGATGCCGCAATCTTCCGTATCCGGCCGCGCCGACAGGCAGCGCTGGCGCAGATCGGTCAATTGCGTCTTCAACTGGGTCAGCTCGGCGATGCGCTCGTCCACGTGGGAAATGTGCTCGTCGAACAGTTCATTAATAGGGCCGCATCCAGTCTGGTGATTGTCCGCCAGCGACAGGATGGCGCGGATCTCGTCCTGGGTCATGTCCAGGGCGCGGCAGTTGCGGATCAGCCGCAGCCGCTCCAGGTGGGTCTGGCCGTAGCTGCGGTAGTTGTTCAGGCCGCGCTCCGGGGCGGGCAGCAGCCCTTCCTTCTCGTAATACCTGACGGTTTCGACCGTGGTGCCGGCCGCCGTGGCCAATTCGCCGATACGCATCATGCCTCCCGGACGCATCCGATGGATTAAGGGGTTGACCCTATAGTAACTCCAAGGTGTGGAATACGGTCAACGGCTTACGAAAAGGCAACCACGATGTCTTGCGCAACGAACAAACACACCGATCCCACCGCTTCCGGACAACCGGACGCCTGCTGCGGCACGAAGGCCCCGGCTGCGTCCCACGGGCATGACCACGCCGCCGGCGGATGCTGCGGCCCCGCGCAAGGCAAGGCCGCCGCGGCCGACGGCCATCGCCACGAAGGCGCCGGCCATGACCACGATCATGGCCACGATCATGACCACGATCACGATCACGGCCACGATCACAACCACAGCCACGGCCATGCCCGCGCGCCGGCGCATGCCCACGGCGCCTCGCCCTGCTGCGGCCACGATGCCGGCGACATCCAGATGTCCGCCGGCGGCGCGGCCGTGCTGCAAGCCGGCCCGGGCCAGTTGCTGGCCCGCCTGCGCATCGGCCAGATGGACTGCCCGACCGAGGAAACGCTGATCCGCAAGAAGCTCGACAGCGTCGACGGCGTGCACGCGCTGGACTTCAACCTGATGCAGCGCATCCTGACGGTGGTGCACGCCGAGGGCGCGCTGGACCGCATCACCGCCGCCATCAAGTCGCTGGGCATGACGCCCGAACCGCTGGCCGAAGGCGCCGCGCGCACCCCGGCGCCGGCCGCCGCGCGCGTCAACTGGTGGGCCATCGGCGGCGCCGGCGTGCTTGCCGGCCTGTCGGAAGCCTCGCACTTTGCCGGCATGCACTGGGGCGTCACCGCCGCGCTGGCGGTCGCCGCCATCCTCGCCTGCGGCATCAGCACCTACCGCAAGGGCTGGATCGCCGTGCGCAACGGCAACCTCAACATCAACGCGCTCATGAGCATCGCCGTCACCGGCGCCGTGCTGATCGGACAATGGCCGGAAGCGGCCATGGTGATGTTCCTCTTCAACGTCGCCGAACTGATCGAGGCGCGTTCGCTCGACCGCGCCCGCAACGCCATCCGCGGCCTGCTCGACCTGGCGCCCGAAACCGCCACCGTGCGCCAGGCCGACGGCAGCTGGCAATCGATGCCGGCGGCGCAACTGCAGGTCGACGACGTGGTCCGCGTGCGGCCGGGCGAACGCATCGCCGCCGACGGCATCATCGTCAGCGGCCGTTCGGCGGTGGACCAATCCCCCATCACCGGCGAAAGCCTGCCGGTCGAGAAGGCCGAAGGCGACCCGGTCTACGCCGCCACCGTCAACGCGGCCGGCTCGTTCGACTACCGCGTCACCGCGGCGGCCGGCAACACCACGCTGGCGCGCATCATCCACGCGGTCGAGCAGGCCCAGGGCGCGCGCGCCCCGACCCAACGCTTCATCGACCGCTTCTCGCGCATCTATACGCCCGTGGTGGTCGGCGTGGCCGTGCTGGTGGCGGTCCTGCCGCCCCTGCTGTGGAGCCAGCCCTGGTTCGACGCGATCTACCGCGCGCTGGCGCTGCTGATCATCGCCTGCCCCTGCGCCCTGGTGATCTCCACGCCGGTCAGCATCGTCAGCGGCCTGACGGCGGCCTCGCGCCGCGGCATCCTGGTCAAGGGCGGCGTGTACCTGGAAGAAGGCCGCAACCTGAAGTGGCTGGCGCTGGACAAGACCGGCACGCTGACCCACGGCAAGCCGGTGCAGACCGACCTGCAGGACTGGGACGTCTCCGACCTGACGCGCCAACCCGCGGCGCTGGTCGCCGCCAGCCTGGCGGCCCGCTCCGACCACCCGGTCTCGCTGGCCGTGGCCAACGCCGCCCGCGACGCCGGCAAGGCGCTGCTGGACGTGGACGACTTCACCGCCCTGCCCGGCCGCGGCGTCAGCGGCAAGGTGGACGGCGTGGCGTTCCAGCTGGGCAACCGCCGCCTGATGCGGGAGCTGGGCGTGTCCAGCCCCAAGCTGGAAGCCCGCCTCGACGAACTGGAACAGCAGGGCAAGAGCGCCATCGCGCTCAGCGACGGCCAGCGCGTGCTGGCGCTGGCGGCGGTGGCCGACACGGTCAAGCCCACCAGCGCGGCCGCCATCGCCGACCTGCACGCGCTGGGCGTGCGCACCCTGATGCTGACGGGCGACAACACCCCCACGGCGCAGGCCATCGCGCGCCAGGTCGGCATCGACGAAGCGCGCGGCGACCAGTTGCCCGAAGACAAGCTGGCCGCGATCGAGAGCAAGCTGGCGCCCGCCGGCAAGGTCGGCATGGTCGGCGACGGCATCAACGACGCCCCGGCCCTGGCCCGCGCCGACATCGGCTTCGCCATGGGCGCGGCCGGCACCGGCACCGCCATCGAAACGGCCGACGTGGCGCTGATGGACGATGACCTGCGCAAGATCGGCACCTTCCTGCGCCTGTCGCGCGCCACCCACAGCGTGCTGATCCAGAACATCGCGCTGGCGCTGGGCATCAAGGCCGTGTTCCTGACCCTGGCGATGACCGGCAACGCCACGCTGTGGATGGCGGTGTTCGCCGACGTCGGCGCCAGCCTGCTGGTGGTGGCCAACGGCTTGCGGCTGCTGCGGGCCGCGCCGCAGACGGCCTGAACCGCCGGCGCCATGACGTGAAAACGCCCCCGGGGAATCCTCTCCGGGGGCGTTTTTTCATCGCCATACCATTCATCAGCCCGTCTGCTCTTCCTGCGGCCAGTCGCGCAGCACCGGCGCGTCCGGCGCGCCCGGGCCGACGTCGCGCAGATGGTCGTGCTGCAGCAGCGCCATGCGGTAGGCGTCGCGATAGGTGCCGTTGGAAAAGAACTCTTCCTTGAGCAGCCCTTCGATCTGGAAGCCGCAGCGCTCGTAAATGTGCACAGCGGCGCGGTTGTCCTTGTCCACCACCAGGTAGACCTTGTGCAGGTTCAGCACGCGGAAGGCGTAGCCCACCGCGATGCGGGTGGCGGCCTTGGCGTAGCCGCGGCCCTGGTAGCTGGGCGCGATGATGATCTGGAATTCGGCGCGACGGTGGATGTAGTCGATTTCCACCAGTTCCACCAGGCCGGCCGGCTGGCCGGTGTCGTGCTCGATGATGAAGCGCCGCTCGTTCTGGTCGTGCAAGTGGCGGTCATAGAGGGCGACCAGTTCGTCGTAGGCCTCGTAAGGCTCTTCGAACCAATAACGCATGATGACGTCGTTATTGTTGATCTTGTGCACGAAGTGCAGGTCGCCGCGCTCCAGGGGGCGTATTTTGATATCGGATATTACCGACATAGAAACCTCCGAAAGTGCTGCCATTGTAGCTGACATTGCCCTGAAACACCCATTACATGGCGATTCCATGGGAAGAATGGCTTGTTCATTGACCTACAGCAGAAAAATGCCTGAAAAAGCGCATGAATGCTGGAACTTCAAAGAATCATCCGGCGCCATTCGTAACGAAATCCGCCCTTAGCCGGGCCCGGCCGGCATTGCGCGCCGCCCCTTGCGGACACATGCCGCCATCAGGGCGCCGCGAACGCCGGCAGGCGCTGTTCGATGCGCCGCGCCACTTCGTTGGCCGCCGACGACAACGGCCGCCCCAGCCGCAGCAGCATCTGGCACTCGGGCGCGCTCAGGATCGGATGCGCGATCGGCAGCGCCACCAGTTCGCCGCTGGCCAGTTCGTGGTGCACGCCCAGGTTCGGCATCAGCGTCACGCCGGCGCCGCTGATCGCGTATTGCTTGAGCACGCGCAGCGAGTTGGTGGTCAGGCTGGGCGTGAGATGGATGCGTTCGGTGAATTCCAGCAGGTCGACCGCCTGGCGCAAGCCATAGGGCGCGGACATCAGCGCGAACGGATACGGCAGGATGTCGGCAATCGTCAGCGGCGCGCGGCGCCGCGCCAGCGCGTGATCCGGCAGCGCCAGCAGGCAGACCGGATGCTTGCGGCTGGCGCGGCAGCGCAGCCGCGGATCGACCGGCGGGTTGTAGGCCAGGCCGATGTGCGCGGCATCCGTGGCCACCGCCTCGACCACCTCGTTGACCGAGCCGACATTGACGCTGACGTTGATGCGCGGATGCTCGATGCAGAACGGCCCGACCACGTGCTCCATCAGGCTGTCGATGAAGCCCTCGCTGATCATCAGGTGGACGTTGCCGCGCCGCATGCCGCGCAGCTCCTGCAGGCGCGTGTTCAGGTGCTCCTGCTGCGCGCGGCAGGCGCGGTGGTATTCGAGCAGCATGTCGGCGGCCTCGGTCGGCGTCAGCCCGCGCGCGCGGCGCTCGAACAGCGCAACGCCCAGTTCCTTTTCCAGCAGCTGGATCTGGCGGCTGATGACCGACGGCGCGGTGCCGAGCTTGTCGGCCGCGCCGCGGATCGAGCCACAGGCCACGACCTCGTTGAAGTACTTCAGCCGCGTCTGGCTGATTTCGGCCATCGCTCCCCCTTTGTTTTCCGTTGCCCTGAAGGCAACGATAATTTATCACCCAGGTCATTGTTTCGAACACTGCGTGCTCGCAATATGGACGCCGCGCGGACCCACCCCGGGGACCGCCGCCATCCCAACCACCGCGGCGGGCGCAGACCCGCCCGCGAGGAGACAACGCAATGCCCCATCAGGCCACGCCAGGCGCCGATCCGCGCCTGGCTCCGCTTTATCGCAAGATCACCTGGCGCCTGCTGCCGTTCCTGCTGCTCTGTTATGTGTTCGCCTACCTGGACCGCATCAACATCGGCTTCGCCAAGCTGCAGATGCAGCAGGACATCGGCATCTCGGATGCCGTCTACGGCCTGGGCGCGGGCATCTTCTTTCTCGGCTACGTGATGTTCGAGGTGCCCAGCAACCTGCTGCTGACGCGCATCGGCGCGCGCCGCACCATCAGCCGCATCATGGTGCTGTGGGGCCTGACCTCGGCCTCGATGCTGTTCGTGCAGGGCGAATGGAGCTTCTACGTCCTGCGCTTCATGCTGGGCGTGTTCGAGGCCGGCTTCGCCCCCGGCATGATCTTCTACCTGACCTACTGGTACTCGCAATCGCGCATGGCCGGCGTCATGGCGGTGGTGATGCTGGCCGGCCCGATCGGCGGCATCGTCGGCGGCCCGGTCTCGGCCTGGATCATGACGGCCTTCTCCGGCGCGCACGGGCTGGACGGCTGGCAATGGATGTTCCTGCTCGAAGGCCTGCCCTGTGTGCTGCTGGGCGTCATCGCCTTCCGCTACCTGGACGACAAGCCGGCCGAGGCGCGCTGGCTCAGCGCCGAGGAAAAGGCGCTGCTGGCCGCCGACCTGGACAGCCGCGGCGCGCACAAGAAGCACGCCTTCGCCCAGGTGCTGCGCGACCCGGCCATCTACGGCATGGCGCTGACCTACTTCTGCCTGATCTGCGGCATCTACGCGGTCAGCTTCTGGCTGCCGACGCTGCTCAAGCTGGCGGGGGTGCAGGACACCATGCAGATCGGCCTGTACTCGGCGATCCCATACGTGGCCGCGGCGGTCTTCATGCTGGGGTTCGCGCGCAGCTCCGACCGCCTGCGCGAGCGCCGCTGGCACACGCTGGTGCCGGCGCTGCTGGCCGGCGTGGCGCTGTGCATCGCCACCGCGGCGCCGACGCAATTCGCGCTATCCCTGACGGCCATCACGCTGGCCACCGGCTTCATGTGGGCCGCCTACACGGTATTCTGGGCGATTCCGTCGCAGTACCTGCAAGGGGAAGCCGCGGCGGGCGGCATCGCGCTGATCAACAGCATCGGCCTGCTGGGCGGTTTCCTCAGTCCGTCCATCATCGGCTGGATCAAGGAATCCACCGGCAGCCTGGCCGGCGGTCTGTACGCGATCTCCGCCCTGCTGGTGGCCGGCGCCCTGCTGCTACTGGTGAACCGTCCTCCCCAATCCGCGCCCGCGCGCGCCTGACGCTCCAAGGAATCGATCATGCACATTCTGGTGGCTGGCTTCCAGCACGAGACCAATACCTTCGCGCCGTCCAAGGCGGCCTATGAGAACTTCGTGCGCGGCGAGGGCTTTCCCGCCATGGTGCGCGGCGAGGACATGCTGGCGCTGCGCGAGGTCAACATCCCCGCCGGCGGCTTCATCAACGCCGCGCTGGCGCAGGGCCACACCGTGCGCACGGTGATCTGGGCCGGCGCCAGCCCGTCGGCCCACGTCACCCGCGACGCCTACGAACGCATCGCCGGCGAGATCGTCGACGCGGCGCGCGCCGGCGGCTTCGACGCCATCTACCTGGACCTGCACGGCGCCATGGTGGCCGAGCATCTGGACGACGGCGAAGGCGAACTGCTGGCGCGGGTGCGCGCCCTGGTCGGCCCCGGCGTGCCGGTGGTCGGCAGCCTGGACCTGCACGCCAACGTCACCGCGCGGATGCTGCGCGAGGCCGACGGCCTGGCCGCCTTCCGCACCTACCCGCACGTGGACATGGCGGTGACCGGCGAGCATGCCGCGCGCCTGCTGGCCGCGCGCATCGCGGCCGGCGACAAGTGGGTGCGGGCCGAACGCCGCCTGCCCTTCCTGATCCCCATCAACGGCATGTGCACGATGCTGCAGCCGTCACAGGGCGTGTACGAAGAACTGGAACGCCTGGAGCAGACGCCGGGCGTGGCCTCGATCTCGTTCGCGCCGGGCTTTCCGGCGGCCGATTTCCCCGAATGCGGCCCGGTGGTGTGGGCCTATGGCACCGACGCCGACGCGGTCGAGCGCGTGACCGAGGCGCTGTACCAGCGCGTGCTGGAACTGGAACCGCAATGGTCGCCCGACTTCCTGGCGCCGGCCGATGCGGTCAAGCGGGCCCAGGCGCTCGCGGCCGGCGCCTCGCGCCCCGTGGTCATCGCCGACACCCAGGACAATCCGGGCGCGGGCGGCGACGCCAACACCACCGGCATGCTGCGCGCGCTGGTCCAGGCCAACGCGCAGAACGCCGCGCTGGGCCTGTTCTATGACCCCGAGGCGGTGCGCCAGGCCACCGCCGCCGGACTCGGCAGCACGGTGCGGCTGCGGTTGGGCGGGCAGTCCGGCGTGGCCGGCGACGCGCCGTTCGAGGGCGACTTCGTGGTCGAGACGCTGTCATCCGGCAAGCTGCGCTTTGACGGCCCGATGATGAACGGCATGGACGTGGACCTGGAGGCGGTGGCCGGCCTGCGGCTGGGCGGCGTGCGCGTGGTGGTCAGCGCCACCAAGTCGCAGATGCTGGACCGCAACCTGTTCCGCGTCGGCGGCGTGCAGCCCGAGGAGATGGCGATTTTGGTGGTGAAAAGCTCGGTGCACTTCCGCGCCGACTTCCAGCCCATCGCGCACGAGGTGCTGGTGGCCAAGGCCCCGGGCCCGATGCAGGCCGATCCCGCCGACCTGCCCTGGACCCGGCTGCAACCGGGCATCCGCATCAAGCCGCTGGGGCCGGCGTTCTCGTTCTGACGGCAGCGCGCCGCCCGCACTGACGCGGCTCGGCGCGCGGCAGGTCCGGACACGAACGGGAAGCGGACGGGGCGCGGACGGCCCCGGCTTACTTGAGCTTGCCCTGCGGGCTGACGAAATCTTCCAGCGTCAGCCCTTTTTCCTTGAGGATGGCTTCCAGCAGCGGCTGCAGCTTGCCCAGGCTTTCCTGGACCGTCTCGCGTACCGTGTCCACCACCACCTGGGTGCTGCGCTCGATCTCGATGTTGACGTGGTCGCCCACCTGCTTGTCCTCGAACACCGTCATGCGGCGGGTCTCGGGGATCAGCCAGACTTCGAACCAGCCTTCGGCGCGGTTGACCTCGGACACGGTCAGGCTGGCGCCGTTGATGGCGATGTAGCCCTTGGCGAACACGTACTTGCGAAAGGCCTCGGGGATACTGAAGCGCATCAGGCGATTGGTGTCCGACGACTTCACCATCACCACTTCCGAGGTGAAATCGACGTGGCCGGAGAGCGGATGGCCGCCGATCTCGGCGCCATCCTTGGCGGCGCGCTCGACGTTGGCGCGGTCGCCTTCCTGGTAGCTGCCGAGCGTGGTGATGGCCAGGCTTTGCAGCATGACATCGAAGGTGGCCTGGTTGGCGTCGAGGATTTCGGTGACCGTCAGGCAGACGCCGTCGGTCGAGACGCTGGCGCCGATCGCCAGGTCCTGGCAGAAGCCCTCGGGAAACGCCAGCGTGAACGTGCGCAGGCCTTCGCGATCCGCGATTTTCGCGATCTTCGCGGTGCCTTGAACAATACCGGTGAACATGCTGATCCTGGATACGGGGCGTGGCGCCCCTGGCAAAACATCAAAGGTAACCGATATTTTGCCACCGGGCGCCCGCCCCTGTCGGGGCGGCACGCCCGGCCGCCGCCGGATCAGTGGCGGATGGCGATGGTCTTCAGGGTGGTGAAGCCGTACAGCGCCTCGAAGCCCTTTTCACGGCCGTAGCCCGACTGGCGCGAACCGCCGAACGGCAGTTCCACGCCGCCGCCGGCGCCGTAATTGTTGACGAACACCTGGCCGGCGCGCAGCTTGCGCGCCAGGCGCAGCTGGCGGCCGCCGTCGCGGGTCCAGACGCCGGCCACCAGGCCGTAGAGCGTGCCGTTGGCGATCTCCAGCGCTTCTTCCTCGGTGTCGAACACCATGGCGGCCAGCACTGGACCGAACACTTCCTCCTGCGCCAGGCGGCTCTTGGGCGGCACGTCGCGGAACAGCACCGGCGGCTGGTAGAAGCCGCTGTCGGGCGCGCCGTCCTTGAGCTTGCCGCGCGCGGCGACCTTCAGGCCCTCGGCTTCGGCCTCGGCCAGGAAACCGCGCACGCGGTCATGCTGGCGGGCGCTGATCAGCGGACCGACGTCCAGGTCCTGCGCGGCCGGGCCGGTGACGGTGGCCGAGAAGGCCTCGCCCAGGCGCGCCAGCACTTTCTCGTAGACGCCGCGCTGGATCAGCACGCGGCTGCCGGCCGAGCAGGTCTGGCCGGCGTTCTGGATGATGGCGGCCAGCAGCACCGGCATGGCGGCGTCCAGGTCGGCGTCGTCGAACACGATCTGCGGCGACTTGCCGCCCAGTTCCAGCGTCACCGGCACGTGGTTTTCGGCGGCGGCGTGCGCCACCATCTTGCCGGTCTGCGGCGAGCCGGTGAACGAGATGTGGTCGATGCCCGGGTGCGCCGACAAGGCGGCGCCGGCCTCGTGGCCGTAGCCGGTGCAGATGTTCAGCGCGCCGGCGGGCAGGCCCACCTCGGCGGCGATCTCGGCCACCTTGAGCAGCGACAGGCAGGCGTCCTCGGCCGGCTTGACCACGCAGGCATTGCCCGCGGCCAGCGCGGCGCCGACGCTGCGGCCGAAGATCTGCAGCGGATAGTTCCACGGCACGATGTGGCCGGTGACGCCATGCGCCTCGCGCACGGTCAGCACGGTGAAGCCGGGGGTGTAGGGAATGGTCTCGCCATGCAGCTTGTCGACCGCGCCGGCGTAGAACTCGAAATAGCGCGCCACCGCGGCCGCGTCGGCGCGGGCCTGCTTGATCGGCTTGCCGGCGTCGGCCGATTCCAGCTGCGCCAATTCTTCCTGGCGCTCCAGCAGCGCGAAGGCGATGCGCATGAGCAGGCGGCTGCGGGCGGCGGGCGCCATCTGGCCCCACTCGCCCTCGAAGGCCTCGCGCGCGGCGACCACGGCGCGGTCCACGTCTTCCTCGCCCGAACGCGCGATGGCGTCGAAGGCCTTGCCATCGGACGGGTTCAGGACGGGAATGGTTTCGCCGCTGGCGGCGGGCACCCACTGGTTGGCGATAAAGTTCTTCTGGGTCACGGTGTGCGGAGTAAAGTAGCGGCCGGTTGGCCGGTTGCGGGATGGATTCAAGGTAAGGGAGCCCTCAACAACTTGTCAATTGAATTGACAGCTTTCGTCCCAAGCTTCAGGATATTTTTGGCCGGACTGGGGTTATCCCTAGGCTTTCAAGCCCTTGCATCGCCGTGTGCGCCAGGGCGTCTTGTTCGATTTGTCATGACCGATAACAAACCCGGCGTCCGCGCCGTTGGAGCCCCGCCATGAGCAACGTGCGCGATCCGCAACTGGACAAGCTGCTGAGCGCGGCCACCCGCCCGCGGCCCGAGCTGGACGTGCTGGCCGAAGTGGCGTCCGGCCTGGGCTACGTACGCGCCGAGCGCTTCGCCGAACGCGTCTACGAGAGCCTGTTCTACGCCATCGCCACCGGCAAGATCGGGCCGGGCGCCAAGCTGCCCACCGAACTGGAACTGGCGGCGCTGTTCGAGGTGTCGCGCCCGGTGGTGCGGCAGGCGCTGGACCGGCTGCGCGAAGACCAGTTGGTCGAATCCGTGCGCGGCTCGGGCAGCTACGTGCGCGCCAAGCCCGACCTGATGGGCGGCATGCCGGCGGTCGATCCCGCGCGCCGGGTCGGCCATATCCTGGAGGGGCTGGAACTGCGCATGGTGATCGAGCCGGAATGCGCCTACCTGGCCGCCCTGCGCCGCACCGACGACGACCTGCTGGAAATGGACCGCATGCTGGCCGGCTACGAAGCCGCCGACGCCGCCGGCGCCATCGCCCACCATCATGACTATGGCTTTCACCGCGCCATCGCGGCGGCCACCGGCAACCAGCGCTTCGTGCAGGTGCTCAAGTCGCTGGAGTACGACGTCAGCCATGCCGTCAACATGATGCGCCACCTGGTCCACAGCGAGCCCTGGAAGCGCACCCGCGCCGCCATCGACGAACACCGCCAGATCTACCGCCTGATCCGCGAACAGGACGCCGAGGGCGCCCGCAACATCATGCGCGCCCATATCGAAAAAGCCCGCAGCCGCATGCTCAACAGCGGCTCGGAACATTGATTCACTGAATTCCCGCCATGCCCAGCCCCACCCTCGCCCTGAACCAGCAACTCGTCATCGTCACCGGCGCCAGCCGCGGCCTGGGCGCGGCCATCGCCCGCGCCTTCCTGCGCGAGGGCGCGCGGGTCGTCATCAACTACCTGAACAGCGAAGCCGCGGCCCGCGAGCTGGCGGCAACCGCGCCGGACCGCGCGCTGGCCGTGCAGGCGGACGTGCGCGACGCCGACGCGGTCGCCGCCATGGTGGCGCGCGCCAGCGAGCATTTCGGCCGGCCGGTCGGCACCGTGGTCAACAACGCCCTGCCCGCCTTCCAGTTCGACGGCGACACCCGCCCCCACGCCGACACGCTCGACTGGGCGCGCATGAACGCGCAGCTCGAAGGCAGCGTGCGCGCCGCCCTCAACACCACCCAGGCCGTACTGCCGTCGATGCGCGCGGCCGGCGGCGGCCGCATCATCAACGTCGGCACCAACCTGGTCCAGAACCCGGTGGTGCCGTACCACGACTACACCGCCGCCAAGGCCGCCCTGCTGGCCTTCACGCGCACGCTGTCGCACGAACTGGGCGCCGACGGCATCACCGTCAACATGGTGTCCGGCGGCCTGCTGCGCACCACCGACGCCTCGGCCGCCACGCCGGCGGCGGTGTTCGACCTGATCGCCGCCAGCACGCCGCTGCGCGAAGTGACCACGCCGGAACAGTTCGCCGACGCGGTGCTGTTCTTCGCCAGCCCGTGGTCGCGCGCGGTGACGGGGCAGAATCTGATCGTGGATGGGGGGCTGGTGAAGGGGTGACGGGCGCGGCGCGTCGACGAATGTGGTTAATGCGAGGGCGTCTCGCGGCCGACACCAAGGCACTGGTCCAGGACGCGGAAATAAGGGCGTTGGCTCCAAGCGGCGCGATCGCCGATCACATACAGCCGGGCCTTGGCCCGGCTGACCGCCACATTGAGCAGGTTGGGGCTTTGCGCAGCCCAATCCTTGGCCCCCGGGCGCTGAGGATTGCCGCCCAGCACCAAGATAACGACTTCGGCCTCCTTGCCCTGGGTCGTGTGCACCGTCCCGGTCTTGGCAGGATCGAGTCCAAGCATCCTGGCCATCGCGCGCAGTTGCATCGCCCCATCCTTGAACGGCGAGATCAGGAAAATGTCCTTGGGCGCGACCTGGTGCTCAGCCTGTAAAGACCGCAACAGCTTCCTCGCAGCCTCCCCTTCCTCAGGCACCCAATTGCCCGCACTGGTTTGCGCGCGGACGTCGATCCAATGGCAACGCGGCCACGAATGGGCGGACGGCGATTTCCCTTGAACCATCAGCCCGTCATAAGCAATGCCGTTGCTGATGGAGAACATCGGATCATCGCAACGGCGGTGTACACGCAGCGGCGAGCCGACCCAGACTTTCCCGTTCTCCTTGCCCGGCAGCCAGGTCCCCATCGACATGCTCTGATCCGACAGGCGCTGCGCCGATGTGAAGCTGGGCCACCAATCCCGAGGTACGTCATAGTGCCGAGCCAGTGCGCCCTCGACCGCTGCCGGCATGCCCAGTACGGGTTCAAGCTGGTTGGGATCGCCCACCACGACAGTGCGCGCCGCCCGCCAGATGGCACCGGCGGCCTGTTGAGGCAATGCCTGGCCGGCCTCGTCGATCAAAAGCCAGCCGATCGACTCCCGCCCAAGCGAATGGAACATGCGAGGAATCGAGGCGAAGGTCGTGGAGATCACCGGAACCACGAGGGCGAGGCTCCCAAGCGCCACGCGCGCCATGTCTTCGGGCATGCCCTTACCTTGGAGCCAGTTCGAGGCCAAGCCAAGGTTGTCGATGATCTCCTGAGGATGGGATTCGATGAAAGCACGATGCACATCCAATCCGGCCAGAAACAGATCTTGCCGCGCGCGGCGCCAAGCCGGCGTCGACCAGGGCGAGGACAGCTCCCGGACGGCATCATCGGCGCTCGATTGCGTCCAGTACGCCCCCAAGCGCTGCATCGCCTGCCGACATGCATGTCCAGCCGCGTCAAGCCTGTGCAGTGCCTCTTGATGAGCGACCTGCTTTTGCCGCAAGGCAGCCCTCAGCTTCTCGTCCCCACCGGCCGCTTCCTGGTGCGTGGCCTTGGCCTTGTTGCACTCTGCGGCCAGGCCATCGTGATCGGCCCTGGATTGCCTGACTTGAGCATCGATCTGGTTGCGCCTGTTCCACCATTCGCGATGCGAGCGCCCCCAGGTCGAAAGCCAGATCAGCAATCCTGGCCTGGCCCGATCGTGGCTGGCCAATTCGGCCTGCGCCGCAGCACACTGCTTGAGCACGCCGGCAATCCGCGCTTGCAGATTGTCGACGCGCTCCTGTAGCGTCGGCAGCGCGGCTTGTCGCGTCGCGAGTTCGCCCTGGATAGCTTGCACGCCACGTTCTAGTTCCTCGGCCTGGGCGCGCGCCTTGAGGACAGCCTCCGGAAGTTTCGCACCCGCCTCCAAGGCGCTTCGGCATTGACGTTCGGCCTCCCGCGCCTGTTCGAACCGGGCCACAGCCTGTGTCCAACTCATCTCTGGCTTGCGCCCGCCCTCGATGATCCGGCTCAGGTGATAGCGTAGCCCTTCCCCACCCTCGGCAAAGGGATTGGCGTCCCACCGAGCCAGAAGCGCCGCTTGCGTGGGATCGTCTTGTGCATCCGGCTGATTTTTCCTGGAATGGACGCCAGGTGGATTCCTCCACCAGAAGCTGTTCATGAACGCGCCACGGTTGGCCTTCGATCCCATGCGTGCGGCCAGGAGCCCCCAGGCGGCATTGCCCAGGACGTTGCCGGCCAGGCACTTGTAATAACCATCCGGATGCGCGCTGCGCCCGGTCGTATCGGCAGGTACGGCCTTGATGCCAGGCAGTTCCAGCGAAATGTTCTCCACCGCGCCGTTGTTGGCCGAGGCCACAACGATGGCGAACCCGCTCAGGTCAGCGTGCAACGGTCGATAGTTGCACCAGAATTCACCTAGTTTCTTTTTCGTCCGCCCGGCAAAGGCCTGCCCTCCCAGCCGCGCCAGGTGCGCCGCGCGCGCAGTGACAACCGCCGCTACCACATCGCGTAACAAGGTGGTCTTGCCCGTGCCCGGCGGTCCATTGATCGCAAAGATTCCAGGCTTGGCTTCGAGCTGGCGCCACAGTTCATTGACGGCCAGTTGCTGGCTGAATGCAAGCGGATGATCCGAAGGCCAACTTCCCGCAGGAAAAGCCGCGGGATTCAACGCCGCGAAAGCAGTCGCCACCCCATGCGCCTCGCGCAGATCCACGCGCGCGGGATCCACCCTGGCCACCGCCTGGATATACTCGGCCAGCCCTTTCCCGACATCGCCATTGACCCAGGCACGGCTCAGCGCGTTGAGATCGCCAACAAAGAAACTGTTCAGCAGATCATCTCCCGGCTGGGGATCGGACGCGCCCTGATCGCCCGTCGCTTCGGCTCTCTTGACCTGGACGCATTTGGCGGCGTGGGTCGAGGAGATCATCCCCTCGGGCAGTAGACAAAGGGCGGCAACGCGCCCGCTCAACGCATCGACCCAGGCACGGGTGGGCGGCGCCTTTTCCTGTCTGGCCGCGGCAGTAGCATCGACGAGCCACTGGATAAGCCGGCGAACCAGCATGTCAAAGCCCGCATAGCCGCTGTTCGGACTCGGTATCTCCGGATTGGCCTCTGGCAAGCCGGTCGTGACGATCCTGCCGCCGTCTTCCAGCACCGCGATGCCGTCAGGGTAATGCAGGATCTGCCCTGCCGCCCAACACGCCAGGGACAACACGAAATTCTGCGGCAGAGGATAGCCGTCTTCGTCGAAAGCCAAGTCAAAGAGGCGGGCTTGGCCACTGGGACGGCGCTCGTCGAACACATCCTCGTGCGAACCAAGCTTGACTTCCAGCGATGCCGCAAACCGCTCGATATCGTAGAGCCCCGCCTGCAGCGTGTAGCGCCAGGCAAGGCGCGGCGCAATGCGTTTGGCCTGGTGTTTCGGATCGAACCAGGGCAAGGACTCGTCCGCGCGTAATCGGTAGACAGGCTCGGTGAGGTGGGCGGGGTTGGCTTTCTCGGCCTTTTGCGGGACGCACGCCTCGACGGCGCGCCAGAACCGCAATATTAGCGGTGCTTGAGATATTGCAGGCTGCCGGCCCTGCTGTTGTTCTGCCATTGTTTTGTTCTCTTTCAGGACTGCGGAACTTCCGATTGGGGTCGGATATTGGCGTTTTGAAAATTATACAAATTGATAATAATTTATACGAACGCGATGACTTTCCGGTTCGGATTGAACGCACTTTTGGTTCACACAGATTGCAGAAAGCAGTGAACCATGCGTGAAGCGCTACCCCTCGACGTTTCCCGTAGTTTCGGACACAACGAAGGGTCGACTCGCCAAGCCCTCCTGCCCCCCCTTGCTAGACTGCTGGCACGACACTAATCGCCCGAAGGTTCAACGCCCCAGCCCGCTCATGCGCCGCGCCTTCGAGTGGCACACGACGCATCCGGGCACCACCCGCGAGCATGTTGCATACGTCACGCACCGGCATCACGTCGCCGATCCGCTTGCCGAGAAAGTATCCGATCGAATACACTAATCATGTACCACATAAAGCCGCTGCCAGCGTTCGACGCTTGGTTCGACAGCCTGACAGACCCAGCTACGCGAGCCCGCCTGATCCGCAGGCTTGAAAAGGCCGCGCGAGGTTTGCTGGGCGATGTGAAACCGGTCGGAGAGGGCGTGAGCGAGATGCGCGAGTTCTTTGGCCCTGGCTGGCGCATGTATTACATCGAGCAGGGCGACGTGCTGATCGTCATGCTGGGCGGCGGCACAAAGACCACACAACGCCGTGACGTCAAGCACGCGAAGGAATTGGCGCGGGCCCTGAGAAACGACGAGGAAGACCAATCATGAGCAAGAAGACGATCAAGGTTTCCGAACTGCCCACCTTCGACCCTGCGCGTTACCTGCGCGACGACAAGGACATCGCCGCCTACTTGACGCAGGTGATCGAGGACGGAGACTTCGATGAGCTTGCCCAGGCGCTGGGAGTTGCCGCGCGCGCTCGCGGCATGACGCAAATTGCCGAGACCGCCGGTATTGGCCGGGAATCCCTGTACAAGGCCCTGCGTGCCGGCGCCAGCCCGCGCTTTGACACCATCGCCAAGGTATGCAAGGCACTGGGCGTACGCCTGGTCGTCCAGGCCGAACATCCGGCCTAGGCCCGCATGACGAGCCACGACCGAATCGAAAACCCGAGCCGCGCAGGAACCCAGCCGTCCCCGCAGAGTCGGCGGGAGAGGACCATAAGCACATGTCGATGACACGCGAAACCACGCCATCGCCGGCAAGAAAAAACCTATTCGGTCGATTTTCAAGAAGGTTCGGTAGTCGCCGGGCCAGTAGCCGGAAGCCAAGATTTCCTAGAGAATCCCCCCCAACCCTCTGAAACAACAAACTGCATTCTCCCCATGAAACTCGCCACCTGGAACGTCAACTCCCTCAACGTGCGCCTGCCGCAGGTGCTGGACTGGCTGGCCGCCAATCCCGTCGACGTGCTGTGCATCCAGGAACTGAAGCTGACCGACGACAAGTTCCCCGAGGCCGCCTTCAAGGAAGCCGGCTACCACGCGGTCTGGGCCGGCCAGAAGACCTACAACGGCGTCGCCATCGTGTCGCGCGTGCCAGGCACGTCGATGGTCCGCAACATCCCCAATTACGAAGACCCGCAGCAGCGCGTGCTGGCCCTGACCTTCCCCAGCGCCGATGGCGACGTGCGCGTGGTCTGCGCCTATTGCCCCAATGGCCAGGCGGTCGGCTCCGACAAGTACGCCTACAAGCTCGAATGGTTCGAGGCCATGCGCGCCTGGCTGGCCGACGAGATCAAGCAGTACCCGCGCCTGGCGGTGCTGGGCGACTACAACGTCGCGCCGGCCGACGAGGACGTGCACAACCCCGAGAAATGGGAAGGCCAGGTGCTGGTGTCCGAACCCGAGCGCCACGCGCTGCAGCACCTGGTGGACCTGGGCCTGGCCGACTCGTTCCGCCTGTTCGAGCAGCCCGAGAAGTCGTTTTCGTGGTGGGACTACCGCCAGTTCGCATTCCGCCGCAATGCCGGCCTGCGCATCGACCACATCCTGCTGTCGGCGCCGCTGGTCAAGCGCTGCACCGCCTGCGTGATCGACAAGGAACCGCGCCGCAACGAGCAGCCGTCCGACCATGCGCCGGTGGTGGCCACGCTGACGTTCGATTGAGCAAAAAATCTTGCGCGCCAGCTTGCGCGGCGCGCGGGAATTCCTGTATATTTGCGGTCTTGCTTGATTTGGGGCGGTAGCTCAGCTGGGAGAGCGTCGCGTTCGCAATGCGAAGGTCGGGAGTTCGATCCTCCTCCGCTCCACCAATTCAAGCTCCAGCGAAATCTGGAGTAAGTCCAAGACAGCGCCTTAGGGCGCTGTTTTTGTTTGGCGCTGTTTTTGTTTGGCGCTGTTTTGTTTGGCGCTGTTTTGTTTGGTTTTGCGGCGGATCGGCCCATGGATTCAAGGCCGCAGCAAGGAGATGCGCGGCTTGCCATACTCCTGCCGGTAACACACGCATAGCAGCACCCTGCCGACCCGCTCGCACCGCGCGACGAATCTCCAGCGGCCAAATACCAGGCCGATCTCTTGCGCCCCGCCCTGATCGAGCGGTCGCGCCCAGGTGATGGACAGGCGCGGCAGCGCATGCAGCAGCCCCAGCCCCACGCTTTTCGCGCAAGCCTCGCGGGCGACCCAGCCGGCCAGGAAATCCACGACGACGAGGTCCCGCCGCGCCAGCCAGGCCGCCAGACGGTGTTGGCGGGCGGCCAGATCGGGCCGGTCCAGATGCTCGATGTCAATGCCCACGTACTTGCGATTGGCGTATAGCCGCGCCTGCGTGCCGGCACTGTCGCTCACGCCGAAACCAGCAAGACCGGGAAGGTACGGCTTGCCCAACCGTGTGCGCCTGGCCCGCCCGGACAGCGCGGGGTCCAGAGCGCCCAACATCACCGTGACGTCAAAGTTCGACGAGGGTACGGTCATGCGAGCCGGTCGCGATCAGGGTGTCGGCCTCGCCCGCCACGGCGCGCGCGCTGAACCGCAGGGAATTGCCGAACATGGCCTCTACCGTGATCGTCAGCCGCACCGCGCTACCCGGATGCGCGGGCGCCACGTGCCGCACACTGACCGCATGCCCGACCGACCCGCAACGCCCGTCGCCCGCCAGCCGGATGCACTCCGTCGCATAAGACTCGATCCAATAGACAATCACCGGGGTGGCCAGCACATCCAGATCTCCGCCATAGCTCAATGCGCTGGCGGCGGCATCGACCACCCAGGTTTTCTGGAACTGCTGGCCTGTCTGGAACAATGCCTGCGCCTGTACGGTCGGATGCCCCATCTAGGCGCGCTCCAGCGCGGCGAGCGCCTGCGCCGCATTGCCGAAACGATCCTTGAACATGGAGATCCAGCGCTCCAAGCCGAACGCGACACAACTGGTGTGCACGAAGTTGCCGGCCAGGCGGATATCGAACTTTTCACCAAAGTAGTTGCGGTGATAGTTCAGCGACGACACGGCGTGGCCGTCGAACACCAGTTCGCGCTTGGTGGGCGTCAGCGCCGACAGGCGCGCCACGGCGCTGCCTGAATCAAAGAAGGGATCGTTGGCTTCTTCACAACCCGCGCGGATTCCCAGTTGCGCGAACAGGGAGAACAGGCGGTCATAACCGGCTTCCAGGTGCGCCTGCGCGCCCTCCGCCGTGCCCAGGTACACGTATTCCTTCATGGTGAAGTTGAAGGCACGGTAACGATCCAGCGCCTTGTCCTCGTGCCGGAAGCAGCGCGCGATGCAGGATTCCACCCGCGCGCCTTCCAGATGCTGTCCTTGCAGCCCCAGGTAGACCTTGTAGCAGGTCGCCGGCAACAAGGCCACGTCGGCGGACAGCGCCTTGAAATCCTGGTCCAGCTTGCGCTGGCCGCGCGCGAACCCCAGCAGCTCCCCCTCTTCTATCGAGCACATGACGCAGGTCAGGTGCGGGAAATTGCGCACATAGCCCAGCGCATTGATCTCTTCATGGGCCAGCAAGCTGTCGAACTCCGTGGTGGCGTCGGGCGCAATCGAGAATATGTCGTCGAGTTTGCCCTGCAGCACGTTCTTTACCTGATGCCATTGCTTTTCGATGATCACGACAGAATCTCCTGAAAATCCCTGAAAGCACTTAGAAGAATGCGGACACGACCCCGCCTTACGCCGTCAAGTCAGCCAGCACCTGGCGCACGGTTCGGATGGAATGCGTGTCCTTGCAGGACGTTCCGCAATACAACGCCATGTCCTCGATCAGACCCTCGGTGTGGACGGTGGGTACCGCAACGCTGTAACGCAAAATGGGATAACGCTTTCCAAAGTAATTCGCGGAGCCGATGACGCTCGCCGGCAGCGATTCCTTGCAGCTGGCATTGCGGATGACCCGGTGGCGATGGGTATGCCACCCCACGCTGAAGCGGTCGGTGACCACGGTATCGCCGGGCGTGGCGTTCACGATTGCCTGCTTGTAGCGCTCGTGCGCGGCGGACTCCCGGGTTGCCGCGAATACCGTGCCGCACAGGACGCCGGAAAATCCGGCCTGCATCACCTGGCGCAACTCCACCGGGTTACTGATGCCGCCGCTGATGAACACCATGCTCTTGTCGACATCATGGCGGGCAGCCTGGTCCAGCGCCTGCGCGCGCGCGGTCGAACCCAGGTGATGGCCGCCCGCCTCCGTCGTCTGCAACACGCCAAAGCGCGCGCCGGCATCGAACGCCGCTTGCAGCTCGTCCCAGGTCCCCGCTTGCACGCCATACTCCATCCCGGCCGGCAAGGCCCGCAGCACGGGGGCGCCGGGCAGACCGAAGAAGGTCACGATCGGCCGCTCCGGACAGTCCGCCAAAAAGGCCAACCGCTCCAGCAGCGCGTCCGCGTCCAGCACGAAGGGCACCAGGTTCACGCCAAAGCGCGCCCCGGTCAGCGCGGCGGTCTGCGCAAGCAACAGGCCGATCTCGTCCAGCGTGTGGCGATACAGGCCAATCATTCCGAACGCGCCCGCCTCGCACACGGCGGCCGCCAATTCCGGCTGCGCCACGCCGCCCATGCCGGCCTGCAGGATGGGCAAGCGCGCGCCGAAAAACGCTTTCACCTCGGAACTGCTGGCAATCTGCGCCATGGTGTGCCTCCGCCCTATAGCGCGGCCAGATTCAAGTCCGTCACCAGCCCCTGTTTGGTGAAGTAGGCGGCGCTACGCTTGAACCATTGCTCGTGGACGGCCTTGCGCGCCGGATGCGACCGCAGCGCGTTGCGCATGGCGTTGCCGTTGCGAAATCCCAGCGGCTCGTAGACTTTGGCATCGTCATAGACGGCCGGGTTGTACATCAGGCTGATGAAGTAGCGGAACATATTCGTCACCGTGCGCGCCACCTCCGCGCGCGTCGCG
Source organism: Achromobacter insuavis (assembly GCF_902859645.1). Lineage (GTDB taxonomy): Bacteria > Pseudomonadota > Gammaproteobacteria > Burkholderiales > Burkholderiaceae_B > Achromobacter > Achromobacter insuavis. Next base: position 100,102 of record NZ_CADIJR010000009.1, on the reverse strand, counting down.
TCAGGATCGCCCCCGCGCTCCAGCGCCATCTGGTACAGGCGCGGCACCATTTCCCGGCCGAAGGACACGTGGCGAGACTCGTCCACATGATGCTGGTAGTTGATCTGCTTGAGGATCTCGGTAATGCCGTCCGTGGTGCCGACCTTATGGTTGTAGTAGTCGACGAACTCTTCAAAGATCAGCGTGCTGGCGAACATGTACAGGTCGTCCAACTCTGGCGTGGGCGCCTGCGCATCGCCCTGCAACTGAATCGACGGGTATATCTTTCCCGCATAATCGAGACAGGCTTTGGCGAAATACCACATATGGAAGTTCTCTTCGCCCATGAAGACATGCAGGTATTCGGATACATCGGCATAGCGCTCTTCATAGATGCAGCGGCTGACAAAGCTCAGCACCCCTTTGATGCCGTGCACGTTGAGGCTGAAAAAATTGACCGCCTCCCATTTGCTGAGCCGTATCCGCTGCGCGGCGTCCAATTGCTCCTGCAAAGGCGTTCCGTAGGTGGTGAGCAAGTCATTGCTGCACCAGGGCTGGTCATCCGGAATATGGGCGGGCCACTCAAAACGCTCGTAGGGATCGTGCGAACGCCCTTTGGATAGCGTCATCAGGCGGCCGATTCTTGAGTAGTCGAATGTCATGATGCCTTCCTTCTCGGGCTAGCGCTGTACCTGGACGAAATTGACGATGGCATCCACCGTGCGCAGGTCGTCGACGGTGATAGCGGTCGAGACATCGCGCCCCACCAGTTCGCCCAGGAACATGATGAAGTCCAGGAACTGCATGCTGTCCAGGATGCGCTCTTCGATCAGGTTCTTCTCTTTGATGCCTTCGACCTGCGCATCGCGGTTTTCCTTCAGCCAGGCGATCACTTCGGCTTCGGTATCGGTGACGGTCTGTGTGGACATATAGGCTCCGGTTCAATAGGTGGATAACGGGTCAGACCTTGACGGCCGACAGCAGGCAGAACCCGCTGCTTTCCTGGCGCAGCACGGCTTGGCGCTCAAACCCGGCCGCCGCGATCTGCGCCTGCATGTCGCCCACCGTCCAACTGCGCCCGCCGTCCCAAAGCGCCAGCGCGGACAGGTTGTGCAAGGTGGTGAACAGCGGCGCGCGCCGGTCCTCGGCAAGGAAGTAGCCCTGCACCAGCAATGTCCCGCCCGGACGCAATGCCTGCCTGGCGCGGTCCAGCATCGATCGGCACACCGGCGCGCTCTCCTGATGCAGCACGTTGGAAAAGAGCAGTGCGTCGGCGCCCTCGCCGAAACCGTCTTGCCGATAATCGGCCACCTTGGCGCTCACGCGGTCCGCCAGGCCGGCCGCGCGCACGGTTTCGCGCGTGATCTCGACCACCGGCGCCAGATCCAGAACCAGTGCGGTCACCTCGGGCCGCGCCGCGCACAAGGCAATGGAATACGTGCCTGCGCCCCCGCCGACATCCACCAGATGGCGAATGGGCGCCGCTTTCAATGCCTCGGCAAATGCAGGTCCCGAACGGGACGCGAACTGATGCATGCCCAGGATAAAGTCACGCATGAACTGGGGGTCTTCGCCCAGCCACTTGGACTGGTTGTCCACCGCCTCGCCGCGCCGCACCGCCTCGGCCAGTTGCGCCCAGGGCTGCTTCCAGCGCGCCATGACGCGGAGCCAGCACAACAGGGATTCGGGACTGTCCTCGGTGAGAAAGCGCGCACTGAGATCGGTATTGGCGTAGCGCCCGCCGTCGCCCGTCAGGAGTTTTTGCGCGACCGCGCAGTCCAGCAGGCGTTCCAGCGGCTCGGATTCGCAACCGAGTTCCAGCGCCAGCTCGGCGCATGTGCGGGGTTCGGACAAACGCTGGGCAATCCCCAGGTCGGCCAAGGCATACAAGGGCTGCCCCTCCCAATGCCCGAACGCCAACCGGGAAAACGCCATGAAGCTCACATCCATCGATATTCCCTCCTGATTCAGCGGTGATGGCCCGACGGGCCAGACAGGTGAACACGCAACAACCCCGGGGACGGGGTTGGAAACCAGCGATCAGGATGGGGCACGCAAAACCGAGGGAGATCCGGCCGCATGCGCCATCCTGGGAGTTGACAGCGATCTTGCGGGGCGGCTAAAAGGCGTCGCCGGAGTTTTTTTGAAGTCCATATAATGGACCATTATTTATTCTTTTATTTTCGAGCATTCTATACCCACGCAGAAAATAGGCAATAATAAATTTCGTCCGATATATAGGCCCAATATAAAGGTCCAATATATGGACCATTATTCCGCTTAACCAAAAAGGTGTGGGTATGGAGTGGAGCATGGCGGCACTGCTGGCCGGCGCGGGCGCGTTAGGCGGCGTCATCAATGCGCTGGCGGGCGGCGCCACACTGATTACTTTTCCCGCGATGGTGGCGGCGGGCCTGCCGCCCGTCATCGCCAATGCCTCCAGCGCGGTAGCCATATCGCCCGGCCATATCCTGGCGGCGCTGGCCGATCGCGAGAATCTGCCCGCTCCCGATCGGCGTTTCTGGCTGCTGTCGATCGCCGCCACCGCGGGCGGCGCGCTGGGCGCCTTCATCCTGCTTGCCATCCCGCCCGCCTATTTCATCCTGCCCGTGCCGGCCCTGATCGCATTCGCCACCTTGCTGTTTGCCTTTGCGCCTCAGGTGCAGGCCTGGAGCGCGCGCCGGCGCGGCGGCCAAGCGCAGGAGAGTCGCGCGCGCGGCGTGCTGCCGATCACACTGGCCTCCGTGTATGGGGGTTTTTTTGGCGCCGGGCTGGGCGTGATCCTGACCGCGGTGATTTCAATCACGGATCCCGGAAACCTGCGCGCCATCAAGTCGCTGAAGAACCTGCTGGCCACGTTTGTCACCGCCGCGGCGATCGTCATCTTTATCGCGCAGGGCTCGGTCCATTGGCCCGCCACGCTCTGCATGCTGGCCGGCGCGCTGGCGGGCGGCTATCTGGGCGGCCACTTGATACGTGTCCTGCCCGCTTCGGCAGTCCGGGGGTTCGTCATTGTCACGGGCGCCGTCATGACCGTGATCTATGCGGCGAAGTACTGGTTCTGAGTGTGCGTGAATCGCACAACTGCGATACAACGGTAGGCACTTTGCCGTCACCCTGATGGAACGTCGATGTCCACGCCTGCCGCCCCCTCCGCCAGCCCCCCTGCCGCCCCCGCCGACGAACGCCTGCCGCTGCTCCTGAGCCTGAACGGCGGCTACGTCGACACCCTGGGATTCATCGCGCTGCACGGCCTGTTCTCGGCGCACGTGACCGGCAACTTCGTCACCATCGGCTACGCGCTGGGCAATGGCGCCTCGGGCGCCTGGACCAAGCTGGCGGCGCTGCCGGTGTTCTGCCTGGGCGTGTTCCTGGCGCGCCTGTATGGCCAGGCGCGGCGCGACGCTGGCAAGCCGGCCTTCATGCGGCTGCTCACGGTCAAGACGCTGCTGCTGTGCGTGGCGGCGGCGCTGGCCGTGACGCTGGGGCCGTTTCCGATGGGCGACAGCTGGGGACTGTTCGCCACCGGCATGACGCTGGTGCTGGCGATGTCGATCCAGAATGCGGTGCACCGGGTGCACCTGGGCGCCGCGCCGCCGTCGACGCTGATGACGGGCACCACCACGCAGATCATGCTGGACCTGGCGGACACCGTCCGCGGCGAGGCCGACGCGGCCGCCGGCCGCCGCATGCGGCGCATGGGCCGCGCGGTGCTGGCGTTCGCGATCGGTTGCGGCGCGGCGGCCCTGCTGCATGTCGGCATCGGCCTGTGGGCCTTTGCGTTGCCGCCGCTGGTGTCGCTGGCGGGCCAGGCGCTGGCGCGCGCCTACCCCGGCTGACGCGCCTGGTTCGGACGCGGCGCGGCGGACGGATCCTGCTTGTGGACGTCCTGCGGCGGCTGGCCGCGGCCGCGCAGCCGCTGCGCGAGGTAGTCGTAGACCAGCACGCCCGGCGTGCGCATCGCCAGGAACAGCAGCGCCCCGAACAACAGGATCAGCAACGCGGCGCGCAGCGAGATCATGGCGCGCTCCCGGCGCGCAGGTGGCGGCGGATGGTGCGCGAGAAGCCGATGGAATCCTCGCCCAGGATCGGCGGGATGCCGACGAAGCCGCGTTCGCGCAGGGTCTGCAGCGGCAGGCTGGTATCGAGGCCGCCCTGGTCGTACAGGTACTCGGGCAAGTAGCCGGACAACAGGATGCGGTAGTCCAGCGGCAGGCCGGGCACGATGGCCCGCACCATGCGGTAGACCAGCGTGGTGCAGTTGGCGGTGACCGTGTGATAGAAGCGCGGCGTGTCGGCCAGCTCGTTGGCCGTGCGCACGTACGACAGGAACAGCTGGCGCATCGCGTCCGCCGGCATCTTCACCGGATAGAGATAGACGTTCTCGGCGCGCGGACCGGCGCGCACGTAGAGCACGTCGCGCTCGTCGGCCGCCACCACGCTCAGTTCGAACTTCTTGAAAAAGCCGCCCAGTTCCGAGAACTGCTCGCCGCGCTCCTTGCGGATCTCGACCGAGAAGACGACATGGCGGCCGTCGGCGAAGCCGAAGGACACCAGCGTGTGGGCGATGGCCGGACCGTCCCAGTACGACAGGGCCATGTCGACCGATTGCAGCGTGGCGAGGTCGTAGACGCGGGTTTCCCAGCGCGGCGTGTAGTCGGTGTCCGAGCGCCATTTGAAGTCGCGCACGTTGTCCAGCGTGACGATGCTGCCGGCGACGCTGCCGCGCAGCGTCCGGGCGACGTCATCGGCCCAGACCCGGTCATTGGACGGGGCGATGCTCTGCCACCACGCCGCCAGCGCCAGCAATGCCAGCAGGTAGGCCCACAGCGCGGGCCGGCGCCGCAGGCGGCCGGCGCCATGCCACAGCCGCAGCAATGCATACAGCCCCAGGGCGACCCACAGCAGCATCAGCAGCGCCTTGCCCCAGACGGCCGCCGGCCCCTGGTACCAGAACGCCAGGCAGGCCCATGCCATGGAGCACAGCATCAGCAGGCTGAGCGCGCCCCGGCCCAGCACCCGCAGGCAGCGCCAGGCCCGGCCAGGCCGCGCGGGGTCAGACACCGGCGCCATGCTGGCTCACGATTTCCAGCACGCCGTTGATGACGAACTGCACGCCCATGCACACCAGCAGGAAACCCATGATGCGCGAGATGGCCTCGACCCCGCCGTTGCCGATGAGGGCGACGATGCGGCCGGCCGAGCGCAGGCAGATCCAGAACAGCAGGCCCAGCAGCGCGAAGACGATGATCGGCGTGACGGCGATGGTCCACGCCGGGTACTGGCTGGCGGTCTCGCTGCCGACGGTCGAGGCGGCGCTGATGATCATGGCGATGGTGCCCGGGCCGGCGGTGCCCGGCAGCGCCAGCGGCACGAAGGCGATGTTGGGCACCTGCCGGTGGACGGCCACGTCGGCGGCCACGTCGGCTTCGCGCTCATCGCTGGCCGCGGCGGTGGCCGACGGAAACAGCATGCTGAAGCCGATGCTGACGACGATCAGGCCGCCTGCGATGCGCAGGCCCGGGATCGAGATGCCGAAGGTAGCCATGATCCAGGCGCCGGCGTAGTACGTGACCAGCATGATGCCCACGACATAACAGGCGGCCTGCCGGATCTGGCGTTCGCGCTCTTTGTAGGGAATGTGCTGCCCCAGGGACAGCAGCATGGTCATGGAGGTCAGGGGATTTGCCAACGGCAGCATCAGCGCCAGGCCCAGGCTGACCAGCTTGCCCAGTTGAACCAGATCATCAATCATCGCGGCGGAGGAAAAAACGGCGGGTCGGGACGGAGGTGCAACGCGCTCGCCCAGGGTCGTCGGCTGCGCTACACCGCACAGTGTAATGTAAGCAAAGGAAAACATCCGTACTTACCCTGTGCCCCGCCCCGGTACGATGCGCCCTTGGCCGCCCGCGGCCCACCCTGACAGGAATTCTCCGTGACCGTCGTCCGTTTGCGCGGGCTGCCCGCCGCCCTGCTTCTCGCGTTCACTCCCTTCGCCGCGTCCGCGGCGGCCGGCATGGATTGCGGCCAGGCCCGCACGCCCACCGAAAAGACCCTGTGCGCCGACAGCGCGCTGCACCAGCTCGACGCCGAACTGGGCGCGGTCTACGGCAAGCTGCGCGCGGCCCGGCCGCAGCAGGCCGACGCCCTGCGCCAGGCCCAGCGCGGCTGGCTCAAGCAGCGCAACCTGTGCGGCGCCGACAGCGACTGCCTGCGCCAGCGCTACGAGACGCGGCTGGCCGAATTGCAGGGGCAGCTGCGGCGCGCCCAGGGCTACGCGCCCGACGCCACCGACAGGCTGGCGCTGGAAGACCTGCGCCAGGCGGTGGCCGCGGCCCGCCTGAAGGATCCCGAGATGCCGCTGGAGTCCGCGTTGGCGGCGCTCTCGGTCAAGACCGAAGCCACCACTTTCTCCAATGTGCGCGCCGCCGACGGCGATGACCTGGCGCGCCTGCCCGCCGAGCGGCCGGCGGGCGTGACCGAGGACGAATGGCGCGCCGTGCTGGCGTCCGGCCTGGACGGCGACAACGACGCCGAAGGCGGCAACGTCTCGTACACCCTGCTCGACCTGGACGGCGATGGCCAGCGCGACCTGGTGGTCGACACCTACATCGGCGGCACCGGCCTGTTCTCCGACGTCGGCGCGCTGCGCCGCGACGGCGCGCGCTTCGTTCCCGCCGATGCCAACGGCGCGCCGGACGCCGGCGGCTCGCTGTACACGATCAACGGCCGCGGCGCCAACCAGTCGGGCGACTGGATCCGCCTGCGCGGCCGGGTCTACGCCACCTATCGGGTCGGCAACTACGGCGAAGACCGCCTGTATCTGTTAAGGCCGCTGCGCCGCGTGGGCGATGCGCCGACGCTGACCGTGCGCTATCACTATGACCTGTCGGTGCCGCGGCAGCAGAAGCGCCCGGACACGGGCGCGGTCAGGACGCTGGACGAGACGCTGCACGCGGCGCTGACCCATGCGCTGGCCGGCCTGCCGCCCGGCCCGGCCAAGGGCGACGCCCCTGGCGACAAGCCGCTGTGCCCGGTGCCGGCCGGCACCAGCCTGGACGAGCGCGAGACCTACAACGGCTACGGGCCCGGCCACTACAGCTACGAGACCGTCGGCGACCTGACGGTGCGGGTCGGCCCGCAATGCTACGTGGGCCGGGTGGTGGACTGGTTCGGCGGCTACAGCGCCAAGGCCGGCCTGGCGGCGCAGCTCTGGATCCGCGATCCCGACCCGGGCGGCAAGCAGGACGCGTTCGACCTGCGCGGCAAGCGCCGCGCGGTCGATATCGACACGTCGATCGGCCCGGTGCAGGGCGACAACGGCGTCTAGGGCCGGCGCCAGTGGCGCGCCGCCAGCGCCAGCAGGCGCTCGTCGGCGCCCTCGGCCGCCACCAGTTGCAGCCCCACCGGCAGCCCGTCGACCCAGCCGGCCGGCAGAGCGATGGCCGGCAGGCCCAGCAGGTTCCACGGATTGGTCAGGCCCAGCAGGGTCTCGCGCACCCCGGCGCTGCCGGGGCCGGCCACGCTGCGCTGCTGCAGCGCGGGCGCGGTGATCGCCACCGCCGGCAAGGCCAGCACGTCCACCCGTTCGAAGATCCCGGCGAACACCGTGCGCAAATGGGCCCGCGTCTTGAGCGCGCGCACGTACTCCCAGCCTTGCACCGGGCGCGACGCGCGCAGGCGCTCCAGCACCTCGGGATCGTATTTGCCGGACTCCTGCTCGACCCGTTCGGCGTGCACTTCATAGGCTTCCGAACGCTGCACGGCGCCCAAGGCCGCCTGCAGCGCGCGGGCGTGGCGGGTGACCTCGGCGCCATCCTGCAGCACGCCGCCGAAGCGCTCGGCCGCGGCCCGCGCGCACGCGGTGACCGCCGCGTCGTCGATGGCGAACGGCGCGTTCGGCACCCACATCATGCGCGGCGCCGCCGGGCCGGGATCGGCGCCCAGGCCGATCGCGCCGCCGGTCAGGGCCTGCATGAAGACCTGCGCATCCTCGACGTGATTGGCCAGCACGCCGGCGTCCTCGATGCTGGGCGACAGCGGGAACAAGCCGCGCGCCGAGACCCGGCCGTGGGTCGGCTTGAAGCCCACCAGGCCGCACAACGCCGACGGCACGCGCACCGAGCCGCCGGTGTCGGTGCCCAGCGCCACCGGCACCATGCCGGCCGCGACCGCGGCCGCGCTGCCGGCGCTGGAGCCGCCCGTGATCTGGCTGGTGCGCCAGGGGTTGCGCGAGGCGCCCTGCACGCTGCGGTCGCCGGTGGGACCGTAGGCGAATTCATGCGTCAGGGTCTTGCCGATGACGATGGCGCCGGCCGCGCGCAACAAGGCCACGCACTCGGCGTCGGCCTCGGGCCGGTGGCCGAGGAAGTGCGCCGCGCCCATGGTGGTGGGCATGTCGCCGGTGTCGACGTTGTCCTTGATGGCGACGGGGATGCCGTGCAGCGGTCCGCGCACCTGGCCCCGGGCGCGCTCGGCGTCCAGCGCGCGGGCCGCGGCCAGGGCGGCCTCGACGTCGACATGCACGAAGGCGTTGACGACCGGGTTCAGGCGCTCGATGGCGGCCGCCGCGTGGCGCACCAGCGCCTCGGCGTCCAGCGCGCCCTGGCGCATGGCGTCCTGCAGATCGGCCAGACTGCGGCCGGCGAAGAAGCCGGGTTCCACGGCCAGGGCCGGGGCGGAATTCGATTGGGGGTTCATTGCGCGGCTCCCTGGCGGCTGGCGGGCAGGCGCGGCCCGACGCCCGGGCGCACCTGCAACATGGCGATCATACCGACCGCGGTGGCGACCGAGGCGGCCACGAACATCACCGAGTAACCGTGGCGCACGGCCAGGTAACCGGTCAGGGTCGGCGCCAGGATCGAGGCGATATTGGCGAAAAAATGCATCAGGCCGCTGAAGGTGCCGACGCGGCTCGCGGGCGCGGTGTCGATCACCACGGCCCAGTAGACCGAGTTGGGCATGGCGTTGAGCGCGTTGGCCAGCGTCATCAGCGCGATCACGGCGAACACCGACTGCGCCTGCGACACCAGCAGGAAGCACAGCGTGGTGGCCAGCAGGCAGCCGGCGGCGAACCAGCTGCGGGCGATCTTCAGGTTGCCGGTGCGCCTGGCCAGCATGTCGGAAATGCGGCCGCCCAGCAGCACGGTGACGCAGGCGCCGGTCCAGGGAATCATGCCCATGTACCAGAGCGACGACAGGCTGTAGCCGAAGGTGTCCTGCAGGTACTTGGGGGTCCAGGTCAGCAGCAGGAAGTTGACGTAGTTGAACGAGAAATACCCCAGCGTGTTCAGCAGCAGCGTCTTGCTGCGAAAGAAGCTCCACCACGGCAGCGCCGGCGCGTCGGCGCCCTGCCCGGCCGCCTGCTCGGCGCGCGCCGCCTGGATCTCGCGCAGTTCGGCCGGGGACACGCGCGGGTTGGTGTCGGGCCGGTCGGTGAAGATGCGCATGAACAGCACCAGCACGATCAGGCCGGCCGCGCCCAGGATGTAGAACATGGCGCGCCAGCTGCCGGTCAGGCTCAGCAGGCCCACCGCCACCGGCGCCGTCAACAGCGCGCCCAGCGGCGTGCTGAGCAGGCCGAAGCCGACCACGAAGCCGCGTTCGCGCGGGGTGGCCCAATTGGCGATGGTCTTGTTGATGATGGAGTACGCCGGGCCCTCGGCCGCGCCGAACAGGATGCGGATGGTGGCGAAGCCCGCCAGCGCCGAGCCGCCCAGGAAGGCCAGGCCGAAGTCGCCGGCCCAGGCGGTGGCGATCTCGAAGATCGACCAGGTCACCCCGGCCACGATCCAGACCTTGCGCGGGCCGAAGCGGTCGGCCAGCATGCCGCCGAACAGCGCGCCGACCATGTAGCCGTAGCCGAAGTAGCCCAGCACGGCGCCCCAGTCGCCGCGGTCCAGGCCGTATTCGCCGGTGATGTGGGCGGCGGCGTAAGACATGGCGCCGCGGTCGATGTAGTTGATCAGTGCCAGCAGCACGACCATGGTGAAAATTCGGTAACGGAACCGCGAGTTCCGGGATTCAAGAGTCATTGCGATCAATCCAGTCGATTTACCCAAACGTTTGGGTTGCGCAATGCTAAGGGGTCGGAAAACAAAAATCGACACCGTGTAAACCCTAGGTTGCCGCGAAAGGCCCTAAGACGGTATTCGGGCGTGTATCCTCCAGCCCCATGAACAAATCCCGCCCTGTCACGCTGCAAAGCCTGGCGCGGCAGCTCGGTCTGAACGTGTCGACCGTGTCCCGCGTCCTCAACGGTTCCGACGACGACGCGCGCGCCGCCGCCGCGCCGGACACGGTCAAGCGGGTCCGGGCGCTGGCCGCCGAACTGCAATATCGGACCAACCCCCACGCGGCCAGCCTCAAGACGCGCCGCAGCCGCACCATCGGGGTGCTGGTGCCGCGCCTGTCCGACATGGTGCTGGCCACCATCTACGAAGGCGTGGACGAGGCCGCCGCCGAGCACGGCTACCTGACCTTCGTCTCCAACACCCAGGACGAGCCCGACAAGCAGCGCAAGCTGATCGACATGGCGCTGGCGCGGCGCGTGGACGGCCTGATCCTGGGCGACGCCCACAGCCACGACGGCGCGGCGCCCAATCCGCTGCTGGCCGAGCTGGCGCAGCGCGACGTGCCGTTCGTGCTGGTCAGCCGCCACGCCGACGACCACTGCGCCGTGACCTGCGACGACATCGAGGGCGGCCGCCTGGCCGCCGAGCACCTGCTGGCCATGGGCCACCGGCGCATCGCGGTGATGGTGGGCGAACCGTTCGCCAGCACCGGCCGCGACCGCTCGGCGGGCTTTTTCGCCGCCTGTGCGCGGCAAGGCGTCGAGGTGCCCGCCGACTGGCGCATCGAGAGCCCATTCGACACCGACGCCGGCCGCCAGGTCGGCGCGCGCCTGCTGGCCGGTCCGGACCGCCCCACCGCCATCTTCGCGGTCAACGACTTCCTCGCGGTGGGCGTGATGGGCGCGGCGCGCGAGCAGGGCCTGGAGGCCGGCCGCGACGTGGCCGTGGTGGGCTACAACGACACGCCGCTGGCGGGCGCCCTGCCCATCGGCCTGACCACCGTCCATTCGCCGATGCACCAGATGGGGCGGCTGGGACTGGAACTGCTGCTGCAGAAGATCGACGGCGGCGCCCCGGCCAGCGTGCGGCTGGCGCCGTCGCTGGTGGTGCGCGGCAGCAGCGACCGGCCGATACCGGGCTGAACCGCGCCGGCAGGCGCAAACACCGGCCACATGTCCGACCGCCCGGCCCGACGGGCCGCGACGATCGCCGCCCTCCTCCCCCTCACGCCGGCTTGACCGCCCGCGTCGCCAGGAACGTCGGCACGTACCCGTCGATCACGAACCGCGGCCGCGGCTGCCGGTCTTCGTGAAAGCCCGCCAGCAGGAAGCCGGCGTCCAGCTGGCCGCCGATCTGGTCCTGCAGGCTGTGGCCGAACACCAGGGCCTCGCCGCGGTCGCGCTTGGCCTGCAGCGCGGCCGCATCGAGCGCCGTGATGTCCGCGTACGGCAAGGCATACACCGGCCGGATCAGGCCGTCCGCGGCATAGCGCGGGTCGCGGTCGCCGACGAACACCACCGGGTTGTAGAAGCTCGACAGCAGGCTGCCGCCCGGGCGCAGCACGCGAAAACACTCGCGCCACACCGGCCGCACGTCGGGCACGTAGAGGTTGGAGATCGGGTGGAACACCACGTCGAAGGACTGGTCGGCGAAAGCCGACAGGTCGCGCATGTCGCCCTGCACGGCGGTCAGCGCCAGGCCGTCGCGGCGGGCCACGGCGCGGTCCTGTTCCAGCTGGCGCGCGGACAGGTCGAACACGGTGACGTCGGCGCCGGCCGCGGCCAGCACCGGCGCCTGCTGGCCGCCGGCCGAGGCCAGGCAGAGGATGGACAGTCCCTTCACCTGGTCGAGCCAGCCGGCCGGCAAGGGGCCGGGCGTCAGGCGCACGGCCCAAACGCCGCGGCGGGCGGCGGCGATGATGTCGGGGGTGACGGGGCGCGACCACTCGCAGTCCTGCGCGGCGAGTTGGTCCCAGGCGGCCTGGTTGTGGGCGATGAGGTCGAACGGATCGTTTGCGGGCATGAAGCCTCCGGAGTCGTGATGCGGACTGGACCGCGCGGGGCGCGGCTGGCAGGCGGGCACAAGGGCCCGGCGTGGAGACCCGGCATCACGCACGGCGCGGCCCGCTCGTCGGGCTAGGCGGGCGCGTCAGCGGATGGGGTCGCTTCAGGCAGCGAGGATCACGTCGTCATACTCCGGTGGAATCGCGGCCATTCTAGCAGCCCCGGCCGCCAAGGCGCTGCGCGGGCCGCGATATCATGATGGCCCCAAGACTACACCTCCCGATCCAGGCAGCCACGCCATGAGCACGCCCTCCCCCACGCTCGTCGACATCGGCGGCAAGCGCGTCCTGCAATTCGACGCGGCCGGCCCCGCCCTGGCCACCGGCCAGGACACCAACGACCTGATCAGCGCCGCCTGGGAGCACGAAGCCGAATGGCTGGCGCTGCCCGCCGCGCGCGTGCATCCCGATTTCTTCCGCCTGGAAACGCGCATCGCCGGCGAGCTGATCCAGAAGTTCGTCAACTACCGTTTGCAGTGCGCGGTGGTGGGCGACATTTCGGCCTATCTGGCGGACAGCAAGTCGCTGCGCGACTTTGCCTACGAGACCAACCGCGGCCGCGTGTTCTGGATGCTGGATGACATGGCGGCGCTGACAGCGCGATTGACGGCAAGCCAGGGCTGAACGCGGCGGCGCCGGCTACCCCACCGTCCGCTCGGCCTCCAGCGGATGGAAACAGGCCACGACCCGCTCGCCCTGCCCCATCAGCGCCGGCACCTGCTGCCTGCAATCGGCCTGCGCCCGCGCGCAGCGCGGATGGAAGGCGCAGCCCGGCGGCAGGTGCGTGGGCGCGGGAATCTCGCCCTCGATGCGCGCCAGCCGGATGCGCGCCCGCGGGTCGGGCACCGGCGAGGAGTCGCGCAGCACCCGGCTGTAGGGATGCAGCGGCCGGTCCAGCACCTGCGCGGTCGGCCCGCGTTCGATGATGCGGCCCAGGTACATGACGCAGACCGTGTCGCAGAAGTGGCGCACCACGCCCAGGTCGTGCGAGACGAACACGAACGACAGGCCGCGGTCGCGCTTGAGCCGTTCCAGCAGTTGCAGGATCTGCGCCTGCACCGATACGTCCAGGGCCGATACCGGCTCGTCGGCCACGATCAGCTCCGGGTCCAGCACCAGCGCGCGGGCGATGCCGATGCGCTGGCGCTGGCCGCCGGAGAACTCGTGTGGATAGCGGTCCAGCGCCGACAGCGGCAGGCCCACTTCCTGGATGGTCTGCTCGACCTTGGCGCGGATCCAGGCGGCGTCGCCGCGGCGGTGCACGCGCAGCGGCTCGGCCAGCGCCTGGCGCACCGTGCGGCGCGGGTTGAGCGAGGCGTAGGGATCCTGGAACACGATCTGGATGCGCTGGCGCAGCGCCCGCAACGCGGCCGCGCCGGCCTGGCGGATGTCATGGCCGTCGAACACGATGCCGCCCTCGTCCGGCTCGATCAGCCGCAGCAGGGTGCGCGCCACCGTCGACTTGCCGCAGCCGGACTCGCCCACCAGCCCCAGCGACTGGCCGCGCGCGACGCTGAACGACACATCGTTGACCGCCCGCACCGTCTGCCGGGGCCCGCCCAGCCAGCCGCCGCCGCTGTCGAAGCGCTTGACCAGATTGCTTACCTGCAACAGCTCGCTCATGCCACGTCCTTGTACGGTTCGGCGCGCACCACGCAGCGCACCTGGTGTCCCGGGCCGATGGCGGCCAGCGGCGGGCGGCTGCTCTCGCAGCGCGCCTCTTTCAGGCGGCAGCGCGGCGCGAAGGCGCAGCCGGCGGGCATGGCCGTGATCGCCGGCACGCCGCCGGGGATGGATTCCAGTTCCTGGTTGTCGGCGTCCACCCGCGGCATGGCGCGCAGCAGCGCCTCGGTGTAGGGGTGGGTGGGCCGCGCGAACAGCGTGTCGACGTCGGCGGTCTCGACCACCTCGCCGGCGTACATCACGGCGACGCGATCGGCGATCTGCGCCACCACGCCCAGGTTGTGGGTGATGAACAGCACGGCCATGCCGTGCGCCTCTTTCAGGTCCGACAGCAGGCTCAGGATCTGCGCCTGGATGGTCACGTCGAGCGCCGTGGTGGGCTCGTCGGCCAGCAGCACGCGCGGCTTGCAGGCCAGCGCCATGGCGATCATGACGCGCTGGCGCATGCCACCCGAGAACTGGTGCGGATAGTCGTCGAAACGGCGCGCGGCGGCGGGGATCTTGACCTCTTCCAGCACCGCCAGCGCCTGGCGCCGCGCCTCCTTCCACGACACGCGCCGATGCAGCCGGATGGCCTCGGCGATCTGGTCGCCCACCGTCATGGTGGGGTTCAGGGACGTCATCGGCTCCTGGAAGATCATGGCGATGGCCTCGCCGCGCAGCTTGCTCATCTGCTTTTCGGACAGGGCGGTCAGGTCCTGGCCATCCAGCAGCACCTGGCCGCCGCCGTGGCGCGCGCCGGCGCCGGGCAACAGGCGCAGCACCGACAGCGCGGTCACGCTCTTGCCGCTGCCGGATTCGCCGACCACCGCCAGGGTTTCATTGCGGCCGACGCTGAGCGACACGTCGCGCACCGCGGCGTGCCAGGCGCCGCCAGCGCGGAATTCGGTGCGCAGCGCGCGCAGTTCCAATACGGGAGCTTGGGTCTGGGGGTTCATGAACGCTCCGAACGCAGCTTGGGATCGATGGCGTCGCGCAGCGCGTCGCCCAGCAGATTCAGGGCCAGCACGGTCAGCAGGATCGCGACGCTGGGGAACACCGTCAGCCACCAGGCGTCCAGGATGTTCTCGAAGCCCTCGCGAATCATGCCGCCCCAGGTGGCCGCCGGTGGCGGCACGCCCAGGCCGATGAAGCTGAGCGAGGCCTCGGTGCGGATGGCCGAGGCCATCCACAGCGAGCCCAGCACCACCACGTCGGACACCATGTTGGGCAGGATGTGCACGCCCATCAGGCGCAGCGGACCGTAGCCCAGCGCCCTGCCCGCCTCGACGAAATCGCGTTGCTTGAGCGCGATGGTGGGCGCGCGCGCCACCCGCACGAACGGCGCGATCTCGGTGATGGCGATGGCGATGATCAGGTTCTCCAGGCTGGCGCCCAGCATCGCGGCCACCATCAGGCCCAGCAGCAGCGTGGGAAACGACAGCAGCACGTCGACCAGGCCCATGATCAGCTGGTCCACCAGCCCGCCGACGTAGCCGGCCAGGATGCCGAGCGCCGAGCCGATGCACATGGCGATCAGGATGGCGACGAACCCCACCAGCAGCGACACGCGGGCGCCGTAGATCAGGCGCGACAGCACGTCGCGGCCGTAGCTGTCGGTGCCCAGCCAGAACTCGGCCGAGGGCGGCTCCAGGCGGTAGGCGATGTTCTGCTGCAGCGGATCGTGCGGCGCCAGCCAGGGCGCCAGCACGGCGGCCAGCACGATCAGCAGCAGCAGGCCGATGCCGACCCACGACAGGCGGTTGCGGGACAGCGCCTGCCACAGGGCATTGGGGCGCGCGGGAGAAGCGGCGGCGATGGCGCTCATTGGTATTTCACCCTTGGATCGACCAGCCCGTACACCAGGTCGGTCAGCAGATTGACGACGATCACGCACGACGCGAACACCACCATCAGCCCCTGCAGCAGCGTGTAGTCGCGGCTGTTCAGGGCGCCCAGGATCAGCTTGCCCAGGCCGGGGCGGTTGAACACGATCTCGGTCAGCACCGAGTTGCCGATCAGCGTGCCGAAATACAGCCCCACCACGGTGACGATGGGGATCAGCGCGTTGCGCAGGCCGTGCCGCACCACCAGGCGCCAGGGCCGCACGCCCTTGGCGCGGGCGGTGCGCACGTAGTCCTCGCCCATCACGCCCAGCATCGATGAGCGCGTCACGCGCATGACATAGGCCATCATGATCAGGCCCAGGTTGAAGGCCGGCAGCACCAGGTTGCGCAGCTGCGAGCCCCAGTCGCTGCCGCCGCCGCTGCCGATCACCGGGAACCAGCGCAGCTGGATGGCGAACACCAGCAGCATCAGGATGGCCGACACGAAAGCGGGAAACGACAGCCCGGTCAGCGACAGCAGCCGGCCCAGGTAATCGGGCCAGGCGTTGCGGCGCAGCGCGGCCCAGATGCCCAGCGGCAGGCCGAAGGCCACGCCGATCAGGATGGCGGCGGCGGTCAGCTGCAGGGTCCACGGCAGCACCAGCGCCACTTCCTGCAGCACGGTGCGGCCGCTGGCCATGGAGACGCCGAAGTTGCCGGTCAGCATGTCGCCCAGGAAGCGGCCGTACTGCACGTAGGTCGGCAGGTCCAGGCCCAGCCGCAGGCGCAGCGCGGCCAGGGCCTCGGCGCTGGCCTGGTCGCCCAGCATGACGGCGGCCGGATCGCCCGGCACCAGCCGCACCAGGATGAAGACCGCGGTCAGCATCGCCAGCAGCGTGGGGATCGCCAGCAGCAGGCGCTTGATGGCGTAGCGCATCATGATGATTGCTCCTTGGCCGGCGGCGACATCAGCCGCTCGGCCCGCAGGTTGCCGATGGCGCGCGCGGTGTGCCCGCGCAGCGCCAGGTCCGCCAGCGCCGCGCCCACCACCGGCACCAGCTCGAAACCGTGGCCCGAGAAGCCGAAGGCGTGCAGCACGCCAGGCGCGTTGGGCGACGGGCCGATCACCGGCAGCATGTCGTCGGTCTTGGCTTCCAGCCCGGCCCAGACCCGCACGATGCGGATGTTGCGCACCGACGGGAACAGATCGGTGGCGGCGTGCGCGCCCTTGGCCAGCACCCGCATGCGGGCGGTGGAGGTCTCGCGGTCCAGGTCGGGAATGCCCTGCAGGCCGCCGCCGATCACCAGCGTGCCCTGGTCCGACTGCTTGAACGACAGCGAGCGGCCCATGATGGCCACCACCGGCTTGATGAAGGGCCGCAGCCGTTCGCTCACCATCATCATCGACGACTTGGTCGCCAGCGGAATGTCGTCGCCCGCCATCGCCGCGATGCGCGCCGACCAGGCGCCGGCGGCGTTGATGACGCAGGGCGCGATCCACGGGCCGGCCTCGGTCAGCACGCGCCAGTCCTGGCCCTGCCGTTCCAGGCCGGTGACGCCGCAGTGCTCGATGATGGTCACGCCGGCCTGCTCGGCGCTGGCGCGGAAGGCGCGCAGCGCCCGATGCGGATCGGCCGCGCCGTCGCGCCGCGCGATCGACGCGCCCAGGCAATGCGGGCTCAGGTCCGGCAGCAGGCGGCGCAGTTCGTCGGGGCCGATCAGCTCTTCGTGGGTGTAGCCGCGGGCGCGCAGGTCGGCGACGCGCGCCTCCAGCTTGGCCAGCGCCGCCGGCGTCTCGGCCACGCAGATCTGGCCGTTGGCGTGAAAGCCGCAGTCGTCGCCCACCAGCGAGGCCATGACGTGCCACATGTCCATGGCCTCCAGCGACAGGTCCAGTTCGCCCAGGTCGCGGTTCAGCGTGCGCACCCCGGCGGCGGTGGCGCCGGACGCGTGCCGGCCGACCCAGTGTTTCTCGATCACGACCACCCGCCGGCCCTCGCGCGCCACATGCAGCGCGGCCGACAGGCCATGCAGGCCGCCGCCGATCACGATCACATCGCAATGCCGTGCGCTCATGCCTGTTCTTCCTCGATGTCCAGCGATGCCAGTTCGCCCAGCGTCAAGGGCTTGAGCGGCGGGCGGATGCGGTAGAAGCCGACCTCGGCCACCGGCCGTTGCTGTTCGGCGGCGACGATGTGGGCGATGGTGTAGCCGCACTGGCGGCCCTGGCACGGCCCCATGCCGGCGCGGGTGTACGACTTGATCTGGTTGGGGCCGGGCTGGCCGATGGCGGCCGCGCGGCGGATGTCGCCGGCGGTCAGCTCCTCGCAGCGGCAGACGATGGTGTCATCGGACGGCGCGAAAATGCCGGCGCGCGGCGGGTACAGCGCGTCCAGCATCGGCCGCAGCCGCAGCAATCCGGCCAGGCGCGCGCGCAGCGGCGCCGCCAGCGCGTCGGCGGCCGGTTGCGCCAGGCGGCCGGCATGCAGCGCGATGCCCGCCGCCACCAGTTCGCCGCGCACGCAGGCGGCCTGCGCGCCGCCGATGCCGGCGCCGTCGCCGGCCACGTAGATGCCCGGCCGACTGGTCTGGCCCCACGCGTCCAGGTCCGGCGCCAGGCAGGCCTGTTGCGGGTTCCAGCTGTGGGCGCATTCGAGCGCGCGGGTCATGTGGATGGACGGCACCACGCCCTCGTGCGACAGCAGCACGCTGGCCGGCGCCCGGGCAGTGACGCCGCCGGCGGTGTATTCGATTTCCCGCAGCTGGCCATCGCCCAGCGCGCGCAGCGCCGTCACGCCGCGCACGCGCTTGACGCCGGCCGCGCGGATCTCGCGCAGCCAGGCCAGGCCCTTGCTGACGTCGCCCCAGGCCGCCAGCGCGTCGCCCAGCCACGGCAGCGCGCGGCGCCAGCCGCCGGGCGGCGAGGTGTCGAGCCAGCCCGCGACCTTGCCGCCGGCGCGCAGCAGCTGCGCCATGTACAGCAGCGGCAAGGGACCGCTGCCCGCCACCCAGACCGGATCGGCCGGCACCTGGCGCGAGGTCTTGAGCAGGATCTGCGCGGCGCCCACGGTCAGCACGCCGGGCAGGGTCCAGCCCGGGAACGGCGCGGGCCGTTCCTGCGCGCCCAGCGCCAGCACCACGCGAACGGCCCGCACCACCTCGGCGCGGCCCTGGCGCGTCATGTAGACATGCCAGTCGGGTTCGATCTGCCAGACCTGGGTGTCGGGTTCGTAGAACGCGCCACAGGCGCGGAAGCGTTCCGCCAGGCCTGCGCCGGCGCGGTACTCATCGCCCAGCAGGCGGCCGGTGGGCGTGGCCGCCACCGCCTCGACCGCGCGCCAGATCTGGCCGCCCGGCGCCGGCTGCTCGTCCACCACCAGCACCGTCAGGCCCTGCGTGCGCAGGCCGATGGCCGCGCTCATGCCGGCCGGACCGGCGCCGATCACCACCACATCGAATTCGCGTTTCATGGCAGCACGCTCCGCTTGCCGAACTGGCGCTGCACGCGCATGCCGTCGCGCACGGTGACCAGGCAGGTCTGGGTGGAGGCCACGCCGTCGACGATGGCCAGGCAGTCGAAGCACACCCCCATCATGCAGAACGGGGCGCGCGGGCTTTCGTGCACCGGCGTGGTCCGGCTGGCGGGCGTGGGCTGGCGCAGCAGCACCGCGGCCACGGTCTCGCCGGCGGCCGCGGTGACGGTCTCGCCGTCGATGGTGAGCGTCAGCGCGGGCGCGTCGGACTCAGGCAGTTTTCTGAACATTGAAGCGCTCATGGTGAAAGGCATCCAGGGAATCGAGCGGCGCGCCGCCGGCCAGCGCGCGGGCGTAGGGCCCGGCATGGAACGACGCCAGCGTCACGCCGGAATGGCAAAGCGCGATGGACACGCCATCGTGGGTCGGGGAATCGGCATAGACCGGGCCGCCGTCGGGCGTCATCACGCGCAGGCAGGACCAGTGGCGCACCAGCCGCGCGCCGGCCAGGCCGGGCAGAATGCGCAGCGCGTTGCGGCTCATGCGGGCGGCGGCGGCCGAGGTGGTGCCCAGGTCGTAGCCCACCTCTTCCTGCGTCAGGCCCACCATCACGGTGCCCTCGCCGGTCTGGCGCATGCCGCTGGCGGGCACCGGCAGCAGCGGCGCCAGGCGTTCGGTCACCAGGATCTGGCCTCGTTGAGGCCGCAGCGGCACATCCAGGCCGGCCATGGCGCCGAGCGCGGCCGAGCCGAGGCCGGCGGCGATCAGGAGGCGCGGCGCGCGGGCCCGCAAGGCGCCGGCGCTGACCTCGATACCGCCGCCCGGCAGGCGGGCGATGGCGGTCACGGCGTGGCGGTTGCGCAGTTGCCCGCCGCGCCGCAGGAAGGCGGTCTGCAAGGCGGCCAGCAGGCGCAGCGGATTGACGTGGCCGTCCTGCTCGCCGAAGCTGGCGCCGGCCACGGCGTCGCCCAGCCGCAGGGACGGAAAGCGGCGCCGCAATTCGGCGCGATCCAGGATCTGCGTACAGGCGGGGGCTTCGGGCGCCTGCCCGTGCCACTTGCCGATGCGCTGCGCGCGGCCGGCCAATTCGTCGTCGCTCAGGCAGAAGTGCAGCCCGCCGCGGCATTCGTAGTCCAGCGCGATGCCGCTGTCGTCCTGCAGCTGGCGGGCGAATTCGGGCCAGGCCTGCACCGCCTCGCGCGACAGGCGCTGGTAGGCGGGATAGCCGTGCCCCTTGCCCTGCAGCCACACGAGGCCGAAGTTGGCCTTGGCGGCGCGGTAGTCGGTGTCGGCGCCGTCCAGCAGCAGCACCCGCCGGCCCAGGTTCGCCAGGCCGTAGGCGGCGGCCGCGCCGACCATGCCGGCGCCCGCCACGATCACGTCGTAGTCATGCGCCATGGCCGGGCGTCCTTGCATCGTGTCCGGCCGCGCTATAACCTTCGCGACTGGCAAACCGGTTGCCGCCCTTTTTGGTTATGGCATGAAAGAAACCCTGAACCTGCGGCAGGTCGAGGCCTTCAAGGCGGTGGTGGAACACGGCACCGTCAGCCAGGCGGCCATCGCGCTGGGCGTGTCGCAGCCCGCCGTCAGCAAGCTGCTGGCGCACCTGGAGACCGACACCGGGCTGACGCTGTTCGACCGCGTGCGCGGCAAGCTGGCCCTGACCGCGCGCGGCATGCGGCTGTACCAGGAGATCGACCGCGTCTTCAGCGGCCTGCGCCAGGTCGAACAGGCGGTCGACTCGATCCGCCGCGACGAGCAGCGCACGCTGACGGTCGGCGTGCTGCCGGCGCTGTCCGGCGCCTTCATCCGCCGCGCCACCATGCAGTTCCTGGCGCGCCATCCCGACGTGCGCGTGTCGATCCAGATCCGCGGCTCGCTGTTCCTGGCCGACTGGCTGGCCACCCGCCACATCGACGTGGCGCTGGTCGGCAGCCGCGTCGACAACCCGTACATCGAGCGCGAGGCGCTGTTCCGCTACCCGCTGGTCTGCGCCATGGCGGTCAACCACGCGCTGACGCGCAAGCGCGTGATCCGGCCGCGCGACCTGGACGGGCTGCCGTTCGTGTCGTTCGGCGCCGACAGCCAGACGCAGGAGCTGGTGCGGCAGGCGTTCGACGGCGCCGGCGCCAGCCTCAACGTGGTGGTCGATACCAGCACCGCGCCGACGGTGTGCGAGTTCGTCGCGGCCGGCCTGGGGGTGTCCTTGATTCATCCGCTGTTCGCCGAAGGGTTCCAGAACCGCCTGGTATTGCGGCGGTTCGATCCGGAGTTGAATTTCCATTTCCAGCTGTGCCGCACGCAGGCATCGCGCAACGCGGCATTGGTCGAGACCTTTGTCCAGGAGGCTCGCGACGTCGCCGCGCAGATCTCCCGGGAAGTGCTCAAGGGCCAGTGAGCCATCGCCCCGCGGGGCGATGACCCGCCCGGCTCAAGGCGCCTTGACCGTGGTCAGCTCGGTCACCGGCGGCTGCAGGTTCAGCGCGCCCTTGAGCGCATAGCCGTAGTTGACGCGGTCGCTGTGCACCCACACCTGCTTCAGGCCGAACAGCGGCACCGCGCAGACGTCGTCATGGATCCTGGCCTGGGCGTCCTTCCACAGCGCCAGCTGGCGCGCCGGGTCCGGTTCGATGCGGGCCTGGCGGATGGCATCGTCGGCCACCGAGCAGTGCGAAAAGTTCGACATCGCGGCCGGCGCGCCGATGGCGGCGGCCGAGTCGTAGAACTCGGTCAGGTAGGTGTCGGCGTTGGGAAAGCGCGCCGCGCCGTAGAACACCAGGCCGCTCAGGTCCTGGCGGCTCTTGGCCTGGTAGGTGGCGTGGTCCACCACTTCCATGTTGAGCTTGATGCCGGCCTTGGCCAGTTGCGCCTGCACGATCTCCATGATCGGCTGCTGCGCCGAGATGTTGGAGACGATCGACTTGATCTCGATGCCGTTCGGAAAGCCCGCCTCGGCCAGCAGCTTGCGGGCGCGCTCCGGGTCGTAGGCGTAACCGCCGGCGCCGCAGTCCTGGCCCAGGTAGCCGTTGGGCACCACCGAGCAGCCCTTCTCGGCCACGTCCTTGCCGGCGTAGCGCACGATCTCGTCGACGTTGATGGCGGCGGCGATCGCCTGGCGCACCTTCAGGTTGTCGAGCGGCTTGATGTTGCGGTTGATGTGCAGCGTGCGGAATTCGGCAGGCTCGAAGATGTCGACCTGCATGCCGCGCTTGGCCGAGCGTTCGACCCAGCGCTGCTCGCGCTTGCCCTGCATCACGTCGATCTCGTTGGAGGTGAACGCCAGTTCGCGCGCGCTGTCCGAAGGGATCATGCGGTACATGATGCCGGCCAGCTTCGGCTTGCCGCGGAAGTAGGCGTCGTTGGCCACCAGCTTCACGTACTGTTGCGTGATGTGCTCGCCGAACGCGAACGGGCCGGTGCCGACCGGCGCGGCGCCGAACTTGTCGCCCAGCTTCTCGGCCGCCTTCTTGCTGACGATGTTGCCGCCGTGATAGTTCGACACGCGGCCCAGGAAGGCGGCGTCCGGATACTTGAGCGTGAAGCGCACGGTGTAGTCGTCGACCGCCTCGACCTTGTCGATCAGGGCGAAGGTGGCGGCGAAGCTGGAGCGGTTGGGGTCGGCCGCGCGCTGGATCGAATACACCACGTCCTCGGCCTTGAGTTCGCCATAGCCGGCGTGGAACTGCACGCCGTGGCGCAGGTGGAAGGTCCAGGTCTTGCTGTCGGGCGAGGCCTCCCAGCGCTCGGCCAGGTCCGGCTCCAGCGCCTTGGGGTCGGCGCTGCCGGCCGGGAAGCGCACCAGCGCGTCGAACATCTGCGCGGCCACGCCCTTGTCGGCGGTGGAGGTGGCGCGATGCGGGTCCAGCGTGGCGTTGTCGGCGGCGCCCGAGCTGATGCGCAGCATCGGCCGCTCCTGGGCGAAGGCCGGGGCGCTGAGCCCGGCGCTACAGGCCGCGAATAGCGCGGCGGCGAAGACGAAAGAGGTGGCAGGACGGTTCATGACTTCCCTTGTGCGCCGCGCGTCGGCGGCTTTGGTCATCTGCAGTCAGAGGGGCGACGTGGTTGCAGACTAGAAGCCGCGGGGCATGGCGTCAAAGTCCTCCAAGTCCTTGACCTATTCCACAGGGTTATATCCTGGCCTTTCGCCGCATCGCATGCCCGGGAGACGCCGGCGCGGCTAGTGGTTACTACTGATAGCGGGAAAAACCGGGATTTCAGGGAAAACACCGACACCGCACGCCGTGCAAAGCCCCTTCGACGCGGACGGTCTTGCTTGACGCTTGCCCGCCGCGGACCGTATTCTTATTTGAACGATCATTCCATAAAGCACGCCATGCGCACCAAGGATTTCGAACCCGACGAGGTCGCCGACGCCGCCATGCAGGTGTTCTGGCGGCGCGGCTATGCCGCCACCTCGGTGCAGGACCTGGTGGACGGCACCGGCCTGGGCCGCGGCAGCCTCTACAACGCCTTCGGCAGCAAGCAGGGCCTGTATGAAGCGGCGCTGCGGCGCTACCACGCGCTGACCGCCGCCAACCTCGACCTGCTGGCCCGGCCCGGCAACGCGCGCGAGCGCATCGGCCGCCTGCTCGACTTCATCGCCGACGACGAACTGCGCGAAGCCAGCCGGCGCGGCTGCCTGGTGGCCAATGCCTCGCTGGAAATGGCGGGGCAGGACGACGCCGTGGCCGAACTGGTGCGGCGCAATTTCCAGCGGCTGGAGAAGGCGCTGGAACAGATCCTGGCCGAGGGCCAGGCCAGCGGCGAGATCGACGCCAACAAGTCGCCGCGCGCGCTGGCCCGCTTCATCGTCACCACCATCCAGGGCCTGCGGGTGGTCGCCAAGGGCAGCAATGCCCGCGAGCGCCGCCAGTGGCTCGGCGACGTGATCTCGGTGGCGCTGGGCACGATCTAAGGGCTGTTCGCACGGCAGGCGCGTCACCCCCACCCCGGGACCGGGCGGCGCCAAGGCGCCTCGCGCAGTCCCCCGGACACCTCAGGCATACTGCGGCATTCCGGTGTCGCGCGCCTTGCTTCGTTCTTTTCTGGAATGACCATTCCAATTTAACCGCAATCGGAGTTTCCGCATGAGTTTCACCCCACCCCTGCCCGCCGGCGCCTGCCCCCAGGACGACGCCGACGGTTTGCCGCTGGGCAAGCTGCTGGCCCTGGCGCTGGCGGGTTTCATCACCATCATGACCGAGACCGTGCCCGCCGGCCTGCTGCCGCAGATCGGCCAGGGCCTGGGCGTCTCCGAGGCGCTGGCCGGGCAACTGGTCACCCTGTTCGCGGCCGGCTCGGTGCTCGCGGCGATCCCCCTCATCGCCGCCACTCGCAGCTGGAACCGCCGGCCGCTGCTGCTGCTGGCGATTGCCGGCCTGTGCGTTTTCAACGTGGTCACGGCGCTGTCGACCCATTACGCGCTGACGCTGGCGGCGCGCTTTGCCGGCGGTATGGCGGCCGGCCTGCTGTGGGGCCTGCTGGCCGGCTATGCGCGCCGCATGGTGGCCTCGCGCCAGCAGGGCCGGGCCCTGGCGGTGGTGGGCGCGGGCCAGCCGCTGGCCCTGTGCATCGGCGTGCCCGCCGGCGCCTGGCTCGGCAGCCTGATGGACTGGCGCGGCGTGTTCTGGCTGATGGCCGCCGTGTCGCTGACGCTGGTGATCTGGGTGCGCGCGGCCGTGCCCGACTTCGCCGGCCAGGCCGCGCGCCAGCGCCAGCCGATCACGCGCACCTTCCTGCTGCCGGGCATCCGCCCGATCCTGTTCGTGCTGTTCACCTGGATCCTGGCGCACAACGTGCTCTACACCTATATCGCGCCCTACCTGATCCACCTCGGCAAACCGGCCTCGGTCGATCTGGCGCTGCTGGTGTTCGGCGCCAGCGCGGTCGCCGGCCTGTGGCTGACGGGCATGCAAGTGGACCGGCGCCTGCGCCTGCTGACGCTGCTTTCGCTGGCGCTGTTCGCGCTGACCGCCTGCGCGCTGGGCCTGGCCGGCGGCAACCCGGCGGTGCTGTTGGCGGGCGTGGCGCTATGGGGCTTGAGTTTCGGCGGCGCGCCGACGCTGTTGCAGACCGCCCTCGCCGACACCGCCGGCGAGCATTCCGACGTGGCGCAGTCGATGCTGGTCACGATCTTCAACCTCGGCATCGCCAGCGGCGGCATGCTCGGCGGCGCCCTGCTGGACACGGCCGGCGCCGGCTCCTTTGCGTGGACCGTCGCCGCGCTGGCCGCGATCGCGCTGCTGGCCGCATGGCGCGCGCGCGATCACGGCTTCCGCCCCGGTCACCGGCCGTAGCGTCCGGCCACCGCCGCCAACGCCGCCAGCATGCAGGCGGCGGCCGCGAGCAGCGTGGCGGGCAGGCCCCAGTGATCGACGCTGGCGCCGCCCGCCAGCGCGCCCAGCGCGATGGCCAGGTTGAACACGCCGACGAACAGCGACGTCGCCGCTTCGACTGCGCCGCGCGCGGCCTGCATCACCCAGGTCTGCAAGGCAACCGATACGCCGCCGTACGACAGTCCCCACAGCAGCAGCAAGGCCCCGGCGGCGCCGCGCAGGTCGCCCAGCCAGGGCAGCAGCGCCAGGGTCGCCAGCAGGCCCAGCGTGATCGCCAGCAGCGTCGCGCGCGGGCGCCGCGCCGCCGCGCCGCCCGCCAGGAAATTGCCGGCGATGCCGGCCACGCCGTAGGCGAACAGCAGCGGACCGATCCAGTCCGCCGCGAACCCCGCCATCGTCTGCAGCACGGGGCGCACGAAGGTATAGGCCATGAAATGCCCCGCCACTAGGAACAAGGTGATAAACAGCCCGAGCCGCAGGCCCGGATTGCGCAGTTGATCCGACAGCTGGCGCGCCGTGACCGACTGCGCCACCGGCAGCCGCGGCAATGCCAACGCGGCGAACAGCAGCACCGCCGCGCTCAACCCCGCCATCGCGCCAAAAGCGCTGCGCCAGCCCGCCAGATCGCCGATCAGCGCGCCCAGCGGCACGCCCAGCACCGACGCCACCGCCACGCCGCCGAAGATGACCGCGGTGGCCATGCCGACCGACGCGGCGGGAACCAGCCGGCCCGCCAGGCCGCCGGCCACCGCCCAGATGCCGCCGATGCAAAGGCCGACCAGGACGCGCGCGGCCAGGAATCCGGCCAGGCCCGGCGCCAGCGCGCTGCCCAGGTTGGCAAGGGCCAGCAAGAGCAGCAGGCCGCACAGGATCCGGCGCCGGTCGATGCCGCGCGCGCCGACCACCACCAGCGGCGCGCACAGCGCGGCCAGCAGGCCGGGCGCCACCATCAGCCAGCCCACGCGGCCCACCGACACGTCCAGGCTGGCGGCGATCGGCACCAGCAGCCCCACCGGCAGCATCTCGGTGGTGACGACGCAGAACGTCGCCATGCCGGCCGCCAGCACGCCGGCCCAGGCGCCGCGGGACGATTCGCCGCGCGCGGCGGCCGGGTTCAGGGAAATACCGCGGGTCATGGAAAGCCTCTCGCCAAACAGGAACAGGGAAAAGAACGCCGGGCGGGCGCTCGCGCCAGGCCGTCCGACAGCTGGCCCGGCCAGTCTACTGTTTCCGTTTCGCTGATAAAGTAGGCTTCCAAAGAAACAAAAGGGACGAATCGTCGCCAATCGGACGCGACATCGCCGCCCCGCCCTGGAGCCGTTCCATGACGCCGCCCGCCCCTGCCACCGGCATCGACCATATCGGCGATGTGATCGCCTTCATTCGCGTCGCCGACGCGCAGAGCTTCACGCTGGCCTCGGAACGCCTGGGGCTGTCGCGCTCGGCCATCGGCAAATGCATCGCGCGGCTCGAACAGGGCCTGGGCGCGCGGCTGCTGCATCGCAGTACCCGCAGCGTCAGCCTCAGCGACGAAGGCCGGCTGTTCTACGAACACGCGCAGCGCATCGTGGCCGAGGTCGACAACGCCACCGGCGCCATGGCCAGCCGCCAGGAAACGCCGCGCGGCCGCCTGCGCATCGACCTGCCGGTGGCCTTGGGCCGGCTGCACATCATGCCCTTGGTGGCCGACTACCTGCGGCAATGGCCCGGCGTCGAAGCCGACATCAGCTTCACCGACGACTACACCGACCTGGTGCGCGACGGCATCGACGTCGCCATCCGCATTGGCGGCGAGGCCGACAGCCGGCTGGTGCGGCGCGTCCTGGCGCCGCACCGGCTCATCACCTGCGCCGCCCCCGACTATCTGGCGCGCCACGGCGCGCCGGCCTCGCCCGACGATCTGGCGCGCCACCAGACCCTGGCCTTCACCCACATGGGCGCGCCGGTCCCGTGGCGCTACGCCAGCCACGGCCAGGACCGCCCTGTCGCGGTCGCCGGCCGACTGCGGCTGGGCAACACCGAGGCATTGCGCGATGCCGCATTGGCAGGCGCGGGCATCGTCCAGCTGGGCGCCTTCCTGGTGGGCAACGACCTGCGGCAAGGGCACCTGGTGGCCGTGCTGGAGCCCCACGCGCCGCCGGGCGCGCCCGTCTGCGCCGTGTATCCGCACCGGCGCCACCTGGCCCCCAAGGTGCGGCTGCTGATCGACGGCATCGTGGCGCGCTGGCAACAGGGCGCGCCCTGGCCGGCATGAGGCCTGTGTGTGCGCCGGCATGGCAACGCGGCGGCTGGAACAAACGTCCGCATGCTCCCGGGCCGGCGTCATTTGCATCAGTGATACCGATCATCTATATCCACTAAACTGATGCAAAACCTCTGGCGGGTGGTCCTGTCTAGAGTGCTGTCCGGTCTCCGCGGGACAGCGCTCCGGCGTAAGGGCGCCCGCCATCCGCGGCCCAGCCCGCGGCGCCTTGCCCTTGCCACCCGGAGTTTTTCTTGAGCGACATCTACCACTTCAGCCGCGGCACTGCCCCGCTGCTGATCTCCATCCCCCACCTGGGCAGCCAGCTTCCCGACGCCCAGCGCGCCCGCATGACCGCCGCCGGCCAACAGTCCGGCGACACCGATTGGCACCTGGACACGCTGTACCAGTTCGCCGACGCGCTGGGCGCCTCCGTGCTCGGCGCCCGCTATTCGCGCTACGTGGTCGACCTGAACCGTCCGCCCGACGACGAAAGCCTGTACCCCGGCCAGACCAAGACCGGCCTGTGCCCGACCCATACCTTCCGCGGCGAGCCGCTGTACCCGAACGACGCCAGCCTGACCGACGACGAGCGCGCGCACCGGCTGCAGACCTACTGGCAGCCCTACCACGCCAAGCTGCGCGAAGAACTCGACCGCATCCGCGCCGAACATGGCACAGTGCTGCTGTGGGAAGCCCATTCCATCGCCAGCGTGCTGCCGCGCCTGTTCGAGGGCAAGCTGCCCGACCTGAACCTCGGCACCGCGGACGGCGCCAGTTGCGCGCCCGACATCCTCGAGGCCATCGCCGAGCGCCTGCCGGACTGCGGCTACACCTCGGCCGTCAACGGCCGCTTCAAGGGCGGCTACATCACCCGCCACTACGGCTCGCCGGCCGAGGACATCCATGCGGTGCAACTGGAAATGTGCCAGTCGACCTACATGGACGAGTCCTACCCCTATGGCTACCGGGCCAACGCCGCCGCCAAGGTCATCCCGGTCGTGGAAGGCATGGTGCGCGCCGCGCTGGCGCAGACGCTGGCGCGCAAGCGCTGACGCCGCCGGCCGGACCGCGCCGATGCAGCGCCTGCCGTACCGCGACGCCGACCCCTACCCGGAGTGGAGCCTGCTGCTGACCTGGGTGGCGGTGGTGCAGGCGGCATCGGTGTCGGGCGCGGCGCAACTGCTGGGCCTGTCGCAGGCCGCGGTATCGCAGCGCATCAAGCAGCTGGAGACCGCGCTGTCCACCGAACTGCTCGACCGCAGCACGCGCCCGGCCCGCCCCACGCCGGCGGGCGACCTGCTGTTCGACCATGCGTCGCGCCTGCTGGCGCAGGCCGGCGACATGACCGAAAGCGTGCGCAACCTGAGCCGCGCGCGGCGCAACATCGTGCGCTTCGGCTGCGTCGACTCGTTCGCGGGCACGCTCGGGCCGACCCTAATCCACGGCCTGTCCGGCACGTCGCGCCAGATCCGGCTGTGGTCGGGCATCACGCCGGTGCTGGACAAACAGCTGGAAGAACGCCTGCTGGACCTGGTCATCAGCACCAGCGCCGCCGCCGAGCCGTCCGCCATCCGCAAGCTCGGGCTGTTCAGCGAGCCCTATCTGCTGGTGCTGCCGCGCGCCCTGCCCTGGGAGGGCGCGCGCTCGCTGGCGGAACTGGGACGCCGCAGCCAGTTCATCCGCTACAGCGCCCGCTCGCACATCGGCGCGGCCATCGATCGCCTGCTGGAAGCGCGCGGCATCGTCATCGAGCGCACGTTCGAATTCGACAATACCGATCCCCTGCTCAGCCTGGTCACCGCCGGCCTGGGCTTTGCCATCAGCACGCCGCTGTGCATCTGGCAATCGCGCCATTTCATCGACCAGCTGCGAGTGCTGCCGCTGGCGCCCTGGCTGGACAAGGCCCGCGCCGACGACCCCGACCTGGCGCGCGCCTTCTACCTGGCGTCGCGGCCGCAGGAGGCCGGCAAGCTGCCGGCCGAGGCCCGCAACGTGATCCTGGTGGCGGTCGAACGCCTGATGCAGCAAGACATCGCGCCGGCGCTTGGCCTGCCGGCGGCCTCGCTGTGGCGCAGCCTGCGGCGCTGACCCGTCCGGCCCGCCGCGCCCCTCACGACACCGCGCCCCGCCCGTACCTGCCGGTCAGCAGCGCGCCGCGCGCGAACCGCTCCAGCGCGTAGGGCGCCAGCGGCACGTCGGTCGCCAGCCCCAGCGCCTCCTGCGCCAGCACCCGGCCGACCGCGGGCGACAGCTTGAAACCGTGGCCGGAAAAACCGAATCCCGCCACCAGCCCCTCCACGCCGCCGATGCGGCCCAGCACCGGATTCCAGTCCGGCGTCACGTCGTACACGCCGGTCCAGGATGACGCCAGGCCGGCTTCGGCATACGCCGGAAAGCGCGCCGCCACCTGTTCGCCGACCGCCGCCACGTAATCCAGCGGGATGTCGCCCTGCTCGGTCTCGCCGGGCGGCAGCTTTTCACCGACGGTGCCCTCGCTGACCAGCATCTGGCTGCCGCCATAGCTGCGGCAGTACAGCATGCCGGGCGAGGCCAGGTCCTTGTAGACCGGCATGGAATAGGTATAGGGCGCCGCCGCGCATTCCAGCGCCAGCACGGCGTGGCGCTCGGGCGCCAGCGGCAGCGCCACGCCGGTCCACGCCGCCAGTTCGGCGGTCCAGATGTTCTGGGTGCTGACGACCACGTCGCAGGCGTAATCGCCCTCGGACGTGGCCACGCCGGTCACGCGCCCGCCTTGCCACGACAGGCCGTGCACGGCGACGTTCTCGCGGATCGTGACGCCGCGCCGGCGCGCCGCCCGGGCAAAGCTGGTGGCGACCAGATAGGCGTCGGCAAAGCCCGCCTCGGGCTCGAAGCCGATCAACGCGGCATCGTGGAAATCGGCGATCGGCAGCAGTTCGCGCGCCTGCGCCGCGTCCAGCCGCTGCACCGGAATGCCCTGCGCCTGCTGCTGCGCCAGCGCGTCGGCCAGCGGCGCGCGCTTGTCGTCGTCGGCCGCCGCGATCAGGTAGCCGCAGCGCACCAGGCCGCTGGCCGCGTCCTCGTCGCCGACATAGGCGGCGAAATCGGTGAAGGCGCTCCACGAGCGCCGCGCCAGCTCGACGTTCTCGCGCACCGAATAGTGGGTGCGCAGGATGCCCGAGGACTGCGCCGTGGTGCCGGCGCCGATGGTGGCGCGGTCCAGCACCAGCACGCGGGTCGCGCCCAGGGCCGCCAGATGGTAGGCGACCGAACTGCCGACCACGCCCGCACCGATCACAATCACGTCATAACGCTTCACGGCCACACTCCCAGGATGAATGGCGGCAGTGTGACGCGGGCGGCGGCCGGCGCCGGTTGTATCGGCGCGGCGAATACTGAATAGAAGCGCGGCCTCAGATGGCCTCGGTGTACAGCTCGACCCGGATATGGAAATTGTCGATGCGGTCCCAGCGGGCCCGCGAGGAGACCAGCGTCTCTTCGGAGGCGAACACGATCAGGTAATCGCGCCCGGTGCGCGGGTCGCGCCAGGATTGCGGCGGCGCCTCCCAGCCGCAGCAGCGGTAGTGCAGCGGCTGCAGGTCGAAGCGTTGTCGCAGGTAGCGTTCGACCCCGGCGGCCGCGGTGCCGTCCAGGCGGTAGCGCGCCACCAGCGGCTTGCCCTGGCCGTGCAGTTCCTGGCGGCAGCCCTGGTATTCGATGGACTCGGGCTTGTCGCCGAGCGCGGCCAGGAAATCCTCGCAACCGGGGGTGGGCGCGGCCTGCGCCAGCGCGGCGGCCGATGGCAGCAGCAGCACCGCCGGCAACAGCAGGGTTCGCAACCAGCGGGTCACGGTCATCATGCGCGCTCCGTTTTTCGTGCCAGCCGCCAGCGCATCAGGTCGTCCGCGCCGGGCCCGGCTTCCACCCGCAGGTCCTGGTGGCCCACGCGCGCGCCGGTGCCTTCCTCGACCAGTCCGAGTTCGACGCGGCGGCCGGTCTGCGCGTTCATGAACCGCAGCGGCGGCCCGCCGTCCGGCTGCCATTGGTCGCCGACCTGGGCCAGCGCCTGCAGCACCAGGGCGATATCGCGGCCCTTGGCGGTGGGCAGATATTCATGACGATCGGGGCCGCTCTGGTACAGGCGGCGTTCGATCAGCCCGTTCTGTTCCAGCTGCCTGAGCCGGTCGGCCAGCGTCGCGTTGGCGATGCCGGTCGAACGGCGCAGGTCATCGTAGCGCCGCAGGCCGAGCACCAGGTCGCGCAGGATCAGCATGGCCCAGCGGTCGCCGACGGCATCGAGCACCGTGGCGATGGAGCAGACCATTCCTTCAAAACTCTTGGAGCGCATGGATTCCCTTTGCCGTGCCGCCGGAGCGCGGCCACCGCAGTATCGCAGCCGGGCGGACAACGCTCAAGCCTCCCCGCCACGGCCTTTGCTTTACAACTTCAATAATTGAAGTCAATAATTATACTAACTGATCGACACCGCCATTCCCCCTGGCCGCCCCTGCCGGACGGCCGTCGCCCCTCCTCAAAAAGGAACCCCGCCATGCCGCTCTGGAACATCTATCACCCGCAGGACGCCTTCTCCGACGCCGACAAGCAGGCCATCGCCGAACGCATTACCGCGCTCTACACCGACCTGCCGAAGTTCTACGTCGGGCTGGTGTTCCACCCCGTGCCCAAGTCCTCGTTCTTCATCGGCGGCGAACGCGCCGACGACTTCGTGCGCATCTCGGTCGACCATATCGCCCGCCAGATCCACGAGGACGAGACCCGGCGCCGGTTCCTGGGCGCGGTCGGCCGGCTGCTGGCGCCGTATGTCGCGGACCGCGGGCTGCGCTGGGAAATCCATATCGATGAAACGCCGTTCGGCCTGTGGACCATCCAGGACATGCGGCCGCCGGTGCCCGGCACGCCGCAAAGCGAGCAGTGGCGCGCCGACAACCGGCCGAGCACGCCCGCCTGACGACGCCGCTCCCGGCGCGACCGCGCCGGCCAGGCATTGATGCGGTTCAGTTCCGCCGCGTCAGTGCCGTCGCATCAGCGCGGCCGCGCGGCGGTGGACGGTTCGCGCCACGACACCGTGGCGCCGCGCCCTTCCTCCGCCAGGAACTCCACCAGCGCCGGCAGCGACGCATCCATCGGCCGGTTGGCGTGGATGCGCATCACATAGCCCCACGAGCCGCGCATGCGCAGGCCCGGCGTCAGCGCCACCAGCCGGCCGCTGGCCAGTTCCTCGTCGATCAGCGGCGCGCGTCCCAGGGCGATCCCGACGCCCGCCGCGGCCGCCGCCACCACCGTGCTCAGGCCGCTCAGCACCAGCGGATCCTGGCCCGCGCTTTCCGGCAGGCCGAGGCGCGGACGCCAGGTGCGCCAATCGGTCTCGGGGCTGTCGATGTGCTTTTCCTCGAGCCAGCGATGGCGCGTGAAGACGGCCGGATCGTCGCGCTCGTCCGGCGCGACCAGCGCCGGGCTGCACACCGGCACCACCGTCTCCGTCATCAGCGGGATATCGCCCGGCGCGGCCAGGTGCGGACCCAGGCCGCGCACGTGCAGGAACGCCAGGTCGATGTCCTGCGCCTTCCAGGCCGGGTCCTGGCTGGCGTGCAGGAACACCTGGATGTCGATGTCGGGGTGCAATTCGATGAAACGGCCGATGCGCGGCGCCAGCCACAGGGCCGCCAGCGACGGGTTGGCCGACACGTTCAGGTTGTAGCGCCGCTTGCCGCGGGCGCTGGCCCGGGCATTGCGGCAGGCGGTCTCCAGCAGGGTCAAGGCCTGTTGTACGGAAGCCAGCAAGGCGGCACCGGCCTCGGTGGTTTCCGCGCGGCGCACCGTGCCGCCCCGGCGCAGCAGGCTCACGCCCAGGTCGGCCTCCAGCGCGCGCAGCTGATGGCTGACGGCGCTCTTGGTGACATTGAGTTCGGCCGCGGCGCGGCTGAGACTGCCCAGGCGGGCGACGGCCTCGAAGGCGCGCAGCGCCGCCAGCGGCGGCATGTGGGTGGGCAGGGTCGACATGGGTTGAGTTTATCTCAACCCATGATTGAATAACTATCGCTATCGCCACGGCCCGGGATGCGTGACCATGCTGGCTCTGGAGGGAGCATTGATATGTATTTCGATTCGAGGCTTTGGCAACTGACCGCGGGGCTGCGCGCCGGCATGGCGGGCGGCATATTCCTCGGCCTGCTGGCATTGGGGGCGGGCATCGCCCGCTACGTTTTCCTGGGCCAGCTGCTGGCGCGCGTGTTCGACGGCGCGCCGTGGCAGGACTGGCTCGCGCCGGCGCTCTGCGTCGGCGCCATGGTGTTGCTGCGCGCCCTGCTCGACCACCTGCGCACGGTGCAGGCCAACCGCAGCTCGGCCCAGGTGCAGCAGACGCTGCGCGCGCGGCTCTACGACCGCATCGTGTCGCTGGGGCCGGCCTGGTTCGCCAACCAGCGCACCGGCGGCGTGATGCTGACGGTGGTGGACGGCGTGGAGCAGCTGCAGACCTTCTTCGGCCAGTACCTGCCGCAGGTCGCCATCGCGGCGGCCGCGCCGTTCGCGATCTTCGCCGTCATCGCCTTCTGGGACGTGCCGACCGCGCTGGTGTTCCTGGTGGCTGCCCTGTTCGCGCTGTTCGGGCCGATGGCCGTGCACATGCTCGACCGCCGCGCCAGCCTGGCGCGCACCCGCTCGCTGAACGAATTCGGCGAGGAATTCCTGGACGCCGTCCAGGGCCTGCCGACGCTCAAGTCGTACGGCCAGGGCAAGACCTGGGGCGAGCGCCTGGCCGCGCGCGCCCGGGCGCTGTCCGACAACACCTTCTGGGTGCTGTCGGTCAGCCTGCTGACGCGCGGCATCAGCGACCTGGGCGTGGCGCTGGGCGCCGCGCTGGCGCTGACGGTCGGCGCCTGGCGCGTGGCCGCCGGCGACATGAGCGTCGAAGCGCTGCTGATCGTGCTGATGGCCGGCACCGAGATCTTCCGCCCGCTGCGCGACCTGCGCTCGGTGCTGCACCGGGGCATGCTGGGCCAGTCGGCCGCCGTCAGCATCCATGCGCTGATGGACGCGCAGCCGCTGACCGCCGCCCCCGCCGCGCAGGCGGGCGCCGCGCCGGCGCGGCTAGATCCGACCATCGAGTTCGACGCGGTGGCGTTCTCGTATTCGCCGCAGCGGCCCGCGCACCAGGGCCTGTCGTTCCGCATCGCCGCCGGCGAGCGCGTCGGCATCGTCGGCCCCAGCGGCGCCGGCAAGTCCACCATCGTGCGCCTGCTGCTGCGCGAATGCGTGCCGCAGGCCGGCGCCATCCGCGTCGGCGGCCACGACGTCAACCAGCTCGACACGCAGACGCTGCTGGGCCAGATGGCCCTGGTCAGCCAGGACATCACGCTGTTCCACGGCACCATCGACGAGAACCTGCGCCTGGGCCGGCCCGACGCCAGCCACGAACAGGTGCGCGCCGCCGCCCGCGCCGCCAACATCGACGACTTCATCATGGCGCTGCCGCAGGGCTACGCCACCCGCATCGGCGAGCGCGGCCTGCAACTGTCGGGCGGCCAGCGCCAGCGCGTGGCGATCGCCCGCGCGCTGCTGCGCGACGCGCCCATCCTGATCCTGGACGAGGCGCTGTCGTCGGTCGACACCGAGAACGAGGCCTTGATCCAGCAGGCGCTGGACCGCCTGATGGCCGGCCGCACCACGCTGATCCTGGCGCACCGCCTGGCCAGCGTGATCGGCGCCGACCGCTGCCTGGTGCTGGACCAGGGCCGCGTGGTCGAGCAAGGCCCGCATGATGCGCTGATGCGCCAGCACGGCCTGTACTACCGCCTGATGCACGAACAGGCCCTGGCCTTGAGCGCGCCGGCCGCGCCGACCGCGCCGGCCGCGCCGCTCGCCGTCGCGACCGCGCGCGATACCACGCCCGCCGCGCACGCCAATGACGATGAATCCGGCGGCCAGGGCCCGGCGCTGCGCTCGCTGGACGCCGATGCAGACCAGGTCGGCTGGCGCGCCACGCTGGCCACGCTGCTGTCGGTGGTGCGCCCCTGGCGCGGCACCCTGATCGCCACCATCCTGCTGGGCGTGGCGCGCGTGGCCGCCTTCATTGGCGTCGGCGTGCTGAGCGCGCTGGTGGTGGCCGCCATCCGCGACGGCCGCGACACGTCCTCGCTGATCATCGGCCTGCTGATCGCCGCGCCGCTGGCCGCGCTGTTCCACTGGCTCGAATCGTGGCTGGCGCACGCCATGGCCTACCAGCTGCTGGCGGACATGCGCGTCAAGCTCTACGACAAGCTGGAACGGCTGGCGCCCGCCTATCTGCTGCAACGCCGCTCGGGCGACCTGGTGGCGCTGGCGACGCAGGACGTGGAAATGGTCGAGTACTTCTACGCCCACACCATCGCCCCGGCCATCGTCTCGGTGCTGGTGCCGCTGTCGGTGCTGGGCTTCCTGGCCTTCTACAGCTGGCCGGTGGCGCTGGCGCTGCTGCCGTTCCTGGCCTATGCGCTGGTGTCGCCGGTGCGCGGCCGCCGCAAGGTCGACGCGCTCGGCGACCGCGCCCGCCACGCCCTGGGCGAGATGAGCGCCCACACCACCGACACCATCCAGGGCCTGGCCGACCTGACTGCGTTCCAGGCCACCGGCCGCCGCCGCGACGAATTCCTCAAGGTCGCCGACCAGTACCGCGTGCGCCGCCTGGACATCCTGCGCGACCTGTCGCGCCAGACCGCCTGGTTCGAGACCGCGATGGGCCTGGGCGGCCTGGCCGTGGCCGTGGTCGGCGCGCTGCAGGTGTCGGCCGGCGCGCTGTCGGCCAGCATGCTGCCGCTGCTGGTGCTGATCGCGCTGGCGACCTTCCTGCCGGTGTCGGAGATCTCGCAGGTCAGCCGCCAGCTGGCCGACACCATCGCCGCCACCCGCCGCCTGCACGTGGTCAACAACGAACCCGAGCCGGTCACCGACGGCCCGCTGCCGCCGCCGGCGGCGCCGCACGGCCTGTCGCTGGCGTTCGACCACGTGTATTTCACCTATCCCGGCAAGAGCCAGGACACGCTGCGCGACCTGAGCTTCACCGTGCCGGCCGGCGCCACCGTGGCCGTGGTCGGCGCCTCGGGCGCGGGCAAGAGCACCGTGGCCAGCCTGCTGCTGCGCTTCTGGGATCCGCGCCAAGGCGCGGTCAAGCTCGACGGCGTGGACGTGCGCCAGCTGCGGCTGGACGGCCTGCGCGAACGCGTCGCGCTGGTGACGCAGGACACCTATCTGTTCAACGACACGCTCGAAGGCAACATCCGCCTGGCGCGCCCCGACGCCAGCCGCGAGGAACTGGCGCTGGCGCTGGAACAGGCCGCGCTGAGCGATTTCGTGCGCAGCCTGCCCGACGGCCTGGCCACGCGCGTCGGCGAACGCGGCATGCAGTTGTCGGGCGGCCAGCGCCAGCGCATCTCGATCGCGCGCGCCTTCCTGAAGAACGCGCCGGTGCTGATCCTGGACGAAGCCACCTCGCATCTGGACACCCTGTCGGAGATGCAGGTGCGCGGCGCGCTGGACGTGCTGATGCGGCACCGGACCACGCTGGTGATCGCGCACCGCCTGGCCACCATCCGCGACGCCGACCTGATCCTGGTGCTGGACAACGGCGCCCTGGCCGAGGCCGGCACCCACGACCAGCTGCTGCGCAAGCAAGGCGCGTACGCCCGGCTGGCCAGCCACCAGGGCGCGCGCGACCTTACCGCCGGTAGCGCAACGTCTCTTCCGACGTAGCGTTGCGCCGCACCTCGTCCGCCGTGAACCACACCCGCTTGCTGCCGAAAGTGTTGTACAGGTCGAACTGGTCGCGGGTGTGCGGCGACGGCGTGCCGTCCGGGGCGACGAAGCCGCTCTGCCCCGGCGCCACCACGTCCACCGCCCGCACCGACTTGCCGTCGAACACCGTCATGTTGTTCTCGGTGCCGCGGTTCTGCGTGGCCGGATAGCTCAACACCGCCTTGGCGTCGGCCTGCGGCACGCCCAGGAAGTTCTTGGGCGCGAACACCATCGGCGGCGCCGGGATCTTCCACGCGGCCGGATCCTGCCCATAGGCCTGGCGCAGCGCCGTCAGCGCATCGTCCAGCGCCGCCAGGATGACGTCATCGGCGCGCGCGCCATTGAAGAAGTCATAGCGCTGCGGCACGCCGGCCTCGGGGCCGGCCAGGGCGTTGAACAGCACCTTGACGCCGGCGGTCAGGTTGAGGGAACCGGTGGCCGGCGCCTGCGGCGTCGGGTAGCCGGTGGCGCTGTACCACTTGAAGAAGTCGGCCGGCATCTCGTCGGCCAGCGTGCGCTTGAGCATGGCGCGCAGCCAGGCGTCCATCACCGCCGGACCGGCGTTGTCGAAGTAGCCCGGCTCGCGCTCGCTGGTCGCCATGCCGTCCCACGCCGCCAGCCCCGCCACCAGCCGCACGCGCGGATCGTCGGCCGGCAGCCCTTGCACCGCGCGCTGCAGGAACGGCAGGAAGTGGCGGCGGTTGACGTCGGCGTAGCTGGTGGTGCGGATCAGGTCCCACATCTGCTGCGCGCTGACCTTGCCGCCATTGGCGGTCATGGCCTTCAGGCGCGTCTCGATCTCGGCGTAGCGGTCGGCCTGGCCCCAGACGATGGCGAACAGGTCGGTGGACGGATAGCCGCGCATCGGCTGGTTGTTCCAGTTGGCGATGAAGCCCTGGCGCGGGTTGTAGACCTGCGGATTGGTCGAGAACGGCAGCAGGCCCTGCCAGTCCATCTCGCCCGTGCCCGGCACCGGCAGGCGCGGGTCGTGGCCCGGGCGGCGCTTGGGATAGAAGCCGGTATGGGCGTAGCCGATGTTGCCGCGGTCGTCGGCGTAGTACCAGTTGATGGTCAACGCGTGGCGCGCCGCCTGCGCCTTCCATTGTTCCCAGTTGGCCGACTGCGTCTTGCGGGTCCAGGCCATCAGCGATTGCAGTTCAAAGCCTTCCCAGGCGCGCGCCTTGGCGTAGGCCACGTGCTGCGCGTCGTCGAACTTGACGATCAGGCCGTGCACGCTGCGGTAGACGTCCAGCGCCACCGGCGCGGCGTCCTTCACCAGGATCAGGTCGGTGCGCTTTTCCAGCGTCTTCCATTGGCCGTCGTGGAAATAGCGAGTGCGGTCGGCCGGATCGAGTTTCTCGGCGAAGATGTCGACGTCGTCGCCGAAGCCGGCGGTCGAGCCCCAGGCCACGTGCGCGTTGTGGCCGAACAGGATGCCCGGATAGGCGAACGGCGTATTGCCGACCACGTCGAAGCCGGCGCCGTGCAGGCCGATGCCGTAGGTGTAGGCCGGGTTCCACCAGCCGAACTGCGGACCGTTCAGCAGGATCGAACGGGCGTCCTTGGCATGGTCGCGCCCCACGATCCACATATTGCTGGTGGTCGGGAAGCCGGCGATCCCGGGCTGGCCCGACTGCGCGTACTGCTCGGCCAGCCGCGCCCGCAGCGCCGCTGGCGCGCCGTCGACCACGCCGCGGGTGGCCGGGTCGCGCACCACGCGCTCGAGCATCGGCGGCGTGCCGTCATAGCGCGGCAGCGCATAGGCCAGCTTGTCCGCGCCTTCCGGCTGGAATACCGCCGGCTGGTAGCTGCCCTCTTCGGGCGGCACCGTGGTCGGCGCGCGGCTGTCGGTCAGCCAGCGCAGCTGGTTGAAGATGCGCATGGCCTCGGCGTCGCCGTGCCTGTCCTTCAGCGCCGTCAGCAGCGCCAGGTTGTCGATCTCGCTGTTGGCGTCCGAGAAGCGGTTGGCCATGGTGCCGATGAAGATCATCGCCACGTCGTAGGCGGTCCAGTCGGCCGGCGCGAAGCCCAGGTCGTTGAACTCCTTGGGCATCAACGCGCCGGGCTGGGCCCGCACCCGCGCCAGCCAGGCGTTCATGCCGGCCGCGTAGCCGTCCAGCACCTGGCGGTCCGAGGCCGGCAACGCCGCCAATTGGCGCTGGATGCGCTCGGGCGAGAAATTGGCGCGGATCGACTTGTCGAACCCCACCATCGATGCGCCCAGCACCTCGGCCACCCGGCCCTGGGTGCTGCGGCGCGCCATCTCCATCTGGAACAGCCGGTCCTGCGCCACCGCGTAGCCGTAGCCGTAGAAGATGCCGTACACCGTGTCCGCATAGACGTGCGGCATGCCATAGGCATCGCGCCGGATCGTGACCTTGCCATCGGCGCCCTGCGGCCGCGCCGCGACCGCCTCGGCGGCCTGTCCGGCGGCTGTCGCCGCGGGTTGCGCCACGGCCTGCGCCGCCATCGCGGGCAGGCACGAACTGGCCGCCAACAGGGCGGCCGACAACACATGCTGCTTCATTGAATCTGTCTCCGTATCGAATGGGACCGCGCCGCGAGCCTGCCGCGGGCGATGGCGGCGCCTCTGCCGGGCACCGTCCGCGGACCATGATACGGACGCCCAATCTATAATTCCAATGCATTTGATTCATATGATTCATGCGGTTGGAACATGGACTTCCAGAAACTCAAGCACCTGCTCGCCGTGATCGAACACGGCACCTTTTCGCGCGCCGCCGACAAGGTCAACCTGTCCCAGCCCGCGCTCAGCCGCAGCATCCAGGCGCTGGAAACCGAACTCGGCCTGCCGCTGCTGGACCGTGGCACCCGCCAGGTGCGCCTGACGCCCTACGGCGCCTGCGTGGCCGAGCGCGCGCGCCGCATGCGCTATGAAGAAGCCGAACTGCGGCGCGAGCTAAAAACCCTGGCCGGCGGCGAATCGGGCGCCCTGTCTATCGGACTGAGTCCCACCCCCGCCTCGCTGCTGCTGACGCCCTTCCTGGCCCACATGGCCACCCGCCATCCGCAGGTGCGCGTGGCCGCCGAGCTCGGCGCCACCGCCGCCCTGCTTGAGCAGTTGCGCGCCGAACGCATCGACGCCATGGTCTGCGACGCCCGCATGCTCTACGGCGCCGCCGACATCGACACCCGCCCGCTAGCCCCCCTGCGCGCCGGCATGGTCTGCCGCCAGGGCCACCCCATCCTGGCCCACCGCCGCCCCACCATCGACCACATCCGCCAGTACCCCGTCGCCTCCAGCACCCTCAGCCCCGAGGTCGCCCTGCGCCTGGCCGAAACCCTCGGCCCCGCCGGCGCCCCCGAACAGATGGTCACCGTACGCTGCGAAAACCTCGACCCCCTGGTCCACCTGGCCCTCACCACCGACACCCTGCTGCTGGGCGTCATCTGCGTCACCCGCCACGAACAACAAGCCGGCCGCCTGGTCGAAGTCCCCCTGCCCCCCGACCCGCAACGCCAGGGCCACTACGTCCTCGCCCGCCTGGCAGGCCGCAGCCCGCTGAAGGCGCAGGACGCGCTCTACACCTTCACCCAGCAATGCTGGAACGACTTCGCCGCGTTCCAGCCAAAACAACCGCCGCCAGCAAGGCCCAAGAAGGGAACGCAAGCGCCACCGCCCCGCCAAAAACCCTGAGCCAAGCCAGCCCCGTCGGCGCCAGCGACAACACGACAGCAGCCCCCAGAACACCGACGGCAAGCCCCGACACAAGACCGCAACGCCCCGACGCCCAACG
The DNA here is from genome assembly GCF_902859645.1 of Achromobacter insuavis. GTDB lineage: Bacteria > Pseudomonadota > Gammaproteobacteria > Burkholderiales > Burkholderiaceae_B > Achromobacter > Achromobacter insuavis. The sequence goes on along the minus strand of NZ_CADIJR010000009.1, from coordinate 58,921 downwards.
CCCCGCCGCCCCAAGAGCCCGCCGCCCAAAAAGGCCGCCCGCGCGGCCGACTTGGGCGCCCCCGCAAGACCTTCCGCGACAGCACCCCGCCCAGAAAAACCCAAGCACACCCCCCGCCCCGACGACACGCGCCAAGGCAACACGCGAGCCCGTCGCGGCGGCGGTGGCGCGCGCGCGGGGCGTCGATGCGCCCGAGGGAATCCGAAGGCAGCCGCCGGCAGGCGGCAACGAGGATGACGCAGGGGCAGTCCGGAGCGAACGCTCCGGACCGCAATCGTTGCCCCGCGCGCGTGCCACCGCCGCCGCGGCGGGCGCCCCAAGAACCCCGCTCACGGCAAGCAAAATCAAAAGCAGCAGCAGCAAAAAAAACGCCCGGATCACCCCTCCGGCAACCACTCCTCCAACGTCACCTCAAACGTCATACAAACCGGATTAGCCCCCGGCACAAACACCCCCCCATGCACCCGCCCCGCCGGATCCGCCACCACCCCCGACAGCGACGCCACCACCGACCCGTCGGCCTGCGCCCGCACCTCTCCCGCCAGGCTCACGATCTCCACCGCAGGCCCCTCCAGCCACCGCACCCCGCCCCCCCGCGCATACAGGCAGGCATCCACCAGACTCCCCAGCGCCCCCCGCACGAACGCATTCCGGAACCCCTCCGCCAGGCACAGCTTCTCCACCGCCTGCACCAAATCCTCGTTGGGCCCGATGCGCGCATACGCCACCCGCCCCATGCTTCCGCTTTCGACCTCGGCCGGCATCATCGTCAGATCTCCCGCGGCTGCAGCAGCCGCAAATTGGTTTCGGCGTCATAGGTGGCGCGCAGCTCGAACCCTTCCAGCGCCGTCACCAGCACCGTCACTGGCGCCGCGCCCACGATCGTCGTCTGCGGGATCAGGTGCCCTCCCAGCAGCGCGCCGCTCTCATCGCAGAAGGCCGCGTGGCAGTGCACCAGCGGCTCGCCCGCATCGCCCTTGCCCAGCGTGGCATTGCCGAAGATCAGCGTGGACGCGCCCGCCGCGATCGGCGCGGTGTACGCCACCACCCGCAGATGGGCCGGGTCCGGCGGCGCCGTGCAGTAATCGAGATGGCTGAAGGCGCCGCTCAGCAGCGTCATCGAGGCGTTCGCCACGCCCAGCGGCGCCAGCCCATCGACCAGCGCCTCGAACAGGCTGGCGCCGGGCTGCAGCGCCAGGCGGATGTGGCGGCCCTGCCGCGCGCAGCGGCTGTGTATCCGTACCGGGTTGAAGGCTCCCGGGTGTATCAGCGTCCTGGGGCGGGGCAATACCGGTGATCCCCGCAACGAACGATCCACGGTGGTGGTTCGCATGATGTGCACTCCGTGCGCTTGTGGCGCAAGATGGGAATGAAAGCTGAAAACGCCGGCGTCAATGCACCGCCGGCAGCATGCCCGCCGCGGTGAAGCCGCCGTCCACGCAGATCACCTGTCCGGTCACGTAGCTGGACAGCGATTCGTCCAGCAGCCAGCCGATGGTGCCGTTCAGTTCCTCCGGCGCCGCGTAGCGATGCTGCGGCACCACCTGGCGCCAGGCCGCGCGCGCCTCGTCGGTGTGCATCTGCCCGACCAGCGGCGTCTCGATCGGCCCCGGCGCCACCGCGTTCACGCGGATGCCGTAGGCGGCCAGCTCCACCGCCATCACCCGCGTCAGCGTCACCACCCCGCCCTTGGACGCCCCGTAGGCCGCGCGGCCCGCGTTGCCGCGGATGCCCGACACCGAGGCGATGTTCACGATCGAACCGCGGCCGCGTTCGCGCATGCGCCGGGCCGCCTCGCGCGCCACCACGAACGACCCCACCAGATTCACTTCCAGGATCCGCCGCAGGAGCGCCGCGTCGGTCTCCAGGAACGGCACGTCGCGGCCGATGCCGGCCGAATTGACCAGCCCGGTGATCGGGCCGAAATCGGCCTCCAGCCGCGCCATCGCCTCGGTCACCTGCGCCTCGTCGGACACGTCCAGCCGCACGCAGCCCAGGCGTTCCGCGGGCGCCAGGCCACGCACCTCGTCTAACCGCTCCTGCGACACGTCCGCCACCAGCACCCGGCGTCCCGCGCCCAGCAGGCCACGCGCGACGGCCAGGCCGATGCCCGACGCGCCCCCCGTGACCAGTACCGCATCCTGCGCTCCATCCATGATTCGGTCTCCTCGTTGTGTACTGCGTTGTCTCTCCCTCCTGCCATCGCGGCCGCCGTCGCGGCGGCCGCGATGTCCTGCTAACCGGCCGCCAGGCAGCCGCGCTCGCGCAAGGCGTCGCGCACCAGCTTCTTGGTGATCTTGCCGTAGCCCGAACGCGGCAGCGCGTCCCAGAAGAACACCTGGCGCGGCAGCTTGTAGCGGGCCATGCGCGGCGCCAGCCAGGCCAGCAGCGCGTCCTGTTCCAGCGCCTGGCCCGGGCGCAGCACGCAGACCATCACGCCCACCTCGCCCCAGACCGGATCCGGCACCCCCAGCACCGCCGCTTCCGCCACCGCTGGATGGGCCAGCACCTTTTCCTCGACCTCGCGCGGATAGATGTTGGAGCCGCCCGAGATGTACATGTCGGATTCGCGGCCGGTGATGTACAGATAGCCCTGCTCGTCCTGATACCCCAGGTCGCCGGTGCGGAACCAGCCGTTGCGAAAGGCCTTGGCGTTGGCCTGCGGGTTGGCGTAGTAGCCGGCGAACACCGCCGGGCCGCAGACGCAGATCTCGCCGGTCTGGCCGGCCGGCAGCGGCCGGCCGGCATCGTCCTGGATGCTGATCTGCATGCCGGTGCGCTCATAGCCGCAGGTGCCGGCGCGGGCCTCGGGGCCGTCGCCGCCATGGTGCTGCGCCGGCGGCAGGACGGTGATGTTGCCGGTCACCTCGCCCAGCCCGAAGTACTGCACCAGCACACCGCCCAGCTTGTCGAGCGCGCGCTTCTGGTCTTCGCGGTACATCGGCGCGCCGGCGTAGATCACGTGGCGCAGGCTGCCGTGGTCGAATTGATCGACCGCCGGATCCTCCACCAGCAGCTTGACGATGGTGGGCACGGTGAACATGTTGGTGACCCGATGGCGCTCGACCAGTTGCCATGCCTGGGCCGGGTCGAAGCGGTCGCCGTCCGGCAGCACCGAGCAGGCGCCGCGCGCCACCTGCGTCAGGAAGTGGATGCCCGCGCCGTGCGACAGGGGCGCCACCACCAGGCTGACGTCGTCCTCGGTGGTGCCCGGCATCAGGTCGCACAGGTGATTGGTCACCACGAACGCCATCTGCCCGTGCGTCAGCACCGCCGCCTTCGGATGCCCGGTGGTGCCGGACGTGAAGAAGAACCAGCACGGATCGTCGTAGTCCACGTCGGCGCAGGCGCGCGGCGCATCGGCCAGCCGCGCCTCGATCAGCGTGGCGGTGTCGGCCTCGCCGAACCCGCCCGGCCCCAGCCGCGCCAGCAGGGCCAGGTCCGGCATCGCCCGCGCCACCGCGGCCGCGTGGTCCGGCGACTGGCCGTCGCACAGGAACGCTTTGACGCCCGCCGCCTGCGCCAGGTAGACCGCCTCGTCCGGCGCGATGCGGCAATTGGTCGGCACCCACACGGCGCCCAGCCGCAACACCGCGAACAGGGTCTCGGCGAACGCGAAGCTGTTGCGCGCGTGCACCAGCACCCGGTCGCCCTTGCCCACGCCGCGCTCGGCCAGCGCCTGCGCCAGCGCCGCGGTGCGCGCGTCCAGCTCGCGCCAGCTCAGGCGCGCCTCGCCGCAGACCAGCGCGCTGCGCGTCGGGTGGCGGCGGGCGGCCTGCGCCAGGAAATGCGCCAGGTTCATGGCGCGGCGCGACACCGGCGCCACCCCGCCCGGTGGCGCCACGGACGGCTGCGACAGGCCGCTCATTTGACGCGCTCCAGCAGGCTGACGTAGTTGGCCACGGCCGCGCCGCCCATGTTGAAGACACCTGCCAGCGTGGCGTCCGGCACCTGCATGCCGCCGGCCTCGCCCGCCAGCTGCATGCATGCCAGCACGTGCATGGACACGCCGGTCGCCCCCACGGGGTGGCCCTTGGCCTTGAGTCCGCCCGACGGATTGACCGGCAGGCGGCCGCCCGGATAGACCCAGCCCTCCCGCAGCGCCCGCGCGCCCTGGCCGCGCGGCGTCAGGCCCATGGCTTCGTATTCGATCAGTTCGGCGATGGTGAAGCAGTCATGCGTCTCGACCAGGCTCAGGTCATCGAGGGTCGCGCCGGCGTCGGCCAGCGCCTCGCGCCAGGCGCGCGCCGCGCCCTCGAACGCGATCGGATCGCGCCGGCTCAGCGGCAGAATGTCGTTGACGTGGCGCCGCGCGCGAAAGCCGATGGCGCGGCGCAGGCCCGCCGCGGTCTCGGCATCGGCCAGCACCAGCGCCGCCGCGCCGTCGGAGATCAGCGAGCAATCGGTGCGCCGCAGCGGCGCCGCCACGTAGGGGTTCCTGTCGGAAACGGTGTTGCAGAACTCGAAGCCCAGGTCCTTGCGGATCTGCGCGTACGGATTGCCCAGGGCGTTGGCGTGGTTCTTGGCGGCAATGCGGGCCAGGGCCTCGCCCTGGTCGCCATGGCGCTCGAAGTAGGCCGAGGCGATGCGGCCGAACACGCCGGCAAAGCCGCCGGGCAAGTCCGCTTCTTCCTTGCGGTAGCTGGCGTTCAGCAGGATGTCGCCGACTTCCTCGGTGGGTCGCGCGGTCATCTTCTCGGCGCCCACCACCAGCGCCACCCGGCCGCGCCCGGCCTCGATGAAATCCATGGCCGCATACAGCGCCGCGGACCCGGTGGCGCAGGCGTTTTCCAGTCGGGTCGCGGGCACGTACGCCAGCGCCGGATCGGCCAGCGCCACCAGCGCGGCCTGGAAATCCTGCTTCTGGAAGCCGCTGTTCATCACGCCGGCATAGATGCCGTCCACGTCCCCGGGGCCGATGCCCGCATGGGCCAGGGCGGCGCCCGAGACCCGCGCCATCAGGCTTTCGGTATCGGGATCGTCGAGTTTGCCGAACGGGACATGCGACCATCCCACGATGACGGCACGCTTGCTCATTGCTGTCTCCTCTGTTGGCAGCCCCGCCCCGCCGACATGGCGGATCAGGACTTGGGCTTGGCGGCCGGCGGGCGCGTTCGCGCCTCGCGGCCTGCCGGGTTGGCCTGTGCTAGCAGGCGTTTGGCCTCGCGGGACAACAGCTTGGCCAGCTGGAACTGCCTTTCCTCGTCCATGCGCGATTCGACCGCGGCGATGCTGAGCGCGCCCAGCACATGGCCCTGCTCGTCGCGCAGCGGCATGCCGATGCCCCACGAGCCCGGCACCACCAGGCCGCGGTTCACGGCATAGCCCTGCTCGCGCACCTCGTCGACCAGCGTGCGGATCAGCGGCACGGAGTAATGCGGATAGCGCCGCTCGATCAGGCCGGCATTGGCCTGCAGGCAGGCCTCGACCTCGTCGTCGGGCAGCGCCGCCAGGATCGCCAGGCTGCCGGCGCCGATGCCCAGGGGATGACGGTCGCCGGGCAGCAGCACATGAGTCTTGAGGGGGTAATCGCCGTCCTCGCGCAGCACGCAGACCGCGAACACGTCGCGGCGCAGCGAAAAGAAGGCGGAATCGCCGCACTCGTGCGCCAGCCGCGCGACCACGGGCGCGGCCAGGCGGTTGATGCCGAAGCGTTCGCTGGCGATGTTGCCCAGCACATGGCATTCGGGGCCGAGGAAGTAACGGCGGCTGGCCAGGTCCTGCTCGACCATGCCTTCGGCGGCCAGGGCGGCCAGCAGGCGGTGCACGGTGGGCTTGCTCATGCCCGTATCGCGCGTCAACGCCAGCAGGCCCGCGCCTTCGCCGCGGGTGCGCGACACCGCGCGCAACACCAGCATGGCGCGGGATATCGCCTGGGCGCCACCGACCTGGGATGAGGTCTCCGTCACGTCTCCGCCTGTTTTTTCATCAGGTCCATTTTGTGGACCATCTATCTGATTTTGTTTTTTCATTCTGCACCAGTTTTATTGATTTACGCTAGTGAATCAATGTGATTAAATGAATTTAAGGGTAGTACGCAGGTCCACATAATGGACCTCATGCAAAGATAAAGCAACAAGCCTGGCAAGGCGCTTTATCCGGCCGTCCTCGATGGCGGCCGGATCTCATAACCAAGGAGACAGCATGAACACGACTCGACGCAACCTCATGCGCGCCGCGGGAGGCGGCGCGCTGCTTGCCCTGGCCCCGTTCCAGCGCACGCTGGCGGCGCCCCAGTTCCGCTACAAGTACGCCAACAACCTGCCGCCCTCGCACCCGATGAACCTGCGCGCCAACGAGGCCGCGCAGAACATCCTCAAGGACACGGGCGGCCGCTTCGAGCTGGCAGTGTTCCCCAGCAGCCAGCTGGGGTCCGACACCGACACCCTGAGCCAGCTGCGCGCCGGCGCCGTCGAGTTCTTCACCCTGTCGGGGCTGATCCTGTCGACCCTGGTGCCCAGCGCCTCGATCAGCGGCGTGGGCTTCGCCTTCCCCGACTACGCCGCGGTCTGGAAGGCGCTGGACGGCGACCTGGGCGCGCACATCCGCGCCGACATCAACGCCAAGGGCCTGTTCGTCATGGACCGCATCTGGGACAGCGGCTTTCGCCAGGTCACCACCAGCTCGCGCGCCATCAGCGGCCCGGACGATTTCCGCGACCTGAAGATCCGCGTGCCGGTCAGCCCGCTGTGGACCTCGATGTTCAAGGCGCTGGGGTCGTCGCCGGCCAGCATCAACTTCAACGAAACCTATTCGGCGCTGCAGACCCGCGTGGTGGACGCGCAGGAAAACCCGCTGGCCATCATCCAGACCGCCAAGCTGTACGAAGTGCAGAAATACTGCTCGATGACCAACCACATGTGGGACGGCTTCTGGTTCCTGGGCAACCGCCGCGCCTGGGAAAAGCTGCCGGCCGACATCCGCGAGGTCGTCGCCAAGCACATCAACGCCGCCGGCATGGCCGAGCGCGCCGACGTGCTGGCGCTGAACAACCAGCTGCAGGCCAAGCTGGCCGAGGAGGGCCTGACCTTCAACACGCCCGACCCCGCGCCCATCCGCGATGCGCTGCGGCGCGCCGGCTTCTACGCCGGCTGGAAGGAAAAGTACGGCGACAAGGCCTGGAGCCTGCTGGAGCAGGCGGCCGGGAGCCTGTCATGAGGGCTGCGCTGACCCATCCGGCGGAGGCGCCGCCCCAGGCCGCCGCCGCCCCGGGCAGCCGGCGGCCATGGGCCATCGCCGCCGACAACGCCCTGGGCCACCTGGTGGAGATTCCCGCGGCCATCCTGGTGGTCGCGGAAATCGTCATCCTGTTCTCAGGCATCGTGGCGCGCTACGTGCTGCACACGCCGCTGGTGTGGTCCGACGAACTGGCCTCGATCCTGTTCCTGTGGCTGGCCATGCTGGGCGCGGTGATCGCCTTCCGCCGCGGCGAGCACATGCGCATGGGCGCGCTGGTCAACCGCGCCTCGCCCGCCACCCGCGCGCTGCTGGACATGGTGGCGGTGGCGGCGGCGCTGGCGTTCCTGCTGCTGTTGCAGGCGCCGGGCTACGAGTACGCCTCGGAAGAGCAGTACGTCACCACCGCCGCGCTGGAGATCCCCAACATCTGGCGCGCCGCGGCCCTGCCGGTGGGCACCGCGCTGATGCTGCTGATCGCGCTGCTGCGGCTGGTCGAACGGGCGCAGTGGCGCGTCACCGGGCTGGCGCTGCTGCTGGTCGGCGGCGTGGTGGCCGCCATGACGGCGCTGCAACCGGTCCTGGCGGGCCTGGGCAACGTCAACCTGCTGATCTTCTTCGTCGGCGTGGTGGCGGCCACGGTGTTCGCGGGCGTGCCGATCGCCTTCGCGTTCGGGCTGGCCACCTTCGGCTACCTGTCGCTGACCACCGACGTGCCGATGATGGTGGTGGTCGGGCGCATGGACGAAGGCATGTCGCACCTGATCCTGCTGGCGGTGCCGCTGTTCGTGTTCCTGGGCGTGCTGATCGAGATGACCGGCATGGCCAAGCGCATGGTGGCGTTCCTGGCCAGCCTGCTGGGCCACGTGCGCGGCGGCCTGTCGTACGTGCTGATCGGCGCCATGTACGTGGTCTCGGGCATCTCGGGCGCCAAGGCCGCCGACATGGCGGCGGTGGCGCCGGTGCTGTTCCCCGAAATGCGCGAGCGCGGCGCCGACGAGGGCGACCTGGTGGCGCTGCTGTCGGCCACCGGGGCGCAGACCGAGACCGTGCCGCCCAGCCTGGTGCTGATCACCATCGGCTCGGTCACCGGCGTGTCGATCACGGCGCTGTTCACCGGCGGCCTGCTGCCGGGGCTGGTGCTGGGCGTGATGCTGTGCCTGGTGGTCTGGTGGCGCAACCGCCGCGAAGACCTGAGCGCGGTGCGCAAGGCCAGCGGCCGCCAGATCGGCCGCGCCCTGCTGGTGGCGCTGCCGGCGCTGGCGCTGCCCTTCGTGATCCGCGCGGCGGTGGTCGAAGGCGTGGCCACCGCCACCGAGGTCTCCACCATCGGCATCGTCTACGCCACACTGATCGGGCTGCTGGTCTACCGCTGCTTCGACGCCAAACGGCTCAAGCCCATGCTGGTGGACACCGCCTGCCTGTCGGGCTCGATCCTGCTGATCATCGGCACCGCCACCGCCATGGCCTGGGCCCTGACGCAATCGGGCTTCTCGACCCAGCTGGCGCAGGCCATGGCCGGCCTGCCGGGCGGCGCCGCCACCTTCATGGCGGTGTCGATCGTGGCGTTCGTCATCCTGGGCAGCGTGCTGGAGGGCATTCCCGCCATCGTGCTGTTCGGGCCGCTGCTATTCCCGATCGCGCACCAGATGGGCATCCACGAGGTGCACTACGCCATGGTGGTGATCCTGTCGATGGGCCTGGGCCTGTTCGCGCCGCCATTCGGCGTCGGCTACTACGCCGCCTGCGCCATTGGCCGGGTCGCGCCCGAAGCCGGCATCCGGCCCATCCTGGGCTACCTCGGCTCGATGGCGGTCGGCATCGTGGTCATCGCCGCGGTGCCGTGGATCTCGACCGGGTTCCTGAAGTAGCCCGCCTGGTCGGCCGCCGCGCCTTCGCGGCGGCCGACCCTTCTTCCATTGCGCCTGGCGACCAGGCGCCATCGCGTGGGGAAAAACCCACACGCCCGCAATCCCCCACTGTCCGCGCGGTTGATGCGCGTACACCAGTTCTATAGAATCTTCAATTCGGGCCTGTGCCCATTCTTTTTTCCCTTCACCTACACCTGGGAGGCGCAAGATGATGAATCCGCATACCGCCATCCCGCGCGTATCTCCGCGACGCCATTAAGTCGTCGCCCGCGCGGCCCCATCGCCAGACTACCTGGCGACTGGTCCGCCGTGCCCGCCCCAAATCCCTGAACGCAATGCCCGCGCCGTGAGGCGCAGGTCGTATCACCTTCTTTCCCACAAGGAATCCGGCGCCTTCGCGTTGCCGGGCGATCGCAATGAATCGAACAAAAATCGATCTGCGAGGACAAGCCTTCAAGGACGTCCTCGGCTTTACCTTCCGCTATTGGCGCGCCCAACCCTGGCGCACCGCATTGATCGTCGGGCTGGCGCTGCTGTCGGCCCTGGCCGACGTGCTGACCCCGCTGTACGCGGGCCGCCTGGTCGACGCCGTGGCTTCCGGCGCCGCGGCCGACCAGCAGGCCTGGAGCGCGGCCATCACCGCGTTCTGGCTGCTGATCGCGCTGGGCATCGGCGGCACGCTGCTGCGCCAGGGCGTGTTCCAGAACATCATCGTCTTCACCCTGAAGATGATGAACGGCATGGTGTCGAACGCCTTCTACCGGGTGCAGCGCTTTTCGACCGACTGGCACGCCAACAGCTTCGCCGGCTCGACCGTGCGCAAGATCACCCGCGGCATGTGGGCGGTGGACCTGCTGAACGACACGCTGCTGGTGGCGCTGCTGCCCTCGGTCATCATGCTGGTCGGCGCCACCGTGCTGCTGGGCATCCACTGGCCGGTGATGGGCCTGGTCGTCGGCCTCGGGTCGGTGCTGTACATCGCGGTCACGGCGGCGCTGTCGCTGGGCTACGTGGCGCCGGCGGCGCGGCTGGGCAACGCCTGGGACACGCGCATGGGCGGCGCGCTGGCCGACGCGGTCAGCTGTAACCCGGTCGTCAAGGCCTTCGGCGCCGAGACGCGCGAGGAAGCGCGCCTGGAGCGCGTGGTCGACAAGTGGCGCCGCCGCACGCGCCGCACCTGGATCCGCGCCACGATCAACGGCGGCATCCAGGGCGCGATGCTGGTGGCGATGCAGGCTGGCATCCTGGGCGCGGCGCTGCTGCTGTGGTCGCGCAACCAGGCCAGCGTCGGCGACGTGACCTTCGCGCTGACGATGTTCTTCATGCTGCAGGGCCACCTGCGCGACGTGGGCATGCACATCCGCAACCTGCAGCGCTCGGTCAACGACATGGAGGAACTGGTGGCGCTGGAAAAGCAGCCGCTGGGCGTAGACGACCGCCCCGGCGCGGGCCAGATCCGCGTCACGGCGGGCGAGATCCGCTTCGAGGACGTGACCTTCCGCTACGGCCGCCACGAGGCGCCGCTGTACGACCGCTTCTCGGCGCGCATCGCGCCGGGCGAACGGGTCGGGCTGGTGGGCCATTCGGGCTCGGGCAAGACCACGTTCATCAAGCTGATCCAGCGCCTGTACGACGTCAACGGCGGCCGTATCGCCATCGACGGCCAGGACATCGCCCAGGTCAGGCAGGCCTCGCTGCGCAGCCAGATCGCGATCGTGCAGCAGGAGCCGGTGCTGTTCCACCGCACGCTGGCCGAGAACATCGCCTACGCCCGCCCCGGCGCGACGCAAGCCGAGATCGAGCAGGCGGCGCGGCTGGCCAGCGCGCACGACTTCATCATGGCGCTGCCCAAGGGCTATGAGACGCTGGTGGGCGAACGCGGCGTCAAGCTGTCGGGCGGCGAGCGCCAGCGCGTGGCGATCGCGCGGGCCTTCCTGGCCGACGCGCCGATCCTGATCCTGGACGAGGCCACCTCGAGCCTGGACAGCGAAAGCGAAGTGCTGATCCAGCAGGCCATGGAGCGCCTGATGGTCGGCCGCACCACGCTGGTGGTGGCGCACCGCCTGTCGACGGTGCGCGCGCTGGACCGCCTGCTGGTGATGGACCATGGCCGCATCATCGAGGAAGGCAGCCATGACCAGCTGATCCGCTTGAAGGGCGGCCTGTACCGGCGCCTGTTCGAGCGCCAGGCCCTGGAGCTGACCAAGGGCCTGACGCAATCGGAAATGCTGGCCGATGGCGCCCGCCCCCTGCCGGCGCGCGCCGACGGCGAAGGCCAGGACGAGGACGAAACGTCCCTGGCCTTCGGCAAGTAAGCAGAAAGGGCCTGACGCGAGTCAGGCCCTTTTTTCATGGCGCCGCGCCGCCCGGCAGCGTGCGCGGCCCGGCCGCCTCAGCGATTCAGCGTCAGGCGCACGCCGAACGCGATCAGCGCGCCGCCGAACACCGTGCCCTGCCATTTCTGCACGCGCGGATGCGCCGCCATCCAGCGGCCCAGGACGCCGCCGGCCAGCGCGCACAGCACATCGAACGTCAAGCCCAGGCTCACCAGGATCACGCCCAGCAAGGCGAACTGCTGGCCGATCGGGCCCTGCGCCGGCGACACGAACTGCGGCAGCAGCACCGAGCAGAACAGCAGCGCCTTGGGATTGAGCACGTTGGTCAGCACCCCGCTCAACAGCGCCGCGCCCAGCCCCTTGCCGCGCGCGGCCGCCTGCGCCTCGTGCGCCACGCCGTACGACATCGGCCCCGCCCGCAGCAGCCGCAGGCCCAGCCAGATCAGATAGCAACCGCCCACCGTGCGCGCCGCGTCGAAGGCCCAGGGATGGGTCTTGAACAGCGCCGCCAGCCCCAATGCCGCCAGCGTCACGTGGGCGGCGCGCGCCAGGGCCAGGCCCACGGCCACCGCCAGCGCCTGCCCGCGGCCGCGCAGCGCGCCGGTCTCGAGCAGCAGGATCATGTCCGGCCCCGGCACCACATAGACAATCAACAACGCCCCGAGAAACAACGCCATGTCGGCCATACGCCACGCTCCGCACTGCTGGAAATGGCGATCATTCTAGGGAAAAGGCATCGGCATGTGCTTGCTATTCCTGCCAAGCGTAATAACATGATTGGCACACTGAACCAATCCATATCGCAGAATTTTCATTTCATGCCAAAACGCCAACTTGACGCCTACGACCGGCGCATTCTCGAGGCCCTGCAGCAGAACGGCCGCCTCACCAATGTCGAGCTGGCCGAGCAGATCGGCCTGTCGCCGTCGCCCTGCCTGCGGCGGGTGCGGCTGATGGAGGAAGCCGGCGTGATCCAGGGCTACGAGGCCCGGCTGGCGCCGGACGAGGTCGGGCTGGGCCTGACCGTCTTCGTCGGCGTGAAGGTCGAGCGCCACCACGAGCGCGACGCAGACCAGTTCCGCAAGGAAGTCTGCGCCCTGCCCGAAGTGGTGGCGGCCCATCTGGTGTCGGGCGAATCCGACTTCCTGCTGCAGGTGGTGCTGCCCGACCTGCGCGCCTACGAACGCTTCCTGCTGACCACGCTGCTCAAGCTGCCGGGGGTGAAGGACATCCGCAGCAACTTCGCGATCCAGACCGTCAAGCCGCAGAGCCCGCTGCCGCTGGACCATCTGGGACATTGAGCGCGGCCTGCCGCACCTTGGCGCTGCGCTGCTCGAAGCGCGCCTGCGACTGCGCCAGGTATTGCCGCACGATGTCCGGCTCCGAGGTCTTGGGCGTGCCGCCGGGAAACGGCGGCTCGGGGTCGTATTCGATCTGCAACTGGATCAGCTTGGCGACCTCGTCGCCGCACAGCGTGGCGACCACCTTCAGCGCCATGTCGATGCCCGAGGTGACGCCGCCCGCGGTGAAAACGTTGCCATCCACGCACAGCCTCGCATCGGTCGGCACCGCGCCGAAATGCGCCAGCAGTTCACGCGCGCGCCAATGGCTGGAAGCGCGGCGGCCGCGCAGCAGGCCGGCCGCGCCCAGCAGCAGCGAACCGGTGCAGATGCCGAAGACGTAGCGCGCGCCCAACGCTTGCCGGCGCGTGAAGGCTACCCAGTCCGGGTCGAGGATGGCATCATCCGTCCCCGGCCCGCCGGGCACCACCAGCAGATCGCAGGGCGGCGCCGACGCCAGGGTCTGGGTCGGCACGAACCGCAGGCCGCGATCGCTGCGCACCGGATCCGGCGTTTTTGCGACAAAATCGACGCTGAACCCGGGCGCGGCGGCGAGCACTTCGTATGGCCCGGTCATATCGAGCTGGGTCAGCCCTTCGAACAAGAGAATATTCACATGCACGACGATGCTCCTTCGCAGAACGGAACCGCCAGCGTAGCCCCAGGCGCCGGCGCGCGTGCGCCAAATACCCCCACGATCGCGCCAAAACGCATCGTCTTCCTGCTCTACGACGGCTTCCAGCCGCTCGACCTGGCCGGGCCGTGGCAGGCCTTCAGCGGCGCCAACGAGGAAGGCGGCGCGGGCTACCAGCTGAGCACCGTCGCGGCCACGCCGGTGGTCGCCGCCTGGGACCAGGGCCTGCGCATGCAGGTCGACGCCACCTTCGCCGAGGACGACGACGCGCCGATCGACATGCTGTTCGTGCCGGGCGGCCCCGGCATCGACCAGGCCGGCGCCCACGGCGAGACCCTGGCCTGGCTGCGCCGCCGCAGCCCGCAGGCGCGCCGCACCTGCAGCGTCTGCACCGGCGCCTTCCTGCTGGCGGCGGCCGGCCTGCTGGACGGCCGCCGCGTCACCACCCACTGGCGCTCGGCCGACCGGCTGCGCCAGCTGTATCCCGGCCTGCGGGTGGAAGACGACCGCATCTTCATCGAGAGCGGCGCGATCTGGACCTCGGCCGGCGTCACCGCCGGCATCGACCTGGCGCTGGCCCTGATCGAGCGCGACGCCGGCGCGCAGGTGTCGCAGGACGTGGCGCGCCGCCTGGTGGTGTTCATGCGCCGCAACGGCGACCAGCGCCAGTACAGCCAGTCGCTGCGGCTGCAGGACCGCCTGGCCGCGCCGTTCCGCGACCTGGTCGAGAAGATCGAGGCGAGCCTGTCGGCGCGCTGGTCGGTGGACGACATGGCCGATGCCTGCCACATGTCGCGCCGCACCTTCCAGCGCAAGTTCGCGGCGCATTTCGGCGTGACGCCGAGCGAGGTGCTGCGCCAGCTGCGGCGCGAACGCGACGGTGCGCTGCGCGCGGCGGGCCGGGCCTCGGGCAAAGTCCTGCGCCATGCGCTCGGAAGCGCCGGCCGTCCGCTCTGACCGGCCCGCACGCCATGAACCCGTCCGCCTCGCCGTGTCCCGAATGCGGCCTGCCCCAGGTCATCACCGAACAGGGGCTGAGCCTGATCGCGCGCTGCGGCGGCTGCGGCTGGATGGTGGCGACCACCAACCCCAACCACCCGATCATGGACCGCACGCCTTACACACTGCGGGCGCGGCCCGGCGCCCTGGCCACGGCCAGCGCCATCGCCCGCCTGGCGGTGGCGCTGGGCATCGGCGTCAAGCGGGCGCGCGAGCTGATCGCCCAGGACCTGCCGGTGGCCGAGAATGTCCTGGCGCTCGAAGTCATCCGGCTGCACGGGGTGCTGGCCGGCGCGGGGCTGCAGGTGGAGATCACGCCGGCCTTCCGCTGGCCGCTGGACCCGCGCGACTGACGCGGCGCTGCCCGCCCGGTCCGCCCCCGGCTTCCCGTAGCGGTCCTACCCCGCCAGCCCCACCGACATGCCGCCGCAGACATACAGCACCTGCCCGGTCATGAAGCCGGCGCGCCGGTCCAGGAACGACGACACCGCATGCGCCACGTCCTCGGGCCGGCCGATGCGGCCGACCGGGATGGCGGCCTCCAGCGCCACGGTCCTGGGGTCGCCCGGCGGGTTGGACTGGTCGAACAGCTCGGTGGCGATCGGCCCGGGCGCCACGGTGTTGACCGTGATGCCGGCCTTGCCCAGTTCCAGCGCCCAGGTGCGCGTCATGCCCACCAGGCCGGACTTGGTGGCGCCGTAGACCGTGCGGCCCGGCTTGCCCAGGCCGGCGCGGCTGCCGATGTTGACGACCCGGCCGTAGCCGGCCTGGCGCATGCCGGGCAGCAGCGCCTGCATCAGCAGCAACGGCGCGGTCAGATTCACCGCCACCATGCGCGCCAGTTCCTCCTGGGTCACGGCTTCGATGTCAGCGACCTGGATCATGCCGGCGTTGTTGACCAGGTGCAGCACCGGCCGCGCCGCCGCCAGCGCGGTGGCCGCCGCGGCCGTGGCGGCGGCGTCGCCCAGGTCGACCGACTGGAAGCGTTCGCCGGGCAACGCCGCGTCCGGCGGCCGGCGGCTGAAGTTGACGACCTCGAAGCCGTCCTGCAGCAGCCGCGCGACGATGGCGCGGCCGATGCCCCGGCTGCCGCCGGTGACCAATGCGATGGGGGTTGTCATTGCGCGGTGATTCCCTTGTCCTTGATGAGGCCGCCCCATTTGGCGCGCTCCTGGCGCTCGAACGCGGCCAGGTCCGCGCCGAACAGCGTGCCGGGCCGGGCGCCCATGGTAGCGAAATTGGTGGCGATGGCGGGCGTGGCCAGGCCGCTGCGCGCCGCCTCGACCAGTTGCCGCACCACCGGTTCGGGCGTGCCGCGCGGCGCGTACAGCGCGAACCACGCCGTCACGTCGAAACCCGGCAGGCCGGACTCGGCCACGGTCGGCAGGTCCGGCAGCGACGGATCGCGCGCGGCGGACGTGACCGCCACGCCGCGCACCAGGTTGCCGTCCTTGATCTGCGCCAGCGCGCCGGGCAGGTTGTCGAACAACAGATCGACCTGGCCGCCGGCCACCGCCGGCAGCGACGCCGAGGTGCCCTTGAACGGCACGTGCAGCATCGTCACGCCAGCCATGGCCTCGAAGTAGGCGCCGGTCAGGTGCACCGACGACCCCACGCCGGGCGAGGCGTAGGTCAGCTTCTTGTCCCTGGACTGGCGCGCGGCCTGGATCACGTCGGCCACCGTTTTGTAGGGCGACTTGGCGCTGACGGCGATGACGTTGGGCGTGGTCGACACCAGCGCGATCGGCACCAGGTCGCGCTCGGGGTCGAACGTCATGTTGCTGTAGAGGAACTGGTTGATGGTCTGGGTGCCGATCGTGCCCAGGCCCAGGGTGTAGCCATCGGCCTTGGCGCGTGCCACGTAGGCCATGCCGATGTTGCCGCCCGCGCCCGGCTTGTTCTCGACCAGCACGGTCTGCTTGAGCGCCGGCTGCAGCGCGTTGGCGATGGCGCGGCCGAAGATGTCGGCGCCGCCGCCCGGCGGATACGGCACGACCACGGTGACGGGATGCTCCGGATAACCGGCCGCGTGGGCCGCGGACAGGGCCAGCACGGCCAGGCCGGCCGCGGCCAGCGCGCGCCGCCCGGCGCGCCTGTGCAGGGAATGCGTCATGGATCTGTCTCCTCGCGAATCCGCTTGACGCGGATTTCTTCTGGCTCCGCCTTGGGGCGGATGCTGTCGATGGGCGTCCTCGGGATGCGGACACTTCCTATAGTACGTAAATACGTACTATATTCACAAGACTCGAAAAACACACCGGAGACAAGCCCATGAAACGCTGGACGCGCCGCCCCGAGGGATCGACCTGGGGCGATTTCGGAGCGGATGACGAACTCGGCCGCCTGAACCTGCTGACCGAGGAAAAAGTGCTGCAGGCGGTGCGCGAGGTGCGCACGGGCAAGGTGTTCTGCCTGTCGCTGCCGCTGGACCTGCCCGGCGGCAACGTGCTCAACCCGCGCCGCCATCCACCGCAGCTCAAGCCCACCTTCCGCGACGGCGCGCCCTACCTGAACTTCACCATGGCGCGCGTGCAGCCCGGCGCCGTGGACGTGCTGTCGGACGACCAGGTGACGCTCAGCATGCAGTACTCCACCCAGTGGGACGGCCTGTGCCACGTCGGCGCCCAGTTCGACATCCAGGGCGACGGCGAGGCTCGCCGCGTCTACTACAACGGCTATGCCGCGGGCGTGGATGTGTTCGGCGGCGATGACGCCGGCGCCGATGCCTGCTGCCCGCCGGGCGGCTCGTATGCGCGCAAGCTCAGCATCAGCCGCTACGCCGAGAAAGGCATGCAGGGCCGCGGCGTGCTGGTCGACCTGGCGCGCGCCTTCGGCCCCGGCCGCACCCTGGTCGGCTACACCCAGCTGCAGGCCGCGATGCGTGAGCAGCAGGTGGTGGTCGAGCCGGGCGACATGCTGGTGCTGCGCACCGGCTTTGCCGAAACGCTGATGGAGATGAACGGCCAGCCCGATCCGCACCGGCTGGAACAGACCGGCGCGGTGCTGGACGGCGCCGACCCGGCGTTGCTGGACTGGATCACCGCCAGCGGCATCGCCGCGATCTGCGCCGACAACTACGCGGTCGAGGCCTATCCGGCGCGCACCGCCGGCCCGGGCCATTCGATCCTGCCGCTGCACCATCACTGCCTGTTCAAGCTGGGCGTGCCGCTGGCCGAGCTGTGGTACCTGAAGGCCCTGGCCGACTGGCTGCATGGACAGGGCCGCAACCGCTTCCTGCTGACCGCCCCGCCGCTGCGCATGCCCGGCGCCGTGGGTTCCCCCGTGACCCCGATCGCCACGGTGTAGGCCATGACGCAACCCGCTCCGACCTTCGCGCAGCACCTGGACGCGCTGGCCGCGCTGCATCCCGACCGCCCCGCCCTGATCGACCGCGACCAGGCCATCAGCCACGCCGATCTGCGCGCGCGCAGCCGCGCCCTGGCCGCCGGCCTGGCGCGCATCGGCGTGCGGCCCGGCCAGCGCGTGGCCGTGTGGCTGCCCAACTGCGCCGCCTGGGTCGAAACCTTCCTGGCCTGCGCCCACCTCGGCGCGCTGGCGCTGGCCGTCAACACGCGCTTTCGCGCCCTGGAACTGGCCGACATCCTGGGCCGCGGCCGCGCCGACTGGCTGGTGTTCTGGCCCGGCTTCAAGGGCATCGACTTCGCCGGCATCCTGGACGGCGTCGCGGCCGAATCGCTGGCGCGGCTGCAAGGCATCGTCGCCGTGTCCGAGACGGACGCACAAGCAGACGTACAAACAGACGCCCCCATCGCCGCCTCGCTGCGCGGCAAGCCGGTGCACCGCTATGCCGACCTGCGCGCCTGCGCCGACGCGCCGCCGCCGCCCCAGCCCGACGCGGGCGTGCTGTGCTTCACCACGTCCGGCACCACCTCGCAGCCCAAGTTCGTGCTGCACGACCAGCGCACCCTGCTGCGCCACGGCGCGGCGGTGGCGCGCGCCTTCGGCTATGACGACCACAGCCGCGTGCTGGCCAGCGCGCCGTTCTGCGGCGCCTTCGGCTTTGCCACGCTGGCGGGCGGCCTGGCGCACGGCGCGCCGGTGGTGTGCGCGCCGGTGTTCGACGCGGCCGAATCGGCCGCCGCGATCCAGCGCCATCGGGTCACCCACACCTACGCCAACAACGAGGCGCTGGTCGCCATGATGCGGGCGGGCGCGCCGGGCGCCTTCGCGTCGGCGCGGCTGTTCGGCTTCGCCAGCTTCACGCCGGCGCTGGATCACATGCTGGACCTGGCGCGGGAAACCGGCGTGCCGCTGACGGGGCTGTATGGCTCCACCGAACTGATCGCGCTGGTGGCCGGCCAGCCGCGCGATCCGGCCGAAGGCGACGTGGCCGCGCGCCACCAGCCCGGCGGCACCCTGGTCTATCCCGAGGCGCGGGTGCGGGCGCGCGATCCGGCCAGCGGCGCGGTGCTGCCGCACGGCGAATCGGGCGAGCTGGAAATCCTGTCGCCCAGCCTGATGCGCGGCTACCTCGACAACCCCGAGGCCACCGCCCGCGCCTGCACCGACGACGGCTACTTCCGGACCGGCGACCTCGGCTACACGCTGAACCCGCGCCAGTTCGTGTTCCAGACCCGCATGGGCGACTCGTTGCGCCTGTCCGGCTTCCTGGTGAATCCGGTCGAGATCGAGCAGATGGTGGAGTCGCTGCCCGGCGTGCGCGCCTGCCAGGTGGTCGGCGCCACCCGCGACGGCAAGACCGTGCCCTACGCCTTCGTGCTGCTGCAGGACGGCGCCGACGCCGATGCCGCCGGCTGGACGGCGGCCTGCAAACAGGCCATGGCCGGCTTCAAGGCGCCGGCCGGTTTCACGGTGCTGGACGCGTTCCCGTCCGTGGAAAGCGCCAATTCGGTCAAAATCCAGAAACACCGGCTGCGCGAGATGGCCGACGCCCTGCTCGCCGCCCCCACCACCTCCTGACCGATCCGACCATGCCCGCGCGCCCGCTTTTCTCGCACAGCCCCCAACCGCTCTACCTGCAGGCGGCCGCGCTGTTCCGCGGCCACATCCAGAACCGCACCTGGCGGCCCGGCCAGCAGATCCCGCCGCTGGAAGCGCTGATGGAAACCTATGGCATCTCGCGCGCCACCATCCGCCAGGCCCTCGGCCAGCTGGAACAGGACGGCCTGATCCGGCGCTCGCGCGGGTCCGGCACCTTCGTCAATGCCGACCTGCCCGAGACGCCGACGCTGCTGATTCCCAAGACCTGGGCCGAAACGGTCGAGCTGAGCAACCAGCTCGGCACCGTCTCGCTGGTGGAATCGAGCGCCGATTCGCCGCTGCCCGACACCCTGGGCATGCCGTGCGCGGCCGACCGCGGCGGCCGTTTCCAATACCTGCGGCGCGTGCACACCACCGAGGCCGGGCCGTTCTGCTACAGCGAGGTATTCCTGGAAAGCAGCCTGTTCCGCAAGCATCGCGCCCGCATCCAGAAAAGCACCGTGGCGCCGGTGCTGGACCAGTTCTACGGCGCCCGCATCAGCGAGGCGCGCCAGGTGCTCAACGTCATCGAGGCCGGCCAGGAATCGGCGGAATCGCTGCGGATCCCGGTGTCCTCGCCGGTGGCCGAACTGCGCCGCTACGCCTGCATCGATGGCCGCGTGGTGTATTTCGCGCGGCTGGAATTCCCGTTCCGCAAGGTGCGCATGGAGTTCGACCTGCTGACCCAGCGCTAGCGCGCGCGGTCGTCCCTCGGAGCCATTCCATAGAAGCGCGGCCGTCCGGCCAAGCGCTCGCAGTACCCGCAAGCATCCGGCATAACCATAAATGGAGACAACCATGACCCCCATGCCCCGGATTTCGCAGCAACGCAGCACCCCCAATCCGCGTCTCGCACGCGCCCTCGTCGCGCTGACCGCGGTCGCCGGCCTGTCCCTCGGCGGCCCCGCCCAGGCCCAGACCGCCCCCGCCGCCATCTCCGACGATATCGTCCGCCTCGGCCTGATCCTGGACATGAGCGGCATCTACGCCGACGTGACCGGCAAGGGCAGCGCCACCGCCGCGCAGATGGCCATCGACGACTTCGGCGGCACCGTGCTCGGCAAGAAGATCGACCTGCTGGTGGCCGACCACCAGAACAAGGCCGACATCGCCGCGGCCCGCGCCCGCGAGTGGTACGACACGCAGAAGGTGGACGCCATCATGGACGTGGCCGGCTCGGCCCCGGCGCTGGCGGTGCTGGAAGTGGCGCGCGAGAAAAAGAAGATCGTGGTCTTCAGCGGCCCCGGCACCGAGCGCATCACCAACGACCTGTGCTCGCCCTATTCGGTGCACTACACCTATGACACCTGGTCGCTGGCCAACACCACCGCCCGCGCCACCGTCGACCGGGGCGGCAAGAGCTGGTACTTCCTGACCGCCGACTACGCCTTTGGCCACACCCTGCAGGCCTCGGCCACCGACGTGGTGAAGGCCCGCGGCGGCACCGTGCTGGGCGCCGCCCGCCACCCGATCGGCACCAGCGATTTCGCCTCGTACCTGCTGCAGGCGCAGGCCAGCCGCGCCCAGATCGTCGGCCTGGCCAACGCTGGCGGCGACACGGTCAACGCCATCAAGGCGGCGCGCGAATTCGGCCTGACCCAGAGCGGCCAGAAGATGGCCGGCCTGCTGCTGTACATCAACGACATCCACGCCATCGGCCTGGACGCGGCCGCCGGCCTGATGCTGACCGAGGCCTTCTACTGGGACATGAACGACCAGACCCGCGCCTGGTCGCAGCGCTACTACGACAAGCTCAAGAAGATGCCCAACATGAGCCAGGCCGGCACCTATTCGTCGGTGATGCACTACCTGAAGGCCGTGCAGGCGGCCGGCACCGACGCGCCCGACGCGGTGATGAAGCAGATGAAGGCCATGCCGATCAACGACTTCTTCGCCGCCAATGGCCGCATCCGCGAGGACGGCCGCATGGTGCACGACATGTACCTGTTCGAGGTCAAGACCCCCGCGGAATCGAAGCGGCCCTGGGACTACTACAAGCTGGTGGCGACGCTGCCGGGCGACGAGGCCTTCATGCCGCTGTCCAAGTCGACCTGCCCGCTGGTGAAGACGGCGGCGAAGTGAACGGACGCCCGGGGCGGCTCAGGCCGCCCGGGCGACCGCCTCCTCCAGCATCTCCAGCCGGTCCTGGCCCCAGAACAGCTCGCCGCGATAGACATACGACGGCGAGCCGAACACGCCGGCCGCCACCGCCGCATCGGTGTTGTCGCGGTAGGCCTGGCGCGCCGCGGGCTGTTCGGCCGCGGCCAGCAGCGCCGCGGCATCCAGCCCCTGCTCCCGCACGATGGCGCGCAGCGTGTCCGGCGACGAGATGTCGCGCTCCTCGCACCACTCGGCCGCCAGGATGGCCTTGTACAGCGCCGCCACCGGCAGGCCGGCCGCATCGGCCGCGATCACGATGCGCGAGGCCAGCCCCGCGTCCGGACACATGTACGCCGGCGTGGGATTGACGTGGATGTCCAGCTTGCGGCACCAGCGCGCCAGCTCGGTCACCCGGTAGGCCTGGCGCTCGGGCGCGCGCTGGCCCAGCAGCACGCCGCCGGTGCGCGCATAGACGTCGGGCAGGTCCACCGGCAGGTAGCGGATGCGCGCCTGGTGGCGCGCCGCCAGGGCCTCCAGCCGGTCGGCGCCCAGGTAGGCCCAGTCGGAATTCATCCAGAAGTAATAGTCGATCGTCTTCATGTCGTCCTCAGGTCCGCGCGCCAGCCGGCACGCCCAGCGCCGCCGCGGCCGACGCGTCGCCGCGCATGCGCCAGGCGCTGAATACCGCGATCACGCCCAGCGCGCTCAGGTACCACACCACGTACTTCGGATCGCCGCCGGCGCGCGCCAGCAGCCAGGTCGCGATGATCGGCGCCAGGCCGCCGCCGATCGCCCCAGACACCTGCACCGCCAGCGAAATGCCGGTGTAGCGCACCTCGGCCGGGAACTGGCTGGAGAACAGCGTGCCCTCCGGGCCGTACAGGCAAGCGTAGACCAATCCCACCGCCAGGCATACCGCGACGATGATCCAGCCGGTCTGGCCCGTGGCCAGCAACTGGAAGAACAGCGGCGCGCACGCCAGGATGCCGACCGAGCCGGCCATGAACACCCACTTGTGGCCGACCCGGTCGCCCAGCATGCCGAACAGCGGCATAGTGAACAGCGCCAGCGCCGCGCCCCAGATGGTGGCGTCCAGCATCACCGAGCGCGCGATGCCCAGCGTGCCGGTGGCGTAGGCCAGCGAAAACGTGACCACGGTATAGAACCAGGTGACTTCGGCCAGCCGCGCGCCCACCACCGTCCACAGCGCGCGCCGGTGGTGCTTGAGGACTTCGGCCACCGGCACCTCGACCTTGGCGCCCTGCTCGCGCATCTGCTCGAAGTCGGGCGACTCGGCCACCTTGACGCGGATGAACCAGCCCACCGCCAGCAGCACCACGCTGGCCAGGAACGGCAGGCGCCAGCCCCAGGACAGCATGTCCTGCTCCGGCAAGCCGGCCACCGCGCCCATCGCCAGCGACGACAGGATCAGGCCCGGCGCCACGCCGGCCTGCGGCAGGCTGCCGAAGAAGCCCTTCTTGCCCTCGGGCGCGTGCTCGACCGCCATCAGCACCGCCCCGCCCCACTCGCCGCCCACCGCGATGCCTTGCAGAAAGCGCATCAGCACCAGCAGCACCGCGGCCCAGTAGCCGATCTGGTCGTAGGAGGGAATCAGGCCGATCAGGATGGTGGGCACGCCCATCAGCAGCAGCGTGATCAGCAGCATCGATTTGCGGCCGATCTTGTCGCCGTAGTGGCCGAAGATCACCCCGCCCAGCGGCCGCGCGAAAAAGCCCACCGAATAGGTGGCGAACGCGGCCAGCGTGCCGGTCAGCGGATCGAAGGACGGAAAGAAGATTTTGTTGAAGATCAGCGCGGCGGCCGTGCCGTAGAGAAAAAAGTCGTACCACTCGATAGTGGTGCCCATCATGCTGGCCAGGCCGGCCGTTACGTAGTCCCGGCGCGAACGCGCGCGCGGCGTCTTGGTCGTCATCATCGTGACTTCCCCTTGAAAGTATCGTTATGGGTACAGCTGGGTATCAGCGGGCCGGCCGCGGCAGCAGCGCGATGCCGTGGGTCTGGCGGCACCAGTAGTCGAAGGTGGCGCGCACGATCGACGGCTTGAGCAGGTAGTCGTGCGCCTCGCGCGCCAGCGCGTCGTCCACCGGCGTCAGCGGACCGAAGGCCTGCGCGCGGATCTGCATGCGGGCCGCCCGCTCCAGGTAGACCGACAGGTAGGTCGCCTCCTCGCAGCTGGCGCCGGCCGTCAGGTAGCCGTGGTGCGCCAGGATGATGGCGCGCTTGGCGCCCAGCGCGCCCGAGATGATGACGCCCTCCTGGTCGGCGATCGGCACCCCGGGCCATTCGCCCAGGAAGGCACAGTCGTCGTGCAGCGGCGTCATGTCCATCTGCGCGATCACCAGCGGCTGGCGCGCCGCGGCCAGCGCCGAGGCCCACGGCGAATGAGTGTGGATGATGGACTGCACGTCGGGCCGCGCCTCGTAGACCCACAGGTGAAAACGCGTCGCCGGATTGGCCATGCCTTCGCCCGTGAGCGTGTGCAGGTCGCGGTCGACCTCGATGAAGTCGGCCGGGGTGGCCTCGTCGAAGCCCAGGCCGAAGCGCAGCGTCCAGTAGGCGCCGGGGCGCTCGGAGCGCACGCTGATCTGGCCGGCCAGGCCGGCCTCCTGCTCGGTCATCGCCAGGATGCGGCAGGCGTAGGCCATGGTCTCCTGGAGGGTGCGCGGCACGGCGCGCAGGTGCTGCGCCATCTCCTGGGTGGCGCGGGTGTCGAAGTACGCTTTTTCGCGCAGGGTGTTGTCCATGCTGCTGCCTCCTGATGCGGTTCGGGATGGCGCGGACGGATGCCGCGCCTTGCCGCACAGTATGGAAAGCGCCCCCGCATCGAGCCATGCAGCCGGGCTCATAGCAGCTATTCGACGCGGCCGCGCCAGGGGCCGGCCGCGCGGCCCGAGGGTAAACGAGGATTCGTCGGATTCAGCCCCGCGGACTCAGTCCCGCGCGATGCGGCGGGCGCAGTCCAGCAGCTCGTGCACCAGCGGCAGCGGCTGGCGTTGCGCCAGCGTGATGGCGACCACGCGCCGGCGCAGCACCGGGCTGCCGATGGCGACCTTGCGCAGCCCGTAATCGGTCAGCAGCTTTTGCGGGATGCGCGATGGCAGGATACAGGCGCCCACCCCCGAGGACACCAGCTTGAGCATGGCGTCGATGGTCTCGGCCTCGGCCACGAACTCCGGCTGCAGGCCGGCGCTGTGGATCATCTTGCGCAGCGCATAGTGCGAGGGAAAGCCCACCAGCCGCAGCGCCATCGCGCCCAGGTCGACGCCATCCTCGGCCGCGACGCCGTCGCGCACGATCAGGCACATGTCGTCGTCGAACAGCGGCGTCGAGGCCAGCGCATCCGACGCCACGGCGGCGTCGTAGACGAAACCGATGTCGGCCTTGCCGCTTTCCACCAGCGTCACCACCTCGGGCGAACTGCGGCCCATGACCGACAGATTGACGTGCTCCCGGCTGCTGACGAACTGCGCCACCACGTCGGCCATGAAGTAGTAGCTGAGCGTGTGCACGGTGGCCAGCCGCACCGATCCCTGCGTCACGCCCTCGCGCTGGCGCACCGCCTCCAGCGCCTGGTCGATGGCGCGGTAGGCCGGCTGGATGCCCTCCAGCAGCCGCGCGCCCGCCTCGGTCAGTTCGACCCCGCGGCCGGTGCGCACGAACAGCGGCTTGCCCACGTGGGCCTCCAGCGCGGCCAGCTGGCGGCTCAGGCCGGACTGGGTCTGGTCCAGATCCTCGGCGGCGCGCGAGAGCGATTTCAATTCGGCAATGCGCACGAAATAGCGCAATTGCCGGTCCGGCGTGTCCATGCGGCTTCCCCAGCGGGCCCGCGCGGGCCCTGTCGTTATCCATCGCGCTCGAGTCGGCGCGGCAGGGACAGTGTGCATCAAGGGCCGCGCCGCCACTACCGGGATTTGCGCTAAGCCCTGTTCCGCCGGACGGGCAGGCATAATTCATCAAGCCGGGCCGGGACTTCCATGGCCAGATTGCAACGCGTTGCCGTCACCGCCAACGCGCTCGATGGCTAAATGAAGTGGGCGTGGACGGCCTGGCGCCCGACCGAGCGCCAACGGCCCACGCCCCAGGACACCCCGACATGACCACCCCGCCCGCTCGCCCCATTCCCGCCACCATCGCCGCCGTGGTGCGCGACGGCCACGTGCTGCTGGTGCGGCGCGCCAACCCGCCCGACCAGGGCCGCTGGGCCTTTCCCGGCGGCAAGATCGAGGCCGGCGAACGGCTCGAGGATGCCGCCGCGCGCGAACTGTTCGAGGAATGCGGGGTGCGCGCCGAGCCGCTGCGCGTCTTCGATGCCGTCGACGTGTTCGACCATGACGAGGCCGGCGCGCTGCGCCGGCACTACATCCTGATCGCGGTGCTGTGCCATTGGCAGGCCGGCGAGCCGGTGGCCGGCGACGATGCGCTGGACGCGCGCTGGGTGCCGCTGACCGAGCTGGAGGGCCAGGCCCTGGCCACCAGCTTCGGCGTCGCGGCGCTGGCGCGCAAGGCGGCGGCGCTGGCCGCCGACGCCGGCATTCTCTGATACCGTAAGCGTTCCCCACCCTGGCGGGCCAGGCCCGCCCCGCGCCGATGTTCGAACCCTACCTGTCCCGCTGGAACCTCGTGCCCGACGGCGCCCCCATCACGACCCATGCCGCCCGGCTGCTGCCGGTGCGCCAGGCCGGCGTGCCCGCGATGCTGAAGGTCGCGGTCGAGGAAGACGAGCGCCAGGGCGGCGTGTTGATGACCTGGTGGGACGGCCACGGCGCCGCGCGGGTGCTGGCGCACGAAGGCGACGCCATCCTGCTGGAACGCGCCACCGGCACGCGTTCGCTGGCCGAGTATGCCCGCAACGGCCGCGACGACGAGGCCACCCGCATCCTTTGCGGCGTGCTGCGCGAACTGCACGCGCCGCGCGCCAAACCGCTGCCGCCGCTGCGGCCGCTGGAGGAATGGTTCGTCGAGCTGTGGCCGATGGCGCGGGCGCGCGGCGGCATCCTGGCGCACAGCGCGCGCCACGCCCGCGCGCTGCTGGACGATCCGCGCGACCCGGTGGTGCTGCACGGCGACGTGCACCACGACAACATCCTCGACTTCGGCGCGCGCGGCTGGCTGGTGATCGACCCCAAGCGGCTCCACGGCGAGCGCGCCTTCGACTACGCCAACATCTTCTGCAACCCCGATCTGGCCGACCCGGAGCCGCCGGTGGCCATCGTGCCGGGCCGTTTCGAGCGCAGGCTCGGGATCGTGCTGGAGGAATCGGGACTGGACCGCCGCCGGCTGCTGCAATGGGTGGTGGCCTGGTGCGGACTGTCGGCGGCATGGTTCATGGGCGACGGCGACGACGCCGCCATCGACCTGGAGATCGCGCGCCAGGCGCTGGCGCTGCTCGACCGCTAGCGCGATGGCCCGTCGGCGGCGCCGCGCCGGCGCGAACCGCATCGCCGGCCGCCGGACCGCGCCGGCGCGGAAATACCGTGATACGACGGGCCGGTGGGATCCGCCCCGTATTGCGAGTAAGGTAATGAATAATGCGGCCTGGATCGACTGGCATGTTGGCCGCTGCCGCCAGCAGGAACCCGAATCATGAAGACCCTTCGTTCAACACTGCGGCCAATCCTGGCCGCCCTCGCCTGCGCATCGATCACCGCCTGCGCCAGCCAGCCCCCTGCGCAGACCGACCTGCGGTATCGCAGCCGGCCAGCGCCCCAGGCGCAGGGCGCGGCCGGCGCCCCGGGCGCATCGGACCAGCGCCTGACCATCCAGTCCGGCGAGGGCGAACGGATCAACCTGCCCTGGTTCATCCGCGACACGCAGGAATGGATCAACACCAACTGACCGCGGCAGGCCTTCCCGCTCGGGCCTGATGCGCGCGCCGCCCGCGCGTCCCGACGCGGCCCGTCCGGCGCCCCACCCTCATCCCGCCGCGATCTGCTCCAGATACCGCGTCGGCGACACCCCCATCACCTTGCGGAACATATAGACGAAGGCGCTGGCGCTGGCGTACCCCAGCGCCCGCGCCACGTTCACCACCGGCTGCCCCTGCAGCAGGCGGCAGATGCCTTCGTCGATCCGCACCTGCAAGCGCCAGTTGTGAAAGCTCATGCCGGTCTCGTCCTTCATGCGCCGCGCCAGCGTGCGCGCGCTGGCGCCCATGCGCTCGCCCCACTGCTCCAGCGTGTCGTCGTTGCCGGGCGACTGCAGCACCGCCGCGCAGACCTTGCGCAGGCGGCGGTCGAACGGCAGCGGCAATTGGCGATGCTGCCGCTCGGTGCCGGCCAGCAGGTTCAGCAGCAGCTCGGCGCTCAGCCGCTGCACCGGCCCGTGGCGCGCCACCGGCTGGTTCAGCGCCAGGATCAGTTCGCGCATCAGCGGCGCCACGTCCAGCGCGCACGTATCCTTCCACAGCCAGGGCGCGGCGTCGGGCGCGATGAAGGCCGAGCGCATCGTCACCTGGCCGACCATGCGCACCTCATGGGCCACGCCGGGCGGAATCCACAACGCGCGCATCGGCGCCAGCAGCCAGGCGCCGTCCTCGGTCATGACGCGCATGATGCCGGTGGGCGAATACATCAGCTGGATGCGCTCGTGCGAATGCGGCTCCTGCCGCTGGCCATCTTCGTAGTGGAACGAGCGCGCCACCACCGGCGGCGCCTCGACGGGAAACTCATGCATTGGCGGGATTTCGATAGCAAGGGTTGAAAGAACCGCGATCCAGCCAGTTATGTCCGTTTTTCGACATTTTCTGTCCAGCAAACAGGGAACTTGCTTTTTATCATTAATGCAAATGATTCCCATTGTTTTCAAAAGAAAATGACGCCCGCCGCACTTCTCCCTGTCGCATTTGCCCCACGCCACCCCTTTTCGTTCCGCCTGACTCTCGCCGCCGCCCTGCTGGTCCAGGCCTGCGCGCCCCTCGTGGCGCGGGCCGACGACGTCCCGCAGCTGAGCCCCGTGCGGGTCACCGGCGCGGCCGAGAAACTCTCCGACCCCGGCCAGACCGAGGGCTCGCAGTCGTACACCGCCAATACCGTCACCGTCGGCAAGACCGGCGCCAATGTGCGCGACATCCCCAACTCGGTGTCGGTGGTGACGCGCCAGCGCATGGACGACCAGAACATGGTCACGGTGGAAGACGCGCTGCGCGAAACCACCGGCGTCAGCGCCATGACCTACGGCGACGGCACCGCCTACTTCACTGCGCGCGGCTACGAGACCGACGTGCAGTTCGACGGCGTGCCCGCCAACGGCGCGCTGCAATACCTGCCCCAGTTCGACCTGGCGCTGTACGACCGCGTCGAGGTGCTGCGCGGCCCGGCCGGCCTGCTGCAGGGCTTCGGCAGCCCCGCCGGCACCGTCAACCTGGTGCGCAAGCGGCCGCTGGACACCTTCAGCCTGACCGGCGCGGTGATGGCCGGCTCGTGGAACAACTACCGCACCGAACTGGACGCGACCGGCCCGATCACGGCCGACGGCCGGGTGCGCGCCCGCGCCGGCTTCGCCGCGCAGGACCGCGACTTCTTCTTCGACAAGGCCCACAACCGCCAGGGCCTGGCCTACGGCTCGCTCGAATTCGACCTGAGCGCCAATACCACCCTGACCCTGTCGGCGGCCTACCAGCGCCAGCGCGAGGCGCCGTTCGACTACGGCCTGTCGATCTACTCGAACGGCCACATCATCGATTCGCCGCGCAAGGGCTTCTACGGCACCGACTGGTCGCGCGGCGACACCACCATGTCGGAAATCTATTCGGAACTGAGCCACCGCTTCGCCAATGGCTGGACCGGCCAGGTG
This sequence comes from Achromobacter insuavis, assembly GCF_902859645.1. Taxonomy (GTDB): domain Bacteria; phylum Pseudomonadota; class Gammaproteobacteria; order Burkholderiales; family Burkholderiaceae_B; genus Achromobacter; species Achromobacter insuavis. The sequence goes on along the minus strand of NZ_CADIJR010000009.1, from coordinate 29,652 downwards.
TCGATGAACTACCGCTCGACCGACATGGACAGCCGCTACGGCTACGTCAACGGCCCGGTCAATCCCGTCAACGACCGCGCCGGCTACCGCCTGCAGGTGCAGAAGGACCAGATCCGCTGGATGGGCTTCGACACCCATGCCTCGGGCCCCTTCAGCCTGCTCGGCCGCACCCACCAGGCGATGATCGGCGCCAACTACGCCGAGCGGCGCCAGGACAGCCGCTCGGGCGGCATGAACCTCAGCAGCGTGTCGATCTACGACATCGACGTGCCCAACCCCGACCTGCCCTACACCTCGGGCGACGACTCCAAGACCAGCCAGATGGGCGTCTACGGCCAGTTGAGCTTCAACGTGGCCGACCCGCTGACGCTGATCGTGGGCGGGCGCCAGAGCTGGTACCGCACCTCCACCCAGGCGATCCTGCCGGTGGCCGGCGACACGCGGCGCGATCCCGAGGTGCGCAAGTTCGTGCCCTACTACGGCGCGGTGGCGCAGTTGAACTCGTGGCTGTCGGCCTATGCCAGCTATTCGGACATCTACGCCTTCTCGGAAGCCTGGCAGATGACGGCCGACGGCAAGCCGCTCAAGCCGCGCACCGGCAAGCAGTACGAGATCGGCCTGAAGGGCCAGTTCCTGGACGGCGCGGCCAACGCCTCGCTGGCGCTGTTCCGCATCCGCGACAAGGACCGCGCGGTGCCCGACGACGCCAACCCGGGCCGCTACCTGGCGCAGGGCGAGGCCCAGAGCCAGGGCGTCGAGGCCGAGATCAGCGGCCGCCTGCTGCCCAACTGGGACCTGTACGCCGGCTACACCTACCTGCAGACCCGCTACCTGTCCGACCCGACGCAGGAAGGCCAGATCGTCAACCCGGAAACGCCCAAGCACCTGTTCAAGGTCTGGACCACCTACCGCTTCACGCCCGACGTGCTGCCGGGCTGGCGCGTTGGCGGCGGCGTGCGCACGCAGAGCCGCACCAGCCGCAACAACGTCTCGTGGCAAGGCGGCTACGCGGTGGTCGACGCGCAGATCGGCTACAAGGTGAACCGCAACCTGGACGCCTCGCTGACGCTGAACAACGTCTTCGACCGCCACTACTACGCCCGCGTGCCGTCCAACTTCTACGGCATCTACGGCGAGCCGCGCAACGTGATGCTGACGTTGCGCGCCACGTACTGAGGCGCGCGTGGGGTCCGGTCCGACAACGGGCCGGCGCCCCGTCCTGTCAAACGGACGCCGGGATCGATCGGTTAAGGTGTAGCCCCACACCCCTTAACCCTTCATTCCTGGAGTAATGAATGACCGGATTGATTATCGTGGTGGCGGCGCTGGCATTCCTGATGCTGGCGGCGTATCGAGGCTACAGCGTCATCCTGTGCGCGCCCATCGCGGCCATGGGCGCGGTGCTGCTGACCGACCCGTCGGCGCTGGCGCCGGTGTTCTCGGGCATCTTCATGGAGCGCATGGCGGGCTTCGCCAAGCTCTATTTCCCCGTGTTCCTGCTGGGCGCGGTGTTCGGCAAGCTGATCGAGCTGTCGGGCTTCTCGCGCGCCATCGTGCGGGCGGTGCTGCGGCTGATCGGCGCCGAGCGCGCCATCGTCGCCATCGTGCTGGTGTGCGCGGTGCTGACCTACGGCGGCGTGTCGCTGTTCGTGGTGGTGTTCGCGGTCTATCCGTTCGCGGCCGAGATGTTCCGCCAGGGCGGCATCCCCAAGCGGCTGATGCCGGGCGCGATCGCGCTGGGCGCGTTCACCTTCACCATGACGGCGCTGCCGGGCACGCCGCAGATCCAGAACATCATCCCCACCACCTTCTTCGAGACCACCACCTGGGCCGCGCCCTGGCTGGGGCTGATCGGCGCGGCCTTCACGCTGAGCGCCGGCGTGGCCTACCTGGAATGGCGCCGCAAGCGCGCCGCGCTGGCGGGCGAAGGCTACGGCACCGAGCTGCGCAACGAGCCGGACACGCCGGCCGGCGGACGCGAGCATCACCCGCTGGTCGCGCTGCTGCCGCTGGTGGTGGTGGGCGTGGCCAACTACCTGCTGACGCGCTGGATTCCCGGCTGGTACCCGGCCGGCTCGCAGGTCGACCTGCCCGGCCTACCGCAGCCCATGCCGGTCAACGCCCAGGACCAGGTGGCGCTGTGGGCGGTGATGGGCGCGCTGATCGCCGGCATCGTCACCATCCTGCTGTTCTCGTTCTCGCACATCAAGGCGCACTTCGCCGAAGGCAGCAAGAGCGCGGTCTCGGGCGCGCTGCTGGCGTCGATGAACACCGCGGCCGAATACGGCTTCGGCGGCGTGATCGCGGCGCTGCCCGGCTTCCTGATGGTGGCCAGCGCGCTCAAGGCGATTCCCGACCCGCTGGTGGGCGAGGCGGTGGCGGTGACGTCGCTGGCCGGCATCACCGGCTCGGCCTCGGGCGGCATGAGCATCGCGCTGGCGGCCATGGCGCAGACCTTCATCGACAGCGCCCAGGCGGCCGGCATTCCCATGGAAGTGCTGCACCGCATCGCCGCCATGGCCAGCGGCGGCATGGACACGCTGCCGCACAACGGCGCCGTCATCACCCTGCTGGCCGTCACCGGCCTGACGCATCGCCAGTCCTACGGCGACATCTTCGCGATCACGCTGATCTCGACACTGTCGGTGTTCCTGGTGATCGCCGTGTACTACCTGACCGGCATCGTCTGACCGGCCGGCCCGAAGGCCTGGCCGAAGATCTCGGCCAGCCACTGGCTGAACACCCGCACCCGCGCCGACACCTGGCGGTTCTGCGGGTACAGCACCGACACCGGCATCGGCGCCGGCGGCAGGTCGGGCAGCACCACCCGCAACCGGCCCGACGCCAGTTCGTCGGCGACCCGGTAGCGCGGCACCTGCGCCAGCCCCAGGCCGGCCAGCGCCGCGCTGGCGTAGAGTTCGGCGCCATTGACGCTGACCACCGAGCCGGGCCGCGCCAGCACGTTGCGGCCATCCACCATGAAGTCCAGCGGCAGGCTGCGGCCGGTCGATGACGAGATGTAGTCCACCGCCCGGTGGCCGTCTAGGTCGTCCAGCGTGGCCGGCTCGCCGAAGCGCGCCAGATAGGCCGGGCTGGCCACGGTGACCTGCGGCATCAGGGCGATCTGCCGCCCCACCAGCGACGAGTCCTGCAGCGTGCCGGCGCGCAGCACGCAGTCCACGCCCTCGCGCACCAGGTCGATCAGCCGGTCGTCTTCGCCCAGGTGCAGCACGATGTCGGGATAGCGTTCGAGAAAGGCCGGCAGGCCCGGCATGACGAACACCCGCGCCAGCGTGCCTTGCAGGTTGACCCGCAGCAGGCCCTTGGGCGCGGTGTTCAGGAAAGCGCCATCCGCCTCCTCCAGGTCGGCCAGCAGGCGCACGCAGCGCCGGTAATAGGCCTCGCCGTCATGGGTCAGCCGCACCTGGCGCGTGGTGCGTTCCAGCAGGCGCGCGCCCAGCCGTTTTTCCATGCGCTTGATCAGGTTGGTCACGGTGGCGCGGGGAATCTGCAGGTCCTCGGAGGCCTTGGAGAAACTGCGCCGTTCGGCGATGCGCACGAACACCTGCATTTCCTGGAAGCGGTCCATGCGCCCCCCTATTATTAACGTAGATGAAACTATGTTAGCAAAAACAGAATAATTATCTTTTGTTTGGAATAGTCCATGATTCGTCTCACCCACTCACCCAAGGACAATCCATGACTTCCCAAGCTTCCCAACGCGTCGCCCTGGTCACCGGCGCCTCGCGCGGCATCGGCGCCGCCATCGTCCGCCGCCTGGCCGTCGACGGCTTTGCCGTCGCCATCAACTATGCCTCCAGCGCCGCCGAGGCCGACGCCCTCGCCGCTGAAGTCCGCCAGGCCGGCGGCCGGGCCCTGGCGGTGCGCGCCGACGTGTCCAAGGCCGCCGAGGTGCGCGCCATGTTCGACCAGGTCGAAGCCGGCCTGGGCCGCATCGACGTGCTGGTCAACAGCGCCGGCGTGCTCAAGCTGCAGACGCTGGCCGAAACCAGCGACGCGCTGTACGACCAGACCTTCGACATCAACACCCGCGGCACCTTCAACACCCTGCGCGAGGCCGGCACGCGGCTGGCCGACGGCGGCAGCATCGTCAACGTCTCCAGCACCACGCTGGCGCTGAACATGCCCACCTACGGCATCTACATCGCCAGCAAGGCCGCGGTGGAAAGCTTCACCCGCGTGTTCGCCAAGGAACTGCGCGGCCGCCGCATCACGGTCAACGCCGTGGCGCCCGGCCCCGTCGCCACCGAGCTGTTCAAAACGGGCAAGAGCCCGGAACTGATCGAGCATTTCGCCAAGATGCCGCCGCTGGAGCGCCTGGGCGAACCCGAGGACATCGCCGGCGTGGTGTCGTTCCTGGCCAGCGCCGACGGCGGCTGGATCAATGGCCAGGTGCTGCGCGCCAACGGCGGCCTGGCCTGAGCGCCGACCCGTTTCCGGAGACTTCCATGGCATCCGTCATCCTCATCACCGGCGCCGGCAGCGGCATCGGCAAGCTGTCCGCCGAAACCCTGGCCCGCGCCGGCCACACCGTCTACGCCACCATGCGCGACATCGCCGGCCGCAACGCCGGCCGCGCCCAGGCCATGCGCGACTGGGCCGCGGCCCACGGCGCCGATCTGCATCCGCTGGAACTGGACGTGCTGTCGCAGGCGTCCGCCGACGCCGCGGTGGCCGCCATCGTCCAGGCCCAAGGCCGGCTCGACGTGGTCATGCAGAACGCCGGCCACCTGGTGATCGGCCCGACCGAGGCGTTCACCGCCGAAGACATGCAGCACGCCTTCGACACCAACTTCTACGGCGCCCAGCGCGTCAACCGCGCCGCCCTGCCGCAGCTGCGCCGGCAGCAGTCGGGCCTGATGCTGTGGATCAGCAGCACCACCACCAAGGGCGGCTTCCCGCCGTTCATGGGGCCGTACGGCGCGGCCAAGGCGGCGATGGATTCGCTGGCGGTGAGCCTGTCGTACGAACTGGCGCGCTTCGGCATCGAGACCTCGATCGTGGTGCCGGGCGCCTTCACCCGCGGCACCGAGCACTTCCCCAGCGCCGGCAAGCCCAGCGACCAGGCCCGCGTGGCGGCCTATGCGCGCTACGACGGCGTGATGGACCAGGTCGGCGCGCGCCTGAGCGCGCTCACCCCCGACGACGCCACGCCGCAGGCGGTGGCCGACGAGATCGCCCGCATCGTCGGCCTGCCGGCGGGCAGCCGGCCGGCGCGCTCGGTGGTCGACTTCGTCGGCGATGGCGCCGAGGAAGTGCTGGCGCTGGCCGAGGAACTGCGGATCGCGTTCGCCGAGCGCATCGGCATCGCCGACCTGCTGCATCCGTCGACGCCGCGCGCTTGAAAAAAGCGGCGCCCTTGCCGCGCGGCAACCCGGGCGGGAACGGTAGAATCCGCCATCCCTCACGCTCGCTCGACGACGCGCGACGAATGGCTTTTCATGGGGAACCGCCATGCCCGCACCGCAGCCTTCAGCATTGCCGCAAGACCGCCGCGCCGCGCGCGACGGACGCCAGGAACAGGCCCCCGCGTGGACACGCGTCGGACGACGCAAACCGGCCGGCGCGTGGGCCGGCGCCTTCGCCGCGGCCGCGCTGTGCGCCGCGTCCTGGACCGCCCGCGCCGCGCCGGACGTGCAGACCGGCGACCTGATCTTCCAGCAATCCCGCTCCGCCCAGAGCCAGGCGATCCAGCAGGCCACCCACTCGCCCTACAGCCACATGGGCATGATCGTGATGCGCCAGGGCGCGCCCTACGTGCTGGAAGCCGCCGCCACGGTCAGCTACACGCCGCTGGCCCAGTGGACGGCGCAGGGCGAAAACGGAAAATACGTCGTCAAGCGCCTGCGCGATGCCTCGCGGCTGACGCCCGAGACGCGCGAACAGCTGGCCCGCACCGGCGCGCGCTATCTCGGCAAGCCGTACGACGCGGCCTTCGGCTGGTCGGACGACCGGATCTATTGCTCCGAGCTGGTCTGGAAGATCTACCAGCGCACGCTGGGCCTGCAGATCGGCGCGCTGCAACCCCTCAAGCAGTTCGACCTGAGCTCGCCCACCGTGCGCGCCACGATGCAGGCGCGCTACGGCAAGGACATCCCGTGGGAGGAACCCATCATCTCCCCGGCCGCGATGTTCGACTCGCCGCTGCTGGCCACGGTCCCGGACCGCTGACGCGGCGGGCGGCGCGACCGGTCGCGCAATCGGCGGCGCCGCCGGCCGCTCGGGCCACGCCTATTGCGGCATGTCGAAGCCCTGCTCGCGCAGGTACTTCGCCACCACCGGCTGCCACTTTTGCGGCGCGTGGGTGAACAGGCTGTGGCCGTTCTCGCCGTCGGGCCCCATGGGCACGAAGGTGGCGTGGCCGCCGGCCTGGTTGTAGGCCTCGACCCAGCGCTTGGGCCAGTCCGGCCCCCAGTACAGGTCGTTCTCGGTATAGATCCACAACATCGGCAGCCGCGTGGCCTGGCCATAGCCCGCGTACGTGGCCTGCAGGCGCTCGGGGCCGCACGGCTTGCCGGGCGAGCGCACCGGATCGCCGCCCGAGCCGCCGGCGAAGTTGATGGCGGTCTTCACCCCCGCGGGGTTCTGCGCCGCCAGCGCCACGGTCGAGCCGCCGCCCACCGACTGCCCCAGCACCACCACCCTGGCCGGGTCCACGTCCGGACGCTGCGCCATGACCCGCAGCACCTGGTCGATCTGGCTGGCGGCGCGGTCGAACATCGGGGTGAAGCGGCGCTCGCCGCAGGGGCCGCTGTTCTCCAGGTCCGGCCCGCCGGTGACGCCATAGCCCAGGCGCACCGGCAGCGCGACCACGAAGCCGGCATCGGTGAAGAACCTGGACGCCGCCGCGTAGCGCGCCCGACCCAGCTTGGCGCGGCCGGCGGCGTCGCCGGCCCGGCCATGGTTGATCACGATCAGCGGATGACGGCCCTCGCCCGCCGGCGTGAAGACGGTCACCACGACCTCGCCGGTGGCGGCGCCGCCGTTCTCCAGCGCCACCCGCACCGGCACCTTCTGCACGCTTTCGTTGGCGGCCAGCTTGGGCGGCGGCGCGGCGCACGCCGTCAAGAGTCCCAGTCCGCCGATCATCGTGATTCTTGCCAGAACACCCATGTTGCCCCTCGTCAGGAATAGGCTCGCCGCCCGGGTGAGCGCAAGATACTCCGAGTGCGCCCGCCCCGCCATCGTCGCGAACCCGGCCCGCGGCGATTTATTCCAGGCCGGACTCATTCCATGAAAATTACTTGTTTGTCGTGATCAACGGTCGGGCCTAGCATGACCGGCATCGCCCACGATTCCAATGGAGACAGCAAGCTCATGAGCGCCCCGATTCCCGCCTTCCCCCACAGCCACATCGAGCGCGATGCGCGCGGCGTCTATACGCTGCGGATCGACGACGCCAAGAGCCTGAACATCCTGGCCTCGCCGGTCACGCTGGGCCTGACCCAGGCGGTGCGCTGGATCGCGACGCAGGCCGACGCCCGCGCGCTGGTGCTGCGCGGCAGCGGCGACAAGGCCTTCGTCGGCGGCGCCAACATCTATGAAATGGCCGAGCTGGATCCGGACGGCGGCCGCGCCTTCATCACCCGCCTGCGCGACCTGTGCGAAGCGGTGCGCGCGGTGCCGGTGCCGACCATCGCCCGCCTGCCCGGCTTCTGCCTGGGCGCCGGCATGGAACTGGCGGCGGCCTGCGACATCCGCCTGGGTTCGCGCGACGGCGTCTTCGGCATGCCCGAAGTACAGGTCGGCATTCCGTCGGTGATCCACGCCGTGCTGCTGCCGGCGCTGATCGGCCCGGGCGCCACCCACTGGCTGCTGCTGACCGGCGCCACGGTCGACGCCGAGCAGGCCCTGCGCTGGGGCTTCCTGCAGTTCCTGTGCGAGGCCGGCGAGCTGGACGCGCTGGTCGAGCGCACCGTCGCCCCCATCGCCCACAGCGGGCCGCTGGCCGTGCGCTCGCAGAAAGCGCTGCTGCGCTATTGGGAGACGTCCACGGTGGAGGCCGGCCTGGACCGCAGCGTCGACGCCTTCGGCGCGGCCTTCACTACCGACGAACCGAGCCGCTACATGGCGCCGTTCCTGGCCCGCAAGCGCGCGCGGGAGGCGCAATGACGGCGGCGGCCGCGGCCACCGGCCCGCTGGCCGGCGTGCGGGTGGTCGACATGACCTCGGTCGGCATGGGCCCCTACGCCACCCAGATCCTGGGCGACATGGGCGCCGAGATCATCAAGATCGAAGCGCCCGAGGGCGACGTGTTCCGCGCCTCGGCGCCGGCCGCCTCGCCCGGCATGGGCGCCGTCTACTTGAACCTGAACCGCAACAAGCGCAGCCTCACCCTGAACGTCAAGGAGCCGGAGGACCTGCAACGCCTGCTGCGGCTGATCGACGGCGCCGACGTCTTCATCTCCAACGTGCGCCCGCGCGCGCTGGCGCGGGCCGGGCTCGACGCCGCCAGCCTGCGGGCGCGCAACCCGCGCCTGATCACCTGTTCGGCGGTGGGCTTCGGCCAGGACGGCCCCTACGCCGCGCAGCCGGCCTTCGACGACATCATCCAGGCCATGAGCGGCCTGGCCGACCTGCAGGGCCGCAACAGCGGCGCGCCGGCCTATATCAACACCATCATGGCCGACAAGGTGGCCGGGCTGACGCTGGCCTACGCCATCCCGATGGCGCTGTACGAGCGCGAGAAATCCGGCCAGGGCCAGGCGATCGAGGTGCCGATGTTCGAGACGCTGGTGTCCTTCACCCTGATCGAGCACATGGGCGGGCGCACCTTCGACCCGCCGCGCGGCGGCATGGGCTACAGCCGCGTGCTGTCGCCCGAGCGCCGGCCCTACCGCACCCGCGACGGCTTCCTGGCGCTGCTGCCTTATACCGACGCGCAATGGCAGCGCTTCTTCACCCTGGCCGAACGCGCCGACCTGGCCGCCGATCCGCGCTACGCCAGCGCCCAGACCCGCGCCCGCCACTTCGACGCGCTGTACACCGACCTGGCGGCCATCGTCGCGCTGCGCGGCACCGACGACTGGCTGGCGCTGCTGGCGGACGCCGACATCCCGCACTCGCGCGTCAATCCGCCCGAGGCGCTGTTCGACGACCCGCACCTGGCCGCGACCGGCTTTTTCCAGCGGGTCGAGCATCCGACCGAGGGCGCGCTCACGGCCACCGCGATCCCGGTGCGCTTCTCGCGCACGCCCGGGTCGATCCGCCGCCTGGCGCCACGCCAGGACGCGGATCGCGATATGCTCGATCCGGATTGAGTCCCCGGGGCGCGGCGGATGCGGGCTTGCGCGCGCCGGCCCCCGGGGCGCCCGCCCCCTTTCCGCCCCGATCATGAACATCACCCTGAAGCAGTTGCGCGTGTTCTGCGCGCTCTACGAGTTGCGCAGCTTCACCGCCGCCGCCCGCGCCGCCTTCGTCACGCAATCGGCGGTCAGCAAGCTGTGCGCCGAACTCGAGGCCGAGGTCGGCCAGCCGCTGTTCGAGCGCTCGACCCGCAGCGTCACGCCGTGCGAGGGCGCGGCCGACTTCTATGCCTATGCCCAGGAGATCCTGGGCACGGTGCGCGCGGCCGAGCGCAGCATGTCCGGCCTGCGCTCGCTGGAACGCGGCGTGGTCGGCGTGGCCAGCTCGCCGATGATGATGGTCGGCCTGCTGGGCGGCGTGATCGCGCGCTACCACCGCCGCCATCCGGGCGTGAAGCTGGACCTGTTCGAGCTCAATACCGACGAGACCATCGAGCACGTGCGCCACGGCCGCGCCGACTTCGGCATCGTCTCCACCGACATCGAGGGCGACGAACTGGCCGCGCGCGTGATCTACCGCGACACCATGCATGCCGCCTTCGCGCCCGACCATCCGCTGGCGCGCCGCAAACAGGTCCGCTGGGCCGACCTGGCCGCCCACGAACACATCACGCTGCGCAACGTCTACAGCGTGCGCCGCGCGGTGGACCGCATCAGCGGCGAACTCGACCTGCAATTCCAGTCCGGCATCGAGGCCGGCATGCTGACCTCGGTGCTGAACCTGGCGCGGGCCGGCCTGGGCATCACCGTGGTGCCCGGCTACGTCTGCGCCTTCGCGCGCCAGCTGGGCCTGGCCACCGCGCCCATCGGCGGCGCCGGCCAGCGCGGCCACGCGCTGTGGCTGATCCAGCGCCACAACGCGCGCCTGTCGCGGGCGGCGGACGCGTTCCTGGCCGACCTGGAGACGACGCTGCGGGCGCGCGAGGCGGCGCCCGACCCGACCCGCTACGACGAGGACGCCGCCGGCCAGTAAGGCCGCGCCGGGCCGACGCGCGCGGCGCGGGACTTATCCGGATACGGAATAGGTCTATGAAAATTAGTCCCTTGTTGCGATAAGCCGCGCGGCCGCATCATGGCGGAAATCGCGGCCGCCACATGCCATCGCGGCCGGAGAAAAACACAGGAGACTTTCATGACCCGATCCCCGGAACGCAGCCGCATGCGCCGGTTCGCCGCGTGCTGCGCCCTGGCCCTGGCCGCCACCGGCGCCGCGCAGGCCGACGATGCCTACCCCAGCAAGCCCATCACCATCGTGGTGCCGTTCTCGCCCGGCAGCGCCACCGACACCAGCGCCCGCATCCTGACCGAAAAGCTCGGCCCGCGCCTGGGCGTGCCGATCGTGATCGAGAACAAGCCCGGCGCGTCCGGCACCATCGGCTCGTCCACCGCCGCGCGCGCCGCGCCCGACGGCTACACCCTGATCCTGACCAGCAGCTCGACGCACTCGGCCACGCCCGCCCTGTTCCGCAAGCTGCCTTACGATCCCACCGGCGATTTCATCCACGTCATCCGCATCGCCACCATTCCCATGATGCTGGTGGTGCGCGCCGATTCGCCCTACGGCTCGGTGTCCCAGCTGGTGCAGGCCACCCGCGCCAAGCCGCTCAACTACGCCTACGGCTCGCCCACCAGCCAGATCGCCGGGGCCACCTTCAACAGCGTTGCCGGCGCCGCCGCCAACGCCGTGCCCTACAAAAGCCAGCCGCCCGCCGTCACCGACCTGCTGGGCGGCCACGTCGACTACCTGTTCGCCGACCTGTCGGTGGTGACGTCGTTCATGCACAGCGGCAAACTCAAGGGCATCGCCTTCACCGGCCAGGCGCGCTCGAAGGACTTCCCCGACGTGCCGACGCTGGCCGAACTGGGCTACCGGAATTTCGACCTGGTGGTGTGGGTGGGCGTGGCCGCGCCCAAGGACACGCCGGCGCCGGTGGTAGAGCGCCTGAACCGCGAGATCACGCGCATCCTGAGCGAGCCCGACAGCATCGCCAAGTTCGAGACGCTGGGCATGCAGGTCGCGCCCAACACGCTGGCCGAACACCAGGCCTTCGCCCAGTCGCAGCGCCAGATCTGGACCCAGCGCGCGATCGACGCGAAGATCGAGCCGCAATAAACGCCCCGAGGCGCGGCCTCAGCCCATCCGGACCGGGGCCGCCGCATCCGCCAGCGGCACCACGGCCAGCCGCAGGCCCATCGCCCTGAGAATCGCCAGCAGGCTGGCGAGCGACGGATTACCCTTGGACGACAGCGTGCGATAAAGCTGCGTCGGATTCAGCCGCGCCTGCTCCGCCACGGCCTGCATGCCGCCGAACGCCTGCGTCATCTGGCGCAGCACCACCAGCAATTCCCCCTGGTCGCCATCGGCGAGAATGCTGTTGACTGTCTCCAGCGCGAGGGCGGGGTCGCTGCGATAGACCTCGACCATTGCTTCATCATGGGGCTTGCTTCTCATCATCCGTTCTCCGTTGCCAGTCATGCCAATACTCCACCGCGCGATGGACGTCGGCATCCTGCGTGCGCTTGCTGCCTCCGGCCAGCAACAGCACCAGCCGTTCACCGGACAGCGCGTAGTGGACGCGCAGGCCCGGCCCTGAATCGATACGCAATTCCCACACGCCCTCGCGGCAGAAGCGGTGATCGCCGAAATTGCCGGACGCCAGACGCGCCACACGGCGAATGACCGCCACCTTGTCGCGCATGCCGCGCAGGCCGCGTAGCCAAGTGGCATAGGAATCCTTGAGTTTTCCGGGGGTGAGGTAGTGTTCGATTCGGTACATACCATATTCGTCAAAAGACGAAGTCCAGTCAAGTCAGCACAGTCAGTCCGCCAACAAGATAAGACACTCCCTTGGTTCCTGCCGGGCGGTGCGTGACCTTTTCCTCCCCACTCGCGCGTCTTCCTGCAAAGAGAAAACGGGCGCCGAAGCGCCCGTCCGTCCTGCCTGGATCGTGTCTACCCGTCAGAACCGGTACTGCGCCGTCGCCACCACCGTGCGCGGTTCGCCCACGCGGATCTGGGCGGCGCTGGTGGCGGAGGCGTAATAGGTCTTGTCGGTGATGTTGCGCACCGCCAGGCGCCAGTCCCATTGGCCGGCGCGGTAGCCGACCAGCGCGTCCCAGGTGGCGTAGCCGGGCAGCACCGCCGAGTTGGCGTTGTCGGCATAACGCTGGCCGACGAAGGTCAGGCCGGTTTCGCCGTACAGGCCCTCGGCCGGCTTGTAGGTCAGGAACACGCTGCCGTTGCGCCGCGCCACGTTGCTGACGCGGTTGCCCGCCAGGCCGTTGTTGTCCTCGACGATGGAGGCGTTTTGCAGGCCGATGCCGCCGCGCAGGTACCAGTTGCCGGTCAGGCGCCCGGCCGCCGTCAGCTCGATGCCGCGCGAACGCTGCTTGCCGGTCAGCAGCACGATGGTCGGATCGACCGGGTCGGAGGTGCGGCGGTTGTAGAGTTCCAGCTGGTACAGCGCCAGCGTGGTGCTCAGATTCCCGTCCAGCCAGTCGCTCTTGACGCCCACTTCGTACTGGCGGGTCTGCTCCGGATCGACGTCATTGGTGTTGCCGCGCGCGTTCGGCGTAATGCCGATGAGGCTGCCGCCGACCGGCGAGAAGGTCTTGCTGTACGACGCGTAGAACGAGTGGTCGCGCACCGGCGTCCACACCACGCCGGCGCGCGGGCTCAGGCCATGGCTGTCGCGGCGGGCCGAGAGGTCCAGCAAGCGGTTGGTGGAATCGACGCTGAAGCGGTCCATGCGCAGGCCCAGCAGCACCTGCCAGGCATCGTCCAGCTTGATCTGGTCCTGCACGTAGTAGCCCTGGCTGCGGGTCTTGTGGCGGGCGGAACTGTTGAGCGCCATGGCGCCGTTGTGCTGTTGGGACAGGTCCGGGTCGTACAGGTCCAGCGTCGGCACCGGCTGCGCGCCCGGCCCGCGCGCCAGCGTGGTGTAGAGGTCGGGCGTGCGCGTCTGGTTGGCCACGTCCACCCCGAACAGCACCCGGTGCTCGATGGCGCCGGTATGGAACAGGCCCTCGGCTTCCAGGTTGTTGCTGATGCTGCGGGTGGTCAGGTCCTGCTGCCAGCGGGTGCGGGAGACCTTGCCGGTGGCGGCGTTGTAGCCGGTCAGGTAGGTGTTGTCGAACTTGCTGTCGAGCGCGAACACGCCCAGCGTGTAGCGCAGCTGCCAGCCCGGCGCCAGCGTGTAGGCCAGGCGCGAGCGGAACGATTGCGCGCGGTCGTCGATGTAGTCGCGGTCGGGGTCGCCGTAGACGGTCGAGCGGCCGACGTCGGCGGGCCGGCCGTTGACGCTGGGAATGCCGCGATCCGGCGTGCGGTCATAGCGGCTGTATTCGTATTGCACCAGCCAGTCCAGGTCGGGCGTGATGCGCCAGTTCAGCGACGGCGCCACCAGCTGGCGGGTGCCGCCGATCTTGTGGCGGAAGCTGTTGGTGTCTTCCTGGCCGACGTTCAGGCGCACGCTGACGTTTTCACCGGGGTCGGCGCTCAGGTCGCCGTAGAAGCTGCGCAGGTCCCAGCTGCCGGCCTGCGCTTCCAGGGTGGACTCGCGGCCCGGCTGCGGCGCCTTGCTGACGCGGTTGACGATGCCGCCCTGGCTGCCGCGGCCGTACAGCACCGCGGCCGGGCCCTTGAGCACCTCGATGCGTTCGATGTTGTGCAAGTCGCGCACGTACTGGCTGTCGTCGCGGATGCCGTCCAGGTAGAAGTCGTTGCTGGCGTCGAAGCCGCGGATGCGCAGCGAGTCGAAGCGGGTGTCCGAGGCATTGCTGACGTTGGGGATGCCGGACAGGGCCTCGCCGAGAGTGCTGATGCCGTAGTTCTGCAGGCTCTCGACCTTGACGCTGTCGATGGCCTGCGGCACGTAGCGCGCGGGGGTCTGGGTGCGGGTGGCGGTGGTGACTTCCGGCACGCGCGGATCGTCGGCGCTGGCGCCTTCGACACTGATGACGGGGAGGTGGGTGGGGTCGGCGTGGGCGGGAACGACAGGGGCCATCAGGGCCAGCGCGGCCCCCAGGGTCAGGGTGCGCGGGACGGGAAAAACGGGCATCGCAAGCTTTCTGTAAGTTTTATCGAGCCGCGATAATATCGAGAATGAAACTTATTTGTAAATGAGAATCCTATCATTTACATAGACCCCGCCTGCGCTGTTGCAACGTCACAACGGCGGGCGCGCGCCAGCCCCCCATTCATCGTTCCGGGCGCCCTGCCCCCCGCCATTCGCATGAGTCGATCATGCCGCTCGCGCGCATCGTTAACCTCGCGAATTTGCGACGGTCCTCGTCCGCATCGGCGAGGCGCGCGTCCTCCATGCGGACGACGACACGACACACAACGCAATGTTTTTCAAACAATCACTCCGATATCCGCACTAGGGAGAACTCTGGCCGATCGGACGAGGTTTGCATGAGCGGAACGAGGCGCCGGCTGTATTAGGCTGGCCCCGCAGTACTCCGACTCACCTTGACCGATTGGACGAAAGCAAATGAATCAACTCATTCATCCGGACTGCCATCCCTTTACCGCCGCAGGCAATATGAAGCAAGTCTCCGCGTTCTATGAAGAAGGACGACGTGTCATGTGGATGATGCTGCGCGCCCAGCCGCGCCCCTGCTTCAATCACGAACTGATCGACGAAATCATGACCCTGGCGCGCGCCGCCAAGGACTTCGGCCTGCCCATCGACTTCTGGGTCACGGGCTCGCTGGTGCCGCAGATCTACAACGTCGGCGGCGACCTGAACTTCTTCGCCGAGGCCATCCGCACCGGCCGCCGCGAGGCGCTGCGCGCCTACGCCCGGGCATGCGTCGATTGCGTGCACGCCGCCACCCGCGGCTTCGATACCGGCGCCGTGTCGCTGGCCATGATCGAAGGCACCGCGCTCGGCGGCGGCTTCGAGGCGGCGCTGGCGCACCACTTCGTGCTGGCGCAGAACAACGCCCGCATGGGCTTCCCCGAGATGGCCTTCAACCTGTTCCCCGGCATGGGCGGCTATTCGCTGGTGGCGCGGCGCTCGGGCATGAAACTGGCCGAGGAACTGATCAGCAGCGGCGAATCCCACACCGCCGAGTGGTTCCAGGCGCGCGGCCTGGTGGACGTGGTGTTCGAGCCGGGCGACGCCTACAAGGCCACCCGCACCTTCATCGACGTGATGCGGCCCAAGCTCAATGGCATGCGCGCCATGCTGCGGGCGCGCCAGCGCGTGCTGCAGCTGACCCGCTCCGAGCTGATGGACATCACCGAGGACTGGGTCGACGCGGCCTTCTCGATCGACCCGAAGGACCGCGCCTACATGGAGCGCCTGGTGATGGCGCAGAACCGGCGCGCGCCGGCCGGCCCCGAGGGCCTGATGGACGCGACCATGCATTGAGCGCGGCGGGCGCCGGCGGTGTCAGGCAATCAGATGCAGCCGGCGCCGCTGCGCCAGCCAGGTGGTCAGTTCGGCTGCGGGCATGGGCTTGGCGTACAGGTAACCCTGCTTGGCGTCCACGCCCAGTGTGTCCAGGAAGGCGGTTTCTTCCTGGGTCTCGACGCCCTCGGCGATCACCTTTAGTTCGAGCGTGCGGGCCACCGCGACGATGGCCCGCGCCAGCGCCTGCGACACCGGGTTCTCGTTGACGCCGCGCACGAAGCTGGCGTCCAGCTTGATCGCGTCCAGCGGGATGCGGGCCAGTTGCGACAGCGATGAATAGCCGGTGCCGAAGTCGTCCAGATGGACGCGCGCGCCCAGCTGGCGGAACTGCTTCATCAGCTCGATCGCGGCGACTTCGTCCTCGATCAGGCAGCTTTCGGTGAGTTCGATGTCGAGCAGGCAGGGATCGAGGCCGGCATCGTTGACCGCGCGCATGAATTCGCTGACCACGCCCTTGTCGTCCAGCTGCCGCGCCGACATGTTGACGGCGACCCGCAGGTCCAGGCCCTCGCGCTTCCAGGCCGCGGCCTGGCGCGCCGCTTCGCGCATCACCCACACGCCCAGCTGCGAGATCAGGCCAGATTCCTCGGCGTACGGAATGAAGACGCTGGGGCAGATCATGCCGCGCTCGGGCGAGCGCCAGCGCAGCAGCGCCTCGACGCCGTCGACCTCGCCGCCGCGCCCGGCCAGCTTGGGCTGGTAGTACAGCATCAGATGGCCTTCGGCCAGCGCCTTGCGCAGGTTGGTGTCGAGCCAGACGTAGTCGGCGTTGCGCCGGTCCATCTCGGGCTGGAACACGCGGTAGGTATGGCGCCCCGCTTCCTTGGCCACGTACATGGCGATGTCGGCGCTGCGCACCACGCTGTCGAGGTCGTCGCCATGCTCGGGGTACATGGCGATGCCGATGGAGCAGCTGGTGTAGACCTCGATCAGTTCCTGGCGGAACGGCTCGCGCAGGCGCTCGATGATGCGCGCCGCGGTGGCTTCCAGCTGCCAGGCCTCGGCGCCTTCCTGCAGCACCAGGAATTCGTCGCCGCCCAGCCGCGCCAGCGTCTGGCCGGGCGACAGGCAGCTGGAGATCGCCACCGCCACCGACTTGAGCAGGCGGTCGCCGAAGCCGTGGCCGTAGTGATCGTTGATGCGCTTGAAGTTGTCCAGGTCCAGGAACAGCACGCCGCCGCTGGCGCCCTCGCCTTCGGCCAGCGCCGCCTTCAGGCGGGTGGTGATGGCGTGGCGGTTGGGCAGGTTGGTCAGCACGTCGGTGTTGGCCAGCACCCGCAGGCGTTCCTGCGCCTGGCGTTCCTCGGTGATGTCGGTGCCCGAGCAGATCAGGTAGACGCGCTTCTCGCCGCTGCCGCTGGTGACGAACTTGTTGCGGAACAGGAACAGCCGCGGACCCTTGACCGTGTTGATCAGGCGCTCGACCTCGTACGACTGCCCGCGCTTGTAGAACTCGGCGATGTTGCGGCGCGAGGCCGCGGCCTCTTCGCGCGTCATGAACATCTCGAACACGCTGCGCCCGACGATGTCCTGCTCGCGCTTGCCGGTGTATTCCTCGCTGACTTTGTTGAAGCGCTGCACGCGGCCGTGCTGGTCGACGATGACGATGACCGAGTTGGCCTCGGACACCACGGTCTCGGCGAACGACAGGCCTTCGACCAGGTCGCGCGCGACCGAGTCGGTGTCGGTGTGGGCCGACGCGGTGCCGGCCCATTCGGTGGGGTTGATCTTGCGGCCGACCAGCCGCAGCTGGATCGGGTCGCCATACAGCACGATGTCGATGCGCAGGCTGGCCGTGATGCCGGTCAGGGCGCGGATGGCCTGCGCCTGGTCGGGCTGCAGCGCCAAGGCAATGTTGGTGGCGCCCTTGACGGCGGCCAGTTCGATCGCGTTGCTGTCGGCTGCCAACCGCCAATAGGGGCTGGACGTACCGAAATGCAGGTACAGGATCGATTTTTCGTCCTGAGTCTCAGTCATTGGTGTCCCCCGCCATCCTAGGAAGGCCTGCGAGAAACATACGGCCTAGTCAGTTCGGGGTCAACCACCCGCGTGAACAGCGTTTCAGCTGTATTGCGGATTATTTCAACAGACTTGGCAACTGTCTCCCGCCACCCGGATCCGGCGCTACGGATCTTTCGCGGGAGGTATGCAGGCTTCGAGATTGTTGCGCATCTGGCGGCGCAGCATGCAAACAATAACGTCGAAAATTTGTGACCATTTCCTGCGTGTGGCGTAAAAGAAGCAACAAGGGGGGACATATGTCCCCCCTTGCCCGCATCGCTTACTCCGGTTTGACCCCGGCCTCGTCGATGACCTTGGTCCAGCGCGCCAGTTCGGCGGACACGCGGGCGCCGGCATCGGCGGGCGTGGTCCACTCGGCGATCGCGCCCTGGTTCAGCAGCGACGCCTTGACCGTCGGCTTGGCCAGGATCTTCTTGAGTTCGCCGTTCAGGCGCTCGACGACCGGGGCCGGCGTGCCGGCCGGCGCGACGATGCCGAACATGGAGCTGACCTCGAAGCCCGGCAGGCCGGCCTCGGCCGCGGTCGGCACGTCCGGCAGCGCCTCGACGCGTTGCGCCGAGGTCACCGCCAGCGCGCGCAGCTTGCCTGCCTTGATGCTGGCCTGGGCCGCCGGCACGGTCTCGATCATGCTGAGCACCTGGCCGCCCATCAGGTCGGTCATGGCCGGGCCGCTGCCCTTGTACGGCACGTGCAGGATGTCCACGCCGGCGGCGCGCTTGAACATTTCGCCGGCCAGGTGCTGCGGCGAGCCGTTGCCGGCCGAGGCCATGGTGACGTAGCCCGGGCGCGACTTGGCCAGCGCGATCAGCTGCTTGAGGTCATTGGCCTGCACCGTGGGATTGACCACGAACACCAGCGGCACCGTGCCGACGATGGACACCGGCGCGAAGCTCTTTTCCACGTCATAGGTGACGCGGCCGCGGTACAGCGCCGCGTTGATCGAATGGCTGGTGAGCGCGCCCATCAGCAGCGTGTAGCCGTCGGGCTGGGCCTTGGCGACCTGGTCGGCGCCGATGTTGCCGGCGGCGCCGGCGCGGTTCTCGACGATCACCGACTGGCCCAGCGCGCCGGTCAGTTCCTGCGCCAGCACGCGGCCGATCACGTCGGTGGCGCCCCCGGGCGGATACGGCACGATCAGGCGGATGGGCTTGTCGGGATAGGCGTCGGCGGCCAGGGCGGGCGCGGCGGCGCCGGTACACAAGGCCAACAGGGAA
The DNA here is from genome assembly GCF_902859645.1 of Achromobacter insuavis. Taxonomy (GTDB): domain Bacteria; phylum Pseudomonadota; class Gammaproteobacteria; order Burkholderiales; family Burkholderiaceae_B; genus Achromobacter; species Achromobacter insuavis. The sequence continues at coordinate 10,668 of NZ_CADIJR010000009.1, read as the reverse complement.
AGCAGCAAGGCGCGGCGGGGCCGCAGACGCAGGTCTGACATGTAGGTCTCCTGCCGGGATGGGTATAGGAATGGAACGGACGCCCGGCTCGTCAACCGCGCCAGTGTAGGAGGCCATTCTTGATTGATGAATCAGAATTTTTCTATCGACTGATCTTTTTTCAAGATCAATAAAACTTTCGACGGAAATCGCTTGCCGGGCATTTCCAAGGGTGGATATGATCACAGCCCTGGATTATCAATAATATTATCGGGAAGAAAAATGGCAGACGAGACCAAGGGCGGCAAGCCCGCCAAGGGCCCCTTCGACAGCGATGGCGACCGCAGCACCGGCGTGGCGCGCGGACTCACCAACTACGGCGACACCGGCTTTTCGCTGTTCCTGCGCAAGGCCTTCATCAAGGGCGCGGGCCTGTCCGACGACGCGCTGGCGCGTCCCATCATCGGCATCGTCAACACCGGCAGCAGCTACAACCCGTGCCACGGCAACGCGCCGCAGCTGATCGAGGCGGTCAAGCGCGGCGTGATGCTGGCCGGCGGCCTGCCGATGGACTTCCCCACCATCTCGGTGCACGAGAGCTTCTCGCAGCCCACCAGCATGTATCTGCGCAACCTCATGTCGATGGACACCGAGGAAATGATCCGCGCCCAGCCGATGGACGCGGTGGTGCTGATCGGCGGCTGCGACAAGACCGTGCCGGCGCAGCTGATGGGCGCCTCGTCCGCCGGCGTGCCCGCGATCCAACTGGTGACCGGCTCGATGCTGACCGGCTCGCACCGCGGCGAACGCGTCGGCGCCTGCACCGACTGCCGCCGCTACTGGGGCCGCTACCGCGCCGAGGAGATCGACGCGCCCGAGATCGCCGACGTCAACAACCAGCTGGTGGCCAGCGTCGGCACCTGTTCGGTGATGGGCACCGCCAGCACCATGGCCTGCCTGACCGAGGCGATGGGCATGATGGTGTCGGGCGGCGCGTCCGCCCCGGCCGTCACCGCCGACCGCGTGCGCGTGGCCGAGCGCACCGGCGCCACCGCCGTCGCCATGGCGGCCGCGCGCCTGACGCCCGACCGCATCATCACCGGCAAATCCATCGAGAACGCCCTGCGCGTGCTGCTGGCGATCGGCGGCTCGACCAACGGCATCGTGCACCTGACCGCCATCGCCGGCCGCCTGGGCATCGGCATCGACCTGGCCGGGCTCGACCGCATGAGCCGCGAGACCCCGGTGCTGGTCGACCTGAAGCCCTCCGGCCAGCACTACATGGAAGACTTCCACCACGCCGGCGGCATGCTGGCGCTGCTGCGCGAGCTGCGGCCGCTGCTGCACCTGGACGCGCTGACCGTCTCGGGCCGCACCCTGGGCGAGGAGCTGGACGACGCCCCCGCCCCGTTCAAGCAGGACGTGATCCGCAGCGTCGCCGCGCCGATCTATCCGGTGGGCGGCCTGGCCGTGCTGCGCGGCAACCTGGCGCCCGGCGGCGCCATCATCAAGCAGTCGGCCGCCAATCCCAAGCTGATGGAGCATGAAGGCCGCGCCGTGGTGTTCGAGGACGCCGAGGACATGGCCCGCCGCATCGACGACGAGGCGCTGGACGTGACCGCCGACGACGTGCTGGTGCTCAAGCGCATCGGCCCCACCGGCGCGCCCGGCATGCCCGAGGCCGGCTACATGCCGATCCCCAAGAAGCTGGCGCGCGCCGGGGTCAAGGACATGGTGCGGATTTCCGACGGCCGCATGAGCGGCACGGCGGCCGGCACCATCGTGCTGCACGTCACCCCCGAGGCCGCGATTGGCGGACCGCTCGCCTACGTGCGAAATGGCGACCGGATCCGCCTGTCGGTGGCGCGGCGCGAAATCGCCCTGCTGGTCGAGGATGCCGAGCTGGCGCGCCGCATGGCGGCCGGCCCGGTCGAGCGTCCGGCCGCCGAGCGCGGCTACCGCAAGCTGTTCCTGCAGACCGTGACGCAGGCCGACCAGGGCGTCGACTTCGACTTCCTGCGCGCCAGCGCCACCCGCGACACCGTGCCCAAGCAATAACGCTTCCCCTTGCCCATGAACGCCATCACCCCCGCCGCCCTCGAACCGCAAGCGCCCGACGCCCTGGCGGCGGCGGTCGCCGCGCTAGAGGAAGACATCGTCTTCGGCCGGCTGCATCCGCGCGAGCGGCTGACCGAGGACGAGCTAATGGCGCGCTTCGACATGAAGCGCCACGCGGTGCGCCAGGTGCTGGTGGAGCTGGAGCTGCTGGGCGTGGTCGAGCGCAAGCGCAACATCGGCGCGGTGGTGCGGGCTTTCTCGGCGCGCGAGGTGATGGAGCTGTACGCGCTGCGCGAAGTGCTGGAGGTGCACGCCGCCAGCCTGATGCCGCTGCCGGTGCCGCCGGCGCGGCTGGCGGCGCTGACCGCGGTGCAGCGCGAGCATGACGCCGCGGTGGCCGATGGCGACGCGCGCCACGTGTTCCGCAGCAACCAGCGTTTTCACCGCGAGTTCTTCGGCCTGCTCGACAACGCGGTGCTGGGCCAGGCCATCGAGGAATACGCGCGCCGCACCCACCCGATCCGCTTCGGCTCGCTGGCCGCCGCCAATTACCGCGAACGCGCCCGCCAGGAACACTGGGCCATGATCCACGCGCTGCGCGACGGCGATCGCGCCACGCTGATGACGCTGTGCCGCGAGCACCTGCTGCCGTCGCGCGACGCCTACCTGGCGTCGGAACAGGCGCGCCGCGGCGCCTGAACGGCGCACGACCTGGCGGCCGCCTTGCCTTGCCGAGGTCACGGCCTCAGCGGGCCTCTTCGGCCAGGTACTGCCGCAACATCGCCACCAGCGCCGCAGCGGCCGGCGGCAGGCTGCGGTTGCGCGCCGTCACCAGCCCGATCGAGCGTTCGGCCACCGGGCCGATCAGCGGCCGCTGCACGATGCCGTTCTGCGCCACCGCGCCCGCCGCGATCTCGGGCAGCGCCGCCACACCGAAGCCGCATTCCACCATGGCCACGATGGTGGTCAGGTGCTCGGCCTCGAAGGCCGGCGTGAAGCGGATGCGGTTCTGCAGAAAGGCCCATTCGGTGTACTGGCGCACGCTGCTCGGGTGCACCATCGACACATGCGCTGCGCTGGCCGTGTCGGCCCAGCGCAGCGGCCCCCTGGCGCGCGCCAGCGGGTGCGCCTCGGGGATCAGCAGCAGGAAACTGTCCGACATCAAGGGCTGGTAATGCAGGTCGGCGTGCTGTGGGTCGGCGGCGGTCAGCGCGAAGTCCACGTCGCCGGCGCGCACCAGGTCGAAGGCCGGTCCCGACAGCGTGTCGCGCACCTTCAAGGCCACCTGCGGGTGCGCCTGGCGATAGGCCATCAACACCCGCGGCAACAGGCGCGCGGCCAGCGACGGCAGCGCCGCCACCGACACCTGGCCATGCTCGGCGCTGGCGATGCCGCTGACCGCGGCGATGGCGTCGCGAAAGGCCACCTGCAGGGCCGCGGCCTGCTGCATGAAGACCTCTCCCGCCGCCGTCAGCCGCACGGTGCGGGTGGTGCGGTCGAACAGCCGCACGCCCAGCGCGTCCTCGATGCGCTGGATCTGCGTCGACAGCGCCGATTGCGACAGGTGCAGCTGCGCCGCCGCCTGGCGGAAGTTGAGGGTGCGGCCCAGCACCAGGGTGGTGTCGATATCGCGCATCGAGAGATTGATCTGCATACCGCCCCGCGCCTTGTCCATTGATCCGATTTGTCGATCATTCTATCCAAAAAATCTGATTCATCAATCAAACAAGCTTCTCTACACTCGGCGCCGAATTGGACACAAGTGCGGACACGAGCGCGGACACACGCGCGGATACAGACGCAAACACAGACGCAGATGCAACAGCGGTTTCAGAACAAGGAGCAAACCATGCAGACGGACGCGAAGGCCCTGCCCAATCCGGGCGCGGCGCATGCGGTGGTGGTGGGCGGCGGCACCATGGGCGCCGACGTGGCGGTGGTGCTGACGCGCGCCGCCTGCCGCACGACGGTGATCGAGCCGGACGCGGCGCGCGCGGCCGCCCTGCCGGCGCGCGTGGCCGACAATCTCAAGACCATCGGCCGCGAGGCCCAGGTGGCGCAACTGGCCACGGCCGCCAGCCTGGATCAGGTGGACTGGGCCAGCGTCGACCTGGTGATCGAGTGCGTGCCGGAACGGCTCGACATCAAGCAGGCGCTGTTTGCGGAACTGGTGCAACGCGCGCGGCCCGACGCCATCCTGGCGAGCAACAGTTCCAGTTTCCCGATCAGCGCCATTGGCCAGGGGCTGGCCACGCGCGAACGCATGCTGGGCCTGCACTTCTTCATGCCGGCTCACCTGGTGCCGCTGGTCGAGGTGGTGATGGCCGAGACCAGCGACGAGGCCCGCGCCGACGCGCTGATCGCCTTCATGCGCCGCTGCGGCAGCGTGCCGGTGAAGGTGCGCCAGGACCTGCCGGGTTTCCTGGCCAACCGCCTGCAGCACGCGCTGTCGCGCGAGGCCTTCAACCTGATCGACCGCGGCATCGCCTCGCCCGAGGACGTGGACGCGGCGGTGCGCTTCGGTTTCGGTTTCCGCTTCCTGGCGGCCGGGCCGGTGATGCAGCGCGACCACGCCGGCATCGATGTGCACGCGGCGGCGGGCGCGACCATGTACCCGACGTTCTGCAATGACGACCATCCGGCGCGCTGCCTGACCGAGCGCGCCGCCGACGGCCGCTACGGCATGAAGGCGGGCGAAGGCTTCTATGCCTGGACGCCGGAAACCATCGCCGCCGAGCGCGCGCGCTATGACCGCCTGTTGCGCGCGGGCCTGGACCTGATCGCGCCGGAACTGCCGGAGATCCAGCCGTGAACGCCGTGAACATTCCCCGTCCGGCCCTGGCCGAGTCGCCCGTCATCGTGACGGTGGCGCCCAACGGCGCCTACAAGAAAGCCGCCGACCACCCGGCCGTGCCGCTGACGGCCGAGGCCCTGGCGCTGGAGGCCCGCGCCTGCCTGGACGCGGGCGCGGCGATGATGCACATGCACGTGCGCAAGCCGGACGGCAGCCATCTGCTGGACGCGCAGGCCTACCGCGACGCGCTGGCGGCGGTGCGGCGCGCGGTGGGCGACGAGCTGCTGGTGCAGGTGACGAGCGAAGCGGCGGGCGTGTACCAGGCGGCCGAGCAGATGGCGCTGGTGCGCGAGCTGCAGCCGGAGGCGGTGTCGATCGGGCTGCGCGAGATCGCGGTGCCGGAGATCGCGGAGGCCGAGCTGGCGGCGTTCCTGGCCTGGGTGGCCGAGCGCCGCATCATGACGCAGATCATCCTGTACGACGAGGGCGATGTGCGGCGCTGGCTGTCACTGCGCGCGCGCGGGCTGGTGCCGCCGGGCGCGTGGTCGGTGCTGTTCGTGCTGGGGCGCTACAGCGTGGGGCAGACGTCGTCGGCCTATGACCTGCTGCCGTTCCTGGCGGCCTATGACCATTCGCTGCCCTGGGCGGTGTGCGCGTTCGGGGCGCAGGAGAATGCCTGCGTGACGACGGCGGCGGCGTTCGGGGGGCATATGCGGGTGGGGTTCGAGAATAATCTGAAGCTGCGGGATGGTTCGGTGGCTTCGGGGAATGGGGAGTTGGTGCGGCAGGCGGTGGAAGGGGCGGTTGCTTTGGGGCGGCCGGTGGCGGATGCTGCGCAGGCGCGGCGGATCTATGGGGCGGTTGCCTAACAGTCGCGGTTGGCTGGCGGAGTCGTTCCGCGGTTGTTGGCGTTGGTCGGCGGTCATGATTTGCCTGGCTTTGATTGGCTGTATTTGATTGCCCGTCTTTGTTTTCTCTTCTTTGATTGCTCGTTTTTGATTGCTCGCTCAGGGCAATTTGCTTGGGCCGCCAGGGGCGTCGGGCCCCCGGCGGGCGCGGCCTTCGGGGGTGGTCCGGCCCGCGGGGGCCGGACTGCCCCGCGCTCATCCTCGTTGGCGCCTGCGGCGCCTGCCTTCGGATTCCGCCGGGCACCCCCTGACGGCCGCGCCCGCCGGGGGCCCGACGCCCCTGGCTACCGTGTTTTGCTGGCCTTGGGAGCTGGGGCGGGGAATGTTCTTGGCGTTTTTTTTGCCGGGATTTTTTGCTGGAAGACTTTGCATTGCCCGTCATCGAGGGCCGCCCTGCGCGGCCCTCGATGGCTTACGCGGTGACTTACGCGGTGGCTCTTGCGGTGACTTGCTCGGTGACTTGCGCGTGACTTACACGCTGGCTTGTGCGGGGGTGTTTTTGGAGGGGTGTTTCTTTCTTGCCTGGGTTGCGCAATATATATAAGCACATAGCGGTGGCGCGGGGTTTTGCGCTGTGCTGCAACATTGCGTGTTGAAAAGGCATCTGCTAAAAACTTCGACATCCGCACGTTAAACGCAATACCCCGACTGTCTGGTGAGGTGGTGTGTGTCAAACGAGTCTGATGGCTACACGAAGCCGCAGGAGCTGCGCAGTTTTCTGTTCCTGACGGCGGTCATGGCCCCCGTTCTTACGGTGATCATCGTCGCGGGCTACGGTTTCATTGTCTGGTTCTATCAGTTGTTTGCCGGTCCTCCGGGCAGCTGATGGGCACCGACGGGACCGCCTCCATGTCCGCGCCTCCTTCCCTGCCGGCCGCCGCGCCGGGTTCCCCTGAATTGCATATCGCCAGCCTGGTCGTGCATGCCACGCCGCGTCGGCTGGACGAGGTGCGCCGCGCGGTGCTTGCGATCGCGGGCGCCGAGATCCATGGCGCGTCCGAGACCGGCAAGCTGGTGGTGACGCTGGAAGCCCCCTCCACTGACGACATGATGGCGCGGATCTCGCAGATCCAGCGCCTGGATGGCGTGCTGGCATCGGCGCTGGTGTACCAGCACGCCGACACGCTGGCCGCGATGAACGAGGAGATCGACGATGGCAATGGCCCGTAGGGAGTTCATCAAGCAGTCCGCCGCCGCCGCGGCCGCCACGGTGGCGGGGATTCCGGTGGTGGGCTACACGCAGAACATCGTGACGGAGTCGGAGGCGGCCAAGCTCAAGTGGTCGAAGGCGCCCTGTAGGTTCTGCGGGACCGGTTGCGGCGTGAACGTCGCGGTCAAGGACAACCAGGTGGTGGCCACGCATGGCGACTTCAATGCCGAGGTCAACAAGGGGCTGAACTGCGTCAAGGGCTATTTCCTGTCGAAGATCATGTATGGCAACGACCGGCTGACGACGCCGCTGTTGCGCATGAAGGACGGCAAGTACGCCAAGGATGGCGAGTTCGCGCCGGTGTCGTGGGACCAGGCCTTCGACGTGATGGCCGAGCAGTTCAAGCGCGTGCTCAAGGACAAGGGGCCGGAGGCGGTCGGCATGTTCGGCTCGGGCCAGTGGACGGTGTGGGAAGGCTACGCCGCGCTCAAGCTGATGAAGGCGGGGTTCCGCTCCAACAACCTGGATCCGAACGCGCGCCACTGCATGGCGTCGGCGGCGGTGGGGTTCATGCGCACTTTCGGCGCCGATGAGCCGATGGGCTGTTATGACGACATCGAGAACGCCGACGTGTTCGTGCTGTGGGGCTCGAACATGGCGGAGATGCATCCGATCCTGTGGACCCGCGTCACCGACCGGCGCCTGTCGGCGCCCAAAACGAAGGTGGCGGTGCTGTCGACCTTCGAGCACCGCTCGTACGAGCTGGCCGACCTGACGCTGACCTTCACGCCGCAGACCGACCTGGCGATCCTGAACTACATCGCCAACCACATCATCCAGACCAAGCGCGTGAACCGCGAGTTCGTCGACAAGCACACGGTGTTCCGCGAGGGCAACACCGACATCGGCTATGGCCTGCGGCCCGACCATCCGCTGCAGAAGGCGGCCAAGAACGCCGGCGATGCCGGCGGCTCCAAGCCGATGACGTTCGACGAATTCGCCAGGTTCGTGTCGCGCTACGACCTGGACTACACCGCCAAGCTGACGGGCGTGCCGAAGAAACAGCTGGAAGACCTGGCCGAGCTGTACGCCGACCCCAAGCTGCGGGTGACCTCGTTCTGGACCATGGGCTTCAACCAGCACACGCGCGGGGTGTGGGCCAACAACATGGTCTACAACATCCACCTGCTGACGGGCAAGATCTCGACGCCGGGCAACAGCCCGTTCTCGCTGACCGGGCAGCCCTCGGCCTGTGGCACGGCGCGCGAAGTCGGCACGTTCTCGCACCGGCTGCCGGCCGACCTGGTGGTGACCAATCCCAAGCACCGCGCCCACGCCGAGGACATCTGGCAACTGCCGGCCGGCACCATCCCCGAGAAGGTCGGCGCGCACGCGGTGCTGCAGAACCGCATGCTGAAAGACGGCAAGATCAACGCCTACTGGGTGATGGTCAACAACAACATGCAGGCGGCCGCCAACCTGATGAACGAGGGGCTGCCGGGCTACCGCAATCCGGACAACTTCATCGTCGTGTCCGACGCCTACCCGACCGTCACCACCATCTCGGCCGACCTGATCCTGCCGGCGGCGATGTGGGTGGAGAAGGAAGGCGCCTACGGCAACGCCGAGCGCCGCACGCAGTTCTGGCACCAACTGGTCAACGCGCCGGGCCAGGCGCGCTCGGACCTGTGGCAGCTGATGGAGTTCTCCAAGCGCTTCAAGGTCGAGGAAGTGTGGCCGGCCGACCTCCTGGCCAAGAAGCCCGAGTACCGCGGCAAGACCCTGTTCGACGTGCTGTTCGCCAACGGCAAGGTCAACCGCTATCCGAATACCGACCGCGACAAGGACTACGCCAACCAGGAGGCCGAGGCCTTCGGCTTCTATGCGCAGAAGGGCCTGTTCGAGGAGTACGCCGAGTTCGGCCGCGGCCACGGCCATGACCTGGCGCCGTTCGACACCTATCACGAGGTGCGCGGCCTGCGCTGGCCGGTGGTCAAGGGCAAGGAAACGCTGTGGCGCTATCGCGAAGGCAGCGACCCGTACGTGAAGCCGGGCGCCGGCTTCGAGTTCTACGGCAACCCGGACGGCCGCGCCATCATCTACGCCCTGCCCTACGAGCCGCCGCCGGAGTCGCCGGACCAGGAGTATCCGTTCTGGCTGTCGACCGGACGGATTCTGGAGCACTGGCATTCCGGCTCCATGACGCGGCGGGTGCCGGAGCTGTACCGGGCCTTTCCCAACGCGGTCTGTTTCATGCACCCCGATGACGCGCAGGCCATGGGCCTGCGGCGCGGGGTCGAGGTCGAGATCATCTCGCGGCGCGGCAGGATGCGCACCCGGCTGGAGACCCGCGGGCGCGACAAGCCGCCGCGCGGGCTGGTGTTCGTGCCGTGGTTCGATGCCGGCCAGCTGATCAACAAGGTCACGCTGGACGCCACCGACCCGATCTCGTTCCAGACCGACTTCAAGAAGTGCGCGGTCAAGATCGTCAAGGTCTGACGCGCGCACCGGAGACAGCCATGAACCGACGCGCTCTCGCTTTCGTATTGTGCGCAGCCTGTAGCATCGCGGCCTGGGCCGCGCCGCCGTTCGAGGTGCAGGACCCGATGCGCGGCCCCACGCCCATCGCCGACGAGACCGACCCGCCGCTGATCAGTCCGATCGAGAACAAGGACATCAAGCGGATGCGCACCTATTCGATGCAGCCGCCCACCATCCCGCACAGCATCGACGGCTACCAGATCGACAAGAACTTCAACCGCTGCCTGGCCTGCCACGCCCGCGTCAACACCGAGGAGACCCAGGCGCCGCCGCTGAGCGTGACCCACTACATGGACCGCGACAGCAACGTGCTGGCCGAGGTCTCGCCACGGCGCTATTTCTGCGTGCAATGCCATGTGCCGCAGGCCGAGGCCAAGCCGCTGGTGTCCAACACCTACCAGGACATCGACGTGATCCTCAAGCGCCTCTCCGCCCCGGCGGCCGACAAGAAGTAAGGCACGGGGAACCGCCATGGTCAAACTCATCAAGCGCTACTGGAACATCATCCGCCGGCCCAGCGTGCACTTCAGCCTGGGTTTCCTGACGGTGGGCGGCTTCATCGGCGGCATCCTGTTCTGGGGCGCCTTCAACACCGCCATGGAGTTCACCAACACCGAGAAGTTCTGCACCGGCTGCCACGAGATGCGCGACAACGTCTACGCCGAACTGAAAGGCACCATCCACTTCACCAACCGTTCCGGCGTGCGCGCGCTGTGCTCGGACTGCCACGTGCCGCACAACTGGACCGACAAGATCGCCCGCAAGATGCAGGCCTCCAAGGAGGTCTGGGGCAAGATCTTCGGCACCATCGACACGCGCGAGAAGTTCGTCGACAAGCGGCTGGAACTGGCCAGGCATGAATGGGCCCGCTTCAAGGCCAACGATTCGCTGGAATGCCGCAACTGCCACAACTACGACTACATGGATTTCACGCGCCAGAGCGTGCGCGCGCAGAACATGCACTCGACCTACCTGGCCGACAAGAGCAAGACTTGCATCGACTGCCACAAGGGCATCGCCCACAAGCTGCCCAACATCCCGCCCGGCGAACTGTCGTCGGTGCCCGGCCTGAACGGCCCGGACGGCCCGCATGCGGCCCGTTGAGCCGCCCTTCGCCGCCCTCGCTGGCGCCGCGGCGGACAGCGCCGGGACGGACAGCGCCAACGCCACGGCGGACGCCGGCCTGCGCGCGGTCGGCCTGGTCGGCCGGCGCGGCGCGGCGGCCCCGATCGACCTGG
>NZ_CADIJR010000008.1 GCF_902859645.1 Achromobacter insuavis | reverse complement strand
GCCGACGAAGCCGAGGCCCGCGTCTGGCTGCACGCCGCCCTCTGCGCCACGACCGGCGACGGCGATACTCACCCGTCGCTGGCGGATCGCCTGGCCGCGCTGGCGGCCGATCCGGACCGGCCGTTGCCGTGGCGCCGCGCCGCCCCCAACGCGGCCCAGGCCTGGTTGCCCGCGCAACGTGCGGCCCTGGCCGCCCGGCTGGACGAGCGCTGCGCGGCGCAATCGGCCGACGAGGCCGCGCAGGCGCGCCAGGAGCGCGAAGCGCTCACCGCCCAGTACCATGACTTGCTGCGCAAACGCCGCATCCGCGCCTTGTCGGCCGATGAAACCGCGCGCTGCGCCTGGCTGCGGGACACCCTGGACGACGACATCGCGGGCGCCGCCGCGCTGGCCGAGGACGGCCTGCGGCATGCGCCCGGCCATCCCGCCCTGCTGGCCCAGCTGGCGCGCTGCCGCCTGCGCGAGGGACGCCCGCAGGAAGCCGCGGACCTCTGGCGCCGCGCCGCGGACCCGCCCGGCCCGGAACAGCTGCCCAGCCTGCGCCAGCTCAGCCTGGCGGCCCTGCGCGAGGGCGACCGCGCACGGGCCGAGGATTACCGCCGCCAGGCCGACGCCCTGCAACGATCGCCCGCGCGCGCGAACGCGGCGGACGGCTACGATCCGCACGACCTGTCGCCCGCCGAGCTCGGCAAGCTGGCCGACACGCTCGATCCGCTGCTGCGCATCGCCACCGGCGCCTGGCTGCTGCGCCCCGCCGCCGGCGGCCGCTATCGGCTGCTGGTGCTGGCGCGCGACGCCGCCCTGCTGCGCGTCATCGGCCGCCTCACCGGCGAGCCCAGCTATCTGCGGCGCGACTGTGAACAACTGCTGGGCCGGCTGCTGCCGCGCCTGCGCCTGGACGTGGAAGCCGACATCATGGCCGCCGGCGATCCCCGGCTGGCGTGGTGCGTCGAGCAGGCGCGCGTGCGCCGTCCCGCCTGACGTCCGCCTGAAGCCCGACCGACACGCGGCGCGCCGTGCAACTTTCCGCCCGGCGCGCGGTCGATTCACCACACCACGCCCTTCGGCAGGCCGGCGGTCGCCACCGCCCCCCGGCAGGCGGGTGAACGGCAATCGGCCCGACCGGGCAAAGGCACCCGCGATGCGTTCTCTTTCCTCCCCCTTCCGTGGCGGCGCCCGGCCCGCCGCCGCGCGCTGGCGCTACGCCGCATGCCTGCCGCTGATCCTGCTGGGCGCCCAGGCGCTGGCCGCGCCGCAGCCGTGCGAAGCGCCGCCGCCCGGCCCGCGCGACCTGGAAGGCACCGGCTACTACACCGACGCCGCCCACTCGCAGATCGACCCCGCGCTGCAGGCCCGCAACCAGGCCCAGACCCGGCCGCTGAACGACTACGCCCGCCGCGTCGCCGACCTTTCCGACGCCTACCTGGCCCACGGCGACGCCGCCGCCGGCCAATGCGCGCTGACGTGGCTGGCATCCTGGGCCAAGGACGGCGCCATGCTCGGCCGCATGATCCACGGCAACAACGACCAGGCCGACTACCTGCGCCAATGGACCCATGGCGCCGCCGCCCTGGCCTATCTGAAGACGCTGCCGCTGGCCACGCCGGCGCAACGCGGCCTCATCGGGCCCTGGCTCGAACAGCTGTCGCGCGCCAACCTGGCCTACTGGGAAGACCCCCGGCACCAGCGCAACAACCATTACTACTGGACCGGCGTCGGCATCCTGGCCACCGCCATCGCCAACGACGACGCCGGCCTGCGCCGCGGCGCGCAGGCGATCTACCGGAAAGGCGTCGACGACATCCAGGCCGACGGCAGCCTGCCCATGGAAATGGCGCGCGGCGCCCGCGCGCTGCACTATCACGACTACGCCGCCGCGCCGCTGGTGATGATGGCGCAGCTCGCCGATGAAAGCGGCCAGGACTGGTATGCCTACCGCGAAGGCGCCCTGGGCCGGCTGGCGCGGCGCGTGGCCAAGGGCTACCTCGACAGCGCCTGGTTCGCCCGCCACGCCGGCGTGGCGCAGCAGGACGGCAAGCCGCATGGCTTCAGCGGCTGGATCGAGTTCTACCGCCTGCACGCGCCCAACACGCCGGCCTTCAGCGCCCTGCATGCCGCCGGCCCCTTCGACGATCCCCGCCTGGGCGGCAACCTGACCCTGATGGCCGCCCACGGCATCGTGCCGCGACGCTGACGCCGACCCGCCCGGCGGACGATGCCGGCGGGCCGCGCCAGGCGTAAACTGGATCCACACCCATATGCTGTATGCGGCCGCCGAGGGGCAGCCGCCGGAGATCGCCATGCAAGCCACCGCCACACGCACACTCGCCCTGCTGGCCGCCCTGCTGATACTGGGCGGCTGTTCCTCCCTGGGTCCCGGCGGCCCGCCACATCCGGGCGCGGTCAACCCCTACAGCAGCGGCGGCTTCCACGACGCCGGCCCGAACTATCCGGACACCGGCCCCTGAGCGCCCTGCCTGGCGGCCGCGCCCGACGCGGCCGCCGGATCGTTCGCCAGCTTGAACCAGCGTTGCACGCGCTGCCAATGCGCGTACGTTTCAGGGATCATTTCCGTTTCTCCGGGCAATCAGGTCAATGCCTGCGCCAGCAGCCAGGCCGAGACCAGCGAGGTCACGGCCTGGCGCCCGGCCAGGCCCCAGGCGTGGCGCGCGCCCAATTCGCGCCCAACCGTCCATAGCGTCACCAGGCAGGCCGAACAGGTCGACGCCAGCCACACCAGCACGAACATCTGCGCCGCATCCAGCCGAGCCAGCAGCGCGCCCTGGCCCTGGTTCAACGCCAGCAGGCCATCCTTGCGCAGGATCGAGAACACCACGCCTGTCGCCGCGTCCGCCGGCAGGCCCAGCGCGGCCATCGGCGCGCGCAGCAGCGACGCCAGCGCCTGCAACGCGCCCAGTCCGTCCAGCAGCGAGGCCGCCACGCAGATCAGCAGGAACACCGGCATTGCCTGTTTCAGGAACTGCGCCACCACCGCGCGCAGGCGCCATGTCACGCCGCGCCACGAGGGCCATTGCAGATACGCCTTGCCCGGTAGCGGCGCGGCGGCCTCGGCCGGCAAGGCGCCATGCCACAACCGCGTGTGCGCCGCCCCCACCAGGAACAGCAGCAACAGATAGGGCACGAACAACCCCATCCGTCCCGCCGCGCCGAACACCGATAACGTCGCGCCGATCTGGTAGCTGCAGGCCGAGCCGAACGCGATCAGACTGACGCAGGCGCGCCGCGTGCAGGCCGAGCAGGCCCGGCTCTGGAACGTCGCCACCACATTGCAGCCGAAGCCCGACAGCACCGGCACCAGGTCGCGCCCGCTCAGGCCGATATGCCTGAGCGCGGGATCGAGCGCCGCGGTCATGCGGTCCTTCAGGCCGCTTTCCTCGGTCAGCGCCATCGCCAGGCCGATCAGCGCCACCACCGGAAAGGCCCAGATGAACGAATACAGCCCCAGGCTGACGACGCCGTAGCCGCCCACCAGCAGGGTCTGCAATGCAGGCGGCGCGCCGGCCAGGGCGCGCGTCAAGGGTTCGACGAGCGCCGCGTCCGCCAGCGGCTGCAACCAGCCCGACAGGCCGTAGGCCAGGTACACCGGCAGCGCGAAACTCGACAGCAACGCCAGCAGCGCCCACCAGGGGCCCAATCCGGCGTGCTCGAACGGCGTGCGCTGCGGCCGGCGCGCGAGCGACGCGTGCCACAGCACGGGCCTGGCCGGCAGCGCGGGCAAGGCCACCGCGCCGGCCAGGGCATGGCGCACCGCCGCCAATTCCCGCGGCGCCGGCGCGCGCGCATTGATGATGGCCACCGGCACGCCCAGCGCCGCGCCGCAGCGCGCCGCCAGCGCCGGCGCGTCATCGCACTTGTCCGCGAACGTCAACACCACGCAGATCCGGTGCGCGCCATGCAACGCGGCCAGCACCTCGCGCATCAGGTCGGGCGCATCGGTGGCGCGCATCACCACCGCCACCACGGCGGCCGGCGCCATCCGCGCCAGGGCCAGCCGCGTGGCGGCGCTGTCGCCGCGCAGGCGCACGCCGGGCGTATCCACAACGCGCATCGCGGCGCCATCGAGCGCGGCTTCGCGGCAGGCCACGGTGGACCCGGCCACGTTGCTTTCGTCGCCGACCGCCTGGCCCGTCAGGCCGCGGAACAGCGCCGACTTGCCGGCGTTCTCCAGGCCGGCCAGCACCACCACGGCCTCGGTCGATTCAATGGCGTCGGGCCGCATCGCGTCCACCCGCCGCCGTCAGCATTCGCAGGCCTCGTCGCAGCAATCGGCGTTGCCGAATGGGCCCCAGGCGCCGGCGGCCCGCTCGGCCTCCAGCGGCGGCAGGCCCAGGTGCTGCGCGACCATGCGCGCCACGCTGTCGAAGCGTTGGCGGAATTTGTAGATGAAGCAATAGATGCGCCGGTCCTGGCGCACCTGCGGCCCGGCCAGGAACAGGCCCGGCATCAGGGTCGATTCATCGTGCGCGCTCAGCACCGGCCGGCCGTCGGGCGTCCAGTCGAAGCACGGGCGGATCAATTGCGCGCCGCCGCCGCGCAGGAAGCCGGTGCCCAGGATCGGCGCGTTCGCAGTGGCGAAGACCCGGCCGTCTTCTGCGTGCACGCTGAACCCCGCCGCCAGCCGGCGCACTTCCAGCACATTGACGCCGAAGGCGATCTCCAGCCGGCCGCTGTCCAGCGCCTGGTAGAGCCGCTGGCGGCTGTAGGGCGACAGTGACAGACTGGGGTCGTGCGCACTGGCGGGGTCCCAGGTCGATTTGCGCGCCAGCAGCTGCACCCGCGCGCCGCGCGCCACCAGGTTCACCGCCGCGTCCACGCCGCTTTCATAGCCGCCGATCACCAGGTATTCACCGGCCTCGAAGGCCGACCAGCTATCGACCTGCGCGTAATGCAGGCAGTCCGCCGCGCCGGCGAACGGCCGCAGATCGGGGTACTGGTATTCGCCCGTGGCCCAGATCACCGCCCGCGCCAGCGCGGCGCCCCTGGAGGTCTGCAGCTGGAATTCGCCGCGCGCGCCGCGCGTCAGCGCCGAGACCTCGCAGTCCAGCGCCAGCGGCAGGTCATGCGCCTGCGCCACCCGCGCCAGGTATTGCGCGTAACGCGGGCCGTCCAGGTGCTCCATGCCGGCCGTCAGCGCCGGCGAGCTGGTCTCGGTCACGGCGTTCAGGTCGGCCAGGCCGAACGGATTGCTGTAGAACGACGGCGTGATGAAACGCGTCTCCTGCGGCCAGGACAGGAACGAGGCCCCCACCTGATGCCGGTCGATCACCGCCAGCCGGTTCACGCCATGGCGGCGCAGCGCCACGGCCATGCCGATGCCGGCCGGCCCGGCGCCGACCACGGCGACTTCAAGCACTTTCGGTTCCACGGCGCGCGCCTATTTGTTCTTGGCCCCGCCCTGGCGCGCCTTGAAGCGCGGATTGGATTTGCAGATCACATAGATGCGCCCGCGGCGCTTGACCACCTGGCAGTCCCGGTGGCGGGTCTTGGCGTCTTTAAGGGAGGAAAGGACTTTCATGCGGCACTCCGGCAAGGATCGAAAGAAAAACCGACCCGCGCGGCGCGGGCCGACGTAAATGATATGTAATAACATTACGTTTGTCACGCAAAGCCCGCCAACAGTGCTTGCACCAAGATCAGACGGAAGGTAAATTGTTGACAATCAATCGCCCCATGGCGATTTAGAACGGGTTTTCACCCTGAAAATCCCTGGATTGTTGACACAATGAGCAAAGTGCTGACGCTTCCCGGCGCCGCATCGGGCGATAGCGAGACCCTGGCGGAACACATCTTCCGCAAGATCCAGTCCGCCATCGTCAAAGGCGAGATCGCCCCGGGCAGCAAGATTTCCGAACCCGAACTGGCGCGCATCCACGGCGTCAGCCGCGGCCCGCTGCGCGAGGCCCTGCACCGGCTCGAAGGCCAGAAGCTGCTGGTGCGCGTGCCGCACGCCGGCGCCCGCGTGGTCTCGCTCAGCCCGCAGGAACTGGCCGAACTCTACGAAATCCGCGAATCGCTCGAAGGCATGGCCTGCCGCCTGGCGGCCGAGCGCATGGCGCCGGCCGAAGTCGAGCAGGTGCGCCAAGTGCTGCACGCCCACGAAAAGGACGAGGCCTTCCAGGCCGGCACCGGCTATTACCAGCAGGAGGGCGACTACGATTTCCACTACCGCATCGTCAAGGGCAGCGGCAACCAGATGCTGTTCCGCATGCTGTGCGACGAGCTCTACCAGCTGGCGCGGATGTACCGTATCCAGTACTCGACCACTCCCAACCGCCCGCGGCAGTCGTATGCCGAGCATCACCGCATTCTCGACGCCATCGCCGACCGCGATGGCGAGCTGGCTGAACTCCTGATGCGCCGCCACATCCGCGCATCCCGTCTCAACATTGAAAAACAGATCGCTCAGGGCAACCTGAAGCGCACCGAGGCATGAACAAATCCTATCGCAAGCCCCTGCAAGGCACCCGCCTGGACTATTTCGACGCGCGCGCCGCCGTGGACGCCATCGCCCCCGGCGCCTACGACCGCCTGCCCTACACCTCGCGCGTGCACGCCGAGAACCTGGTGCGCCGCTGCGATCCGGCGCTGCTGACCGACGCGCTCAAGCAGCTGATCGAACGCCGCCGCGACCTGGACTTCCCGTGGTATCCGGCCCGCGTGGTCTGTCATGACATCCTCGGCCAGACCGCGCTGGTCGACCTGGCCGGCCTGCGCGACGCCATCGCCGACAAGGGCGGCGACCCCGCCAAGGTCAACCCGGTGGTGCCGGTGCAGTTGATCGTCGACCACTCGCTGGCCGTGGAATACGGCGGCAACGACCCCGACGCCTTCGCCAAGAACCGCGCGGTGGAAGACCGCCGCAACGAAGACCGCTTCCACTTCATCGACTGGACCAAGCAGGCCTTCCGCAACATCGAAGTGGTGCCCCCGGGCAACGGCATCATGCACCAGATCAACCTGGAGCGGATGTCGCCGGTGATCTACACGCAGGACGGCGTGGCCTTCCCCGACACGCTGGTCGGCACCGACAGCCACACCCCGCACGTGGACGCGCTGGGCGTGATCGCCATCGGCGTGGGCGGCCTGGAAGCCGAGAACGTGATGCTGGGCCGCGCCTCGTGGATGCGCCTGCCCGACATCGTCGGCGTCGAACTGACCGGCCGCGCCGGCCCCGGCATCACCGCCACCGACGTGGTGCTGACGCTGACCGAATTCCTGCGCAAGGAAAAGGTGGTCGGCGCCTATCTGGAGTTCTACGGCGAAGGCGCGGCCAGCCTGACACTGGGCGACCGCGCCACCATCTCGAACATGGCGCCCGAGTACGGCGCCACCGCCGCGATGTTCGCCATCGACCAGCAGACCATCGACTACCTGCGCCTGACCGGCCGCGAGGACGAACAGATCGCGCTGGTGGAAAACTACGCCAGGACCGCCGGCCTGTGGGCCGACAGCCTCAAGACCGCCGAATACGAGCGCGTGCTGCGCTTCGACCTGTCGACCGTGGTGCGCACCCTGGCCGGCCCGTCCAACCCGCACCGCCGCCTGCCGGTGGCCGACCTGGCCGAACGCGGCATCGCCGGCACCGTCGAGAACCAGCCGGGCCTGATGCCCGACGGCGCCGTCATCATCGCCGCCATCACCAGCTGCACCAACACCAGCAATCCGCGCAACGTCATCGCCGCCGGCCTGCTGGCGCGCAACGCCAACCGCGCCGGTCTGACGCGCAAGCCGTGGGTCAAGAGTTCGCTGGCGCCCGGCTCCAAGGCCGTGGCCCTGTACCTGGACGAAGCCGGCCTGACCGAGGACCTGGAAAAACTCGGCTTCGGCGTCGTGGCGTTTGCCTGTACCACGTGCAACGGCATGTCGGGCGCGCTCGATCCCGTGATCCAGCAGGAGATCATCGACCGCGATCTGTACGCCACCGCCGTGCTGTCCGGCAACCGCAACTTCGACGGCCGCATCCACCCCTACGCCAAGCAGGCCTTCCTGGCCTCGCCGCCGCTGGTGGTGGCCTACGCCATCGCCGGCACCATCCGCTTCGACATCGAACGCGACGTGCTGGGCACCGGCGCCGATGGCCGCGAGATCCGCCTGAAGGACATCTGGCCGAGCGACGAAGAGATCGACGCCATGGTCAAGGCGGCCGTCAAGCCGGAACAGTTCCGCAAGGTCTACGCGCCCATGTTCGGCCTGCGCAACGAGCGCGACGCCACGGTCGACCCGCTGTACGCGTGGCGCCCGCAGAGCACCTACATCCGCCGCCCGCCGTACTGGGAAGGCGCGCTGGCCGGCGAACGCACGCTGCGCGGCATGCTGCCGCTGGCCGTGCTGGGCGACAACATCACCACCGACCACCTGTCGCCGTCCAACGCCATCCTGATGGACAGCGCCGCCGGCGAATACCTGCACAAGATGGGCCTGCCGGAAGAGGACTTCAACTCCTACGCCACCCACCGCGGCGACCACCTGACCGCGCAGCGCGCCACCTTCGCCAATCCCAAGCTGTTCAACGAGATGGTCAGGAACGCCGACGGCACGGTCAAGCAGGGCTCGCTGGCCCGCGTGGAACCGGAAGGCAAGGAGATGCGCATGTGGGAAGCGATCGAGACCTACATGGACCGCAAGCAGCCGCTGATCATCGTGGCCGGCGCCGACTACGGCCAGGGCTCGTCGCGCGACTGGGCCGCCAAGGGCGTGCGCCTGGCTGGCGTCGAGGCCATCGCCGCCGAAGGCTTCGAGCGCATCCACCGCACCAACCTGATCGGCATGGGCGTGCTGCCGCTGGAATTCAAGTCGGGCGTGAACCGCAAGACGCTGGGCCTGGACGGCACCGAGAGCTACGACGTGGCGGGCGAGCGCAAGCCGCGCGCCGACCTGACGCTGGTGATCCACCGCCGCAACGGCGAGACGCTGGAAGTGCCGATGACCTGTCGCCTCGACACCGCCGAGGAAGTGTCGATCTACGAAGCCGGCGGCGTGCTGCAACGCTTCGCGCAGGACTTCCTGGAAGCCGAATCGGCCGCCGGTTCGGCCAAGAAGGCCGGCTGACATCCCACCGCATGGCGGGCGCCGCGGCGCCCGCCTTCTCCACCCAAGACATCAGGACTGCCCCATGGCCCATGCCCCCCAGATCAAGATTCCCGCCACCTACATGCGCGGCGGCACCAGCAAAGGCGTGTTCTTCAAGCTCGACGACCTGCCCGAATCCGCCCGCGTGCCGGGCCCGGCGCGCGACGCGCTGCTGATGCGCGTCATCGGCAGCCCCGACCCCTACGGCAAGCAGATCGACGGCATGGGCGCGGCCACCTCCAGCACCAGCAAGACCGTCATCGTCGGCAAGAGCAGCCGCGCGGAACATGACGTCGATTACCTGTTCGGCCAGGTCTCGATCGACCAGGCCTTCGTCGACTGGAGCGGCAACTGCGGCAACCTGTCGGCCGCCGTCGGCCCCTTCGCCATCACCAATGGCCTGATCGACCCGGCCCGCGTGCCGCGCAACGGCATCGCCGTGGTGCGCATCTGGCAGGCCAACATCCAGAAGACCATCATCGCCCACGTGCCGATCACCGACGGCGCGGTGCAGGAAACCGGCGACTTCGAACTGGACGGCGTGACCTTCCCGGCCGCCGAACTGCAGCTGGAATTCATGAACCCGGCCGAGGAAGGCGACGGCGGCTCGATGTTCCCCACCGGCAACCTGGTGGACGACCTGGAAGTGCCCGGCGTGGGCACCTTCAAGGCCACCATGATCAACTCCGGCATCCCCACCATCTTCCTGGACGCCGAGGCCCTGGGCTACACCGGCGCCGAGCTGCAGGACGACATCAACGGCGACGCCGCCGCGCTGGCGCGCTTCGAGACCATCCGCGCCCACGGCGCGCTGCGCATGGGCCTGATCCAGAAACTGGAAGAGGCGGCCGCGCGCCAGCACACGCCCAAGGTGGCCTTCGTGGCCCGCCCCAGGGCCTACACCGCCTCCAGCGGCAAGCAGATCGGCGCCGGCGACATCGACGTGCTGGTGCGCGCCCTGTCCATGGGCAAGCTGCACCACGCCATGATGGGCACCGCCTCGGTCGCCATCGCCACCGCCGCGGCGGTTCCCGGCACGCTGGTCAATCTGGCGGCCGGCGGCGGCCAGCGCGACCAGGTCAACTTCGGCCATCCCTCGGGCACGCTGCGCGTCGGCGCCGAGGCGCAGCAGATCGACGGCGAATGGACCGTCACCAAGGCCATCATGAGCCGCAGCGCGCGCGTGCTGATGGAAGGCCGCGTGCACGTGCCGCCCACCGGGTTCTGAGGCGGCCGCCGCCGACGGGCGCGGGCTGCGGTATTCTCTGCCGCAGCCCATTCCCTTATCGACGGAACCGTCCATGGCACACCCCGGCGCCCCACGCCGATTCCAGCGCGTCCTGGCCCTCGCGGCCCTGCTGCTGTCCGCCAGCGCGGCAGCCGCCCCGATCCTGATGCAGCCGCTGCCCGGCGCCACCTACGCGCAGGGCCGCTACTACCTGATCCCCCACCCCTATGCCCAGGTCAAGGCCGACATCGAACAAGGCCTGGCCGGCAAGGACCTGGGCGGGTTCCGCGGCCGCGACGACAGCGGACCGCTGTCATCCATGGAGTTCTACTGGGCCGAGATCGGCGCCCGCCATCAGCCCGCGCTGAAACAGGCGCTGGACCAGCAGGCCAACCAGGCCGCCGACCCGGTCCTGGCCAAGGCGCTGGCGGCCGGCGCCATCAACCGCGACGAGCACGACGCCTTCCGCGCGGCCATCGCCCGCCAGCCCGACTACGCCCCCGAACAGATCAAGTCACTGCCGTTCTTCTCGCAACCGGTGGCGCGCTGGTCGTTCCAGCGCGAACGCGGCAAGTCCCGCCGCACCCAATCCGACTACGGCACGGTCATGGATCTGTCGGGCCTGACCGGCCGCGAGGCGCTGACGCTGGTCTGGCACGGCGGCACCGACACCACCATCACGCGCCATTTCCGCCTGACCCGCTGCATGGTCGGCGTGACCTGCTTTCCCGATCCGCATTTCGAATACAACAGCCAGAGCGTCGACCACGCCGACCCGGCGCTCGACAGCTACCTGGACGGCCTGGCCCGGCGCTTGCAGGCCCTGCCGGAGGCCGACGCCGACCGCTTGATGCAGGCCTATTTCGACGCCTACGCGCGCGGCCGCGCCACGGCCACGCAGCCGGTTGGCCCCGCCCCCGCGCAGGCCACGCTGCCCGAGACGCCGGTGTCCGGCATCCGCCTGCCGGCCGACGAGGCCGACCTGCGGCGCTACGACAACGACGAATGGCGCCTGCTGGCGCTGCCCGACGGCAGCCTGCTGGCCTCCGGCGGCGCCACCCAGCGCTTCGTGCCGCGCGCGGGCGCCACGCCCGCGGCCAATGGGCCGCGCCAGGGCGCGGATGCGGCCATCACGCGTGAAGACACCGCCGGCTTCGGCCTGGCGCGCGCGCTCAAGATCGCCGCCGACGGCCAGGTCTGGGCGCTGGGCCTGCGCGAGGACGATGGCGGCCGCACGCTGCTGGCGTGGCGCCCCGGCCAGCGCCGCGCCGCCGTCCACGCGCTGGACCCGCAGCTGCCGCAATGGCGCATTGACGACTGGACTCTGCCCGCCGCCGGCGGCGTGGCGCTGCGCGTGGGCGACGACCTCTACACCATGACGCCCCAAGGCCGCTGGCGCCAGCGGCACTGGGACGCCTCGCTGCGCCGCGAGGCCAGCGACACGCTCGAAAATGCCCTGCCCTGGGTCCCCAGCGATGCGATCCAGTTCGGCGACGGCCTGTTCTGGGGCGGCGACCGCGGCGGCTATGGCATCGATCCGGCCACCGCGCGCGTGGTCGCCAGCGTCCGCACCGCCACGCCCAAGCTGCTGTTCGGCAGCCGGCCGGGCAACTGGGCCCTGGCCGTGGCGGAAACGCCTGACGGCCGGCGCCTGCGCGCCGTCGACCTGGGCACGGGACAAGTCCGCTTCGACCTCGAGACGCCTGCCGTCTACTACACCTCGGCCGCCGCGCGCAGCGCCCGCGGCCGCCTGCTCGCCGTCAGCGGCGCCGACAACACGGTGGTGGTGATCGACATGGCGCAGGGCAGGCTGCTGGCCAACCTGCGCGCGCCCAAGGACTACAGCGTCAGCGCGCTGGCGTTCTCATGGAAGGGAGACCGGCTGTGGATCTACGCCCGGCCGGTGGGCAACAACGACGTGGCGCAGTTGATTGCCTGGGACGCGCCGGCCGACGCGGTCGATCCGGCCCAGGGCCGCGACCTGCCCGACCAGATCCGCTGCGGCTACTCGATGGCGTGCCGCTGACACGGGCCGGCGCGGCGCGCCGGCCCCGCCGCCCGGCATCGCGGGATGCCGGGCGCCCCGCTTACTGGCCCTTGTCCTTCGGCGCGCTGGCCACCAGCGCGTCGAACGCCTTGTCCAGACTGGCCAGCGAATCGGCGATGTGGGCGCGGCGGGCCGCGATCCACTTGTCCTGCGCGGCCAACTGCTCGCGCGCTTCCTTGATCATGCGGTCCATCTCGGCCGGCTGCGGACCGCCGCTGGTGGCGCGGTTCTTGACGATGGCCACGGGGTCCAGCGTCGAGCGGAACTCGGCCTCGCTCATCGGCAGCTCGTTCGGATACTTCGAGCCCTTCATGGCTTCGGCGTAGATGCGGCGCGCCTGGTCATACGGGAAATCCAGCGGCTTGATGTTGTTGGTCTTGGCGTAGCTCACGACCTCGGAGGCGAAATGATGGCCATCGCGGAACGGCAGCTTGTACTTGCGCATCAGCACGTCGGCCAGTTCCTGCGAGGCGGTCCAGTCGCTGTTCAGTTCCTCCAGCGCGCGGTCCGGGCTGATCACCATGGCCTTGAGCACGCGGTCCCAGCGCTTGAGCGCGGAGATGCCGGCATCGACCATGGCCGAGTTCTGCTTGACGTCCTTCGGATCGCTCATGCCCGGCGTGATGTTGTGCGTCTGGATCACCGGCCCCATGGCCAGCGTCACCGCCGTCGAGGCGTCGCTGCGCGTATCGTTGAGCAGGCCGGGGTTGCGCTTTTGCGGCATGGCGCTGGACACGTAGGTATTGCCGCCGCCCTCCTCCAGCAGGATCCACGGCCGCGATTGCGCGTACTGCGTCATCACGTCCTCGACGAAGTTGCCGGTGCGCAGCGCGATGCTGGTGACGATCGACGCCACCTCCACCGGCTGGTCCATCGACGAGATCTGCGAAGCGTCATAGGCGTTGTCCACCAGCGCCGTGAAGCCCAGGTACTGCGCCATGCGCTTGCGGTCCAGCGGCCAGCTGGTGCCGTTCAACACCGTCGTGCCCATCGGCGAGCGGTCGATGCGCGCGTAGGCTTCGCGGATGCGCTGGGCATCACGCTCCAGCCCGGCCGCTTGGCCCAGCAGATAGTGGCCATAGCTGTTGGGCTGGGCCGCGACGCCGTTGGTGTAGTTGGGCACGATGGTGCCGGCGTGCTTGGCCGCCAGCTCCACCAGCGTGCCGGAGGTGGCGTTCAACTGGTCCGCCAGCTCCAGCAGCTTGTCGCGCAGGATGGCGCTGCGGTAGGTGGCATGCATGTCCTGGCTGGAACGGCCGGCGTGCAGCAGCGTCACGTCCTCGCCCGCGGCCTTGATCAGCAGCGGCTCGAAGGTGATGACGCTGGCCGGGCGCTTGGCGCCGGGCTGATTGCCGTCGTTGATCACCTTCGCCACGCCCGCGGCCAGCCGGGGCGCCATGGACTTGTCCAGCAGCCCTTCGTCGGTGTTGATCACCGCCGTCGCCTTGTTGATCTCCCCGAGCCAGAAAAAGGGATCGCGCAACGGCTTGGCGGTGGCGCTGGCGGCGGGCGCCTGCTGCGCCGAGGCGGCGTGGGCGCCGAGCGAAAGGACCAGGGCTGCGCCCAGGGCGGGCAGGAAATGTCTCATGGCGTTCTCGTTATGAAGGGGGAAAGGAAACCCCCGTATGAAACACCATTTTTGCTCGCCCTGCGCATGAAAATGCAATGTGAAAACGTAACCGTGCCCGGCGCTACGGCGGCAGCCCCTGGTCGGCGGCCCAGCGCAGCACGAAGCGCGCCCCGCCCGCCGGGCTGTCGGTCACGCTGATGCTGCCGCGGTGGCTCATCGCCACCCGCTGCACGATCGCCAGCCCCAGCCCCGCGCCGCCGGTGCCGCGATCGCGGCTTTCATCCAGGCGGATGAAGGGTTCGAAGATCCGCTCGCGGTCCGCCGCCGCGATCCCCGGTCCGTCGTCGTCCACCACCAGCTCGAAGCCGCCCTCGGCGCGCTGCGTCAACGCGATGTCGATGCGGCCGCGCGCGTAGCGCACCGCGTTCTGCACCAGGTTCAGCAGCGCCCGGCTCATGTAGCGCGGATTCAGCCGCACGTGCGGCGGCGGGTCCGGCGCCACCACGCAGCGCACATTGCGCGCCGCGGCCTGGTGCGCCACCTGCGCCAGCGCCTCGCCCAGCCAGTCGCGCGTGTCCACCGTCTCGAGCTGCACGGTTTCCTCGGTGGGCCGTTCCAGCCGGGCGTACACCAGCAGTTCCGCCACCATGCTTTCCAGCTCGGAGATGTCCGCGCGCATGTCGCGCAGCACCCGGCCATGGCGGGCCGGCAGGCCGCCGCGGTCCAGCTGGTCCACCTCGAACGACAGCCGCGCCAGCGGCGTGCGCAGCTCGTGCGAGACGGCGTTGGTCAGGCTGCGCTGGTTATCGACCAACGCGGCGATCCGCTCGGCCATGGTGTTGAAACTCTCGCCGACGTGGCGGATGCCCGAAATACGCGACAGGTGCACGCGCATGCTCAATTCGCCCTGGCCCATGCGCAGCGCGGCGTTGCGCAGCGCGTCCATGTCGCGCCACATCGGCAGCGCCCACAGCGCCAGCAGGCTCATCGCCATCATGAACCCCAGGAACACCCAGACGCCCCAGGTCAGCAAGGTGTCGACCAGACCCTCGCCCGGCAGACGCACCTCGAGCCACTGGGCGGGCTGGCCCGGCAGCGGCACCAGATGGGTGCTGTACTCGTCCCGCATCACGAAGCCCAGGATCTCCAGCTGCTCGCGTTCGTCCTCGTTCAGCCGCACTTCTTCCTGGCGCAGCAGCTGCAGCCGCAAACCGTAGTAGGGCCGCACCTGCTCGCGCAGCACCGTCTCGCGCTGCGCCGGCGCAACGTCGTCGAGCCGCAGGCGCAGCTCATGGACCTGGCCGCGCAGCGACTGGAAGGCGACGTTCTCCACGATCGGCCGGAACAGCGTGCCCAGGCCTTTGTCCACGAGCTGGTAAGCCACCCCGAGACTGATCAGAACCACGACGAAAACGCGAACGAGAAATTTGAGCATCGATGGCCTTCGGGCCGCCCGCCAACGGCTCGACGCGGCGGGCGCGCCCGCGTGGCGGAGCCGGCGGGGAAGCGGGAAACTGCGGGGGCAAGGTCGCGCGGCGGCCGGACGGCCGGGCCCGCGTGATCCGCGGGCGCGCCCCGGGATGATAGGGAACAAGCCCGTTCGCGTTCCGCCGTGTTTTGTGTGGGATTTGTGAAAAAAAGTGAAACAGGCAGGACAGGCGCGGCAGGGTATGCTGACCAGACCGCGCTTGCCCTGCCCCCGAGCTTTCCCTCGAAAGGACTGGAATCCCCATGGACCCGCTAGACAAGCTGTTGCGCTCCGACAAGATCCTGCAAACGTTCGACGGCGCCTCCGAAGGCGCGATACAGGCCTACGAGGACGCCTGGAAAACGCACTTTTCGGCGGCCTACCGCGCCTTCCTCAAGCGCAGCAACGGCCTGCGGTTCGGGTTCGAATTCGACCAGGCCCACCGCGCCGGCGTCTCGCCCGCGCTGGCGGACATGAACACCTTTTTCGGCATCGGCAACGGCGATCCGCACCTCGACCTGGCGCTGCTGACGCCGCGCATGGGCTTCCACAACCCGGCCTTCCTGCCGTTCGCGCCGGTGCTGGGCCTGGGCGGGGATTTCTGTACCTACGTCGAGATCAGCCAGGGTCGCCATGCGGGCCGCATCATGTACACCGACGGCGAACTGTACTCGGCGTATGCCGACCTGGACGTCACGGACAAGCCGGTGGACGCGCTGGTCGACGGCTTCATCGAGGACGGCTGGTTCATGCCGGTGGCGCCGTCGTTCGACGCGCTGATCGCGCTTTACGCCAAGATGGCCTAGGGCGCGGCTCCCTCACCCCAGGTATTCGACGTTGCCGCACACCGAGATGCTCTGGCCGCTGACCATCGCGCCCTCGTCCGAGCACAGGAACGCCACCTGATTGGCGATGTCCTCGGGCTGGGTCATCTTGCGCAGCGACACCTTTTCCACCAGTTGCGCGCGCATGGCATCGTTGCTGACGCCGCCGGCCGCCGCGCGGGCGGCGATGATGCGCTCGACCCGGTCGCCCGCCACCACGCCCGGCAGCACCGAATTGACGCGGATGCCGGACGGCCCCAGTTCCATCGCCCAGGTCTGCGTCAATCCGGCCAACCCGAACTTGCTGGCGCTATAAGGGCTGCGCAGCGAAAAGCCCAGGCGGCCCGCCACCGACGAGATATTGATGATGGCCCCGCCGCCCGCCTCGCGCAGCAGCGGCACCGCGCTGCGCGCGCACAGGAACGTGCCCGTCAGGTTGACGTCGAGCGTGGCCCGCCATGCCGTCAGGTCCGTGTCCTCGAGCCGGCTGGTGGGCCCCGAGACGCCGGCGTTGTTCACCAGCGCATCGAGCCGGCCCCAGCGCGTGGCCAGGTCCGCGAACATGGCCAGCACCTGGGCTTCATCGGACACGTCCGTGACGCTGCCGCTCAAGCCGGGATGCGCCTGCACGGCGGCCTGCACCGCCTCCGCGGCCACATCGCAGATGTGCACCTGCGCCCCCGACGCGAGGAACTTGCGCGCGATCGCCAGGCCGATGCCGCCCGCGCCCGCGGTGATCAGGACCCGCTTGCCTTTCAACGATTCGATCATCAGGCTTCACTCCTTGGAAAATGCCGCGTCGGTCTCACAGCGCGAAGGCCGGCCGCACGCCGCTGCGCAGCGGCAACCCCAGGATCTCGCGCGCCTCGGCGGGCGTCGCGGGCTCCATGTCCATCTCGCGGATGATGCGCACGATGCGTTCGGTCAGTTGCACGTTGGTCGCCAGCTCGCCATGGCGGTAATACAGGTTGTCTTCCAACCCCACCCGCGCATGGCCGCCCAGCAGCAGCGCGCTGATATTGGCCTCCAGCTGCGACGGCCCGATGCCGCTGACGCAGAAGATGCTGTTCTTCGGCAGCAGGTCCACCATCATCTGCAGGTGGCGCGGCGAGAACGGCATGGCGTTCTGGAAGTTGCGGTGCACGTTCATCACCAGGTTGATGAAATGCGGCTCCTCATCCAGTCCCTCGTCGATCAGCGTGGTCGCGTCCTGCAGGATGTGCGTCGGGCTGAACACCTCCCACTCCGGCTTGATGCCGCGCGCCTTCATGCCGGCCGCCATCTCGCGCGCGCGGCTGAGCGGCGTGTTCATCAGGTACTCGCGGTCGCCGAAGGCCAGGTTCAGCGTGGTGGCGTCCAGCGTGCACATCTCGGCGCCCGCGTCCATGCCCTTCAGGCGTTCCTCCCACAGGATCTCCCAAGTGCCCGGCGTGGTCTCCCTGACCATGTCGCCGTGCACGCCGCCGCCCGTGGAATTGTTCAGCACGATGTCGCAGCGCTCGCGGATGCGCTGGTTCATGTCGCGGTAGATGGCCGCGTCGCAGGTGGCCTGGTCGTCGGGGCGGCGCGCGTGCAGCGCCACCACGCTGGCCCCGGCGTTATAGCAGCGGTAGACGTCCTCGGCGATCTCGGCCGGCTGGGTCGGCAGGTGCGGGTTCTGGCTCTTGAACGCCATGCCCCCGGTGGGGGCAATGGTCACGATCACTTTGCGTTTTGCCATGGCGGGTCTCTTATTTCCAAAGGGCGCAGCGGGTTTCCGCCTTGGTGGTGAAGGCCTCGTTGCCGTCGATGGTCTGCACCACCTTGAAGTAGTCCCAGGGTGCCTTCGATTCCTCGGGCGTCTTGACCTGCAGCAGGTACATGTCATGCACCACGCGCCCGTCCGGCCGCACCACGCCGTTCTTGATGTACACGTCGTCGAGCTTGTTCGCGCGCAGGTAGGCCAGCACCGTGTCGGCATCGTCGGTGCCGGTGGCCTTGACCGCGCGCAGGTACTGGATGGCCGCCGAGTAATCGGCCGCCTGCAGCGACGACGGCATGGCGTTGCGCCGTTCGTAGAACTTCTGCGCCCAGGCCCGCGTCTCGTCCGACGCATTCCAATACCAGCTGTCGGTCAGGTACATGCCCTTCGCCGTCTCCAGGCCCATGGCGTGGATGTCGTTGATGAACATGATCATGCCGGCCAGCCGCATCGTCCGGGTCAGGCCGAACTCGTTGGCCGCCTTGATCGCGTTGGTCGCGTCCGCGCCGGCATTGGCCAGCGCCAGGATCTCGGCCTTGCTGGCCTGCGCCTGCAGCAGGAACGACGAGAAATCGCTGGTCGACAGCGGATGCTTGACCGACCCGACCACCTTGCCGCCGCCCGCCTCGACCACCTTGGTGGTGTCGGCCTGCAACGCATGGCCGAAGGCGTAATCGGCCGTCAGGATGTACCAGCTCTTGCCGCCCGCCTTCACCACCGCCGCGCCCGTGCCGCGCGCCTGCGCCACGGTGTCATAGGCGTAGTTCAGCGTATACGGCGTGCACTGCTCGTTGGTCAGGGCCGGCGCGCCCGCGCCCACCACGATGATCGGTTTCTTCTTGTCGGCGGCCACCTTCGACATCGCCAGCGCCGTGCTGGAATTGGTGCCGCCGATCAGCAGGTCCAGGCCGCGCTGGTCGAACCACTCGCGCGCCTTGGCCGAGGCGATGTCCGCCTTGTTCTGGTGATCCGCCGTCAACAACTCGATCTTCTTGCCATTGATATCGCCGCCCATCTCCTCGATGGCCATCTTGATGGCCTCGGCGCCGCCGGGACCGTCCGGCCCCGAATAGACGCCCGACATGTCGGTAATGAAGCCGATCCGGATCACGTCGTCGGAAATCTGCGCCCGGGCCGCGCCCGCGTGCAGCAGCGCGCCGGCGATGGCGCCGGCCAGGACAGCGCGCGAAAACCTGCGTGGCATTGACAACATACCTGTCTCCTCTTATGGTTTTTTGGCTCTGGGGCCCCGAATATTCTCGGACCGGCCCCCAATGCGGACAGTCATCATGTTGACAAAGCGCCCTAGGGTTTACCTGGGCGCGATCATCACGGCGAAACGGGGAAGACCATGCGAGCACCGGCGGGCGGCACTGGCCACGAAACAGCCAGCCCCAGGCGGCGGCCCAAGCAGGATCCGGTGGACCGGATGCTGGCCGTCGTGCCCTGGTACAACGGCCTGCCGCGCCTGGAACGCGAGGTGGTCCGCGCCGAGTTGCGCGTGGTCACATTGCAGGCGGGCGAACGCCTGTTCCGCGAGGGTTCGAAATCGCTGGGCTGGTATGGCGTGGTGGACGGCCTGGTGAAATGGTCGTCGCGCGGCTCGGACGGCCGGTCGCTGTCGCTGGCCGGCTTCAGCACCGGCAGCTGGTTCGGCGAGGCCACCATGATCCGCCGCGAACCGTTCGAGTACGAAGTGGTGGCGCTGCGCCCCAGCCAGGTGGTGATCCTGCCGCGCGACACCTGCGAACGCCTCTGGAACCACAACATCGAATTCACCAAGGCGCTGATGACGCACCTGGCGCAGCGCGTGAACTGGCTGATGGCCTGCTATACCGGCAACGTGCTGCTGGACGTCGACACCACCGTCGCCCGCGCCGTCGCCGCGCAATTGAACGCCGAACAGCATGCCGGCACCAACGGCCGGCTCAGGATCTCGCAGGAGGAGATCGCCAGCCTGTGCGGCGTGTCGCGCCAGCGCTGCAACACCGCCCTGACCCGGCTGGCGCGGGAAGGCGTATTGCAGACGCATTACGGCGGCATGACGATCCTGGACCGCGAAGCGCTGTACCGGCATGCGAAGCTGAACCGGGAACCGGCGGATCATCCGGCGGACATGCCGGCGTAGGACCGGGATCCTTCAGTTTTTCCCCGACACGAGGTTCACACCTATTTTTTCAGCAAGGTTCAACACATCGTCATAGGCATTTTCATCCTTCAGCAAGCTGCGAGAGGGCCCGGTCTGACTCAGCACGTCGGCAGCGATACGATCTCCGAACAACATCGCTGCCTGTGCGCTGTCATCCTGCCTTGAAGTCCAACACAGGCCCTGCACATCAGGGCACCTTGCATGAATGGCCTGGGCCCATTTTCGCGTGGTAGGGTATCGATCCTTCTCGGTATCGATCAGTTGCCTGCGCGAAATTCCCAATTTTCGCAGCGCTTTTCCACGCAAATCGGCCAACACGAGATCAACGCCCGGCTGGACCTGGGAATGCATGTGCCCCTCAAGCTTCGTTTTGTCATAGCTCTTGAACCCTGGCGCGAACGAAACGTCGTGGAACACGGTTTCCATCGCCGCGCAGTCGAACGAGCTTCCGCCGTAAAGCGTCGGGATCCGCCTGCCTTGAGCATCCATGATCGGGCTGAATCGCGCATTGCCTTTGACACCGGGGTTGAACTCGGCGCCCGCGTACTTGGCCTGATGGATCCGATGCAACGTCATGCCCTGCGGCCACGTCATCCTTGAGACATGCAGTGCTGGCACGGGCGACGGCGTAATGTCAGCAGGCGGAATCGGTGACGATTTTCCAGCTTGTTCAGCCATGCACAATCCCTTCCTGTTCGTCCGCGGCCGCGGCGATAACGCGGTCCGGTTGCTTTGCAAGCACATCCTGTGGACGCGCGCCGCCGAGAAAGCTGTTGGCCGAGGCAAACCAATAAGCCAGGCCCCAGCTGTCTTTCGAACCACCAAGAACCTTGATCACAGCAGCCATGGCCTTGAGTGGCCGATAGCCTGTGTCGGGGTCCAACCCGTAGTCAGGAAAGTAATCAACGCCCAGATGCCGGATCGCGAAAATCAGGCCGTCACGCTTCCACTTGTTGGGCTGAGCGCTGGGATTGCTGGAACTGAAGCCTGCCAGATCGGCGATCTCCGCAGCCGTCAGCCAATTGCCCTCTCGAAGCACGGCGATGCGGGCTTTCGCCAACATCGCCGCCTCTTTGAGTTGAACGGGTGTGGGTGGCGCCTTGGGCACCAAAACTTCAACCAGCGATTCGAGGGTTTCGCGTTCGTGCCGAATGACATTCAGATTGACCAGTTGAACAAAGCGGGCCAACGTTTCGGCAATCATGCCGGCCTCTTTCGCGGATGCGTGCTCCAACCCGATGGCGACGACCTGGTCGGCCTGAACGCGCTTCAGCCGCTGGCCAACTTCCTCGGGAGAGCCCGTCATCACATCAAGCAGGTCTGCCTGTGTGCGGATCGGGGTCATGGCAACCTCATGGTTATGATAGATATAAAAATCATCATAACCAGTATAACCACTCACCACCATCCCACGCCTATTGAAGGGGTGCTTCCGTCCTCTGCCGTCGCGTGCCCTAGCCCATCTAGCAAACATAAGCGCGGCATCCTTCGTCAGACTGACAATTGGTCATCGAAGTTAAACGCAAGCTGTAGGTGAGCGCGACGTAACCGAAACGATCTCCAAGGGCCTGGCGCGAAGTCTTCAGGGATGGGAACTGGAATATGCCTGAGACGGGCTGCCAGCTCTCTGGCATTCGCACAACAGCGATAGGCATAGGAGCGAGATATCCGCAGGTGATCAGCAACACGGGACATCTGGTTGTCGAGCTGACGCAGAAGGTACACGTAGGCGGCCGCCAGTGAGCCGTGCCCCTGCAGGTCGCACTCTACTTCCGTGTCGGTCTCTTGCTCGAGCAATTCACGCAACGGATCGCGTCCTTCATTGCTGACAAGCAGATAGGCCACAGGATGGAGATCTCCGCTGTGGTCGCCCCCGACGGGTGAATGGTCGAGCCGCACAGCGTGTCGGACAGTTTGCTCGGTGTAGCGAACCAACTGTTGGTAGAGATGGCTCAACAGTCTTTCTTGACAAGCCTCGTCCAACATATCCAAGCACTCACTGCTGCTCGTCTGCAGGCGTGATGCCAAGATCCAGGCTTCACTGACGACATCGTCGAATTGACATTCGCCTCGAGTATGACGTGCGATTCGCTGAAGGTCTGCCCTGCGATGGTCGATGAATAGCTGAAAGGCAACGCCGTCGGGAACTTGAAACATGCTTCACCCAGTGCACCACCGGTCTGGATACCGAAAGCTGGCTATTCTGCCCACGCGGGGGGCAAAGCGCCTTGAGCGCACGCCCCTGTTTTTCAAATGTCAGACGCAATACCGCCTCATCACCGAACCGCGGCCTTCAGCCTTCCACTGTGTATGCGGCGCAGCTCCACCACCTGTTCCGCCCCCACCGCGCGGGCCCGCAGCTGGCCGCAGCCGCCGTCCACGTCCTGCCCGGCGCTGTTGCGGATCTTGGTCAGCACCCCGCGGCGATGCAGGATGCGCACGATCTCGCGGATGCGTTCGGTCTCGGGACGCTGGTAGTCATCGCCCTCGAGGCTGTTGAAGGGAATCACGTTGAGCACGCCGAACTTGCCCTTGAGCAGGCGCGGAATCGCGTCCAGCTCATCGTCGCCGTCGTTGATGCCCTTGAGCAAGGTCCACTGGTACTGGATCGGGTAGCCGGTGTCGCGGGCGTACTTTTCACCCAGTTCCACCAAGGCCTCCGGCGCGATCTTCGGCGCGCGCGGCAGCAGGTGCTCGCGCAGCTCGGCCCGTGTCGTATGCAGCGACAGCGCCAGCGCGGGCTTGACGGATTGCCGCGGCAACGCGTCGAACACGCGCGGATCGCCCACGGTGGAGAACACCAGGTTCTTGTGGCCGATATTGCCGTCGGTGCCGAGCAGATTGATGGCCTCGAGCACGTTGTCGAGGTTGTGCGCCGGTTCGCCCATACCCATGAAAACGACCTTCTTCACCGCGCGCAAGCGCCGCGCCAGCACCACCTGGGCCAGGATCTCCATGCTGGCGACCTGACGGATCAGGCCGCTCTTGCCCGTCATGCAGAAACGACAGCCCACGGCGCAGCCGACCTGGGTCGACACACAGAGCCCGTCGCGCGGCAGCAGCACGCTTTCCACCATCTGCCCGTCGGCCAGGTCGACCAGCAGGCGCGAGCCGTCATGTCCGGCGTGTTCGGAGCGCACCCGCGCCAGCCCGTCCAGTTCCGCCGCGAGGGCCGGCAGGGCCTCGCGCACCGCCAGCGGCAGGAAGTTGTCGAAACGCCGCCGCCAGGTGTCGCTGTCGAATGCCTGCCCGGTCAGCCAGGCGCGCATGACCCGCCCGCGATGAGTCGGCTGGGCGCCCAGGGAGGCGAGACGTTGTTGGAAATCGGAGTAGCGCATGGGGAGCGGATTTTACCGCGCCCGGCACCGGCGCCCGGCATGCCGAGCCGGGCTGGCCCTACGCCGCGATGGCCTGGGCCAGTTTCTGGATGGACAGCGGCGCACAGCCCTCGGCATCGTTGCTGATCGTCACGTAGGCCGGCTGGCCCGCGCCCGTGATGCCGCGGATCGTGCGCGCCAGCGCCGTGCGCGTGGCGAGATCCTCGCTGACAATGGCATTGAACGGATCGTGCTTCTTCTGCGCGTCGGCATAGCCATAGGCGCCGAAGACACGGTTCAGGTTCCAGCGGCAGACCAGCGGCCCCGGCCATAGCGCGCGCAGCACCGGCAGTTGCGCGTCGATCGGCGGCATCTTGCCATGCAGGCCCAGGCAGAAAGTGGCCCCATGCGCCCTGAGCGTGTCAACCAGCGCCTGACCCAGCAGTTCCGGGTCCCGCACTTCCACGGCGACGATCACGGCATCATGCCCGGACAAGGCCTCCCGGACAGCCGCCAGCAGGCGATCCAGTTTCTCGAACAGCGATGCCGAGCGGCTCAGCATGCCCAGCGGCAGCGGGCTCAGCTGGAACACCAGGACGCCGAGCTTGGCGCCCAGGCCCTCAAGCGCCGGGCGCACGAATTCCTGGACAGCCACCGACGGATCGAGGAAAAGCGGGTTGGCCTCGCGCGTCCTGCCTGCTTCGCCACGCACCTGGGCGTCGGTAACGCTGGCGGGACATTTGACGACGAAACGGAAATCGTCATCGACCTGCCCCGCGTAGGCGGCGTACTGGCTCGCCGTCAACGGCTGCCAGAAAGTGCGGTCCACGCAAACCGTGCGCAACAGCGGATGCCGATGATAGGCGCCCAGGCCGTGTCGGGATAGCGTGCTCGAATCGTATTCACCGTCCCAGACCAGCCCTTCCCAACCCGGGTATGACCAGGTGGAGACGCCAAAGCGCAATTGGGCCGGCAACTGCTGGGCGAGCGCGCGCCATTCCTCTCCTGCGGGAGCGGGAAGCACCCTGGCCATGCTCCGCAGGGCGGAAAGGTCGGGAGCGGCCCGAGGCGCTGCGGGATCCGGCACGTTGGCCGACGGCACGGGCAGCGCATCGCCGAAAAGATCGTCTTGCATACTTGTGGTTCTGGCACGGGAATGGGCTATAGGGTACTTGAATCACGCCGGTTCACGCGTGCACCGTCGACGCCCACACGCCTGGTTCCCGCCCCGCCCACGGCAGGCTGCGCTCCAACTGGCCGGCCACCTGGAACAGCACATCCTCGCGGCCGGCCGGCGCCACGAACTGCATGCCAATCGGCAGGCCGGTCGCGGCGTCCTGAAACAACGGCACCGACATGGCCGGCAACCCGGCGGCGTTGAACACCGGCGTGAACGGCGAACTGCCGAAGACGCGGTCGGTCCACTGGTGGCCGTCCATCGTTTCGGCGCCGGCGGCATAGGTCCCCAACACCGGCGCCAGGTCGGGCAGCGTGGGGGTCAACAGCAGGTCGTAGCGCGAGAAGAACGCCGCCACGCTGCGGGTCACGGCATTGCGCAG
Organism: Achromobacter insuavis; assembly: GCF_902859645.1. Taxonomy (GTDB): domain Bacteria; phylum Pseudomonadota; class Gammaproteobacteria; order Burkholderiales; family Burkholderiaceae_B; genus Achromobacter; species Achromobacter insuavis. The sequence goes on along the minus strand of NZ_CADIJR010000008.1, from coordinate 107,824 downwards.
ATCGAGGGCATGGACCATCTCGATGGCGCCGATCCCGCGCCCCGTTCGATAGACCGCGAGCGTCTGCGGCTCCAGGGTTGCCAGGTCGGGCTGGCGCCCCATGGCGCCCGCGATTCCGTCGATCCATGTGGCGATATTGGCGGACCACAGCACCGAGCTGGCATGCACGAACGCCTCCCAGCTGACGCCCAGCGGCGCCTCGGCCTCTTCGACCTCGTGGCCGAGCGAGGCACACAGCCGCACCGCCTCGGCAAGGCGCTCCAGGACGCAGGCCTGGGTGCGCTGGCCTCCCCAGGCCTGCGGCATGACACCGATACGCAGCTTGCCGGGTTCGATGCCGACTTGCGCCAGGTAACGGCCAACCGGCGGCGCAATTGCGTACGGCTCGCCACCGGCCGCGCCCTGCACCGCGTCGAGCAGCGCGGCGCTGTCACGCACCGAACGGCTGACGCCAAGCTGGGCCGCCAGGCCGTTGATGGCCTCTTCCAGCGCGAGGCCATTGGATACGCGGCCGCGCGTCGGCTTGAGCCCGAACACGCCGGAAGCCGCCGAGGGAATGCGGATCGAGCCGGCCGCGTCGGTGGCATGGGCCAACGGCACGATGCCAGCGGCAACCGCCGCCGCGGCGCCACCGCTCGATCCGCCCGCGCCGTGGGCCACGTTCCACGGGTTGCGCGTCGGGCCGCACAGCGTGGATTCTGTCGTGCCGCTCCAGGCGAACTCGGGCGTGGCGGTTCGCCCCAGGGTCACCAGCCCGGCCTCGCGAAAGCGCCGCATCAGCAGCGAATCGGCTGCGGCCGTGAAGCCTTGCGCCAGCCTGCTGCCGAACTCGTTTTTCCTGCCGGCCATCGCGACACCCACATCCTTGATCAGGAAAGGGACGCCCGCGAGGGGCGAATTGCTTTCCCGCGCGGGGGCAACGTCGGCAAGGTCCGGCGACCAGCTTTCGATCACCGCATTGATCTTCGGATTGATCTGTGCGCACGCTTGCAGCGCCGTGTCAGCGAGCTCCCGCGGACTCATCTCGCCATGCGCGATGAGGCTGCCAAGCCCGATCGCGTCGTACTGCACGTACTCTGAGAGCTTCATTACTGTTTCCTATCGACCAGGGGTGGCATAGAATCGCCACTGAGTGATACTGATCAGTATCAACAAAATCCGAATGATGATACCGATCGGTATCGTCGTCAAGAACCCATGAAAAGAAAACAGAGCGACAACCAGAACGAGGCCGTGCCCGCTCCCGCGCCCGCGCCGCGTGAACGCGTGCTCGCGGCGGCCGGCGAGCTGTTCTACAACGAAGGCATCCGGGCGACCGGCGTCGAGGCCATCGCCGCCCGCGGCAACACGACGAAGATGGCGATCTACCGCCATTTCCAATCAAAGGATGTGCTGGTGACCGAATGGCTGCGCCAGGTGATCGACGACTATTGGCGCGCGCTCGATGCCATCGAAGCCGCGCATCCGGACGATCCCCGCGCGCAGATCCTCGGATGGGTCACCTATTTTTCGGACGAGGCGCGCGCCTGGTCGCACCGCGGCTGCGCGTTCATCAACTCGATCGCGGAACTGCCCGATCCGGAACATCCCGGCCGCAAACTGATCGAGGAACACAAGGTGCGGCAATGGCGGCGGCTGGCCAGCCTGTGCGAGCGGGCGGGCCTGGCGTCGCCTGAAGAGACGGCGAGCGAACTCACGTTCCTGTTCGAGGGTGCGCAGGTGTCCGCGCAGAACCGGTCAGTCCGCGACGCCGACCGGCAGTTGCGGCGGATCGTCGAGGCCGTCATCGCACGGCAGGGTACGGTCGATCGTCGGTGAATGGAGCGGGTGAAGAGGATAATTTCACTTTATGAAAGAGTTTCAGCAAAAGTTGAAACAACCAATAATAATGAAATCATGCCGACGATTTTCAATAAATATGGTATTTTCAGCAAATGATGAAAGATACTAATCCAATGAAAGCGTCGGAAGCCCGGGCGGGTGAGGCGCTGCGCTTGGTGCTTGAAAAAATCCCGATCCTTCAGATAGAAGGCATCGAAGCCGAAGCCTTATCCGGCGGCGATTGGGAGCCGGACTTGACCGCTCGGCTGCTCGTCAACGGCCAACGGCACCTACTTATCTGCGAATACAAATCGAACGGGCAACCGCGGCATGCCCGGTCCGCGTTGCTGGAGCTACGGAACTACATTGCGGAGCGAGCTCCCGAGGCGACGCCTGTCTTCATTGCTCCCTACCTCTCACCTGCGGTGAGGCGATTGTGCGAAGAGAAGGACGTCAGCTATCTCGACCTGGAGGGCAACGCCCGGATCGCTTTTGGTGGCGTGTTCATCGAGCGCCTGATGGCGGACAAACCGGCGGCCGAACAGCGCGAACTCAAATCGCTGTTCAGGCCAAGATCGGCTCAGGTTCTGCGCGTCATGCTGCGCGAACCTGGCCGTGCATGGCGCGTCACGGAACTGTCGGAAATTTCCGGCGTCAGCCTGGGGCACGTCAGCAATGTGCGCACCGGCTTGATTAATCGGGAATGGGCACGCGCCTCGAACGATGGCCTCATCCTCTCGGAACCCGATGCACTGCTGGACGCATGGCGAGACAGCTACACCGCACCGTCAGGTGAACATCTGCGGTTCTACACCCCCCTGCATGGCAGCATGTTCGAAAACGCGGCCCGTACCGCGCTACGCTCGGACGGTCCTGGACGTGCTGTTTTCGCATCGTTCTCGGCAGCGCAGTGGCTTTCGCCCTACGGTCGTACCGGCACACACTACTTCTTCGCCGACGAGGATGGCCTACACAAGCTTCAGGCAGCGCTGCAGCTCGCGCCTGCCGCAAAGGGCGAGAACATGGTCATCATCGTGCCGAAGGACACGGGATTGCTAGCCGACACCGTTGAACCTGCGCCGGGCGCAGTCTGCACGAGTCTGGTTCAAACCTACCTCGACCTGTCCATTGCCGGCGAACGCGGCGCCGAGGCCGCCGACCACCTGCGCAAGGAAAAGCTTTCATGGCCCAAATGACGCCATCTCAGGAGCCCCAATCGGCCGCCGAATATGACGACCGCACGAACGCGGCCGTGAAATCCGTGCTGATCGAGATCGGTCAGATACTTGGCAGCTTCCAAGGCAAGTTTGCCATCATCGGCGGGGCAGTACCCTGGTTGCTGTTGGCCAACGAGGATATGCCCCACGTCGGCACGCTCGATGTGGACGTTGGTCTGGATGCAGAAGCGCTCGGCGACGGCGAGTACGCAACCTTGATCGGTGCGCTTCAGAGCCACGGATACACCCAGCGCGACGGGCTTCGGCGCTTCCAGCTGGTTCGCCAGGTTCCCGCACGAGATGACGGAGAGGCGATCGACATCGTGATCGATTTCTTGATGCCGCGCGACGCGGAGATCGTCAAGAACACCCCTCCCCTGATCAGCGACTTTGCCGTACAACGGGCCGACGGCGCTGACTTGGCGATGCGGTTCTATCAGCTGGTGGCGGTGGAGGGCCCAATGCCGGACGGAGGGACCAACCGCGTAGAGATCGCGGTGTGCTCCATCCCTGCGCTATTGGCCATGAAAGGTCATGCGCTGGCGGGCCGCTACAAGCAGAAGGATGCCTACGATATCTACTACTGCGTGCGGAACTACCTTGATGGCATCGAGGCGCTGGCGCAAGAATGTCTCCCTCTACTGGAACACGCAAGCGGCGAGCGCGGGTTTCGACACATCGCCGACAAGTTCGATGCCTTCGAGGGATACGGCCCCACCTGCGTGAGGCGCTTCGTCGAAGACACGCATGCGCTGGGAGACCGCACACCCGAACAATGGCAGCAAGATGCATTCGGGCAGATTGATGCGCTGCTGCGCGCCATGGCGCTGCGAACTTGAGTCATGACCCCAGGGGCCAGGCGCGAACCTCGCGGCCTGCCGGAGCCTCCGATCACTGCACTGAAAGACGCTGCCTTACCAGGAACTCAAACGGTAATTCAGGTTGGAGCATCATGTGAGGGAGACGCGGCTCACGCGGATCTGGACGTCAGTAGCCGTCGTTGGCATTCTTTGGAATGGAGCGGGTGAAGGGAATCGAACCCTCGTATGAAGCTTGGGAAGCTGCCGTTCTACCATTGAACTACACCCGCTCGGGTGTCGTGCCCTGGCGCAAGACCAGGGCAGAGGCGAGAATTATAGCCTGGGTTTTACCCCCACAGGCCGCCCCCTCAATTGGCCGTGATGCCCGCCCCCTTGACCACCTTGCCCCAGCGGTCCAGCTCGGCCTGGGTGTAGTCGCCCAGCGCCTTCGGCCCCATGAATTCGGCCTCGGCGCCCTGCTCGGCCGCCTTCTGGCGGAAGGCGTCGGTCTGCATGATCTTCTGGATTTCACCGGCGATCTTGTCCACCACCGGCGCCGGCGTGTCCTTGGGCGCGTACATGGCGAACCACGACGAGACGATCAGGTCGGGATAGCCGGCCTCGGCGGCGGTGGGCACGTCCGGCAGCGACGCCAGGCGCGTGTTGCCGGTGACGGCCAGCGCGCGCAGCTTGCCGGCGGCGATCTGGCCGAGCAGCGGCGGCGGCGTGGTGATGGTCATGTCGACGGCGCCGCCCAGCAGGTCGTTCAGCGCGGGGCCGGTGCCCTTGTACGGGATGTGCGTGATCTGCGTGCCGGCCATCTGGTTGAGCAGTTCGGTGGCGACCTGCTGCAACGAGCCATTGCCGGACGAGGCGTAGTTGAGCTTGCCGGGGTTGGCCTTGGCGTAGGCGACCAGGTCCTTGAGCGACTTGATCGGCAGGTCCGGCCGCACCACCACGACCTGGGGCGCGGACAACACGTTGGCGACGGGCGCGAAGTCCTTGATCGGATCCCAGCCGGAGGTCGGCGTGACATGCGGGGTGATCACCTGGAAGCCCGAATACTGCAGCAGCAGCGTGTAGCCATCGGGTTTGGCGCGGGCCACCGCCTGGGCGGCGATGCCGCCGGAAGCGCCCGGCTTGTTTTCGACGACGACGCTCTGGCCCAGGGCTACGCCCAAGGGTTGGGCGATGAGGCGGGCTGCGATGTCGGTGGTGCCGCCGGGCGCGGCGGATACGATCAGCGTGACAGGACGATTGGGAAAATCCGCCTGCGCGTGGGCGGCGCCGGCGGCGGCCAGGCCCAGCGCGACGGCGCAGGCGCGTAGCGCGGGAATGGAACGGAAGGGGGTCATGCGGTTGTCTCCTTGCTGTTTTTGTATAAAGCCCCCGATGACGGGCGCGTGGGGTAAGGCAAAAATCTAGGCGGCGTCGATGGCCGGTCCGAACCGCTCCGCCAGCCAGGCGGGCGGCGCATGCGCGGCCAGTCGGGGGCCGGCGCGCAGCAAAGCCATGGGCAGTTCGCGGCCGACCAGCCCCGGCAATCCGCGCAGGATGGCCAGCAGCGCGTCGAGCGACACGCCCGTCCGCACGCCCATGCACTCGAACATGTGGACCAGTTCCTCGGTGTTGACGTTGCCGCTGGCGCCCGGCGCGTACGGGCAGCCGCCCAGGCCGCCCGCGGCGGCGTCGAAGCGGGTGATGCCGGCCTGCCAGGCCGTGATAGCGTTGGCCAGGGCCATGCCGCGCGTATTGTGCAGGTGGGCGGTGAGCGCGATGCCCGGCAGGCGCTGCGCGGCCTGCGCGCACAGCTCGCCCACCTGGCTGGGATAGGCCATGCCGGTGGTGTCGCACAGCGTGATGCCGCGGGCGCCGGCGTCGACCAGCCGGGCGGCCAGGTCCAGCACCTGCGCCGCAGGCACGTCGCCATCGAACGGACAGCCGAACGCGGTCGACAGCGAGACATTGCAGGGCGCCCCGGCGCGACCGGCGGCGGCCAGCACCTGGCTCAGTTCGTCGAACGATTGCTGGCGGGTCATGCGCAGGTTGGCGCGGTTGTGCGTCTCGCTGCACGACATGACCAGGTTCATCTCATCGACACCGGCTTCCAGCGCCCGCTCCAGGCCGCGGATGTTCGGCACCAGCGCGGTATAGATCACGCCGGGCCGGCGGCGGATGCCCTGCATCACGGCGCCCGCATCGGCCAGCGCCGGGATGGCCTTGGGCGAGGTGAAGCTGGTGACCTCGATACGGGCAAAGCCGCAGTCGGACAAGGCATCGACGAAGGCGATCTTGTCCTCGGTGGGCACCATGCGCGCTTCGATCTGCAAGCCATCGCGCGGGCCGACTTCGTTGATTTCCAGGACGGGGGAACCGGTATTCATGGATGCATCCTCGCTGCCGGGCAGTGGAAATTGAAATAGCTCATGCGATCACGCCGCGCGCCCGCAACGCCTCGCGTTGCTCCTCGCTCAGGCCCGCCGCCTCCAGTACCGCATCCGTATGCTCGCCCAGCGTCGGCGCGCGCTCGCGCACCGCGCCGGGGTTGGCCGACAAGCACGGAAACACCGCCGGCATGTCCACCGCGATGCCGCTGGCGGCCTCCAGGCGGGTGATGGCGCCGCGCGCCTGATAGTGCGGGTCATGGGCGATGTCGGCCACCGAATAGATGCGGCCCGACGGCACGTCGGCCTCCCGCATGGCCTGCAGCACCTCGTCGATGCCGCGCTCGCCGGTCCAGGCGCCGATGGCCTGGTCGATCTCGGCGACGCGGCGGGCGCGGCCGTCGTTATGCGCCAGGTCGGGATCGCGGCCCAGGTCGTCGCGGCCGATGCGGGCCATCAGGCGGGCGTAGATGGCATCGCCGTTGCCCGCGATCAGCACGTAGCCGTCGCGGCACGGATAGGCGTTGGACGGCGCGATGCCCGGCAGCGACGCACCCGCCGGCTCGCGCACGGCGCCGAACACCGAATACTCCGGCAGCAGGCTTTCGCTGAGGTTGAACAGGCTTTCGTACAGGGCCGCGTCGATCACCTGCCCCTGGCCGCCCCGGGCATCGCGCTGGTACAGGGCCAGCAGCACGCCCAGCGCGCCGTGCAGGCCGGCGATGGTGTCGCCCAGCGACAGGCCGGCGCGCACCGGCGCGCGGCCGGGCTCGCCATTCAGGTAGCGCAGGCCGGCCATGGCTTCGCCAATGGCGGCAAAGCCCGGCTCGCGCGCCTTCGGCCCGGTTTGGCCGTAGCCGGAAATGCGCAGCATGATCAGGCGCGGGTTCAGCGCGTGCAGGGTCTCCCACGACAGGCCCCACTTCTCCAGCGTGCCGGGGCGGAAATTCTCGATCAGCACGTCGGCCTCGGCCGCCAGCTGGCGCACGATGTCCTGCCCCTCGGGCTGGCGCAGGTCCACGCACACGGATTGCTTGTTGCGCGACTGGGCCTCCCACCACACCGAGGTGCCCTCGTGCAGCAACCGCCATTTGCGCAGCGGGTCGCCCTGCCCCGGCGGTTCGATCTTGACGACCTGCGCGCCGAAGTCCGCCAGCGTCTTGGCGGCGAACGGCCCCGCGATGAGTTGTCCGAGTTCCAGCACGCGTATGCCGGCGAGTATCTGCCCTGCCATGTCGCCTCCCGGGCGCATCCAACCAATCATGGCGGGCAGTGTGCGCCATCGCCCACGGCGGTGGAATGGACGATTCGGGAAGGGGGCATTCCCGGATCGAGAAAGCCCCTTGATGCGCCACGCCGCGGCTGAAACCGCGGCGGGCCGTCGCGCCGCCTCAGGCCGCGGGCGGCTCCTGGCCGCCGCGCAGATGCGCCAGCAGCAGCCGCGCCGCCACCGGCAGCGCGTCGGCGTCGCGCACGCCCAGCAACAGCCAGCGGCGCGCCCAGTCGTCCGACAGCGCGATCAGCCGGATCGGCATGGAGCGCGCATGCGGTTCGGCCGCCAGGCGCGGCAGGATGCCGACCCCGCGCGTGGCCGCCACCATGCGGCAGATGGCGTCGAAGCTGCGCACCTGGATGCGCAGCCGCATGTCGCGCCCCAGCCGGCCGCTCTCGTCGGCCAGGCGGGTGGCCAGGGACGTGGCCGGCGGCAGGCCGACGTAGTCGTAGGCCAGCGTATCGGCGAACGCCACCCGCGCCTGGCGCGCCAGCGGATGGCGCTGCGGCACGATCAGCACCAGCTCGTCGAGCCGGTACGGCACGGTGGCCAGCCCCGCCGCCGGGGTGCGGTCGGCGAACACGCCGATGTCGGCGCGGTTTTCCAGCACGGCGGTGACGATGTCGCTGCTGTTCTGCTCTTCCAGGTCGATGCGCACGGCCGGATGCGCTTCCATGAAAGACGCCAGGTCCTCCGGCAGGAACTGGGTCAGCGACGACGTATTGGCGGCGATGCGCACCTGCCCGCGCACCCCCCGGGCGTAGTCGGACAGCGTGCCCGCCATCTGCTCGACTTCCTGCAGCACCCGCAGGGCATGGACCAGGCACGCCTGGCCCGCCTCGGTCAGCTCGACGCCGGCCGCGTTGCGGTACAGCAGCTGGGTGTCCAGCGCGGCCTCCAGGTCCGAGATCCGCTTGCTGGCCGCCCCCACCGCCAGGTGGGACGCGCGCGCGCCGGCCGAGATGCTGCCCTGGCGGGCCACCGAGACGAAAAGCGAGAGCGTGACGAGGTCGATGCGGGCGATATTCATGGCGGGCAGGCGGCGCTAGGCGGACGCCGCGGCTGCACTATAGCGCGTGGGCCCCCGGGCCACGGCCGGGCAGCGCGCCAGCGATAAGTCCCCATTTAATCCCCAATACGGACTGCAGCCCGGCGGGGCTGCCACTACAATCCCGCCTATGACAACGAACAGCTCTGCGAATCCGCCCGTGAACACCCCCGCAACACCCGGCAACCCCGACGCGCCCGCGCCGGTTTCCCCCCAGACCGAGGCCGCGCTGGCCAGCGCCGCGCACGCCCCCAACAGTCCGGGCGCCACGCACATCCGCAGCTTCGTGCATCGCCGCGGCCACATCACCCAGGGCCAGCTGGCCGCGCTGGAACAGCTGCTGGGCAAGTGGTCCATCCCCTACGCCGCCCGCCGCCTGGATCCGGCCGCCGCCTTCGGCCGCGAAGCGCCGACGGTGCTGGAAATCGGCTTCGGCATGGGCGAGACCACCGAGAAGATCGCGCTGGCGCGTCCGGGCGACAACTTCCTGGGCGTGGAAGTGTTCAACGCCGGCGTCGGCTCGCTGCTGCGCCGCATCGAAGACTCCAGCATCCCCAACCTGCGCATCATCCAGCATGACGCGGTCGAGGTCGTGCGCGACATGATCGCGCCGGATTCGCTGGCTGGCGTGCACATCTACTTCCCCGACCCGTGGCCCAAGAAGCGCCACCACAAGCGCCGCCTGGTGCAGCCGCCGTTCATCGCGCTGCTGGCCAGCCGCATCGCGCCGGGCGGCTACATCCATTGCGCCACCGACTGGGAAGACTACGCGGTGCAGATGCTCGACGTGCTGGGCAACGAGCCGCAACTGAAGAACACGTCGGACGGCTACGCGCCGCGCCCCGACTACCGCCCCCTGACCAAATTCGAGACGCGCGGCCTGCGGCTGGGCCACGGCGTCTGGGACCTGATCTTCAAGCGAGTCGCCTGATGCTCTACCCCGCGATCGAACCCTACCGCCACGGCATGCTGGAGACCGGCGACGGTCACCAGGTCTATTGGGAAATGTGCGGCAATCCGCAGGGCAAGCCGGCGGTGTTCCTGCACGGCGGCCCCGGCAGCGGCTGCTCGCCGGTGCATCGCCAGCTGTTCGATCCGCAGCGCTACAACGTGCTGCTGTTCGACCAGCGCGGCTGCGGCCGCTCGACGCCGCACGCCAGCCTGGACAACAACACCACCTGGCACCTGGTGGCCGACATCGAGCGCCTGCGCACCGAAATCATGGGCGCCGACCAATGGCTGGTGTTCGGCGGCTCGTGGGGTTCGACGCTGGCGCTGGCCTACGCAGAAACGCATCCGCAGCACGTCAGCGAACTGGTGGTGCGCGGCATCTTCACGCTGCGCCACGCCGAAGTGCAATGGTTCTACCAGGAAGGCGCGTCGTGGCTGTTCCCCGATCGCTGGGAAGAGTACCTGGCCCCCATCCCAGAAGCCGAGCGCGGCGACCTGGTGGCGGCGTACCACAAGCGCCTGACGGGCAATGACCCCGCCGAGCAGCTGCGCGCCGCCAAGGCCTGGAGCAAGTGGGAAGACAGCACCATCACGCTGCTGCCCAGCCCGCGCCACCAGCAGAGCCACGCCGCCGACCGCGCGGCGCTGGCCTTCGCCCGCATCGAGAACCACTACTTCGTCAACGCCGGCTTCATGGAAGAAGGCCAGTTGATCCGCGACGCCCACAAGCTGCGCGGCATCCCCGGCACCATCGTGCAGGGCCGCTACGACGCCTGCACGCCCGCGCGCACCGCCTGGGACCTGCATCGCGCCTGGCCCGAGGCCGAATTCCACATCGTGCCCGACGCGGGCCACGCCTTCGACGAACCCGGCACGCTGGCGCGCCTGATCGCCGCCACCGACGCCTACGCCAAACGCTGAGGAGACCACGACATGCACATCACCCTGAACGGCGACGCCCGTGAGTTCCCGCTGGACACCACGGTGAACGAACTGCTCGAAACGCTGGGCTATGCCGGCAAGCGCGTGGCGGTCGAGCGCAACGGCGAGATCGTGCCCAAGAGCCAGCACGCGCAGACCGCGCTGACCGACGGCGACCAGGTCGAGATCGTGGTGGCGGTGGGCGGCGGCTGAGCCGCGCCGCCAGCCGGACACCCCGGGGAAAGGGCTGCAGCGATGCAGCCCTTCGTGTTTTCCGGCCCGTGAAACGCCTTCCTTCGGCGCCGGGGTTAATGATCCGCCGCAAACGCCGTCAACCTGTCAGCGGATAACGCTTTCCGGCAACGCCGGGTGTCGTCGATAATCCGCAGCACACAAGCGCCTGGGCCGAACCGGCCCGGCGGAGAAGTCCACTTCCCGGAAGCATCCGGCCTGGTGTCGCGGCCAGGCGGGACGCCTCACAACAAGACCGACCAGGGAGCTTCGACGCGTGAGCCGCAAACCTTCCCCCCGCCCCGACGCCCCGGACCGGGCCGGCGCCCCGCCGCAATTCCACGCGCGGTTCGACAGCCGCGTCACGCCCGACGCGCCGGATATCTGGCGCACGCTGGTCCGCCCCTACGTCGACCTGGAGATCGAGTCGGGTCCGCAGCCGTTCACCGGCGAGATGAGCGGCACCCACCTGGGCGACAGCCTCATCAGCCACAGCACCTGCTCGACCGCCATGCGCCATCGCCGCAGCGCGCTGGACGTGCGCCGCAGCCAGGTCGACCACCTGCTGATCCAGCTGTTCGTGGACGGCGGCACCCAGGGCGACTATGGCAAGCGCCAGGTCAAGGTGGGCGCGGGGTCGATCGGGCTGCTCGACCTGGGGCAGACCATGGACAGCCGCACCGCCTCCTTCTCCACCATCACCCTGACCGTGCCGCGCGACCGCCTGCCCACGGCGCTGCGCGACCGCAAGCTGCATGGCGCCCTGCTCGACCCTTCGCAGGGCGCGACGCGCCTGCTTGCGTCGCACCTGACGCAACTGATGCAACACGCCTCGGGCCTGACGCGCGAAGCCATGTCCGCCTCGGTCAACGCCGGCCTGATGCTGCTCAGCGGCAGCCTGTCGGCGCTGCGCGCTGCCGACAACGACGGCGAGGCGCGCCAGATGGTCAGCGACGGCATGCACCGGCTGGTCCGGCGCCACATCGAGCGCCACCTGGATTCCGACCAGTTGTCGCCGGAGACGATCGCGGCGGCCATCGGCATCTCGCGTTCCAGCCTGTACCGGCTGTTCCTGCGCGATGGCGGCGTCAATGCCTATGTGCAGGGACGCCGCCTGGACCGCTGCTTCGACGAACTGCTGCTGGCCACGGGCAACCGCATCGGCATCGCCGAGCTGGCCTACCGCTACGGATTTTCCAGCGAAAGTGCCTTCAGCCGGGCCTTCCGGCTGCGTTTCGGCGCCAGTCCCAGCGAGGTCCGGGCCAACGCCCAGCGCACCTGGGACGATGAGCTGGCCGGCGTCCGGTCGCACGCGGACGCCATCATGATCCAGGCCTGGCTCGCCGATATCCGCCAGCCCGCCGGAGCCGCCGCCGGCTAGCCGGCGCCTCCCGCCGCGACGCGCCGGACGCGCGGCCCCGCGCAGGCGGAACGACGAGACGCCTGGCCGCTGGGACGCTGGGACGCTGGGACGCTGGGACGCCAGGTATGGTTTTCCGGGACGTGGCGCCAAGGAAAAAAGTCCTGGATCCCGGAAGATTGTCCGCTTTCAAATTGCGGGCAATCCCATGCATCCCACCTGCCGCTCTCCCCTGCGCCTGTCGGCCCTGTCCCTGGCGATCGCCCTCGGTTTCGCGACCGCATCCGGCGCGCACGCGCAGCAGATCCTGTACGGCGGCGGCGACGGCGGCGGCCTGAACTTCAACAGCGGGCGGGGCGGCATCGGCGGCGGCGGCGGCGGGGCCGGCAGCACCCCGGCCAGCCGGGGCGGCAACGCGGTGCAGACGCTCGAACCCTGGCTGCAACCGGAGAACGGCCAAGGACCGGGAGGCGGCCAGGCCGCCTTCAACGGCGTAGCGGGCGGCGCCGGCGGGGGTAGCGACTCCAGTGGCTGGCCCGGCGGGGCAGGCGGAATCGGAACGGTCACCAACCAGGCGTACTTCAGCGTGTTGACCGGGCTGAATGGATCGAACGGCGGCAACGCCGATTCCAGCTCCCCCAACGCCGCGGGCGGCGGCGGGGGTGGCGCAGGACTGGTGTCCCTGGGGCAGAACGCCACCATCGAGCTCAACAACGCTTTCTTGCGGGGAGGCTCGGGCGGCGCCACCACGGACATCTACGCCATCACCAATGGCGGCGGCGGCGGCGCCGGGCTGGTCCTGGCGCGGGGGGGCACCATACGCCTTTCGGGCAACAGCCAGGTCACCGGCGGCGATGGCGGCGCATCCGCCGACCTCATACGCTCCGCCGCTGGCAGCGGTGGCGCGGGAATATTCCTCTACGATGGCGGAACCCTCATCGTGGCGGGCGGCCTGGTACGCGGCGGCGCGGGCGGCAGCAGCCCGTTCCTCGCGGGAAACGCGGCCGCGGGCGTGCTGAGCAACCTCGGACAGATCAGGAACGCGGGCACCATCTCCGGCGGCGCGGCCGCGTCGACCCGCGAGTTCTACGGCCGCCCCGGCGGCGTCGGCATACAGGCCTGGGGCGGCACGATCACCAATGACGCCACCGGCCTGATCAACGGTGGCGAGGGCGGTTCCACCGGCTATGACAGCGCCGCCAGTGTCTCGGGCACCGGCGGCGCGGCGGTCAGCTTCCTGGCCGGCCAGGCGGCCAGCCTCGTCAACGCGGGCAGGATCCACGGCGGCGCGGGCGGCGACGTGTATGCGAACTCAAAGGTCGCCGGCGCGGGCGGCGTCGGCATCTCTGGCGCGGCGACCGGCAATATCTCGATCATCAACAACGGCGCCATTGCCGGCGGCATGTCCAACGACGGCAAGCGCGCCAACGCCATCGAGCTGGCCGGCAGCGGCAACCGCCTGGAATTGCAGCCGGGGGCGATCATCCTCGGCAACGTCGTCGTCGCCGAGGGCGGCGCCGACAACGTCCTGGCGCTCGGCGGCGATGGCGCAACCGGCACGTTCGACGTCACGCAGATCGGCGCCGACCAGCGCTACAGCGGCTTCGACCGCTACGAAAAAACCGGCAGCGGCGCCTGGGTGCTGACGGGCACCGGCAACCAGGACTGGACGGTCAGGCAAGGGGACCTGTCCGGCAACAGCGCGAGCATCGCCGGCAACGTCACCTTCACGACGGGCGCGAACGGCACCCTGACCTTCAACCAGGCCATCGACGGCGCCTACGACGGCGCCATCTCGGGCGATGGCAAGCTGGTCAAGGCCGGCGTCGGCACCCTCACGCTGACGGGCAGCAACGCCTACACCGGCGGCACCGTCGTCGCGGGCGGCACGCTGGCCTTGAACACCCCCAATCCCGCCGGCTCGATCAGCGGCGCCATCGATGTCGGCGCGCGGCTCGAGTTCTACAGCCCCAGCACCGGCATCAGCCTCATCACGATTGCCAGCGGCGCCAGTTCGACGCATTTCTATTCCGACGCCAACGCGGGCGACACGCGGCTGATCAACAACGGCCTGCTGGGCTTCCATGACCACGGTTCGGCCAGCCGCGCCAACGTGACCAACAACGGCAATCTGTTCTTCTTCGACAACAGCACCGCCGGCAGCGCCACGATCACCAACACGTCCCGCGTCAACTTCCTGGGCCACGCCGACGGCGGCAACGCGAAGCTCATCAACGGGGCGGGCGCCATCGTCGATTTCAGCCAGAGCATCGGCGTGGCGGGCGACGGCAAGCTGTCGATCGGCCAGCTCACCGGCGAGGGCAGGATTTTCCTCGGCAGCAACACGCTAACGATCGGCGGCGGCGCCGACGCCACCGAACTCTGGAGCGTCATCGCCGACGGCGGCAACGCCGGCGGCGCCGGCGCCTCGCTGATCAAGGCCGGCAGCGACACGCTGATACTGCGTGGCAGGAACGGCTACACGGGGTCGACCACGGTGCGTGGCGGCACGCTGCAGGCAGGCGTCGCCGACGCCCTGTCCGCCAGCAGCGCCCTCAACGTGGAAAGCGCGGGCACCTTCAGCATCGGCGGCTACGACGTCGCCGTGAGCGCCCTGTCGGGCGCGGGCCTGGTCACCAACACGGACGGCGCGCTGCGCACCTTGACGGTCGACGGCGCGCAAAACTCGACCTTCAGCGGCCGCCTGGCCGACTCCCCGAGCGCCGGCCTGTCGCTGACCAAGCGCGGCAGCGGCACGCTGATCCTGAGCGGCTCCAACACCTATGCCGGCTACGCGCGCGGCGAGCGCGGCCAGACCTCCATCTACGGCGGCACCCTGCAATTCGGCGATGGCGCCAGCGCCAGCGTCAACCAGCTGGGCGGCGACCTCTTCGTGCACGAGAACGGCGACCTGGCGATCAGCGGCAAGACCACGGTCGCCGTCGCCAACGACGTCAACCTGATCGGCAACAACGGCGCCGGCGCCGTGCTGTCGATCACCGCCAACGCGAACGGCCCCTCGCTGACCGCCGACCGCGTCATCATCGGCGCCGACGCCACGTTCAATCTCAGCGGCATCGACGGCCCGCTGGTCCAGGACCGGCTGCTGATCGACACGCGCGGCGGCATCCAGGGAGAATTCGCCACGCTCAACATCGGCGGCTTCGCGGGCGCGGTGGACTACCTCGCGGCCTCGACCCGCAAGTCGACCGATGGCAAACAGTATCTCGCCACCTACGGCCTGAGCTGGACCGCCAACAACAGCCTGGCGGGCGGGACTTTCACCCTCGCCGACGCCGGCAGCCGCTTCACCGTGGGCGCGGCCCTCGCCGACCAGGCCGCCAACGCCGCCACCGGCTGGAACGGCAAGTCGCTGACCAAGGCCGGCAACGGCACGCTCGTCCTGACCGGCGCCAACACCTACAGCGGCGGCACCACCATCACCGGCGGCACGCTGCAGCTGGGCGACGGCGGCAATACCGGCTCGATCAGCGGCAACGTCGTCAACCAGGGCATGCTGGCCTTCAACCGCGGCGATACCTTCACCTTCGCCGGCGACATCTCCGGCAACGGCGCCCTGCGCCAGTCCGGCAGCGGCACCACGGTCCTGACCGGCGCCAACACCCACACCGGCGGCACCCTGGTCGACGGCGGCACGCTGCGCGCCGGCAGCTCGGGCGCATTCGCCGCCCGCACCGCCTACGTCGTCAACGGCGGCACGCTCGACCTGAACAATCACGACCTGACGATGTCCGCGCTGTCCGGCGCGGGCGGCACGGTGGCGCTGGGCACGGCCACCCTGACGGTGGACCAGTCCATCGACACGGCCTACGCCGGCGCGATCACCGGATCGGGCGATCTCATCAAGCTGGGCGCCGGCACCCTGACGCTGACCGGCGTCTCGGCCATGAACCTGCGGCTCGCCAGCGGCGCCATGGTGACCCATGCCAACGCCTTGCGCGGCAATGCCGCGCTGGCCGCCGGCACGTCCCTGGCCTTCGACCAACCGGCCGATGCCGCCTATGGCGGCCAACTGTCGGGCCAGGGCGACCTGCGCAAGCTCGGCGCCGGCAAGCTCGACCTGACCGGCGACTCCTCCGCCTTCGCCGGCGCGACGACCATCCAGGCCGGCACGCTGGCGGTGAACGGCAAGCTCGGCGGCACGCTCGATGTCGGCGCGGCCGGCCGCCTGCAGGGCAATGGCAGCGTGGGCGACACCGCCGTCAGCGGCACCGTGGCGCCCGGCAACTCGATCGGCACGCTCAACGTCGCCGGCAACCTGGTGTTCAACCCCGGCTCGACCTACGAAGCCGAAGTCGACGCGGCGGGGCGATCGGACCGGATCATCGCCTCGGGCACCGCCACGATCAACGGCGGCGCCGTGCAGGTGGTGGCCGGCGCCGGCAATTACGCCAGCCTCACCCGCTACACCCTCCTGACCGCCAACGGCGGCCGCACGGGCGAGTTCAGCGGCGTCACCTCGAACCAGGCCTTCCTGTCGCCCACGCTCGGTTACGACGCCAACAATGTCTACCTGACCCTGACCCGCAACCAGATCGGCTTCCAGGACGTCGGCGCCACGCCCAACCAGGCAGCCGCGGGCGGCGGCGCCGAACGTCTCGGCCAGGGCAACGCGCTGCATGACGCGCTGCTGGGCCTGTCGGCGCAGCAGGCGCGGGCCGCCTTCGACCAACTGTCGGGCGAGGTCCATGCCTCGATCCGCACCGCCTTGATCGAAGACAGCCGCTACCTGCGCGATGCCCTCAACGACCGCGTCCGCGCCGCCTTCGATGGCGGCGGCTACGGCGCCGCCCCCGGCGTGGCTTACGAAAACGGCCAGCCGCGCGCGCTGGCGGCCGGCGCCGAGCGCGCGGCGCTGTGGAGCCAGGCCTTCGGCGCCTGGGCCCAGACCCGCGGCAACACCAACGCCGCGCGGCTGAACCGCTCGACCGGCGGCTTTCTCGCCGGCGCCGACGCCCCGGTATCGCAGCACTGGCGACTGGGCGCGGTGGCCGGCTACAGCCGCACCGGCTTCAATGTCAAAGACCGGCAATCATCGGGATCGAGCGACAACTACCACCTGGGCCTCTACGGCGGCGCCCAGTGGCGCGGCCTGGCCCTGCGCGCTGGCGCCAGCCACACCTGGCACGACCTGTCCACGCGCCGCGATGTCGACTTCCCCGGCTTCTCCGACCGCCTCAAAGGCGGCTATCGCGCCGGCACCACGCAGGTCTTCGGCGAACTCGCCTACCAGATCCGCGCCGGCGGCGCCGGTCTCGAACCCTACGCCAACGTCGCCCACGTCAAACTGCGCACCCACGGCTTCACCGAGCGCGGCGGCGCGGCGGCGCTCTCGGCCGCGGCCGCCAGCACCGACATCACGTTCACCACGCTCGGCCTGCGCGCCGCGACCGCCCTGGACCTGAAGGGCGCGCCGCTGACCCTGCGCGGCATGGCCGGCTGGCGTCACGCGTTCGGCGACGCGACCCCGCTCGCCACGATGCGGTTCGCCGGCGGCGGCGCCTTTGCCGTCAGCGGCGTGCCGCTGGCGCGCGACACCGCGGTGCTCGAGGCCGGGCTCGACTACGCGGCCACCGCCCGGACCACCCTGGGCCTGGCCTACAACGGCCAACTGGGCGCCGGCCTGAGCGACCACGGCGTCAAGGCCAGCTTCACGCTCCGGTTCTAACCCTTTTTTCGCCCCGGCGGCCGCTGGCCGGGGCGATGCCCGTGTTTTTGCCGTCAACTGGCGCGCATTCTTGCGGACTCTGGCAACCGGCTAGCAACCTGTTACACGTTACCCCCTCGTCTCGCGACGATGGGGCGGGTCATAATCGTCGAGGCTGGCGTTGTCGCCAGCGCGGACGGGGGCACCTGGCCGCGCACCCTGAACGCGCTTTCTCTTTTTCTCAACGCAGCATAGATAAAGGAAACACTATGGGTCTGCTCAATTTCATCAAGGACGTTGGAGAAAAACTCTTCGGTGCCAGCGAAGCCAAGGCGGCGACGGCGGATGAGCTGAAGAAGGAACTGGACAAGCACGGCCTGAACGCCGATGGCTTGCAGATCACGGTGGACGGCGACAAGGTCACGGTCGCGGGCGAAGCCGCCAGCACCGAAGCCGCCGAGAAGATTTCCCTGGCGCTGGGCAACACCGTCGGCGTGGCCGCGGTGGACAATCAGTTGAAGGTCAAGCAGGCCGCGCCCGAGGCCAAGATGTACACGGTGCAGAAGGGCGACAACCTCTGGAAGATCGCCGAGGCGCAATACGGCAAGGGCCAGGGCGCCAAGAACACGCTGATCTTCGAGGCCAACAAGCCCATGCTGACCAGCCCCGACAAGATCTACCCCGGCCAGGTGCTGCGCATCCCGCCGCTGTCGTAGGCAACCCAACGGAATGGGCCCTCGCGGGCCCGTATCGCGGCGCAGAACCCCCTGCCTGCCGCGATGATTTGGCCAGGCGCAATGCCTGGCCATTTTTTTGGTGACGATCACGGGCAGGGGCCGGCGGTCATCGGCGAGCCCGAGGGTCGGGCCCTGCCGCCGGACACCCGTGCCGATCAGCCCTTCATGAAGCGGCCCATGCCCTTCATGCCGCCCATGGCGCGCATCATCTTGGCCATGCCGCCCTTCTTCATCTGCTTCATCATGCCCTGCATCTGCTCGAACTGGGCCAGCAGGCGGTTGACCTCCTGCACCGGCACGCCCGAACCCGCCGCGATGCGGCGCTTGCGCGAGGCCTTGATGAGTTCCGGCTTGGCGCGCTCGGCGGCCGTCATGGAATTCAGGATGCCCTCGGTGCGGCGCAGCTGCTTTTCAGCCTGGCCGCCCTGCAGCTGGCCGGCGGCCTGCTGGAACTGGGCCGGCAGCTTTTCCAGCAGCGAGCCCATATCGCCCAGCTTCTTGACCTGGCCGAGCTGGTCGCGGAAGTCGTTCAGGTCGAACTTGTTGCCCGACTTGATCTTGGCCGCCAGCTTCTGGGCCTCGGCGATGTCGATGTTCTTCTGGGCCTGCTCGACCAGCGAGACGATGTCGCCCATGCCCAGCACGCGCTGCGCCATGCGCTCGGGGTAGAACGGCTCCAGGCCGTCCAGCTTTTCCGAGACGCCGACGAACTTCAGCGGCTTGCCGGTGACGTGGCGCACCGACAGCGCCGCGCCGCCGCGGGCGTCGCCGTCCAGCTTGGTCAGCACCACGCCGGTCAGCGGCAGCGCCTCGGCGAAGGCGCGGGCGGTGTTGACCGCGTCCTGGCCCTGCATGGCGTCGACCACGAACAGCGTTTCGACCGGCTTGACCAGGTCATGCAGCGCGCGGATCTCGCGCATCATGGCCTCGTCGATGCCCAGGCGGCCGGCCGTGTCCAGGATCAGCACGTCGTAGTGGTGACGACGGGCATGGTCGACCGCGTTGCGGGCGATGTCCTCGGGCTTCTGGCTGGGATCGGACGGCAGGAAATCGACGCCGACCTGCGCCGCCACGCTCTTCAACTGGTCGATGGCGGCCGGGCGGTAGACGTCGGCGGACACCACCAACACCTTTTTCTTGCCGGTCTTGCGGCCGTGCTGGGTGTGCTGGCCTTCGCTCAGCCAGCGGGCCAGCTTGCCGGTGGTGGTGGTCTTGCCCGCGCCCTGCAGGCCGGCCATCAGGATGACGGCGGGCGGCTGCACCGCCAGCGACAGTTCGCCGGAATCGGCGCCCAGGTCGCCGCCCATGAGGGCGGTCAGTTCCTTGTGGACCACGCCCACCAGGGCCTGGCCGGGGCTGAGGCTGCTGGCGACTTCTTCGCCCAGCGCCTTTTCCTTGACCCGGGCGACGAAATCGCGCACCACGGGCAGCGCCACGTCGGCTTCCAGCAGGGCCATGCGCACTTCGCGCAGCATTTCCTGGGTGTTGGCCTCGGTCAGGCGGGCTTCGCCGCGCAGCGTCTTGACGACGCGCGACAGGCGTTGAGTTAGGTTATCGAGCATGAGGGGCGTTTCCGCTTAAACTAGTTGATTGAACGGTGGCCGCAGGCGCGGATTCCGCACTGTCGGGCGGCATGCGCCCCCAGGCCCCATCCAGACAACGGTTTCTATGTCACTAGGCATTGTATTTCACACAGCGGCCGCCTTGGCGTACGCCGTGCTCGGAGGGTCCCTCTGGATCCGCCTGGCCGGCGCCGGGGAAGTCGAGCAAACGGGCAAGATCGCCCGTCTGTGCCTGCTGGGAGCCCTGGTTCTTCATGGAATCGGGCTGCAGCAATCCATGCTGGGGGCCCCGCACCTGTTCATCGGGTGGGCGCTGGCCCTGTCGGCCGCCATCTGGCTGGGCATGGTCGTCTTCTGGCTCGAAAGCCTGCTGGTGCGCATCGACGGCCTGCAGCTGCTGCTGCTGCCCGCCGCCACCCTGGCCAGCGGCCTGGCCGCCCTGTTCCCCCAGGGCCAGTTCGTGCCCCACGCCGACAACGCCTGGCTGCGCGTCCACCTGCTGATCGCCCTGGCCGCCTATGGCCTGATCACCATCGCCGCCCTGCACGCCATGATGATGGCGCTGCTCGACCGCCACCTGCACCGCCCGCTGGACGCCCCCGCCGAACGCAGCATCATCGGCCGCGTGCTGGACTCGCAGCCGCCGCTGCTGGTGCAGGAACAGCTGCTGTTCCGCATCATCTGGATCGGCTTCGTGGTGCTGACCCTGGCCGTCGGCTCGGGCTCCATCGCCTCCATGAAGCTCACCGGCCAGATCCTGCCGTTCGACCACAAGACCGTCTTCACCCTGCTGTCCTGGCTGACGTTCGGCGTCCTGCTGGCCGGGCGCCACATCTGGGGCTGGCGCGGCCGCGTCGCCCTGCGCTGGACCCTGACCGGGTTCGGCTTCCTGATCCTGGCCTACACCGGCAGCCGGTTCGTGCTGGAAGTCATTCTGCATCGAGGCTGACGTGGGCAAGCTGCTGTTCTGGATCGTCATCATCATCGGCGTGCTGTTCGTGGCGCGCATCGCCGGCCGCATGGCCGCCGCCCGCCAGGACGGCCCCGCGGGCGCCAGCCCCCAGGGCAAGACCGGCCAGCCCGCCGCCCGCGCCCCGGAAGCCATGGTCCGCTGCGCCCACTGCGGCATCCACCTGCCGCGCTCGGAAGCCCTGCTGCAGGGCGGCCAGACCTGGTGCAGCCAGGAACACGCCCGGCTCGGCCCGGCGACCAAATAACCCGCGCCGCGGCGAGCCGCCCTCGCGGGAATAAGCGCCGGGGCATCACTATGTCCCTTTTTCCAGGCACGGCATAATGCATGTTGGATACAACCTGCTTCCTTCCCATGCCCTTGCTCCTGGATCGACATGGCTGGCTGGCGCCGGCCCCTGGTGTTTCCCGTCTGCCCTCCCCCAACTGCGACGCCCGTCCCCGTGACGCGCAGGTCTCGCTGCTGGTGCTGCACAACATCAGCCTGCCGCCGGGCCAGTTCGGCGGCCCCGAGGTCGCCGGCCTGTTCCTGAACACGCTGGACTACGCCTCGCACCCCTGGCTCGAACGCCTGCGCGGCCTGCGCGTATCGGCCCACTTCTTCATCCGCCGCGACGGCCGCATCGTGCAGTTCGTCTCCACCGAGGCGCGCGCCTGGCATGCCGGCGTCTCGCGCTTCGCCGGCCGCGAGCGCTGCAACGACTTCTCCCTCGGCATCGAGCTGGAAGGCACCGATACCCTGCCCTACACTGACGAGCAATACACCGCGCTGCGCCGGCTGACCCCGGCGTTGCGCGCGCGCTACCCCCTGGCGGCCGCCTGGGGCCACGAACACATCGCCCCCGGCCGCAAGACCGACCCGGGGCCCGCATTCAACTGGACGCGCTTCGGGCGCGACAGCGGCTTTGCGCGGCGGCAGTTGCCGCCCGCCTGACCCTTAAAGGACCGGTTATGTTGAAGATCTGGGGACGGCTGACGTCCGTCAATGTGCAGAAAGTGATGCTGGCCGTGCGCGAACTGGCGCTGCCGCATGCCTTCATCGAGGCCGGCGGTCCGTTCGGCGTGGTCGACACGCCCGAGTACGCCAGGATCAACCCCAACCGCACCGTGCCCGCCATCGACGACGGCGGCTTCGTGCTGTGGGAATCGAACGCCATCGTGCGCTACCTGGCCGCCCGCTACGGCGCCGGCACCCTGTGGCCCGAGGACGTCTGCCTGCGCGCCGACGCCGACCGCTGGATGGACTGGCAGACCACCGAATGGCAGGGCGCCATGGTCCCGGCCTTCCTGGGCCTGATCCGCACCCCCGAAGCCAAGCGCGACCACGCCGCCATCGAGCTGTCGGTCAAGCGCAGCAACGCCCGCGCCCAGATCCTGGACCAGGCCCTGCAAGGCCGCGAATTCATCGCCGGCCGCCACCTGACCATCGGCGACATCGCCCTGGTGTGCTCGGCGCACCGCTGGCTGGCGCTGCCGATCGAGCGGCCGGACACCCCGGCGCTGTCGGCGTGGTACCGGCGCGTGATGATGCGGCCGGCGACGCAGGGGGTGTTGACGTTGCCGTTGGAGTAAGGGGAAAGCGCCGCGACATCTCCGGACGAACAGAATCGCGGCGCGGAACCGGCCTGTCTCACTTCCTCCGGTCTTTGAGCCAGGCCCTGACACGGCGCACCGACATCGTGACCTTGACGGACAACATGGCGGCGCTGAACAACCATCCCAAAGCCCCGCCAGCCAATGCTGCCCACGACAATATCGGCTTGGTATCGGGATCATCCGGGCTGCTCCAACCTATCCACGCAAGCGCTGGGCAAACGAAGATCAGGCACAAGACCGGCACGAAATAGGACATGTCCACGCTTATCAAAACAAATCGCCGTCTGAACCCCGGCGTGCAGTGGAGCGTGGAGACCGGCAGGTCCTTGACGAGCTTTTTGTGTTGAACGTGAGTCACGGCGACCAGAAGGATCCCCAGCGCCAGCGACAGCCATAAGAAGCCGGCGCGAAACAGAGCCGGAATGGTCAGAATCGCCGTACCGGTCGACGCCGCAGTCAGCCTCTGGATCGCCCTCATGGTTGCTTCGTCGACGATGTAGCCGGGCTTGTTCCAGCCCATTCTGCCGTAGTAGATGATGGTGCCGTCTTCCAGGGTTTCGAACAGCCCTCTCGGTCCCAAGTTCATGTCCCATCTCGATGGACAATTCGTCCGCACGGTCGTGGCACGACTATCTCCCCCGCCCGCCGACCCGCGCCTTGATCTTGGCAAACAGGAAGGCGAAATTTACTGCCCACGCCGCAAACGCGACGATGACGACCGACCATATCAAGGCCGGGCTCAATCGGGATGCGCCATCAAGCTTGGAAAATGCCAGGGCGGCGACAGCGGGCAGCAGAAAGATGTTAGGCACGATCAAGGCATAAGACATGCTTCTGCCGATCAACATCACCCTCTTACTGAACCGGGGCCGTGGATATAGCGAAACCGGCAGTGTCTTGATGAGCCTGTTGTGCCGAACATAAAAGGAAGCGGCCGCCACTGCTGCAAGCAGCATCGCCGTCCAGCGATACCCCGCGGTGAACGCAGGAGAGATGCCAAAGGCCGAAGCCGCAAATAACTCCACGTACAAACGCCGGATGGAACGCATGGCGGCCTCGTCCACGTGGTATCCGAGCGCATGACCATCCCGTCTACCGTAATAGTAGATAGTCGTGCCGTCTTCCTTGGTCTCGAACAAGCCGGTGTATGTAAAACCCGAACGCATCACTATCTCCGAAAGCCGTGATTCCGAGGCTCCCTCGCTTAGCCGAAGAAGAAATTGTCACTATCGAGATAGGGGTAAATAACGCCCACCAACACAGAAAACATTGATCCATATGGAATAGATGGATCGGCGTAGTTTGTATATTCGATGAAGAAGTCCGCAATCCCACCGCCGGTTCTATCTCCCTCCAAACATACGGTGGTGGCTCGCCACCCAACGCCGTCCTCATCATGAGTGGCGGGCAAATCCAGTCCGTAATGGTCCTCGGTCACATATCTGAGTTCTCCAGCATGCCCGGTGAACTGCCCTGTTCCGATAAACCGCATGGCTTGGTGCCCCTCAGTATTCAGGTCGCCATCCAGGTTTGAAAAGTCCAGTACATCGGGCTCGATACGCAGCCCTCCATAGCCTCCCAGATAAGCCGGCTGGTAGTTCTTGAGATTGAAATCGCGGGCCTCGCGAGCCGTGGTCAGCCCATGAATGTATTTCGTCGTGATTTCCCCAGAGTCCGGATCGACGAAGTCCCCGTCGTTGAAGACGATGCGATTACCGCCTCCGTGCACAACGAAGGTATCGTTGCCACCGCGGCCAGTGAACGTCATTCCTCCGAGCACGTCGCCGACGAGGATGTCGTCATAGTCGCTACCGATCAGATAGTCGATATTGCGATATTCCCCCGGGCACCAGTCGCCGTAAGAACCGGATGTCAACTCCACTGGTGCGTACCCGCGAAGTTTCCCCAGGGCGCTTTCATGGGTGAGGAAATGGCGATTGACGTCATAGTCCTTGAGTCCAAAGGTGCTGGCCCGATCCGCAATCCACTTGTCCATGCGATCGTTGCCGCTTACAACGATGTCGACGCCCCACCCGTTCAAGGAGAAGTCCAGGACGTTGTAGCCATCGGGATTACCGACAACCTTGTTGGACCAGTCGTAGGCGTTTTTCGGCATGAACCAGTTGATTGCATTGCCCCCCACCATTTCACTCGGCGTCTCGTCGCCGATGAACAGGTAGGACTTCCCATCCTCCCCCACGAATGACTTCACGCCATTCTCCGGCTCGATGTCGGCATAGTGCACAATCTCTGGCGGCGTCCGCAGGACTGAACCAGTACCGTTGGCCTCAATACCTGGGTCATTGCCACTCACGATCCTGTCTGCGACGTCCGCAAGAATTGCGGGCAGGATCACCGCAGCATCTGGATAGTCATCCGGATGCGCGCCTATTTCCTTCATAGCCAAATAAAGCTGGTAATCGGAAAAAATCGTAACGCCATCATTGAAGGGCTGTACCTCGCCTTGCGCCGGCGAGCCAGCCTCAACGTTTGCTGGAGGCGCCTGATGATCGCCTTCATCAGGTGATGGCGTTGTCGCCGTGGGGGTCTCCCCTGCGGCCGATATATGCTTTTCGGCACCAGCAAGGGCATCGTTGATGAGCTTGGCGGCCTCCCCTTTCAGTCCAAGCGTATCCAACAGCGTCGAAACGCCGATGTTGATGGCAATGGTCGCAACGGCGGCGGGCCCCTCGATAGCAATGAGCGCACCGGCCAATCCGGCCAGCGCACCGGCGATCATCGCGCTGACCGCTACGGATGCCACCTCCGAGCCCACTGCAACTTTGGGATCCGTGCCAGAGGCGATATCTTTTTGGATTGCGCTCCAACTGAAGACGCTCTGCATAAAGTAAGCATGGGTACGCGCCATCGCCTTGAGAATCTTGAAGGAGGACTCGTCCAGACTGCTTTTCAGCAAGTCTTGCATGTACCCCAACACTTTTCCCGTCTCCGGAATCAGCGCATTGACCAACGGCTCGACCATCCCGCGCGTCGTCTTCGGATCGTGGTAATACCTGGATTCCTCGCTGTAGTGCGAAAAGTAATACGCTTCCTTTTGGTTGAGAATCTGCGCGATGTACCAAGCGGGAACGATCCGTGGCGTCGAGAAGTAGGACCATCCGATACCGTCCCAGAGGCCTGATCCCAGCCCGCCGCCCCCCAAACCTGACGGCTCCGGAGGCCAACTTCCATAAACGGTGATGCTGCCAAGCGTGGGCGTAGCCATGATGCGGCTCCTGATCGCAGATCAATCAATAGCCACCCACCACCACGCAGGCGACCGTCTATAGACATAAACGGTTGAGCCGCGATTTACAGTAAAAAAAAGCCGCAATTCAGACCAGTTCTC
This sequence comes from Achromobacter insuavis, assembly GCF_902859645.1. Taxonomy (GTDB): domain Bacteria; phylum Pseudomonadota; class Gammaproteobacteria; order Burkholderiales; family Burkholderiaceae_B; genus Achromobacter; species Achromobacter insuavis. The sequence goes on along the minus strand of NZ_CADIJR010000008.1, from coordinate 81,937 downwards.
ATACTCCGATTCGCGTCCCGCGATTCGGAGCATGTCGCCGCCCTCGCGGCGACAGCGTCCGGCGGCCTACTCCACCCAGGGCGTGCTCGCCCAGATCTGCCGCAGCCGCCCATCATCCTGCTTCAGGCGTTCCTGCCACTGCGGCCCATCGAGATAATCCATCTCGGTGAACTGCTGCTTCATCTGCGCCTGGAATTCCGGATTGGCGGCGACCTTGCCCAAGGCCTGGCGCAACTTCTCGGCGACATCCGCCGGCAAGCCCTTGGGCGCGACAATGCCGCGCTCGGAGGCGAACACCAGGTTTACGCCCAGCTCCTTGAAGGTCGGCACATCCGGTCCCAGCGGCGAACGCGTCTCGCTGGCCTGCGCCAGCACGCGCATGTTCTTGCCGTGATAGGGCATGACTTCGCCCAGGTTCAGGCCGCCGATCACGGTATGCCCGCCCAGCACCGAACTGCGCAGCGGCCCCGCGCCGTTGTAGGGCACGTGGTTGAGCTTGGTACCGGTCAGGTTCTGGAACAGCACCAGCGCCAGATGGTCGTCGGTGCCCACGCCGGTCGAGCCGTAGCTGATCGCGCCCGGTTTCTCGCGCGCCGCCTTGATCAGGGCATCCAGCGTCTGGTACGGACTGTCGGCCGCGACGCTGAAAGCGCTGGGGTCGCGCACCAGATTGGCCAGGTACGTGAAGTCGGCGGTGGTGAAGCCGGCCTTGCGCTCGATCGGCAGCGACACCAGCCCGGGCATGTTGGTCATCGCCAGCGTATAGCCATCGGGCTTGGCGCGCGCCACGTACGACAGCGCGATGGCGCTGGACGCGCCCGGCTTGTTCTGCACCACGATGGTGGCGCCCAGCTCCTTTTCCAGGAACACGGCCAGCGAGCGCGCCGTCAGGTCGGTGCCGCCGCCGGGCGCGAAGCCCACCACCAGTTCGATGGGATGGTCGGGCCAGGCCCAGGCCGGCCACGCGGCGCACAGCGCGGCCACGGACAGCGCGGCGCGAGCGGCCGCCTTGCGTGTAAAGAACATGGTTGTCTCCTGTTTGGGTACTGCTGTTGTTATGCGTTGTGATGGGCCGGACACGCCGGCCAGCCACGCGGGACGGCTGCGACGGCCGCCCCGGGTCAAACCGTTCCCTAGCCGCCCTGGCCTCCTTCCTGCGCCTCGCGCCACGCCAGCAGGCGCGTCACGCCTTCGGCCATGCCCACTTGCGGCTGCCAGCCGATCTGTTGTCCCGCCAGATCGTGCGGGATGTGGAAAGCCCCGCCCGAGGTCAGGCGCACCGTGCCGGGCGGGTCCGGCCGGATCTCCGGTTCCAGGTCGCTCTTGCAGTAGTCCAGCACCAGCCGCACCAGTTCACCGGTGGTGATGGGCGCGGGGCCGGATACGTTCACGGCCACATCGGTGGCGTCGCTCTGGAACGCGGCGACATTGGCGCGCGCCACGTCCGACACATGCACGAAGTGCTTGGTATCGCTGCCGTCGCCGGGCAGCACGGGACGCTCGCCCTGGCGCACGCGGTCGTAGGTCTCCATGATGTACAGCGAATTGGCGGCGCGGTAGTGTTGGCGTTCGCCGTACACGGTGGAATAGCGCAGCACCACGTAGTCCAGCCCGGCCTTCTGGTGGTACTGGCGGCACAGCTGTTCGCCCATGATCTTGGAAGCGCCGTACAGGATCGCGGCGGGCGGCGCGCCGACGGAATGGAACGGGCCGTTCTCGGCCAGCGCGCCGGCAATGCCGCTGCCATAGCCATAGACGGCGTTGGACGAGGCGAACACGAACTTCTTCACCTTGTTGGCGCGGCAGGCTTCCAGCATGTTCTGCGCGCCGCGGATGTTCACGTCCACCGCCTGCCAGGGCGTCTGCGCGAAACCCAGCGTCATGTAGGCGGCCAGGTGCAGCACGCCGTCCACGCCTTCGGTCGCGGCCAGCAGGTCTGGCAGGCGCATCAGGTCGCCACGCACCACTTTCACGCGCGGATTGCCCTGCAGGTGGGCGATGGCCTCTGGCGTGCCAAACGCGAAGTTGTCCAGCAGGATCACTTCGCGCACGCCGGCGGCCAGCAGCGCGTCGGCGGTGTGCGAGCCCACCAGGCTGGCGGCGCCGGCGATCAGGATGCGGGCATCGGCCAGCGGCAGCGCCGCGCTTTTCTTGTCGGTCGTCATGTGATTCACAGTCCCATCGGTTGATTGTGCATGCCCCAGTACAGGCTCTTGACCTGGCTGTAGAGGCGCAGGCCATGCAGGCCCTTCTCGCGGCCGATGCCGCTGGCCTTGAAGCCGCCGAACGGCGTGGCGATGTGCGATTGCTTGTAGGTGTTGATCCAGACGGAGCCCGCCTCGATCTCGCGCGCCACGCGCCAGGCGCGGGCGTAGTCGCCGGTCCACATGCCCGCGGCCAGGCCGAAGGGCGTGTCGTTGGCCTGCTGGATCACGTCGTCCTCGTCGTCGAACGGCAGCGCCACCAGCACCGGCCCGAAGATCTCTTCCTGGCAGACGCGCGCGCCGTTGCCCAGGCCGTCAATCACGGTGGGCAGGTAGAACCAGCCGTTGGCCAGCTCGGCGCGGTCCGGCGCGGCGCCGCCGACCAGCACGCGGCCGCCCTCGGCCCGGCCGATGTCGACATAGCCGGCGACCTTGTCGCGATGCGCGCGCGACACCAGCGGCCCCATCTGCGTGGCCGGGTCATCGGGCAGCCCCACGCGCACCTGGCGCGTGCGCGCCACCAGCGCCTCCATGAAACGCCCATAGATCGATTTCTGCACGAACAGGCGCGAACCCGCCACGCAGCTCTGCCCGGCCGAGCCAAAGATGCCCGACACCACGCCGGCCACGGCGCGGTCCAGGTCGGCGTCGTCGAACACGATGTGCGGCGACTTGCCGCCCAGCTCCAGGCCGACGGGAATCAAGCGCTGGCCGGCAATGCCGCCGATGGCGCGGCCAGTCTCGGTGCCGCCGGTGAATGACACCATGCGCACGCCGGGATGCCTGACCAGCGCGGCGCCGACGTCTTCGCCGTGACCCGGCAACACCGTCAGCAGCCCTTCGGGCAAGCCGGCCTCGGCGCATATGCGGGCCAGTTCCAGCGCCAGCTGCGGCGTCTCCTCGGACGGCTTGAGCAGCACCGCGTTGCCGGCCGCCAGCGCCGGCGCGGCCTTCTGCGCCTCGTTCATGATGGGCGAGTTCCACGGCGTAATGGCCGCGATCACGCCGAACGGCTCGGCCAGCGCCATCGAGAAATACTCGCCGCGTGGCGAGGTCATCTCGTTCTGCCAGGTCTCGCACACCGCGGCGTAATAGCGGAAATGCCCGGCCGCGCTGTCGACCATGTTCAGGCATTCCTTCCACGGCTTGCCGCTGTCGATCATCTGCAGCCGCGCCAGCGGCTCGCGCTCGGCGGCCAGGCGCCGGCCGATCTCGTACAGCGTGGCGGCGCGCTGGTCCGGACGCAGCTTGCGCCACGGCTGGCGCTGGAACGCGTCCCAGGCGATGGCGACGGCGGCATCCACGTCGCGCGGCAAGGCGCGCGTGACGATGCAGGCAACGCTGCCGTCGGCGGGATTGATGGAGGTGATGACGGCGTCGCCGTCTTGGCTGTGGCGCCAGTCGGCGCCCAGCCGGAAGGGTTTGTGGCTCGATGCATTCATAACGTCGTGGAATCCGGGGACTGCGGTAGACGCATCATCGGCCGGCCGACTATTAGGAACAATTCGATATTTTTCTTATATTCTTAGCCCATGGCTATGAATATCAAGTACCGGCCGCTCAAGGCCTTCCTGCTGGCGGTCGACACCGGTTCGTTCACGCACGCCGCCAACCAGCTGGGCGTGACGCAGCCCTCGTTCACCGCGCTGATCCAGGACCTGGAGGACGTGCTGGGCCTGCGCCTGTTCGAACGCACCACCCGCAGCATCAGCCTGACCTCGGCCGGACAGGATTTCCATGCCCGCGTGCAGCGGCCCATCGCCGACCTGGAGGAAGCCTATCGCGGCCTGGCCGACCTGGCGGCGGTGCGGCGCGGCAACGTCACCCTGGGCGCCCTGCCCTCGACCGCGCTGGCGCTGCTGCCCGTGGCGGTCGGCGCGCTGCGTCAGCGCCATCCGGCCTTGAAGGTGCGCGTGGTCGAGGCGCACAACGACGAGCTGGTGGCCATGCTGCGCACCAACCAGATCGAGTTCGCCGTCGGCGCGCTGGCCGAGCCGGCGCCGGACCTGTCTTTCACGCCTCTGGCCCAGGATTGCTTCTGCGCCATCTACCCCGCCGGCCATGCCCTGGGAAAAAAGCGCGGACCGCTGCATTGGCGCGACGTACTGCGCTATGACCTGATCCTGCTGTCGCAGGGCTCGAACGCGCGCCAGCAGTTCGACCGCGCGGTGCGCGAAGAGACCGGCGCGCCGGCCACCGCGCTGCGCTACGACGTGACCAACATGGGCACCGCCGCCGGCATGGTGCGCCAGGGCCTGGGCGTGAGCGTGCTGCCGCGCCTGGCGCTGCCGGAATTGAACCTGGCGGGGCTGCGCGCGGCGGCGCTGTGCGATGCCTCGGCTCGCCGCGCCATCGGCCTGCTGCACCGGCGCGACCGCTCGCTGTCGCCGGCCGCGCAGGCGTTGGCGGTGCAGCTGGAAACGGCCATGGACGAGATCGCCCGGCGGCTGCTGCCGCTGCCGCCACTGAAGTGACCCGGCCGCGGCTTCCCTCCAAACGCCGACTCATCCCGCCGCGAACAGTGCGCCGATGCGCGCCACATCGTCGTCGCTCAACACCCCCGCCTGCCACCGCAGCGTCAGCCACGCCAGCAGGTTGTCGTAGCGCGCCCGGTCCAGGTCGCGCAGCGCCTCGAAACGCTGGCGTTCCGCATCCAGCACATCCAGGTTGGTGCGCTCGCCGCCCAGCACGCTTTGCCGCGTGGCCTGCACGCGCTGCGCGGCCGCCTCGGCGGCCTGCCGGTAGGCGCTGATGCGCTCGCGGCTGCCGGCAAAGGTGTGGAACTGCCGCGCCAGGTCATTCAGCAGCGCCCATGTCGCGGCCTCGAGCTTGTGCTGCGCTTCTTCCTGCTCGGCCAGCGCCTGGCCGCTGGCCGCCGAGGTCCGCCCGCCGGAATACAGCGGAATGCTGACCTCGATGCCCACCGAACCGGTGTCATAGCGCTGGCCGATCTGGTTGTCGCCGTTGGAATTGGTCAACTGCTTGCGCGCCACCAGGCGCGCCGTCGGCAGATGCCCGGCGCGGGCAGCCTGATAGCGCTGGCGGCTGGCTTCCAGCAGGTGACGCTGGGCCAACAGTTCCGGATTGCCATCCAGCGCCAGTTGGCGCCATGCCGGCAAGTCACGCCCATCGACAGCCAGGGCGCCCAGGGCCGCTTCCCGCAAGGGCGCCAGCGGGCTGTCGGCCAACGCCGGGCCGACGATCGCCCCCAGCGCATTGCGGGCGTCGCGCAACTGGTCCTGCGCCTCGATCTCCTGCGCCTGCACCACGTGGGCGCGGGCCTCGATCTCCAGCTGATCCGTGCGCGTGCCCTGTCCCGCCGCCACGAAGCGCGCGCTGCGGCGCGCGTCCTCCCGCAACGAACGGCCCTGTGACTGTGTCAACGCCAGGGCCTGCTGCGCATAGAGCACGGCGGTGTAGGCCTGCAACACTCGCACCGCCAGCGCCTGCCGCGCGCGCTCCAACGTCAATCCCCCGGCCTCGGCGCGTTCGCGTCCGGCGCGGTATTGCGCGAACGCCGCCGCGTCGAACAACGGCTGGCTCAGCGTGAAACCCGAGGCATAGCTGGCGTAGCGCGAGCGTTGCTCCAGCGCGCCCCACCGGGTCTGCTGGCGCGATGTCGTGTCGTTGCGGGCGCGGCTGTAGTGGTAACCCAGGTTCGGCAACAGGCCGCTGCGCCCCAGCGCCGCTTCCTCGGCGTCGGCCCGCTCGCGCGCCCGCGCCGCCTGCCAGGTGGGGTCGGACGCCAGCGCCATCGTGTACGCCTGCTGGAAATCCAGCGCCTGCGCCGCGCCCATCCCGGGCAGGAGCAGCGCCACCATCACGACCCAGGCCGCCGGCAACCGGTACTGGCAACGGCTCATGCGTCACCCCACGCCAGCCGCGCGCGGTCGAGCAGGGGCTTGAACAGGTAGTTCAACAGCGACCGCTCGCCCGTGCGCACGAACACCTCGACTGGCATGCCCGCGCGCAACGGCGCATCGCCAATGCGGCGCAACTGGCCCGGCGCCACGTCGGCGCGCAGGCGATAGTAGGGCCGGCCGTTATGTTCGTCCTCGAAGCGGTCCGCCGACACCAGCGTCACCGCGCCCTCCAGCCGCGGCGTGCTGCTGGCGTCGAAGGCGGTGAACATCAGTTCCACCGGCAGGCCCGCATGCACCTTGTCGATGGACTCCACCGGCAGGCGCCCCTCGACCACCAAGGGTTCGTCCTCGGGCACGATCTCCATCAGGCGCGAGCCCGGCTGCACCACGCCGCCGACGGTGTGCGTGGCCAGGGCCACCACGGTGCCGCTGGCCGGCGCGCGGATCTCGCTGTGCGCCAGGTCGAACTCCGCCGTCGCCAGCTTCTGCGTCAACTGTTCGCGCTGCACGCGCGTTTCCGCCAGGTCGGTGCGCACCTCGCGCTGGAACGCGTCGCGGCGCTGCTGGCCGCGCAGCGCCAGTTCCGCGATCTGCTGGCGGGTCTGGCCCAGGGCGCCCAGGTCCGCCGCCATGTCGCCGTCCAGTTGCGCGAGGCTGCGCTCCAGCTCCAGCACGCGATTGCGCGGCACGTAGCCTTCGCGCGCCAGATCGCGCAGGTTGCCCAGTTGTTCCCGCAACAGGGTGCGTTGCGTGCGCTTGTGCGCCAACGTCGATTCCAGCCCGCCGGCCAGGGCCCGGCTGCCGGCCAGCGTCGCCTCGATGCCGGCCAGTTCCCCCGCCAGCGCCGCGCGGCGGCTGGCAAAGAGCTGGCGCTCCATCGCGTAGGCGGCCGCCGCTTCGGCATTCGCGTGCGCGTCTGGCGGCGCAAGATCATCCTGGCCATCGCGCTCGGCCAGCAAGCGCGCTTCGCGCGCCATGACGGCCGCCTGCTGCGCGCGCAGGCTCTGCGCCTCGCCACGCACCCGCGTATCGTCCAGCCGCACCAGCGTCTGACCGGCCCGGACCGGGTCGCCTTCGGCCACCAGCAGCGCGCTCACCACGCCGCCCTCGATACTGTCCACCGCGCGCCGCTCGCCCGTCACGACGACGATGCCGGGCATCGCCACGCCGTTGTCCAGCGGCGCCCACGCCGCCCAGGCCAGGAAGCCGCCAAAACCCACCGCCAGCACCCACCAGCCGAAACGGGCCGACCAGCCGCCCTGCTCGTCGCCATCGACCGCGCCGGCATCATCCTTGTCCAGTTCGGGCCGCAACACCACCACACGATTGCCCTCGGCGCGCCCCGTCATGCCTTGCCTCCGAAGTAGTGTCCGGGAAAGGCGCCGCCCGCCAGGGGATACACCTGCGCCGCCGTTGCGGAAGGACGCGGCGGCGACGCGGTTCCGGTCGGACGCCCGCCCGCCGTGGCAGGCGCAGCGGACTGAGACGCCGCCCTGGCGTTCCCCCCGGCCGCGCCCTCCGGCGGCGGCCGCAGCACCTCATGGGTCGCCCCAAAGCGCTGCGCCTGGCCATCGCGCAGCAACAGCAGGTGCGTCGTCGCCGCCAGCACCTTGGGCCGGTGCGTCACCAGCACCACCGTCGCGCCCATCTCGCGCAGACGGCCCAGCGCGTCGAGCAAGGCCTGCTCGCCGACATCATCCAGACTGGCGTTAGGCTCATCCAGCACCACCAGTCGCGGCGTCCCATACAACGCCCGCGCCAGCGCGATGCGCTGGCGTTGCCCGCCCGACAATCCCTGGCCGCCAGTGCCGAGCGGCGTGTCATAGCCGCGCGGCAGGGCCAGGATCATGTCGTGCGCGCCGGCCAGCCGGGCGGCATCGATCACCCGCCGGGCCAACACCTCGCCATCGCTGTCCGGCCCGGGAAAACGCGCGATGTTCTCGGCCACCGTCCCGGAGAACAACTCCACGTCCTGCGGCACATACCCCAGCCACTCGCCCAGCCGCGCGCGCTCCCATTGCCGCAGATCGGCGCCATCCAGCCGCGCCGTGCCCAGGCGGGCCGGCCACACGCCCGCCACCAATCGCGCCAAGGTCGATTTGCCCGCGCCCGACGGGCCGACCACGCCCAGCACCTGCCCCGGCTCCAGCGCGAATGACACATTCACCAGCGTCGGCTGCGCCGCGCCCGGCGGCGTCACCGTCACCCCTTCCAGCCGCAGCGCGCCCTTCGGCTCGGGCAACGTCAGGCCCGCGGCGTGCTTTGGATACGTCGCCAGCAGGTCCTGCAGGCGCCGCCACGCCAGGCGCGTGCCCGCCCATTGCCGCCACGCGCCGATCACCTGATCGATCGGACTGAGCACGCGTCCCATCAGGATCGACCCCGCGATCATCATGCCGGCGCTGACGTGGCTCTGCAGCACCAGCCACGCCCCCAGGCCCAGCACCAACGATTGCAACGCCATCCGCACCGTCTTCGACAGGCTCGCGATCATCGCCGAGCGCTGGCTGGCCATGCCCTGACGCCGCACATAGCCCACGTGCAGCCGCTGCCAGCGCGCCCGCAACCGATCCAGCATGCCCATGGCCTGGATGGCCTCGGCGTTGCGCAGTTGCCCTTCGGCCTCGACCCCCGCCCGTACCGACAGCCCGCCCGCCTCGGCCAGCAGCTTGCGCGACACCTGCTCGTTGAGCCAGGCCAGCGCCACCAGCACCACCGCGCCCGCCAACGCCAGCGTTCCCACCCACGGATGGAACAGGAACATCACCAGCAGGAACAACGGAAACCACGGCGCATCGAAGAACGCGAACACCGCGCTGCCCGTCAGGAACTGACGCAAGGTATTCAGGTCATTGACCGCCTGGGAGGCATTGGCCGGCACGCCCGCCAGGCCGCGCTCGAACGCCGCCCCGTGCACACGCCCCGCCAACGCCGCGTCAAAGCGCGCGCCGATCTGGATGATGACCACGCTGCGCGCGTAATCCAGCGCCCCCATCAGCGCCAGCAGGCCGACGATCATCAGGCTCAGCATGACCAGCGTGAAGACGTTGCCGGACGCCAGCACGCGGTCATAGACCTGCAGCATGTACAGCGACGGCGCCAGCATCAGCAGGTTGGCGGCGACGCTGAAGGCCGCCACGCTGTACCAGCCCGTGCGAAAGCGCGCCAGGAGCGATTTGATCTCCAGGGCGTCCCCGTCCTGTGCCGCGCCCGCGCGCGTCTGGGTTTGCTGCATCGGTTTTCCTTGTCCGGATGACTGCCGGAACACGCAGAATGAAGAAACAAAAAGACGGTCGCGGCAGGGATAGGCCCGCCGCGACCGCAGCCCACGCGCCCGAGACAGCGCGGGAAAACTCGCGGATGGGTTACGCCGCCAGGGCCAGGTCGGTCTCGGTGGCGAAGTTGTGGCCGACGAGGTCGGCGATGGACATGCTGATGTCCATGTCGTTCTGCGCCAGAGCGCCGAACAGACCGCCATGGGACATGACACCGGCCTTGGCATCGTCCAAGCCATCGACATGGCCGTTCATCAGTCCCCATACGATGTCGTGCACATCGTTGGCACGGCCGTCCGAAACATCACCATAGACCGGCAGGTCGAACGTAAACGTGATGAGCGGATCGACTGCATGCCCGGTCTGATCCACCCCACCGCTCAAGGTAATGGAGTCCAGTACGCCCCAGACGGTGTGGGGCGTCGCGCCTTCGACCTTGGGGCCACTGTACGGCGGGAAGTAGTAGTTCAGCTCACCCGAGGCAACGAAGGCATAGTGGGCAACGTTTTTGCTGGCATAGCCATAGTCGGTGCCGCTGAAGGGGCCGCCACCGAAGAAGCCTCCAAAGTTCTTGCCGACGGTGTGTTCACCGGCGACGCCGTCGTTCTCGAAGACCATCAACATGGATTCCAACGAATCCTCCATCGAGACGCCTTGAGGAAGGTGACTTTCGTCGATAAAGCTGATCGATACAGACATTTTCATGCTCCATTAACTACGGATTCAGTCGAGTAACCCCGACTCCCTTGGCGCCGCGTCACGCAGGCGCCAAGCATGCGAACCATTCGCATGTTCTTTCGAAGAACCGCCATACGCCGGTCCTGGTCAATGCTTGCCCTAGAAGCGCACCTCCATGCCCAACGTGACGGTGCGCCCGGGCGCGAACGTGCGCGCCAGCGCGTCGGAATAGCCTTCCACGTACATGCGATTGGTGATGTTCTCGACCGCCGCCATAAACTTGACGTTGTCATTGGCCTGATAACTGGCATACCAGTCCCAGGTGGTGTACTTGAACCAGACCTGCGCGCCGCCAGTGTCGCGGTTGTACCAACCCTCGCCGCTGTAGTTGAGGCGCACACCCGTATCCAGCTTGCGCTCCAACAGGCGCGCGCCAATCAACACCATGCCCTTATCGACCGGCTTGGCGATGGCGCTGTTGAAAACGAAATTGCCGCATGAGGTCCAGGCATCGGCCCAGGCCTGCCAGGAGTCGTACCCCGCCTCAAGCGCTTCATCGTGCGGCTTCGGATAGCTGCCATCCGACTTGGGCACGTCATACTTGTTTGGCCCTGATCCCAGCGGATACACGTTTTCGCAGAACTTGTTCGGTCTCCCGAGGTAATGCGTGTAACTCACGGCGCCATAGACAAAACCGGCGTCATAGCGCCCTTCCAATTCGAGACCGCGAAACCGGGTGCGAGTGAGGTTGTTGGTAAAGAAGGTCGTGCCCAGTAGCGGGAAGTAGGTCCCCGGGCTGGTCTCGCTTCCCGGCAGCAGACCCATCATCGAGGAAAACAGATAGTTGTCCGCCCGCGTGTCGAAATAACCGGCCTTGAGCGACAGATCGTCGCCCTGCGCCACGACGTCCTTGAAGATGGCATTGACGCCCACTTCCCAGGTTTGCGCGGTCTCAGGTTTCAGGAAGGGGTTGGGTACGATCGTTTCGAAGCCTTCCGTGGGATGACCGCCGGCCATCATCAGTTCATTGATGGCTGGCGGACGCCACGACTTGCCCCAACTGCCATACAACTCCAGCCAGCGGGCGGGGCGGATGGCGGCGGACAGCGACGGCAGCAGCTTGCCGCCGCTGCGGTCGACGTCGTACTCGTACGTGGTGGGCTGATCGTCCCACCAAACGTCTATAAATTGATCCTCAAACTTTCTGCGCGAGAGGTTAATGGGTCTCCGAGTCGGTACTTTGCTGTACATGATCTCGCCCGTGTTCGGGTCACGCCTAAGGGGGTATATAAATCGGCCTGGCTTCTTTGGGTCCGGCACACGGTCGTGCAGAGCTTTGTAGTAGCTATAAGCAGGATTGGAATCCCACCATGCTTTCAAGGCTGCCAGGTCACCGCTTCTCGCCATGCGGCAGCCTTCCCCATAAACCTCAGCCTTGTCCACCTCACCAGGGAGATTGTGCGTATAGCTGCAAAGGTTTTTTTCGGCCGTCCTCAACGAAGTTTGGTGATACGGCGCGGTTCCAGGCATATGTGTCTTGCCTTTGACCCAGTAGCGTTCATAGCGCAAACCCGCTGAGACCGTATAGAAATCGTCTTCCAGCTTCAAATTGGCGAAGATGCTTCCCATGTTGCGGCGTCCTCTCGGGTTGAGAGAGTCCTTACCATCCGCGCCAAAAGGCCTGACTTCACGCCCCTGGTTATTCCAGCGTTGGCTCGAAGTTGCACTATCAGAGAAATACTCGATACCGTAGTGGGCACTGAGCAGCGAGTTCGTACCCAGCAGGAAGCGCGAGGTATTGTCCACCTGCACGCCATGGGTCCGGGTGCGCAAGCGGGTTTCCTTACCGACGCCGTAGTGGCTGCAAATGTCCGTCGTATAGTCGGAGACGTACCCCCCATTATCGGTTTCACATTTGCCGGTGCCGTCGGACTTCCAGTGCTCGAAATGAATGGCCTCTCGAATCGCCACAGGATCGGTTATCCAAGAGCCTCCTCCCGGAGTTAAGACTTTCGGATAATTCGGTTCCGTGTAGTTGCTGACACGGGTATCGACGGCATAGAGCTTCACGTTCAAGTCTAGCCACGGGTTGTCCGCCGGCTTGAGCTTGTAGTCCAGCGCGAAGCTGTCGGACTGCGCCTTGGACGCTCCCAGCGTTCGCCAGGGGGAGCCGCTGTTATCTGGACTCGCCAGCACGGATTCCGCAGTGTACGAATAGTTCACCCGCGTGCCGACATAACTCAATTGCAGGGACGATGCATCATTCAACTTCCAGCGCGCCTTGAACAGGCTGGAATCCTGCTCCTGAGCGGCGAATTTCACATCGTTGAATTCCACCTTGCTGCGCCGGCCGTCGCTGTCACGCACCACTTCCTTGTTCCAGTCGGATTGCCCGCCCCGCAACCCAAACCGATAATCCCCGATAGATCGCCGCGACACCGCCGCCATCACTTCCAGGTTCTCACCCGCGCGCGCCGCGCCCGCCGCGCTGCCGATGAAATTGGTACCGTTCCCCTGATAGCCCATCCCGGACGTGCCCCGCAGCTTCAAGCCGATATCCCTGCCCTCGCGCAGCACATCCCCAAAATCCAGCGTGCGGAAATCCACGCTCCCCGCCATCGCGCCGGTGCCATGCACCCCATGCACCACGCCTCGCTCCACCACGGCCTCGGACAGGAGTTCCGAATCGACATACATTTCTCCATTGCGTTGCATGTGCCCGTTCTGTACGAAATCCTGGCGCATGCCGTCGATCATCATGTTGACGCGGCCGAAGTCCTGCATGCCGCGGATGTTGATCGACAGGCCGGGGTTCTGGCGGTTGACGGCGCTGGCGACGCCGGGGGTGTCCTGGATGAGTTCGGCGGCGTGGCGAACCGGCACGCGGTCCATTTCTTCACGCGTGATAATGCTGACGGCGCGGGGGGCTTGATAGACGCGCTCGTTGACATCGTTGCCGCGAACCACAACGGGCGCCATCGAGTACACCCGCGCACGCGCGCCGGGACCGTTGTCGACCAGTTGCACATTCGGACGGACAGCCCCCGCCGTCCGGCGATAGCGGTAGCCGATGGGGCTGTTTCCCAACAACCTGGTCAGGCCGGTCTCGATGCTGAAGCTGCCCTTCAGCGCGACACTGGTATAGGCCGAGAGATCGACGTCGTTCATGTACAGGTCAACGCCGGACTGGCGCGCGAATGCCAGTACGGCCTGCGCCATCGCTTGCGCCGGGATGTCGAAGACAAACGTCCGCTGACGCTCATCGTCCTTCCGATCAGCAGGCGCCGAGATGCCTGAGGCACGCTCCTGCGTTTGCGCGACTGACACGCAAGGTAGGACTAATGCGCCTGCGGCCAGCATGCGACCCGCAGCACGGAACTTCACCTGTCTTCTCTTCACTTTCGTCTCTGGTTGCCATCGATGCAAACGCGCATCATTACCATTAACGGTTGAGAATCGAACTACAGTAAAAAAAGTTCGGAAAAGACAGTTGCCAGAGGGAGAGCGGCGCGGAGGCGTCCTGACTTCGTCTTACTCAGGACCTGGCGATGGCGCTGCACGCGCCTCGCGATGGATCGCATCGCCGACGCTTTTGGGCCACGGCTGTCGCCCACCATCCAGAGCGCCGTCGGCAAGCGGAAAAGTGCCGAATACAGACCAGCGTTTGTTTTTCCGTTTTACAAACCAGGCTTTGTAAAACCGCACCCGGCGCGCAAGGACTCGACGCTTTTCAGTACAGCACCGTCACCCCCGGCAACCGCAGCTGCGCAAGCTGCATCTCGCCACAGAGCGTGGCCAGTGCGCCGTCGAGGTTATCCAGATGGAACAGCGCGTTCACCGGCCTGCGCGCCGCCGCGCGGTTCGCCAGGATCAGCCGGCCCGGCCGGAAATCGCCGATGCGTTGCAGGACCTGCTCCAGCGGTTCGCCTTCGAAGATGAGATAGCCGTCGGCCCAGGCGGCCCCGCGCGCGGGCGCGACGGCGCTGCGCGCAACGCCACCGGCATGGCTGAAAGTGGCGCTGTCGCCCGAGCCCAGTGTCAGGCTCGCCTCGCCTGACGAGGGCGGCCGGTCCAGCGCGAGGTCTACGCGATGCTGCAACACACCGACCCAGCCATGGCCGGCATCCTGGCGCCGCACGGCGTAGCGCGTGCCCAGCGCGGTCATGCTGGCGCCCGCGCTCGTCACCACGAAACGGCGCGGCTCGGCCGCTCCGGTGGGCGCTGGCGAAAACACCGCTTCGCCGCGCAGCAGGCGCACCCGGCGGGCCATGGCGTCGTATTCCACATCCAGCGCGCTGTTGCTGCCCAGCAGCACGAGGCTGCCGTCGGGCAACGCGAAGGATCGGACTTCGCCGACGCCGCTGCGGTAGTCGGCCAACCAGGGCGCGACGATGTCCGGACCATTGACCGCGCCGGCCGCCACCAGCGCCAAGGCCGTCAGCGCCAGTGCGCGTCGCGATGGCAGCAGACGGCCGGCCCGCCGCCACGACGCGACACAGGCGCGCCAGGGATCGCGCCCAGACCGAGACGCCGGCTGCGCGCAGACCGCCGCGTCGCGGCAGGCGCCTGCCAGGGCCCAGACCATTTCGGCATCGGCCAGAGCCGGGCCATGGCGCGCGTCGCGCGCCAACCAACGATCGAGGCGGCGCTGTTCGGCCGGCGCGAGCGCGCCCGCCTCCAGGCGCACGGCCCACCGGCTGGCCTGGCGGCGCAGGCGCCGTTGGCGGCCGAAGCGGTTCAGCGGATACATGATGGGATCTTCATGAAAGGAATAAACGGCCCGGACGCGAAAGACAGTAAAAAAAGCGCCCAAAGCGCGTATTCATTGCGCGGGCTCATGGATCGTTCCCCAGGCGTTCGCGCATCAGTTCAAGCGCCATGGCCAGGTGCTTCTGCACCGAGCTGGGAGAGATGTCCAGATAGCGCGCGGCCTGCGCATGGCTCAGGCCCTCGACGCGGCAGAGCTTGAAGATCTGGCGCGTGCGTGGCGGCAGTTCAGCCAGGGTCGCGGTCAACCGCGCCAGTTGCCGGCGGACGTGCACGTGCACGTCGGGCGCGGTGCGCGGATCGCGCACGCCTTCCAGTACGTCATCCGACGCCATGTCGGTGCGGGATTGATGATGATTGCGGCGATGGTCGATGAGCAGGCGATTGGCGATGGCGTAGAGATAGGCCAGCGCGGTGTCGTCCAGCGGGACGTCTTCCTGGTGGGCAAGGAGGCGGGCGAAGCAGTCCTGCACCAGGTCGGCGCTGAGTTCGGCTTCGCCGGTCTTCAGGAACAGGTAACGACGCAGCCGCTCGGCATAGGCCGCATACAGGCGCTCGACATCAGGTTGGGGCGCCACGTGCTCGTCGCCGGAAATCTACTCAATCGTGATGAGCGTCAGGGATGGTTGAGCAAGAGACTAGCACCGATAGGGTGCCCTGCCGGTAGCGGCGGCATATGAATTGGTCGGAGATTTGACCTGGACCGGCGTAGCCGTCGGGCGCCCCGCGTCAGGGCCCCGGGGTCGCGCGCAATGCGAGGATCGCTCGCGGTATTTACCGATGTGTTGCCCTACTGGTCGGCGTCGCGCGGCTTGGAGGGACCGCCCTGCACCTTCCAGCCCAGTTCGGCCGAGATGCGCGCCGCCGCGTCCTGCACCACCGTGACCATGTCGTGCATGCGTTCCAGCGACATGTACGGCACCGTGCTGGACACGCTGATGGCGGCGACGATGCCGCTGGAGGCGTCGCGCACAGGCGCTGCCACGCAGCGGATCGACGGCTCGTTGTCTTCCAGGTCGAAGGCGTAGCCGTGGGCGGCGTAGTCGCGCATGCGGTCGCGGAAGGCCTCCCAGGTCTGGCGGCCGCCCGGCGCGCGCGAGGACACCGGCGCGCCGACGCGATGCAGCGCCTTCCATTGCGGTTCGTCGGCATCGAGCAGCAGCGCCTTGCCGACGCCGGTGGCGGCCAAGGGCATGCGATGGCCGACGCGCGAGCGCATCTCCAATCCCTTCTTGCCGGGAATCTTTTCCAGGTACAGCACTTCGTCGTTGTCGCGCACGGCCAGGTGGATGGTGTCGCCGGTCTCGGCGGCGAGGCTGTCCAGATAGGGCCGCGCCAAGGTCGCCATGGGGAAGGCTTCGCGCGCCTGGAAGCCGAGTTCGATCAGTTTCGGGCCGAGCACGTAGCCGACGCCGGGCAGCGAGCGCAGGTAACGCTCCTGCACCAGGCAACTGGCGAGCCGGTGCGTGGTGCTGCGCGCCACGCCGATATGGGCGCAGATGTCCTTGAGATCGCGCGCGCCCGCGGCGACGGCCTGGATCACGCCCAATCCGCGCATCAGGGTCTGCGTGCCGGCGGGGGCCGCGGCGTCGGGATCGTAGGCGGGGGAAGAATCGGACATGGAGGAACAGGTGCTGGAAATCGGGAACGGGGAACGGGAAGCGAGAAACGGGAAGCGAGAGACGGGAAGCTAGAGACGGGAAGCTAGAGACGGGAAGCTAGAGACGGGAAGCTAGAGACCAATCCCTGTATATGGGATTTAATTCTATATTTTGAGATTTTTCAAGCGCTGATCTAGAATTTTTCCCAACCCGCCCCCGCGCCGTCCTGGCGCCGTCGCGGGCCTGACGACAACAAGGTCGACCAGCTCCTGCCGCGCGCGAACGCCTCCCCGCGCCCTCGCCCGCAGCGCGCCGCCGGCCCGAGACGAGACAGATTCTGATGACAACCGGATTGCCTGCCCGCGCGGCCCTGATAGCGCTGGATTGGGGCACCTCTTCGCTGCGCGCCTATCGCCTCGATGGCGCCGGGCGCACGCTGGATACCCGCCATCTGCCGTGGGGCATCATGCGCCTGCCACAGCCCTTGCAAGACGGCGCCGCCACGCCCAGCGGCCAATCGGGCTTCGAACTGGCCTTCGAGCAGGCCTGCGGCGACTGGCTGCGGGCCGAGCCGCACCTGCCCGTGATCGCCTGCGGCATGGTCGGCAGCGCGCAGGGCTGGCAAGAGGCCGCCTACCTGGATGTGCCGGTCGACCTGGAACGCATCGGCACGCTGCTGACGCGCGTCGAGCGCAATGGCGCGACGCCGGTGCACATCGTGCCCGGCCTCATCCAGCGCCACGGCCTGCCCAATGTGATGCGCGGCGAAGAGACCCAGGTCTTCGGCGTGCTGTTCGACCAGGGCAACGATCCCGCCGACAGCGTGCTGATCGGCCTGCCGGGCACGCACTCCAAGTGGGTCAACGCGCGCCGCGGCCAGGTCACGCATTTCGATACCTTCATGACCGGCGAGGTCTATGCCGCGCTGCGCGGCCACACCATCCTGGGCCGCACCATGGTCGAGGCGCCGACCTCCGACATGGCGGCGTTCGAGCGCGGCGTGAAAGTGGCTGGCGTGCCGGCCGGACGCGCCGGCGTGCTGTCGACGATCTTCAGCACCCGCGCGCTGGGGCTGACCGGCGAACTGGCCGGCGTGTCGCAGGCCGATTACCTGTCGGGCCTGCTGATCGGCCATGAAATCTGCGCGCTGGCCGACATGCTGCGGCTGCAGGGCGAGCTGCCGCGCATCGTGCTGTGCGGCGACGACGCGCTGTGCCAGCGCTACATCGTGGCGCTGCGGCACTACGGCCTGGGCACGCCGCAACTGGCGCAACACGCCACCGAACGCGGCCTGTGGCACCTGGCGGTTTCCGCCGGACTGGTGCCCGCACCCTCTTCCTCCGAGACCACATCATGACCCATACCGGACTGCAAACCGCCATGGCCCATTGCGGCCTGATCGCCATCCTGCGCGGCATCACGCCCGCCGAGGCCGTGCCCGTCGCGCAAGCGCTGTACGAGGCGGGCTTTCGCCTGATCGAAGTGCCGCTGAATTCGCCGGATCCGCTGGCCAGCATCCGCGCCATGCGCGACGCGCTGCCGGCCGACTGCCTGGTGGGCGCCGGCACGGTGCTGAACCCCGATGACGTGGCGCGCATCAAGGACGCCGGCGGCGAGCTGATCGTCATGCCGCACAGCGACCTGGCCGTGGTGCGCGCGGCCAAGGCCGCGGGCCTGGCGTCGTGCCCCGGCGTGGCCACGCCGACCGAAGCCTTCGCCGCGCTGGCGGCCGGCGCCGACGTGCTCAAGATGTTCCCCGCCGAACAGCTCGGCCCGGCCGTGCTCAAGGCCTGGCGCGCGGTGATGCGCCCGCCGATCGCGCTGGTGCCGGTCGGCGGCATCACGCCCGACAACCTTTCCACCTACGCCCAGGCGGGCGCCAGCGGCTTCGGCCTGGGCTCCGCCTTGTACAAACCCGGCCTCACGGCCAACGAAGTCGGCCAGAACGCGCGCGCTTTCATCGCCGCCTGGCAACGCGCCTATCCCGCCCAGGAGACCCAAGCATGAAGATCACCAAGCTCACTACCTACATCGTGCCGCCGCGGTGGTGCTTCCTGAAGATCGAAACCGACGCCGGCATCGTCGGCTGGGGTGAACCGGTCGTCGAGGGCCGCGCCCACTCGGTGGCCGCCGCCGTCGAAGAACTGTCGGACTACCTGATCGGCAAGGACCCGCGCAACATCGAGGACCACTGGACCGTGCTGTACCGCGGCGGCTTCTACCGCGGCGGCGCCATCCACATGAGCGCGCTGGCCGGCATCGACCAGGCGCTGTGGGACATCAAGGGCAAGGACCTGGGCGTGCCCGTGTCGCAACTGCTGGGCGGCAACGTGCGCGACCGCATCCGCGTGTATTCGTGGATCGGCGGCGACCGGCCGGCCGACACCGCCGCGGCCGCCAAGGGCGCGGTCGAGCGCGGCTTCACCGCCGTCAAGATGAACGGCACCGAGGAACTGCAGTACATCGATTCGTTCGACAAGGTCGAGAAGTGCCTGGAGAACGTGGCCGCCGTGCGCGACGCGGTCGGCCCCAACGTCGGCATCGGCGTGGACTTCCACGGCCGCGTGCACAAGCCGATGGCCAAGGTGCTGATGAAGGAACTGGACCCGTTCAAGCTGATGTTCATCGAAGAGCCGGTGCTCAGCGAACACTACGAGGCGCTGAAGGAACTGGCGCCGCTGACGTCCACGCCGATCGCGCTGGGCGAGCGCCTGTTCTCGCGCTGGGACTTCAAGCGCGTGCTGGCCGACGGCTACGTCGACATCATCCAGCCGGATCCGTCGCACGCCGGCGGCATCACCGAGACGCGCAAGATCGCCGCCATGGCCGAGGCCTACGACGTGGCGCTGGCGCTGCACTGCCCGCTGGGCCCGATCGCGCTGGCCACCTGCCTGCAGATCGACGCCGGTTGCTACAACGCCTTCATCCAGGAACAGAGCCTGGGCATCCACTACAACGCCGCCAACGACCTGCTGGACTACGTCAGCAACCGCGAGGTGTTCGCCTACGAGAACGGCATGGTCGCGATTCCCCAGGGCCCCGGCCTGGGCATCGAGGTCAACGAGGAATACGTGAAAGAACGCGCGGCGGTGGGCCACCGCTGGCGCAACCCCATCTGGCGCCACGCCGACGGCAGCTTCGCCGAGTGGTAAGCCGGTAGAAAAAAGCGAAAGAGGAGACCCCCTTGACCACCGCCACCCACCCGGGCCTGCAAAGCGCCCAGCGGCCGACGCGCAGCCGCTATCTCATCATGGTGATGCTGTTCATCACCGTCGTCATCAACTACCTGGACCGCAGCAACCTGTCCATCGCCGCGCCCGCCCTCAAGGACGAGTTCGGCCTGGACACGGTGCACGAAGGGCTGATCCTGTCGGCCTTCGGCTGGACCTATGCCGCCATGCAGATCCCCGGCGGCTGGCTGGTGGACCGCGTGTCGCCGCGCGTGCTGTACGCGGCCGCGCTGATCCTGTGGTCGGCGGCGACGTTCTTCATGGGCTTTGCCGGCAGCTTCGTGATCCTGTTCGTGCTGCGCCTGGCCGTGGGCGCGCTGGAGGCCCCGGCCTATCCGATCAACAACCGCGTCGTCACGACCTGGTTCCCGGAAAAGGAACGGGCCACCGCCATCGGCTTCTACACCTCGGGCCAGTTCGTCGGCCTGGCGTTCCTGACGCCGGTGCTGGCCTGGCTGCAGCACCACTACGGCTGGCACATGGTGTTCGTCAGCACCGGCCTGCTGGGCATCATCTGGGGCGTGCTGTGGTACCTGATCTACCGTGAACCGCGCCAGTTCAAGGGCGCCAACGCGGCCGAGATCGAGCTGATCCAGAAAGGCGGCGGCGTGGTCGACCTGGACAAGCGCGTCAATGAAGACGCCCCCACGGCGCGCCCGCAAGACGGGCTTCCTGCCCCCCAAGGGGGCGCCTTTCACCTTGGGGCGGCCCGGCGGCGAAAGAAGGCGCCGTTCAACTGGAACGACCTGGGCCTGGTGATGAGCCAGCGCAAGCTGTGGGGCGTGTACCTGGGCCAGTTCTGCCTGACGTCGACGCTGTGGTTCTTCCTGACGTGGTTCCCCACCTATCTGGTGAAGTACCGCGGCATGGACTTCATCAAGTCGGGCTTCCTGGCGTCGGTGCCGTTCCTGGCGGCGTTCATCGGCGTGCTGTGCTCGGGCGTGCTGTCGGACTTCCTGATCCGCCGCGGCGCCACCGTGGGCCTGGCGCGCAAGCTGCCGATCATCCTGGGGCTGCTGATCTCGACGTCGATGATCGGCGCCAACTTCACCGACTCGACGCCGTGGGTGATCTTCTTCCTGGCGGTGGCGTTCTTCGGCAACGGCCTGGCGTCGATCACCTGGTCCCTGGTGTCGGCGCTGGCGCCGGTGCGGCTGCTGGGGCTGACCGGCGGGGTGTTCAACTTCGTCGGCAACCTGTCGTCGATCTGCACCCCGATCGTGATCGGCTTCCTGGTGTCGAAGGACAGCTTCGCGCCGGCCATCGTGTATGTGTCGTCGCTGGCGCTGCTGGGCGCGCTGTCGTACATCCTGCTGGTGGGCAAGGTGGAGCGCATCGAGGCCTGATCCGCGCGGCATCGCCGCCGCACCGCCACCGCAACGAAGGGCGCCCACGTGGGCGCCCTTCTGCTTTGTATCGTCGATTCGAGCAGAGTTCCGCGCGAGGGATGGCGATATAATCACGTTATGTTATATCATAACTATTGGTAGCCATTCCCAACTCGGCCGGCAACATGCCCGACCGGCCCGCCCCGCCCCTCCCATTGACTCCCCCGCATCTTCGGACGAAGAAGGACTCGCAGTGCTCGAAGCCATCGGCCTGACCAAACGCTACGGCGACCAGATCGCGCTCCACCCGCTGGACCTGCGCATCGAGCCGGGCGAAATCTATTGCCTGCTGGGCGCCAACGGCGCCGGCAAGACCACCACCATCAACCTGTTCCTGAACTTCATCGACGCCGACGGCGGCCAGGCCCTGATCCACGGCCTGGACGTGGCGCGCGAGCCGCTGGCCAGCAAGCGCCACGTGGCCTACATCCCCGAGCAGGTCAATCTGTACGGGACGCTCAGCGGACTGGAGAACCTGCGCTATTTCGCCGCGCTGGCCCTGGGCGAGGCGCCGCCGCGCGCGCGCCTGCTGGAACTGCTGGCCGAGGTCGGCCTCGATCCGGCCGCGGCCGACAAGCGCGTCGCCGCCTATTCCAAGGGCATGCGGCAGAAGGTCTGGATCGCCGTGGCGCTGGCCAAGGACGCGCGCGCGCTGCTGCTGGACGAGCCCACCTCCGGGCTGGACCCGTCCGCCGCCGCCGAATTCACCCGCCTGCTGCAACGCGCCAGCGAACGCGGCGTGGCCATCCTCGCCACCACCCACGACCTGTTCCACGCTCGCCAGACCGCCACCCGCGTCGGCATCATGAAGCGCGGCCGGCTGGTCGAGAGCCTGGACAGCCGGCAGATCGACGACACCGACCTGCAGGCGCTGTACCTGGCGCACATGAGGACCGGCGCATGATTCTGCTGATCGCCCTCAAGGACCTGCGCGAACGCCTGCGCGACGGCCGCTTGTACTGGGCCGGCGGCATCGTCGCGGTGCTGCTGCTGACCGCGCTGGCGGTAGGCTACCTGCACCAGCAGGAAGCGCGCGCCGAACAGGCCGCGGCCCAGAACACCGACTACGCCGACTGGCTCAAGCAAGGCGCGCGCCATCCCCACGACGCCGCCCACCAGGGCATGCACGTCTTCAAGCCCGACACCACCCTGGCGCTGCTGGATCCGGGCATCAATCCGTATATCGGCAGCACCGTATGGCTGCAGGCGCACCGCCAGAGCGAGGTCAAGTTCCGCCCGGCGCAGGACGCCACCGGGCTGCAGCGCTTCGGCGACCTGTCGGCCGCCTGGATCCTGCAGGCGCTGGGGCCGCTGCTGGTGATCGTGCTGGGCTTCAACGCGTTTTCGGGCGAACGCGAGCAAGGCATCCTGCGCCAGACCCTGAGCCTGGGCATCGCCCCGTGGCGCCTGCTGTGGGGCAAGGCCACCGCCCTGGCCATGAGCCTGGGCCTGCTGCTGGCGCCGGCCGCGCTGGCGGCCGGCGTGGCGGTGTGGCTGGCCGGCGGCCGCGCCGACGCGCTGTGGCGCTTCGCCGTGCTGGCGGGCGGCTACGCGATGTACCTGGCCGTCTTCATCTTCGTCACGCTGGGCGTATCGGCGGCGGCGCGCTCGTCGCGCGTGGCGATCACGGTGCTGCTGGCGCTCTGGATCGCCAATACGGTGATCGCGCCGCGCGTGATGGCCGAACTGTCGCGCGGCCTCTATCCCAGCCCGACTCGCCTGGAATTCAACCAGGCGCTGCAGGACGACCTCAAGGCCACCTCCGACCGCGTCTGGATGCAGGCCTTCGGCACCACCGAGCGCTGGAGCCGCGACGTGCCGCTGAACAAGTGGGGCCTGGCGCTCAAGCTCGACGACCAGTCCAGCTACGCCGTCTACGACCGCCACTTCGGCCGCCTGTGGGACACCTGGGAGCGGCAGCAGACCGTGCAGGAAGCGGCCGGCTGGCTGATGCCGCTGCTGGCGGTGCGGGCGCTGTCCGCCGCCATGGCCGGCACCGACTTCGCCCACCACCGCGACTTCACCACCGCCGCCGAACAGCAGCGCCGCGTCATCCAGGACATCGTCAGCGCCGACCTGGTGGCGCACGCCGACACGCAGGAACACCTGCATTTCTCGTATCAGGCCAGCCCCTCGCTGTGGGCGCGCGTGCCGCCCTTCAAGTACCAGCCGCCCGCGGCCGGCTGGGCATTACGCCAGGCGCGCCTGAGCCTGTTGATGCTGGGCGCCGCGCTGCTGCTGAGCCTGCTCTTTGCCTGGCGCGCCGTGGCCCGCCAGACCGCCCTGTAGGAGACCCCTGGTGCACGATACGCAATTTCGCCGCTTCGGGATGGTCCTGCGGCACGAACTCCGCCTGCTGACGCGCGAACGCGCGCTGTGGCTGTGCGGCCTGCTGTTCCTGCTGCTGGTGGGCTACGCGGTCTTCAACGGGCTGCTGCAGACGTCGCTGCGCGACGAGGCCCAGGCCGCGCTGGCGCGCGCCGACGCGCAGAACCGCGCCAGCCAGCTGGCGCAGCTGCAACGCATCATGGACGGCAGCGAAACCCCGACGCCGTTCGGCAACCCGGCCAGCCCCGCCAACATGGGCGGCGGCCTGGGCGCGCACTACGCCATCATGCCGAGCGTGCCGCTGGCGCCGGTGGCGCTGGGCCAGACCGACCTGTTCCCGTCGCAGTTCAAGGTGACCTACGACAGCAAGGTCAACTTCATCCACAACAACGACATCGAGAACCCCTGGCACCTGCTCAGCGGCCATTTCGACCTGGCGTTCGTGGTGGTCTACCTGCTGCCGCTGCTGATCTTCGCGCTCGGCCACAACCTGCTGTCCGGCGAGAAGGAAGACGGCACGTTGCGCCTGCTGCTGTCACAGCCGCTGGCGCTGCTGACCCTGATCAGCGGCAAGATCGCGCTGCGCGCGGCCGTGCTGCTGGGCGCCGCGGTGCTGCTGCCGGTGGCGGCCCTGCTGCTCGCCCGCCCCCAGGCCTTGCAGGCCGCCAGCGCCACGCTGTGGTGGGCCCTGCTGGTCGGCGCCTACGCGCTGTTCTGGTTCTCCGCCGTGGTGGCGGTCAACGCCTTCGGCAAATCCTCGGCCGCCAACGCCATGATCCTGATGGTCGGCTGGGTCCTGCTGGTGCTGGTGGTGCCGGTGCTGCTCAACCTGGCGGCGGCCTACGCCAGCCCCGCGCCGTCGCGCGCGGAGCTGGCCACGCGCACCCGCGTGGCGACGGCGCTGGCGATGCGCGACCACGCCGCCCTGCTCTCGACCGACTACGGCCACATGGACAAGCCGGATGCGCTGATTCCGCGCGACGGCCGTCTGGAAATCACCGGCCGTCCGCTGGGCCATGCGCGGGTCGAGCGCCAGGTGGACGCGGCGATGCAGCCCGAACTGGACCGCTTCGACGCGCAGATGGCGCGCCAGCAGGCGCTGGTGGCGCGCTACAGCGTGCTGTCGCCGGCGGCGGTGGCGTTCGAAGGCATCACCGCGCTGGCGGGCACCGGACAACGCCGCCACGCCGACTTCATGCGCCAGATCGACGCCTATCACCGGGCCTGGAAGGATTTCTTCCTGCCCCGCATCGAGGCCAGCCGCGCCATCGCGCCGGAGGACTTTGCCGCCATGCCGGTCTTCCACTGGCAGGAAGAGGATCCCGCCGCCGTCCGCGCGCGGGCCGTGCGCGCGCTGCTGCAGCTGCTGGCGCCCGTCGCGTTGCTGCTGGCCCTGGCCGGTTGGCGCCTGCGCCGCTATCGCGTGGTCTAGACACAGGTTTTTCACCCCATCAAGTTTCGGGAAAGCGTCATGAGAAGAGTCGTATCCACCGCCGCGCTCGCGGCATGCACCGCCGTGCCCAATGTCCAGGCCCAGGAAGTCCAGGCGCGCGAGGCCGAACTGCCCAGCATCCGCGTCGAAGCCGCCAGCGATGCGGACAGCCTGCACCTGGACAGCCGCAGCAGCAGCGCGTCGCGCCTGGGCCTGACCGTGCGCGAAACGCCGGCGTCGGTCGAGATCGTGTCGCAGCAGGCCATGCGCGAACGCGGCGCCACCACCCTCAGCGAAGCCCTGCGCGGCGCCACCGGCCTGGCCGGCGGCGGTCCGCCGTCCTCGCCCACCACGCTGTCCTTGCGCGGCTTCTCCGACATCCTGTATCTGTACGACGGCCTGCGCATGTCGGGCGCCGGCTCGACCAACCGGGTCGAGGACACCTGGAACTACGAGCGCATCGAAGTCCTGAAAGGCCCGGCCTCGGTGCTGCAGGGCGACAGCGCCATCGGCGGCATCGTCAACTTCCAGACCAAGCGCCCCGACCGCGACAACCCCTCGCGCGAAGCGATGTTCTCGTATGGGAGCTACGGCAGCACCCGCACCGGCATCGGCCTGGGCGACAACTTCGGCGAGACCGGCGCCTACCGCATCGACTACAGCCACAACGACAGCCGCGTCGGCACCATCGCCCGCAACAGCAACAAGCTGGACCACCTGACCACCGGCGTCGCCTTCGACGTCGCGCCCGCCACCCGCCTGGACCTGTCGTTCGACTACTCGCGCGACACCGGCCACGCCTATTGGGGCACGCCGCTGATCCCGCGCAGCCTGGCCAAGGACCCCACAGGCGTGGTCAGCACGCCCGACGGCCGCGTGCTCGACCGCGCCCTGGCCGGCAAGAACTACAACGTGCTCGACGACCGCAACGAGGCTGAAGCCTATTGGGTGCGGGCGCGGGTCACCCACCAGCTGACGCCGTCATGGACGCTGCGCAACGAACTGGCGATGAACAAGGTAGACCGGCTGTGGAAGAACTCGGAATCGGCCACCTTCAGCGCCCCCGGCTCGATCGACCGTGACCAGACCATCATCACGCACCACCAGCGCTACCTGATCGACCGTTTCGACGCGACCCACAACGGCACCATCGGCGGCCTGTCGAACAAGTTCGTGATCGGCGGCGAGCTCAGCAAGACCACGCTCGACAGCGAACGGCGCTTCTCGAATCGCTCGGCCAGCACCGGCGACGCCCTGCGCGTGTCGCTGTGGAATCCGGACGTGGGCTATTTCAACGACGACCCCGCGCTGATGAGCGGCCCCGGCAACCGCACCGACTTCACCACCGACGTGCGCGGCGCCGCGCTGTTCCTGGAAGACTCGCTCAAGCTGACCGAGCGCTGGACCGTGGTCGGCGGCTACCGCTACGACCGCATCCGCGTCGAGCGCAGCGTCACCGACCTGAACGCCGGCACCCGCAGCGCCTTCGGCACCCGCTACAACGCCAACTCCATGCGCCTGGGCACCGTGTATGACGTGACGCCGTCGTCCTCGGTCTACGCGCAGTACACCAACGCCACCATCCCGGTGGGCTCGCTGTTCCTCTTGTCGCAGTCCAACGCCTCGTTCCCGCTGGCCAAGGGCGAGCAATGGGAAGCCGGCTTCAAGCAGAGCCTGGGCGACGTCGAATGGACCGCGGCGGTCTATCACATCAAGCTGGAGAACGTGCTGACGCGCGACGCCAATGACCCGCGCGTGACCGTCAACAACGGCCGCCAATCGTCGCGCGGGGTGGAGCTGTCGGCCGACTGGCGCGTCACGCCGCAGCTGACCGTGTCCGGCAACATCGCGGCGCTGAACGCCCGCTTCGATTCGCTGACCGAGGCCGACGGCACCTCGCGCGTGGGCAACACCCCGCCCAACGTGCCCGAGCGCGTCGCCAACCTGTACGCCAACTACCGGCTCAAGGAACTGCCGATGAACTTCTTCGTCGGCCTGAACCACACCGGCAAGATCTATACCGACAACGCCAACCAGATCCGCATCAACGGCCACACCACCGTGGATGCGGCCGTCAGCTACCGCCTGCGGCCGGCGCTGATCACCTTCCGCGTGCGCAACCTGACCGACAAGCTCTACGCCTACTACGGCGGTCGCGCCACCAGCCAGGTGCTGCTGGCGCCGGGTCGCACCTACGAGTTGGGCGCGACGTTCGAGTTCTGATCAGCAGCCCTGCACCGCCAGCTTGCGCTGGCGCTGGTTGGCGGCGCGCTGCCACAGCACCAGCCCCAGCCCGGCGGCGGCGATGACCGCGCCGGCGATCGGCACCGCGGCGTAGCCCAGGCCGGCGGAGATCACGCCGCCACCGGCCGCCGCGCCCACGGCGTTGCCCAGGTTGAACGCGCCCACGTTCACCGACGAGGCCAGGCCGGGCGCGTCGGTGGCGGCGCGCATCACCCGCATCTGCAACGGCGGCACCACGGCGAAGGTGCCGAAGCCGAAGATCAGCAGGCCGATCGCGGCGCCCACCGGGGTCTGCGCCAGCCACGGGAAGGCCAGCAGGTCGGCGATCACCAGCACCAGGAAGGCGATCAGGCTGCCATCCAGCGACCGGTCGGCGAAACGGCCGCCGGCGGTGTTGCCGATGGTGAAGCCGATGCCGATCAGCACCAGCATCGCGGTCACGAAGTTGGGCGAGGCACCAGTCAACTCGGCCAGCGTCGGCGCCACGTAGGTGTACAGCGTGAACATCGCGCCCGCGCCCAGCACCGTGGTCAACAGGGCCACCAGCACCACCGGGGTCTTGAGCACCGCCAGTTCGTGGCGGATGTCCGGACGCCGCCCGGCTTCGCCCGCCGGCAACGCGAACCACAGCGACAGCATCGCCAGCAGGCCCAGGACCGAGGTCGCGGCGAACGACATGCGCCAGCCGATCACCTGGCCCAGCCAGGTCGCCGCCGGCACGCCGCCGACGTTGGCGATGGTCAGCCCCAGGAACATCGTCGCCACCGCGCTAGCCTGTTTGTGGCGCGGCACCACGCTGGCGGCCACCAGCGAACCCAGGCCAAAGAAGGCGCCGTGGTTCAGGCTGGTCACCAGACGCGCCAGCAGCAGCGTGGTGTAGTTGGGCGACAGCGCCGACAGCAGGTTGCCGATGGTGAAGATCGCCATCAGCACGATCAGCGCCTTGCGGCGCGACCAGCGCGACAGCGCCAGCGTCATCAGCGGCGCGCCGAGCATCACGCCGATCGCGTAGGCGCTGATCAGCATGCCGGCGCTGGGGATGGACACGCCCACGCCGTCGGCGATCACGGGCAGCAGGCCCATGGGCGAAAATTCGGTGACGCCGATGCCGAAGGCGCCGACGGCCAGCGCCAGCAATGGCAGGCCGGCTTTCACCGGCGGGGTTTCATGGGTAGACATACGGGTTCCTTGGTTGGGTGCGCCGACCAGGGAATCCAGGGACGCCGCGGCGGGAGCCGGGACGTGGGAACGGTCTGATCGGAAGACAGGCGGCCAGTATGCCGGGTATACCCTTACAGAAAAAGCAACTAAACGGGGAAAGACTTTTGACTTGGAGTCATGAATGACGTTGGGGGGTCGAGAGAGGGGAGAAATTCCCGCTCGGTAATTTTTTCGACGGAAATCGCGTTGTTCATCAAAAAAATTACCGAGCGGGAATATGGGTCCAGGATAAAAGGGACAGGTTAAACGATCCCATCCTCAACTAGGTAGTACGGCCTCAGCCGCCGCTCGCCAATGAAAAAGGCGCCCTCGCGGGCGCCCTTTTCTTGCCTTCGTGTACCGCCGCTTACTTCAGCAGCAGCGCATTCAGTCGCTTCACGAACGCCGCCGGGTCGGCGATCTGCGCGCCTTCGGCCAGCAGGGCCTGGTCGAGCAGCAGACGGGCCCACTGGTCGAACTCGCCGTCGTCGGCGGCGCGGATGCGGGCCAGCAGCGGGTGTTCCGGGTTGATCTCCAGCACCGGCTTGACGTTGGGCGCTTCCTGGCCGGCCGCCTTCAGCATGCGCAGCAGGTGCGGGCTGAGTTCGTTCTGGCCCACCACCACGCACGCCGGCGAATCCACCAGGCGCAGCGTCACGCGCACTTCCTTGACCTGGTCTTCCAGGGTCTTCTGCAGGCGCTCGACCAGCGGCTTGAAGTCCTCGGCCACTTCGGCCTGGTGCTTCTTTTCTTCCTCGTCGGCCAGCTCGGCCAGGTCGAGGCCGCCCTTGGCCACCGAGACCAGCGACTTGCCGTCGAATTCACGCAGATACGACAGCATCCACTCGTCGACGCGGTCGGACAGCAGCAGCACCTCGATGCCCTTCTTGCGGAAGATCTCCAGGTGCGGGCTGTTGCTGGCGGCGGCGAAGGTGTCGGCCGTGACGTAGTAGATCTTGTCCTGGCCTTCCTTCATGCGGCCCACGTAGTCGGCGAACGACACGGTCTGAGCCTGGTCGCCGGTGTGGGTCGAGGCAAAACGCATCAGCTTGGCGATGCGTTCCAGGTTGGCGTGGTCTTCGCCCGCGCCTTCCTTGAGCACCTGGCCAAATTCCGACCAGAACGCGGCGTACTCTTCCGGCTTGTTCTCGGCCAGGTCTTCCAGCAGCGACAGGATGCGCTTGGCCGAGCCTTCGCGGATGGCGCGCACGTCGCGGCTTTCCTGCAGTATCTCGCGCGACACGTTCAGCGGCAGGTCGGCCGAGTCGATCACGCCGCGCACGAAGCGCAGGTACGACGGCAGCAGCTGGTCGGCGTCGTCCATGATGAAGACGCGCTTGACGTACAGCTTGACGCCACGACGGCCGTCGCGGTCCCACAGGTCCATCGGCGCGTGCTTGGGCACGTACAGCAGCTGGGTGTATTCGCTGCGGCCTTCGACGCGGTTGTGAGTCCAGGCGAGCGGGTCGTCATAGTCGTGCGACACCGTCTTGTAGAACTCGCGGTACTGTTCCTCGGTGACGTCGGCCTTGTTGCGGGCCCACAGGGCGTTGGCCTGGTTGACCGTTTCCAGCTCGTCCTGCTTGACCTGTTCGCCCTTCTCCGCGTCCCATTCTTCCTTGGCCATGCGGATCGGCAGCGAGATGTGGTCGGAGTAGCGGCGCAGGATCTCGCGCAGCTTCCAGCCGTTGAGCAGCTCGTCTTCGTCGGCGCGCAGGTGCAGCGTGACGTCGGTGCCGCGCGTGGCCTTGTCGGCGGCGGCGATGGTGAATTCGCCCTGGCCGTCGGATTCCCAGCGGATCGCGTCGGTGGCGCCGGCGCGGCGGCTGACCACCGTGACCTTGTCGGCCACGATGAACGAGGAATAGAAGCCCACGCCGAACTGGCCGATCAGTTGCGCATCCTTCTGCTTGTCGCCGGTCAGCTGCGAGAAGAACTCGCGCGTGCCCGAACGGGCGATGGTGCCCAGGTTGGCCACGGCCTCTTCGCGCGACAGGCCGATGCCGTTGTCGGAAATGGTGATCGTGCGCGCTTCCTTGTCGTAGCCGACGGTGATGGCCAGCTCGCCATCGCCTTCCAGCAGCGCCGGATTGTCGATGGCTTCGAAGCGCAGCTTGTCGCAGGCATCAGACGCGTTCGACACCAGCTCGCGCAGGAAGATTTCCTTGTTGCTGTACAGCGAATGGATCATCAGGTGCAGCAGTTGCTTCACCTCGGCCTGGAATCCCAGGGTTTCGGACGTGGCAGTTTGGCTCATCGTTGTATGAAAAGTCGGAAAATTAGGGACAAAGGAAAGCCGGATGACGGGCCGCGCGGCCCGGGCGGTCTCCGGGAAACCCTATTGTGATGGGGGCCATCTGAAATATTTCAAGACCGGACCCGGCGACGGCCGTTCCGGCGCCGCCTCTGGCAAGCGAGGACACCCCGCTCCGCCCCAGGCATCAATCAAAAATGGACAGGAACCCGCTGCGATAGCGGGTCTTGGCCTCCAGCACCTCTTCAAATTCGGGCACCGCCAGCTTCCCGCTGTGCACCAGCTTGCGAATGTCGTCCGCCTTGATCTGGCGAGTCTGCTGCGAGTGCAACAGGAAATCCGCCGCCGTCGGATCCAGGATGCGATAGATCGGGCTGTAGATCAGCTGGGTCGCGCCCAGCTCGTCGAGGTAATAGAGCGCGTCGCCGTTGCGCCAGACCGACCCGAAGCCGTGATAGACCTCGCCCAGTTTGGTCCATTGCCCCGTCGGCGCGTCCTTGAACCGCAGGATCAGCGTGGACCGGGACAGCAAGCCGCCGCCCCCACGGGAACGGCTCCAGACTTCCTTGCTCTTGAAGAACAGCACCTGGCGGCCGTCCCGGAACACATACGGCGACAGCGCCGTGAAGCCCCCGGCCGCGAACGGATCATCGCCAGCCCGCTCGACCACCCGCTTCTCGCTGTTGTAGAAATAGATGCCGTCCTTGCTGGCGAACAGCGCATGCAGCACATGGGCGCCCGCCTCGTTCAGCAGCCGGTACGGCGCATGGGCCGGGTCGAAAGCCAGCGCGCCCAGGTACACCATGCCGTCGCGCGGGTCGCGCAGATAAGGCTGGCGGTAAAGATTGCCGACCGTGAAGGTGTACAGCGCCGGATCGTCCGACAGCGGCAGCAGCGTCTCGCGGTAGTAGACCCGGCGGCCATCGGCGAAGAAGTCGTCGCCCGGCCGCGTCTCGCCGCGCTGGATCGCGGCGATGCGGCGCAATTGCGCCGGGTCCGCTTGCGGCATTGTGCGGCCTTCGTAGAACACGCGGGCGCCATCGGTGGCCAGTTGCCGATCGAGCAGCGGCCGGTAGGGTTGCGCGCTGGCCGGCAGGGCCAGGAACGGATACAGGTAGGTCTGCGGCTTGTCGCCCTTGCCCGCGCGGTACAGCAGCGTCTGCCAGAGCTCGTCCAGCCGGCCCAGTTCGTGATTGCGCTCGGACGCGAAATCGCAGAAGAACGTGGCCGAACCGTCGCTGAAATAGCTGTTGCCGAGATAGCGCGTCGATGCGGGCCGCATCCCCGGCAGCACGAGGTTGCCGCAATACACATGGCGGCCGTCGCGCGCCGCCTGTCGGCCGTCGTAGCGGCCCGTGTCGAAGGTCTCGATACCCGCGGGGTCCGCCTCGTTCACGCGGTAATAGCCGTTGCTGGGCACGGCCGCGTAGACCGCGCCCTGATAATGCTTGTAGATACTGCTGCCGTAGGACTCGCCATGGTCAATCGCGGCGAAATCGTCGCCCCCGTCGACCAGCCAGATCAGCAGCATCAGCGGCAGGATGGCGGTCAGCAAGACCAGTGCGATCACGATCCCTTTGGTGCGCGTCAGCATCGATTCCCGATTCGTCGGTCCAGGGTTGGCGGACAAGAATTCTATCAAGCCCCCTGCCGCCCCCCAGGCAGACGCGCTGCGCCCGGGGACCTTCCCCGCTAAAATGCCGCACTTTCCTCCCCTACCCCTCCCCGGCCGGCTCCCTGCCATGCAACCCGCCTCCCTGACCCAACCTACCTCCCACGGCGCGTCCGACGACGCCGAACCCCGCCACGACCTGGTCTACGGCCCCGACGATCGTCCCGCCGCCCCGGTCGCCTTCGTCGCCGCCCTGCAGCATTTGCTGGCCATCCTGGTGCCCATCGTCACCCCCGGCCTGCTGATCTGCCAGGCCCTGGGCGTGAGCAGCCGCGACACCACCCTGATCGTGTCCATGTCGCTGGTCATCTCCGGCATCGCCACCTACGTGCAGTGCAAGCGCTTCGGTCCGCTGGGCGCGGGCCTCCTGATCGTGCAGGGCACCAGTTTCAACTTCGTCGGCCCGCTGATCGCCGGCGGCTCGGTCATGGTCAAACAGGGCACGCCGGTAGAGGCCGTGATGGCCGCGATCTTCGGCGTCGTCATCGCCGGTTCCTTCGTCGAAATGGGCATCAGCCGCATCCTGCCCTTCGTCAAGCGCCTGATCACCCCGCTGGTCACCGGCATCGTCGTGCTGCTGATCGGCCTGACGCTGATCAAGGTCGGCCTCATCAGCATGGGCGGCGGTTTCGGCGCCATGGCCAGCGGCACCTTCGCCAGCGCCGAGAACCTGACGCTATCGGGCCTGGTGCTGGGCACCATCATCCTGCTGAACCGCGTGCCGGTGGTGTGGATCCGCAGCACCGCGCTGGTGCTGGCGCTGGCCGTCGGCTACATCGCCGCCGCCTACATGGGCCGCCTGGACTTCACCGGCGCGCGCGAAGCCGCGCTGTTCCAGGTGCCGATGCCGCTGCACTTCGGCCTGGGCTTCTCCTGGGCACTGTTCGTGCCGATGCTGATCATCTACCTGGTCACCTCGCTGGAAGCCATCGGCGACGTCACCGCCACCAGCAAGGTCTCCAAGCAGCCGGTCGAAGGCCCGCTGTGGATGCAGCGCATCAAGGGCGGCGTGCTGGTCAACGGCGCCAACTCGCTGCTGGCCGGCGTGTTCAACACCTTCCCCAGCTCGGTCTTCGCCCAGAACAATGGCGTCATCCAGCTGACCGGCATCGCCAGCCGCCACGTCGGCGTGTGGATCGCCGGCATGCTGATCCTGCTAGGCCTGTTCCCCGCTGTCGCCGGCGTGCTGCAGGCCGTGCCCGAACCCGTGCTGGGCGGCGCCGCCATGGTCATGTTTGGCGCCGTGGCCGCCTCGGGCATCAACATCCTGGCCGGCATCCACCTGGACCGCCGCGCCCTGCTGATCATCGCCGTGTCGCTGGCCCTGGGCCTGGGCGTGTCGCAAGTGCCGGAAATCCTGTCGCACCTGCCGCACGCCGTGAAAAGCGTGCTGGAATCGGGCGTGGCCACCGGCGGCATCTGCGCGCTGGTCATGAACTGGTTCCTGCCGGAAAAGAAGTAAGCACGCGAGCCGGCGCGCCCCGCGCCGGCCCCTTGCCTGACAATTTTCCCCAGACCGCATATAATCGCGGTCTTCGCTTTACCCGCGACCGTCGCCTGGACGGCCCCGCGACCAGCCTGCCCGGGTGGTGAAATTGGTAGACGCAGGGGACTCAAAATCCCCCGCCGCAAGGCGTGCCGGTTCGATTCCGGCCCCGGGCACCACTAGGCCTTCCCAACAAGGCCCATAACCAACAAATTCGCTTTCACGTCAGCGAGTTAGCGCTAAAAGAACCTCCCAACGAGTCCCATAGATCCCCGCCGAGGTACACCGAAACCCGAGATTCTGGGTTCCCACGCGTGTACCCAAAATGCTCTCTGAAATCCACAGGGTAAACCCTCTTTTGGAAAGCATATGAAGCTAACTGCGACAAAGTGAGTGCTCAGCCGCCTTCGATCCCGCTTGGCGAACAAGAAACTCTTCTGAGCGACGTCGGCGGGGCTATCAGCGGTTACGCTCCGACGGAACAACTATCAGCCGATTGGCTGTTCCGATAAGCTGAGCTTGACGGGCTAGGGCTGATTATTCACGGCTTCCATCACGGGCTTGAAACCTGCTTCATCGCACGATTTCGCCAACTCTGACAAACGCCTCCAGTCTCTTTCAAGTCCGATCTTCATAAAGCCGGAGATCGTACTTGCCCGAACAATCAGCGCTTTCTGCGCCTCGGATGCAATCTCAGGCAATTCGGACCATCTGGACAAATCAGCCCAGTATCCCGACTGGCAGAGTGCAAACACTCGACGCTGAAGGGCAATCAAGTCGTCTTGCTTTCCCTGCTTGCGAGCTTCAGTTTGCTGATAGCGAGCTTCGGCACTCGAGACAAGCCATGTAGAATCAGCCGCCGGCTCCAGACTTACATCGCGTGCGTGCTCCCAGCACGTGTCTTTCTTGGCCCACTCACCCGCATTGGTGGCTCCCGCTGGCAGCGTAAGAATCACGGATTGAGCAAGGATCGCCGCCGCTTTCATTGCCTCCTCAAGTTCCGACGAGATCGCTTGTGCATTCCAGAGTGCGTCCCAATCCAGCTCTCGCCCCGAACGGCGAGCTCCGTGGACCAACATTGCAAGCCCGTATGCGACGATCTGTGCGCGATAGTCCCCCCGATACCAGTCGTTTCGGGCAGCTGAGACCATGGCCTCGAGTTTCTTCCACAACAAAGCGACGGCAACGATACGCTGGTAATAGCCGTCCCCATACTGAGGACTGACTTCAGCCCAATACTCGGCCGAGGTTTTCTCAGAAGTCTTCGGTTCAAAGTGGGACGCAAACTTGACAAAGTTCTTCTGAACCCCCTGGCTGGCCCACTGCGGCTTCTCACTGAGAACGCTGTCGAACTTCGCTAGGTCGGTCTTGTTGATGACCTGTCTGGCCGGATACTCGAGATCGAAGTTCTGCTTCTTCTTCTCCGAGAGGTAGAGTCGCTCATTCTGATATTGCCCTCGCGCACGCTCATAAAACCACTTGCTTCGAATACGTGTTGCCTCGCTCGAGGGAACGGCCAATCTTCGCGAGATTTCTTCAATCTTTCTGTGCAATGGATGGTTGGCAAAGAAGTCTGCGACGGCAACCTTGTTCTGCGTGTTCGCGTACTCCGCAATTTTTGGAATGAGATCGTCGGCACCTGCCGCCTCCACGACGGTCAGCTTCATAGCAACGTTCACATCCTCCAGAGACAGGCGGTCCTTCTTCCGCGCATTGAGAATGCTGGCTGTCGTCTGCCCGCCATTGACGATCTGCAGATCGACGAGACTCGAGATGAACGAT
Source organism: Achromobacter insuavis (assembly GCF_902859645.1). Taxonomy (GTDB): domain Bacteria; phylum Pseudomonadota; class Gammaproteobacteria; order Burkholderiales; family Burkholderiaceae_B; genus Achromobacter; species Achromobacter insuavis. The sequence continues at coordinate 46,533 of NZ_CADIJR010000008.1, read as the reverse complement.
CTCCCATTGATGACGCCCACCTCCACAGAGGTCGCAGTTGCGGCGATGCCGTTGTTGAATGCAAGGAAAAGATGCGGAGCGTCCTGAATCGTGCGCCGAATGCCCTTGTTGACTCCACCCTTCATCCCCAGAAACGAACGTACATTCCCCTCAAGTACACGACTACCGTAACGCTCAAAGATGTCGGCGAGCAGTGACGCTGGAACAATGCACAGATAGGATTGAATACTCTCGGACCCAGAAGCTCGCATGCATTCAATGCCGCTCGCACCGAAGTCGGAAATGCTCACCGTCACAACTTCACGCTCGCGATCGGATTCGTATACTGAGCGAAGTCGACAGAGATCCCAGACATGCAGCTCTATCGTAATGCCACCGATAGGCTGAAGAACTCTTTCCTTGAATTTCGTGCTCAGGGGTTGGTTCGAGATAACGTGAAGACGAACTCTCGAAATGCGAGCCTTCGACTTCTGCATCAGATGAGCGATTTCGTATGCGCCGTTTGACTCGACGATTCTTTCGCATAACGACTCGTTCAATGCCTCTTCAGCAAACGTCTGGAGATATGCAGAGAGCTGATTCACGGTCGCCGTTGTGAGCGTTTCGGGCTCTTCGTCGTCAAACCATCGCCCAACGACTAGGCCCACGCTCCCGTCCGCCTCGTCGAAGGCGGTGAAGCCATGGATACGGAACTGCTGCCGTCCCCGAGTCGCCGACCCAGAGAACTCAGCAGAAACGAACTCTCCAAACGCTGGATCATCGCCCAGTCTATCGGCAATCTCATGTACGAACGCGAGTACGTCCACCAAATGATCCGAGGCGGCTCGTCTTGCCACCATCTGGTTCAATTCCAAGTAGAACTCCAGATCAGTCATGCTGCCGGGAACTCCACTCGATATCCACTGAGCGCGGCGATGTCAAGTTCGTAGGTCGCGCCGGTGATAGCCGATACGACGTCCGAGGGCACCAGCCTGGGAAATCCGGCTGTGACTGCAAACGAATCTTCTCGCACCGCAACGAACCAATCCTCGCCATAGCGCCGTTGATCAACGTACCCAGCGGCAAGCAACCGTTCTTTAAACGCCGACAGCGCCGCCGGTTCCGCGGCGATACGGGCTTCTAGTCGATCCACGAGGGAGTTTAGGCAAACCGCCTCTGTGAAATTGGCGACTGATGTGGCAAGAGTAATCAGGGTAAGTGTCAACGGCACAGGTGCAGCCAACTGACTAAGAGATGAAATGCCTACTGACCTAGCTCCCGGGTTAATCGCCTTGACCTCGATCGACCTGTCGGCGAGACAGAAGTCCTGATCCGCACTGAGCGGCCCTACCCATGAATCAACGAGCTCTCCGATGGAGGCAGTCTGCGCGACGAGCAACCGCTCCAGGACAAGAAGCTCTCCCACGAGGCCTCGAATCTTGTGCTTCGGAAGTAGCCCGTCGTCCGATCCGGAGAAGAGTCGTTCCCACAAGCGAAGCCGCTCCACGAAGAGTGCAAGTACAGCGTCTTCAGCCTTCACCAACGACGCAGAGTCCACAAGATCTTGGCACAGCCGACCGAAGACGGACTCCAACCCTCTGCGCTTCAAGCGGAGAACTAGCAACCACGCTCCATCCGCTCGTTGGCGACGAAAGTAGTCGAATGCATCCGACTGCAGAACGATTGCAGGCGGTCGACTCGACACTCCGAGGCCCAGAATTGCATGCAACCCGTCGTCGAGTCCTGCATAGATATCATGAGCCTGCTTCTCGTCTAGCCTAATGAGTCGAAACGCGTCAGCTTCAATAGGAAGAGTCTCGGCCTTTCGAGCCTCTTCCTCCCAGATGGTCTCAATCCTAGTCGTCATCGTTCTCATCTGCCTCCAGCAGTCCGGCCTCGCGCAGCGCAACCTTGTTCAAGGTGTAGTAGACGGGCTTCTCGACCCCGTCGAAGTTGGGAAACGAAATGGAAATCGCCACAAGCGAGTGCGGGTCGATCTCGGCAGCAGAGAACATCTCCTCGAGCTTGTCCTTCTTCGGCTTGCCCGAGTCATCATCCTTGCCGGGCTTGGGATCTCCCGGTTCGATCACATGAATAGTCAGGAGGGGGCGTGTGCGGTATCGCCGGTAGAAGTAGCCTGGCACAGCTGCACCAAGCTTCCTGTCTCGCATGCGTTCCCCCTCCCAATCCTTTTCCGCCTGCCGTTTCATATCGGACGTAAACCCCACCAGTTCGTCGGACACGTCGCCGACTCGCTGCTTGTTCAGGCGAAGGAATCCGACGTTCTTTCTGGTTCGCTCGAATTGACGCATTCGCGGCCGAACCTTGACACCAGTTGTTCCATCTGCGGTGACAACGAAGTCTTCCAGGGTCGCGCCGGTGCCTTGAGGCATGCACACGTCCCACATTTCGAGCTCCTTCACCGAATTTCCCGAGATGAAGTCGATGAGCGGGCGAGATTTGCTCGTCGCATCTCTCATGAACGGCGTATTGATTTCCAGGATGTCCAGTCCATTCAGGAACCGCGAAATTTGAGCTTTTTTGATCTCGCCCCAGAACAGACGATTTCCCTTGAGCTTCGCAGTTGACAAGCGCTCAACGAAATCTTTGACTCGAGCCAGATTCATGTCGTTGCGATCCGCGCTCTCCGGCAGCAGAGGGGTCTCTGCGCCGAAACTGCTGTACGACACGGCCACCCGGACTTCGTTGGCGTTCCGCATCTTGTTGAGAGCAGTCACGATCAGCGCATCGGGGTGCGAGCGAATGCGCATGCCGAATCGACGCGGAGGTTGTCGCTGGGCATGCATTCGAGTGATGTCCCGCCGCAGCTCGGTGACAACCTCGGCAAGGTGTGAGTACCAGCCCTTCGCGTTCGGATCCACCCAGATGCGACAAAGATCATCGTAACCCGGTCGATAGCCGAACCACCGCCCCATCTGCAGCAGCGTGTCGTAAGCTTTGGAGTTTCGATAGAAGTAGCTGACGCACAGTCCCTCAAGCGTGAGCCCTCGAGACAATGTCAAACCCCCGACCGCGATGACGCGTCTTCCGTAGCGAGATTTTTCGTAGAGAGAGTAATTTAGCCGGTCCGATTCATCAGACTTCTGATTGACTGTTATGACCTTCACCGAGGAGATGGCTTCATACAGCGTGCGCCGTAGCTCATTCCATTCCAGGCCGACATCCGAGTAGTGTTCGAGCCACAGCTCTTGCAGGCGAACAAGGCTTGCATGATTTGACCAAACAGCATCGCTCGACAGGTACTGCTTAATATCTTCGGAAAGTACGTACAGCTCGTTATTGAGAAGCGTAGCTATTCGTGCCTGTACATCAGTAAACCTTGAGGCATTGACCAGCATCGACCGATGCCGCAATGGCTCCTTCCGATGATCCCGCACAGCGCAGGACAAAAGGAAAACCCCGAGAGCATCCTTCAGCGACCCCGGCAGGCCGGCTACCTGATGATCCTTCTTGTGCGTATACGGCAGCAGCTTCTCTGCGTCCTGGATGTTGCGGACGGCATCTCCATGCGACGCGTCGTCTCCAAAGTAGCTCATCACGCCCAGATAGCTGCTCGGCGTCTCGAGCGAGTAGACGAAGTTTGCCGGAAACAGATCCTCGTCGATATCTGGATTGATCAGTACGTTAGCGAAAGGAGTTGCCGTATACGCGACGTAGGATGCCCTCGAGAAGCGCTCAAGTAGCTCGCGGATTAGCCTGTTGATCGCTGCGGGCTCCTCATCCTTGCGACCATTGACCGAAGCGTTGTCCGCTTCGTCGTCGACCACGAGGAGCGGTAGGTCCAACTGCTTGACGCCCTTCTTCATCTGGGAGTCCAGAAACTCGATAAGATTCGAAAGCGGAGACACGTTCTTCTTCATGACAAGAAGCACGGGCTCGCTGATGTTCCCCAGCGGGATGCCGCCAAGAGCCTCTTGATTGGCCTTCAGAAAATCAGAGTCGATCGAGGTGAGAACATTAGGCCTCTTCGTCGAGAACCGGCCGGCGCCGATCGGCGTATCCGAGCGATCCTTGGTCAAAAGCTTGCGGCTGTCGCGGCCGACGAACCCCTCGTCCAGTCGCTCCTGAGACTGCGCACGCAGATCCTCTATCATTCCGGTCAGAAGCACGATGATCTTATACCCAGCATCACCGGCTTTACTGATGAGCCCGCAATAGCTTGCGGTCTTGCCGGACTGGACATCACCCATAACGAGCCCCTTGGAAATCCAGGGACCGGGCTCCAGGGGACTGCCGCACTCGGTAAGGATGTTCTCCGTGTCCTGATCAAGAACCCGAATGACCTCATTTCCGAAGTTCTTGGTGCGCAACTGTTTGACGTATGCGTCCCAGTAGTGCCAAGGGATGGAGGCCTTCACATCCAGCACCCATGGAGCGATGTCCCCGCCGTGCAGCCCTTGACCCACGGAATGACTCACGCCCATGGATGACTCGAGCTGCCTCTTCACTCCTTGAATCGTCGCATCGTCGATGTCAGGCGACCAAACCCGCAGCATGGCAAGCACCTTGGCTAGCAATTCGTCTGTCAGATCGTTGTCGCCGATAAGGCCAACTGCGGTGACGTACGGGTCGATTTTCACGGCTAAACCCTCTGAATGATCCTGTCGCGAAGACTAGGGTGACGGATGAACGGGTCGGTATCGAGGATCGCCGAAAGCGCGATCCCGGTTGCTTCTTGAAGGCACGACGCAAGTTTCACCAGTGACTCGAGCGCAGAGTCGTCACCTAGACTGCGGCTATCCGAGCACATGTCGGCGTAGATGCCATCAAGCGGAAGCGCAGACGAGATCAGATCGAGAAGGACGTCCAGCTGACGTCGCTGACCATCATCCATTTCGCTGGCAAGTGCAACGAGCGCCGGATGATCGCGATTCACGTCATACCGAAACCTTCCATGGCCCGGCTCGGAGCGGTTCCAAACGGAGACGTAGGTGGCAGTGCCGGTGCGGCGTCCAGGATAGGAGATAGTCCTCTTGCTGGCCTCGGCAAAGTGAGGAATAAGCGCAGTCAGACGGTTCCGGATGAACTCGGGCGGCTGCGCAGCGGATTTCTTGATGTCAAGCGACCAAAGATCGTCGAATGTGTTCGGAATGTCGACCTGAACACGCGTCAGCTTGAAGAATTCCTGCTTCGGAACAAGGCGGAACCACGTCCCCCAGATCACCAAACGACGGTTACGATAGACATAGAAGCCTTGCGTTCCTCGAAGGCCCTCCAAGCCCCCGGCAGTCTCAATGTCGTCCTGCAACAGATGCGAGACCGGTGGCAGAACATGCGGCGTCACGCACACTTGCCCACACTCGTGGCGAATGGTCTGCCCTTCGAGCGGCTGTCGGTAGCTGTTTCCGCGAATGAACGGGTCACGGAAGGGCAGCGCTAAGCCATTCAGCTTGATCGAGATCGGCGACGCTCCATCTTCCTTATGGGTGAAGCGGTGGAACACTAGGGCAAGGTGCTCCCGCAGCCCTGAGAACTTCGTCGTAAATTCACGCGCCAGATTAGTCGAACCCGCCGTCAGTCGATCAAAGTCCTGCCAGACGACCAAGGTGCCGCTGTCCACATCTTCGAGCCGGCTGAACATCGGCAACTTCTGAAGGGCCTCCAATGGCGGAACCACCACTAGCCAACGCCCCGAATCTTGAACGACGTCAAGGTCCCAGCGCCGCGCGGAGAGATTTCCCCCTTGTTTGCTGATCACGGTGAGCACTCGGCATTGTGACAAGGAAGCTGTCTTGAGGCCGAGACCGAACCTCCCCAAATCTTTCGGATGACGGCGATCTGCCGGATTTCTGCTGCCGTGGCGCATCGCCTGCGTGAGCTCGGAAGCGCTCATGCCACGACCATTATCCAAGATCGCGACAAAAGGCTCCCTTGTCGCGTCATACTCTATCTCGACGTTGTCCGCCTCCGCCGAGATGCTATTGTCAACTAAGTCGGCGATCGCAGACTCGGTCGTGTATCCGACCGCGCGCATGGATTCGATTAAAGACACCGGATCAGGGACGATCTCGAGGGTTTCAAGATCAGAACGCGCGATCACAGGTACTCCTCAGCGGCGCCCATGCACCAAAGACACCTGAACATCGAAATCTCCTCCATGGTACGTCCGCATTCGCCTGACCGGCCGCGAAAGAGGCCCGACTGCGTACGGACTGTGCCGCGCGCATGGCGCCGACTCGTCTCTTTGACGGAAGGAGCCCCTTCCGTCCTAGCTTACAAGATTATCTCAAAACGTAACGCGATGGAATGGTGTGAATTCGGCACTCTGTACGATTTCATTATCTCGCCTTGGATCTTTTAACGGCGCGTAATCTGAAGGTCTCGCGCCTGCCTACATGGCAAGCGGATTCAACCGACAACAGTGCACTGTAACGAAGCCCAGCACCCTGCCATAGCCTTCAGAGCTTTCTGCACTTACCCCTTGGCGGCACGCACAACCTCTCGCAAAACGCCTCAGTATTTGACCCATGCTCGTTAAAGATCCGCCGATGTGTACTCAGTCATGTTGGGGTCTCTGCGATCTGCAGCTATGGTTAGGAACAAGGCTAGACTCAGGGACCGTCTCGCTGATGCTGCGATCTTTATTCGATTGTGAAATAATGAATAAATAATGCAACATCACAGACCTTAAATTGAATGTCCAGCCAGACACAAGAGGAACAGGTGCTGGCCTTGGCCAGCAGCGTATCCCTGCTGCGAGCCCGGGATGTCGCCGCCCTCTCCCTGCCAACTATCATTCTGAGCCGCCTGGTCAGGGATGGTCGGCTTAGACGCGTTGGCCGCGGCGTGTACGCCCGTCCTGATCAACCGTTGAGCGAGCACATTTCGCTGGCAGAGGTCGCGCTGAGGGTTCCGAGAGGGGTCATCTGCCTGCTTTCAGCGTTGCGCATACATGAGCTGGGTACACAGGCACCGCATCAGATCTGGCTGGCGATTCCACAGAACTCGCCCGCCCCTCGCTTCGACCGCCCTGCGCTGCGCCCCGTCCGTATGTCAGGCCAGGCTTTGACCGAGGGCATTCAGTCCATGCGCATCGATGGACTGGACGTACCAGTTTTCAATGCAGCCAAGACCATTGCAGACTGCTTCAAGTACCGCAACAAGATCGGCATTGATGTCGCACTTGAAGCGCTACGCGACGGCTGGGAGCAACGCAAGGTCACCCTGGATGAGCTGTCGCACTACGCGGACATCGACCGGGTATCCAATGTAATGCGCCCCTACATGGAAAGCGTCTTCGCATGACTGCCCTACTACGTAAATCACGACGTCGACGCGGTCCGTCCGCGGCGATCACGCACTCACAAGAATTTTAAGGACCTCAATGCCAATTCCAGTAATTGACCTCTTCGCAGGCCCCGGAGGACTCGGAGAGGGGTTCTCCTCGCTCCGCGACTACAAGCGTGAGCCCGTCTTCGAGATCGGCCTGTCGATCGAGAAAGACCCTATCGCTCACAGGACTCTAACGCTGCGTGCCGTGTTTCGTCACCTGCGAGGAACGAAGCACATCCAGCACTACTATTCGTACATCCGCAATGAGATCGACGAGCCAACGTTCAGAACAATTCCCGCCGTCGCCGAAGCCTTCGCCAACGCAGAAAAAGAAGCTCGCTGCCTGGAACTGGGCAAGGCCGACGAGGCAAACATCGACGCGGAAATCCGGGCCGCCCTGGGAGGCAAAGATACGTGGGTTCTCATAGGAGGACCGCCGTGTCAGGCTTATTCACTGGCGGGCAGAGCAAGACGAGCCAACGACAAGACCTTCAAGGATGATGTCAAGCATTTCCTATACAAGGAATACCTACGCATCATCAGGGTGCACCTGCCTACGATCTTCGTCATGGAGAACGTCAAGGGGCTGCTCTCGTCGCAGCATTCAGGAAGCCCAATGTTCGAGCGAATCCTCTCCGACCTTTGTACCCCTTCGCCTGGGGTTGAGTACGAAATCCGTTCTTTCGTCAAGAAGGGCAACAGCGACACGCTCGAACCCGGCGACTTCGTGATACAGGCCGAGAGGTACGGCATACCGCAAAGCCGACACCGCGTGATCTTGCTGGGCATCCGAAAGGACGCCGGCGCGTTCCGCCATGATCTGCTTCCGGTCAGCAAACCCGTGTCGGTCAAGCAGGCCATCGACGATCTCCCAAAGATCCGCAGCAAGCTGTCCAGAGGAGACTCCACCGACGCGTGGCGCAAGGCAGTCCTAGCAGGCCCGTCCTACGTCGAAGGCTGGGGAACTCCAAACGAACGGGCTATGACCGAACTTATGCGGATCTCAGCCCGAGCAGCCACATGGAACAGCGTTGGAAAGCCATTCGCACAGAAGCCCGGCCGAAAACCCAAGTTTGCCGGGCAAACCGAATTCCAACGTTGGGTGCACGATCGAAGTCTGAATGGCTTCTGCCAGCACGAGGCTCGCGCGCACATGGATTCTGATCTCGCTCGATACCTGTTCGCCGCATGCTTCGCCCAAACCCTGAGATACTCCCCTCGCCTCGACATATTTCCACCGAAACTGCTTCCGAAACACAGCAACATAACGAAAGAAAGGGCCAATACCGAGGCTATACCCTTCAAGGACAGGTTCCGGGTGCAATGCGCAAGAGAGCCCGCCACCACAATCGTGTCACACATCGCGAAGGATGGCCACTATTACATTCATTACGATCCGACCCAGTGCCGAAGCCTTACAGTCAGGGAGGCGGCAAGACTGCAAACGTTCCCGGACAACTACTTCTTTGCGGGTACTCGCACAGAACAGTATACGCAGGTCGGCAATGCAGTACCGCCTCTGCTTGCCCACAAGCTGGCGAAGATCGTCAGAGGTGTCTTGGCCGAATTGAATCGCAACTCGAGAAGAAAGGCTAAGAATTCACCCTTACAGCGCAAATCGATTCCTGACGGCCCCATTCCGGCCAAGCGACAGGCTGAGCTGGATCTCGCCCAGGTGAACTGATCACTCGACGACAAGGAAATTTTGGTCGCTTTGCAGCCATTCCAGCACGTTCACAACCACATTTTTCGGCGCTCGCTTCAAAGTGCATTCCCAGACTATTGCAACACGCCAGCCGCCCTGTCGGAGCAGGGCTATATCCCGAATGTCCCGGCTGACATTACTTTCGAATTTGAGGCGCCAGAATTCGGCGTTTGACCTTGGTGTGGTGGTGTAACGGCAGCCTTCATGTCGATGCCAGAAACATCCGTGCACAAAAAGCGCCGCGCGATATCTCGAGAAAACCATGTCAGGTGATCCCGGCAAATCGCGCCGGTGCAAGCGATATCTAAAGCCAGCAGCAAAGAGCGCATGCCGGAGTTGGAGTTCGGGCCGGGTGTTCTTCCCACGGATGCCCGCCATCATCCGACTGCGCTGAAGAGTGGTCGAAAGCGTCATATACGGATAATACGAAAATGGACATGTAACACTTCGGCGTCTTACGCGCCGAAAAATCCAAAATTGAATAGCCCCCATTTGACCAAATAGGATTGATCGTACGATCAACCACCGTTCGTAAATGCAGCGCCTCAAGAGCATTATTGGATGAGCCGCCTCCAATAGCCTATACCACCAAGCGCCTGTCTTAGCCATGACCTCATCGATGGCCGAGCTGATTAGGAAAGTTTCCTTCGGCTATCGCAGCCGCGAAAACGTCGGCATGCCGCGTCAGGATGGTTCGCATCCGCATACCCAAGCCGGCCTTCCTCGCAGCAATTGCAACGCGTGTAGTCCCTGCTGGCCGGGCTGATCCCGGCCGCGCGGCATTTCGAAGAGCGCGCCGGCCCGGATCATGACGCTGGCCATTGACTGCCGCCCTTCCTGATCCCGCGATCCACGGAGCGAATCAGAAATTCACCTGATCCGACGTGCGATCATCGACACAATCGTCTGGCTCAGCCAGGGGTTCAACACACTTGCGCTCCAGCGCATTGCCTACAAGGAGGATCCCGCCTTGCAGACCGCCCTCAAACTCGTTGCCGTGAGCAGCATCGCCCTCGCCCTGGCGGCGTGCGGCAGCGCCAAGGGCTCCAACAAGACCAACTTTAGCAAAGCCATCCAGGCTTACCTGGATGCGCAGAACGGCATCTGCGCCAACCTTCCCGCGCGGGAACTGCCCTCAAGCTGGAAAGGCAGGACATGCTAGGCCAGGGCTGCAAAGCCCGCGCAGACGCGCTTGCCGATGCCGGCCTGCTCGGCAAGCACGATACGGAACTCAAGGCGTTGTTCGGCGGCGCCGTGCCCGGCACCGAATACCAAGTCACCGAATTGGGCAGGAACTACCTTGGAGAGCGGCACAAGTTTGCCTTCTGCACGGGCTCGTACACCGTGGTCGATGTGGACAACTTCACCGAGCCCAGCAACATGATGGGCTTGAAGGTGTCGCAGGTGAACTTCCACTACAAGGCGAAAGACACGGCCGACTGGATCAAGAACGCAAAGTGCAAGCCGCATACACGAGCATGGCGGAAGAAGCAAAGGGCGACATCCACGGCCACGCGGGGCTGGTGCTGATCAATGACGGCTGGATGCACGAACGCCTGTTCAAGCACTGAAGCGAGGGAGGGCCGCCCACGTCGGGAAGGCCGCCCCTTACGCCACTCACGCCGGGCGCGATCTCAATGGCGCCCCCAGCGCCCCTCGTAATACACCCAATGCCCATGCCGCTGGCGCCACTCGGGACGGTGATACACATAGCCCGGCCGCGCTGGCAACCAGGCGCCCTCGATCCAGGCATGGCGCCCGCCGACCCATTCCCAATGGCCCGGCGCCCACACATAGCCCACGCGCGGCGGCGGCACGACTTCCACGCGGGGAGGCGGCGGCGCCACGTCGATGCTGATGGCCACGCCGGCCTGCGCGACGCCGGGCACAGAGAGCGCCCCCAGGGACAGGACCATCGCGGCACCCGCGGTCATCGCGGCTTTGACTAGATTATTCATGATGCATCTCCCTCGCAGTCGCGTCCGCCAATGCGGACGCGGTGAGGCCAGTGTGCGCGGAAGGGATTATCGAAATGGTTACGCACCATGGGCAGATGGTTTCAGTGGATTTCGCACCGTGGCGACGCTTCCGCCACGCGCCCCACCCGGGACTATCCGGCCCCGTAAATTCCGCACAGTGGATTTAAGGGGAATTCCCCGATTCTCCGCCCCAGGCCCGGCCGATACCATTCGCCGCATTTCCGCCTGTCGGCGGACATAGACCCATAAGTTGCGCGCCCGCGCGGAGACACCATGAAAGCACTGACTACCGTCGCGGCAGGCGCCGCGCTCCTTCTCTCGTCGTGGGGCGCCAGCGCGGGCGTGACGTTCGAGAACGTCAAGAACAAAGGCTTCGTGCAGTGCGGCGTGTCCACCGGCGTGGCCGGCTTCTCGGTCAATGACAGCAAGGGCGGCTGGATGGGCCTGGACGTGGACCTGTGCCGCGCGCTGGCCGTGACCATGTTCGGCGATGCCTCCAAGTCCAAGATCATGGCCGTCAGCGCGGTGCAGCGCTTCACCGCCCTGCAGTCCGGCGAAGTCGACGTCCTGCCGCGCAACACCACGCTGGTCATGACGCGCGACACCACCCTGGGCCTGATCGGCGTGGGCGTGAACTACTACGACAGCCAGGGCATCATGGTGAACAAGTCCCTGAACGTGAAAAGCGCCAAGGAGCTGGACGGCGCCACCGTCTGCGTGCAGCCCGGCACCACCACCGAACTGAATCTGTCCGACTGGTTCCGCTCGCAGAACATCGCCTTCAAGCCGGTCGTGGTCGAGCGCATGGATGAAATCGTCCGCGCCTTCGCGGTGGGCCGCTGCGACGCCTTCACCGGCGACAAGTCGCAACTGGCCGCGGCCCGCACCAATCTTGAGAATCCCGAGAAATACGACATCCTGCCGGAGAACTTCTCCAAGGAACCGCTGGGCCCCATGGTGCGCCAGGGCGACGAGCAATGGTTCAACGTGGTCCGCTGGACCATGTTCGCGATGCTGGAGGCCGAGGAATACGGTGTCACCTCGAAGAACGTGGACGAGATGCTCAAGAGCACCAACCCCAACGTGCAACGCCTGCTGGGCGTGACGCCGGGGATGGGCAAGAACCTGGGCGTGGATGACAAGTGGGCCTACAACGTCATCAAGCAGATCGGCAATTACGGCGAGAGTTTCGAGAAGAACCTGGGAGAGACCAGCCCGCTGAAGCTGGCTCGGGGATTGAATGCGTCGTATCGGAACGGCGGGCTGATGTATGGGTGGCCGGTGCGGTGACGCGGCATACCTGAATGGAGAAACGGGCGCTTGAGGCGCCCGTTTTGTTGCCTGCTCTCGGACACCTATTCCAAGATGTAAGCACAGGTTGGGACGCCACGGAGCCGACAGCAAACCCCGTTTATGATGGCGTCGTAGCGAGTCCGCCCAAATGCGTTACTCTCCCCACCCCAATCATTCCCCCCGCAAGGAGCCCAACATGGCACAAGCCTCCGCCCGCCACATCCTGGTTTCGACCGAAGCCAAGGCCAACGAACTGAAGACCGCCATCGAAAACGGCGCCGACTTCGCCCAGCTGGCCAAGGAAAACTCGAGCTGCCCGTCCAGCCGCGACGGCGGCAACCTGGGCACGTTCGGCCCGGGCCAGATGGTCAAGGAATTCGACACCGTGGTGTTCAGCGCCCCGGTCGGCGAAGTCCAGGGCCCGGTGAAGACCCAGTTCGGTTATCACCTGGTCGAAGTGACCAGCCGCAAGGACTGAGTCCTCGCCCCAGCAGGTCCAGAGACCGCCGCCAGCGCAATGCCGGCGGCGGTTTTTTTTGAAAGCCGCCAGACGGCCCGCGGCGCAGGCGGGAACCCGCCCCCTCCCTCTTACAGCAGATACAACCGGAACGGATACGCGTAGTAGATCTGCTCGGTGCGGTTCACCTTGCCCTCGAACTCCTGGTAGATCCGCTTGCGGGCGCGATACAGCGCCTCCATGGGCGCCTCGCCCTGGCGGGTGCCGCCGAAGAAGTAGCGCAGCATCAGGGTCGAGGAATTGCCGGACTCGTTGCTGATGATGGGGGCCAGGTAGTGATGGGCGCCGCAACGGCGCGCGGCGTCGACGAAGGCCTTGCTCATGCCGAGCTGGCTGGCGTCGAAATAGACCAGGTCGAAGGCGGCGCCCTGCAGGTCCTTGGGGTACATGTCGTCCTCGCCCAGGCCGATGGCGTCGTTCTCGTCTTTTTCCGGCCGCCCCCAGGTGGGACTGACGACACCTTCGCCGCTGATCAGCAGGAAATCGTAGCGGCTGCGCGCGAACATGTCGGGCGTGGCGGTGGTGGTGAGCTGGAAGGTCGAGCCGGGGTAGAGGCGGCGCACGTCGCCGGCGCCGTCGTCGGGATCGGTCTCCGGATCCCGCAGGATCAGGCCGCGGGCTTCAGGGCCGAAGGCGGCGGCGCGGGGACGTGCGCCGGCAGCCGCCGCAGCCGCGGGCGCGGCGGGCGACAGGCGGGATTCGGGCGCGGCATTGCCCTCGGGCGTCCCGGCCGCCGCCGCGAAGCGGAACGCGACCGGCTTCTGCACGAACAACGGCGTGCCGTCGACCGGCAGCAGATCGAGCGCGAAGTGCATGGAGGTCGGCTGGATCTCGAAGATGACGCACGGCGCCTTGCGCAGCGACGGCAGCAGCGGTCCCAGCAGTTCGTGCGACAGGATCGCCATGCGGGCGTCGAAGCGGCCGTCGAGCCGCCGGTTCTCTTCCAGCATGTCGTAGACGCGGCGGAATTCCTTGGACAGGATCCCGGCCGACCGCTCGGGGATGACGGTCTGCGTGGTCGCGTCGTAGTCCGATTGCAGCGTCAGGCGGTCGTCCTGCTGTTGCAGCAGGATACGCATGCAACGGGCCGGCGAAACAGCGGTGACGGTGACGTCAGGGGTGCCCGCCGCCACCGCGGCGGCGGCGCCCGGCAGCGCCAGGGCGCAAGTCAGCAGCAAGACGCCCGCGGCACGCGAGCGCAGCGGGCGTCGAGGCGGGCGGCCGACGCGAAAAACGGCGTAGGGAGTCATTGATGCGGCATTCGGGAACGAGACACGCCCATGCTACGCAGGATCCGTGTGAAGGTCTGTGAAGTTTGCACCTGACTTTGTCCGCCCCGGACGATCAGGCCTTGCCCGTCATCACCATGTGCGCCAGGGCGTCGGCATCCAGGCCCGCCACGTCGCGCTCGACGACCTTGACGCCGTTCTTGAGAATCGCGACGCGGTCGGCCAGCGCGACCACGTCGGCCATGTTGTGGCTGATCAGGATGACGGTGCGCCCTTCCTCGCGCAGCTTGCGCACCAGGTTCAGCACCAGCGCGGTTTCCTTGACGCCGAGCGCGGCGGTGGGCTCGTCCATGATGACGACCCTTGCGTCCCAGCGCAGCGCCCGCGCGATGGCGACGGCCTGGCGCTGGCCTCCCGACATGCGTTCGACCGGGCGGTCCATGTCGTCGATCGGCACCGACAGGCGTTGCAGGTAGCCGCGCGCCTCCTGCGCCATGCGGCGCTTGTCGAGCACGCGCAGCGGGCCGATGCGGCGCACCAGTTCGGCGCCCATGAAGACGTTTTCCCAGATGGACAGGCGCGGCGCCAGCGCCAGGTCCTGGTAGATGGTGGCGATGCCCTGCGCCAGCGCGTCATGCGGCGAGCCGAACACCACCGGCTTGCCATCCAGGCTCAACTCGCCGCCCGTGGGCGCCTGGGCGCCCGAGATGATGCGGATCAGCGTGGACTTGCCCGCGCCGTTGTCGCCGCAGATGGCCATGACGCGGCCCGCCGGCACCTCCAGGTCGACGCCCTTCAGGGCCTCGACGGCGCCGTAGGACTTGCGGACTTGGCGGAGCGATAGCGCGGCGGGCGGAGCGGCGGTCATGGTGGCGGAAGCGGACATGAAGGATGCGGCGGCAGGCGGCGCGGCACGCCGCCTGCCGTGGGCCTATTTGGCGGGGGTCAGGAATTGCTGCACGTTGCTGGCATCGACCAGCACCGAGTCCATGAACAGGTAGGGGCCGGACGCGATCTTGTCCTTGGGCTCTTTCTTGACGACGATGCGGTCAATCGCGTCGATGGCGGTGACGCCCAGCTGCTCGAACGGAATCATCATGGTGGCGGTGATGAGGCTGTCGGGATCGGCGATGCGGCGATAGGTCTCCGGGCCGCCGTCGACCGACACCAGGGTGATGTCGCCCTTCTTCATGCCTTGCGCCTGCAGCAGGTCGTCAATCACGTAGGCCTGGCCGTCGAACGAGGCCCAGACGCCCTTGAACTGCCCCTGGTTGCGCAGGAACAGCGCCTGCATGCCGTTGCGCACGTCGTCGCGCCAGCTTTGCGTGCGCGCCATGCTGAACTTGGCCAGGTCCTTGACGGCGGTGTTTTCCGACAGCACCGCGTCGAGCATCTTGCCGCGGATGCGGGTGCCGGAATTGCCGTCGAAGCGGGCCGACAGGATGTTGCCCTGGTAGCCCATCTTGCCCAGCAGGTACAGCACCGATTGCGCGCCGGTGGCGTATTCATTGACCTCGACGTCGAACAGCATGTGCGGGCTGGCGCCGGACATGACGCCGACCACGGCGATGCCCTTTTCCTTGGCGGCCTGCAGCTGGGCGTCGGTCTCGACCGGCTTGCCCATGGCGATGACGATGGCGTCGACCTTCTTGTTGACCAGCGTGTCGAGCTGCTCGGCCAGCTTGGGCAGCGAGCCCTCGGCGTTCAACTGCGTCACGGTCCAGCCCTTGGCGCGGGCGGCTTGCGCGGCCGCGTTGGCGGCGCGCGCATGGGTTTCCGAGGACATCTGGAAGGCCACCACGCCGACGTCGAACGCGTGCGCGGCGCTGGCGGCCAGCGCCTGCGCGGCGAATGCGCCCAGCAGCAGCGTGCGCTTGAAGAATCGGTTCATGCTGTTTCCCCTTCCTATCCGAATTTGAAGGCCGCTTTCTTGAGCACGGCCGATGACACCGCGACGGACGCGACGATGATGAAGCCCAGGACGATGTCCTGCACGTAATAGGCCGCGCCCATCAGCACCAGGCCGTTGCCCAGGACCTTGAGGATCAGCGCGGCGACCAGCGTGCCGGGAATGTTGGCATGGCCGGGATTGAACATGGTCATGCCCAGCAGCACGGCGGCGATGGCGTACAGGAAATAGTCGCCGGCCATGTTGGGCGCGGCGGAAGACAGGCTGGAAGTCAGCAGCACGGCGGCCAGGCCGGCGCACAGGCCGGACAGCGCCAGGCCGATGCTCTTCATGGCACGGATGTTGATGCCTGCCAGGCGGGCGGACTCGCCGGCCTCGCCGGTGGCGGTCATGCGGGCGCCGGTGCGGGTCCACTTGACCAGGAAGAAGGCGAACAGCACCGCGCCCACCATCCACAGCACCAGCGCGGGAATGCCGAAAGGCTTGCCGCGCGCCAGGTCGGTGAAGGCGGCGGGCCAGCGGCCCACGTACGAGACGCCGTCCGTCAGCATGAAGGCGAAGCCGCGCGCCATGGCGGCCATGCCGAGCGTGGCGATCAGGGAGGGAACCCGCAGCCGGGTGACGGCAAAGCCATTGAAGAGGCCGCAGAACAGGCCGACGCCCAGGCCGGCGGCGATGGCCAGCAACACGGGCTGGCCGGTATGCACCAGGGCGCCGGTGACCACGGCGGCCAGGCTGGCCACGTCGGCCACGGACAGGTCCAGTTCCGCGGTCACCAGCGCCAGCGTGAAGCCGATGGCGATGATGGCCAGGAAACTGGTTTCCTTGGCGATGTTCAGCAGGTTGCCGGGCGCGGCGAAATTCGGGGCGGCTATCGCGAAAAAGCCCACCAGGACCAATCCCGCAATTGCCGTGCCGTACTTTTCCAGGATGCCGCGCATCGCCTCGCCCTTGCTGCATGTGATTGATGGCGGGGCGTCCATCATGCCGCGCCCGCCGGCCGGATCGTGGTCCGGGCCTGTGGCGTCGTAGTGTATACCCGGCACACGCGCGCCGGCACCGGGGTGCGCCGGATCACGCCTAGGGTTTTACCCCAGCCGCAGGGCCGCCAACGCGTGCGACACGGGCGCAAGCGCGGCCTCGGCGGCGCGGAATTGGGCGTACAGCCGCCGATAGGCGGCGACGCGCTCGGGCCGAGGCTCGTAGCGCCGGGCGACGCGCGCCAGCGCGTCCTGCGCCGCCGCGAAGCTGGCGTAACGCCCCACCCCGGTCCAGGCCGCGGCCGCCGCGCCAAGAATGCCGGGCTGGTCGGCCTGGTCGACGATGACGGGACGCTCGCAGATATCGGCCTTGGCCTGGCACCACCGCGGATTGGACGCGGCGCCGCCGCCGAAACGGATTTCGGCCACGGGCTGGCCCAGCGCCATCTCGGCGCGCTCCAGCACGATGCGGTTCAGGAACGCCACGCCTTCCAGCACGGCCCAGGCCAGGTCGCCCGGGCCATGGCGCCGGTTCAGGCCGACAAAGGCGCCGCGCAGGTGCGGATCCCAGTACGGCACGCGCTCGCCCTGCAGGTATGGCAGGAACAGGGCCGGCTGCGGATCGCGCGGCGCGCCAAGCAGGGCATCCATCGCCGGGCCGACGCCGGCCATGCCCTCCGCGCCCAGGCGGCCCAGCAAGGGCAGCAGCCAGGCAATGGTGTCGGCGCCATTCTGGCCCGGCCCGCCGACCTGGTGATGGCCGCCGCCCCAATCCACGGTCATCAGGCCCTCGGCATGCACCGGCTCGGCGCCCACCGCGCCGAACACTTCGGTGGTGCCCGAGATGTTGTAGGCGTATCCCGGGCGCAGCGCGCCCAGGCCGGCGACGGCGGCCCAGGTGTCGTTGGCGCAGGCGATCACGGGACGGCCGGCCAGGCGGGCCAGCGCGCCCGGCAGCCCGGGCCGCACCGGGCCGACGATGTCCAGGGGATCGAGCAGGTCGGGCACCCAGGCGGGATCGGCGCCGATGGCGGTCAGCAGGTCGCCGGCGGACGTCGCCGAAGCCGGCACATCCGCGACAGGCGGAGATGCCTGCCCGGCGGCTACCGGGCCAGGCGTCGCCGAAGCCGCCAGGCGCGCCAGTGAAACCGTGTCGCTGGCCGCCCGGCCGGTCAGGCGCAGGTTGAGGTAGTCCTTGGGATCCAGCACGACCCGCACGCGAGCCGCGTGCGCCGGCTCCCTGCGCAGCAACCAGGCGATGCGGGCCCAGGGATGGAAGGCGTTGATCTGTCCGCTTTCCGGATGGCCGGCCGGCAGCGACGACACCCATTCGGGCAGGTCCGCCGCCGCCCGCGTATCGCGCCAGGTGATGGCCGGCCGGATGGCCGCGCCCTGCGCGTCCACGAACACCTGCGTGCGCGTGACGCCGCAGATGGCAATGGCCTGGACCGCATCGAAAGCCGCCGCGCCGGCCTGCGCCGCCAGGGTGTCCGCCAGCGCCTGCAGGCCGCGCCACCACGCGTCGGCGTCGATCTCGTCCCAACCGGGCTGAAGCGCAACACCCGCCGGGCTGTCGATGAAGCAGGAATGGGCGATTCCGCCCTCCCCGTCGACCAGCGCCGCGCGAAAGCGCGTGCCGCCCAGGTCCACCGCGAGGACGTAGTTCACAGAAGCATTCATGACATCGATCGAAAAGGCAAAGAGACGGGCGCGCCGGAACCGGCATATTACGAAAACGCCCCTTCCGGCGCATCAATGGAAGCGATGGCACGGGCCCCTGCCCCCAATCCCGCACCTCCCCGTCGCCGGCCCGCCCTACGCTGCGCCGCAGCACCGGATTCCCTATCAATTGATAATTTCTGTTCAGGTGACAGCGGCCGGCGGCGTGCGACAGAATGGCCTGCGCCTGGCGGGAGACAGCCGGGCCCCACATCCAAGAGGTCCAGGCCCATGAAGCCATCCAGGAACAAGGTCATCATCACCTGCGCCATCACCGGCTCGGTCCATACGCCGTCGATGTCGCCGCACCTGCCCGTCACGCCCGACGAGATCGCCCGCTCCGCCATCGAGGCGGCCGAGGCCGGCGCCGCCATCGTGCACTTGCACGCGCGCCAGCCGGACACGGGCCAGCCGACGCAGGATCCGGCGCTGTATGCGCAATTCCTGCCGCGCATCAAGGCCGCGTCCGATGTGGTGATCAACATCACCACGGGCGGATCGCCGGTGCTGCCGCTGGCCGACCGCATGGCGCCGGCGCTGCGCTTCAAGCCGGAAGTCGCATCGCTGAACATGGGGTCGATGAACTTCGGCATGTACGAACTGCTGGAGCGCTTCAAGACGTTCTCGCACACCTGGGAACGCCCCTACCTGGAAGGCAGCAACGACCTGATCTTCAAGAACACCTTCAAGGACATCGAGCACATCCTGACGGCCTGCGGCGACAACGGCACGCGCTTCGAGATCGAGTGCTACGACATCGGCCACCTGTACACCGCGGCCCACTTCGTCGACCGCAAGCTGCTCAAGCCGCCTTTCCTGATCCAGTCCGTGTTCGGCATCCGGGGCGGCATCGGCACGCACCCCGAAGACGTGATGATGATGAAGCGCACCGCCGATCGCCTGTTCGGCGCCGACTACACCTGGTCGGTGCTGGCGGCCGGACGCAAGCAGACGCCGCTGGCGACGATGGCGGCCACGATGGGCGGCAACGTGCGCGTGGGGCTGGAGGATTCGTTGTGGGACGGGCCGGGGGAACTGGCGCGCTCCAACGCCGACCAGGTGCGGCGCATCCGCCGCATCCTGGAGGACCTGTCGCTGCAGATCGCCACGCCCGACGAGGCGCGCGCGATCCTGCAACTGAAGGGCGGCCGCGACGTCGCGTTCTGAGCGGCGGCGGGGCCACCCACCACAACAAGATCCGCGGGATCGAGGAGACAACCATGAGAAAGACACTGTGCGCGGCCGCGCTGGCCGCCGCGCTGGGCGGGACGGGCGCGGCGCAAGCCGATGACGGCGTGATCCGCATCGGCTTCATCACCGACATGTCGGGGCTGTCGGCGGACGCCGACGGCCCCGGCGGCGTCGAGGCCATCAAGATGGCGGTGGCCGACCTGGGCGGCGTGGTGGCGGGCAAGAAGGTCGAGGTGCTGGTGGCCGACCACCAGAACCGCGCCGACATCGCCTCGTCGCGGGCGCGCGAGTGGCTCGACCAGAAGGGCGTGACCATGCTGATCGCCGGCGCCAACTCGGCGGCGGCGCTGGCCATGGCCAAGGTGGCCGAAGAGAAGAAGACGCCGTTCTTCGTGGTGAGCGCGGGCGCCTCGGAACTGACCAATTCGCAATGCACGCCCTACACCGTGCACTATGTCTACGACACGGTGTCGCTGGCGCGCGGCACGGCGCGGGCGATGCTCAAGGAAGGCAACAAGGACTGGTTCTTCCTGACGGTGGATCACGCTTTCGGGCAGGCGCTCGAACGGGACGCGTCGACCGTCGTGCAGGCCGAGGGCGGAACGGTCAAGGGCCGCGTGCGCCATCCGCTGAACACGGCGGACTTCTCGTCCTTCATCCTGCAGGCGCAGGCGTCGGGCGCCTCGGTGCTCGGGCTGGCCAACTCCGCCAGCGACACCAGCAATGCCGTCAAGGCGGCGGCCGAGTTCGGCCTGACGCCGAAGATGAAGATCGCCGGCCTGCTGGTGCTGATCACCGACATCCACGCGCTCGGCCTGCCGGCCGCGCAGGGCATGTACCTGACCACGGCGTGGTATTGGGACCAGGACGACGCGTCGCGCCAATGGGCGGCGCGCTTCGAAGAGAAGATGAAGAAGAAGCCGTCGATGCTGCAGGCCGGCGACTACTCGGCCACCACCACCTACCTGAAGGCCGTGGCCGCCACCGGCAGCACCGATGGCGACACGGTGATGAAGTGGCTGAAGGCCAACCCGGTGAACGACTTCTTCGTGAAAGACGGCAAGATCCGCGCCGACGGCCTGATGGTGCACGACATGTTCCTGATGCAGGTGAAGACGCCGGCGGAATCGAAAGGCCCGTGGGACTACTACAAGCTGGTGGCGCGCGCGCCGGGCGACCAGATCTATACCTCGCCGGCCGAATCGACCTGCCGCCTGATGAAGCCATGATCCCGCCCGGATCGCCCTGAGCAAGGAACCTGCATGACTGTCAAAAATCCCATCCCGGCGGACATCGGCGCCCTGCCCGTGGACCTGGCCGGCAAGCGTGTCATCGTCACGGCCGGCGCGGCCGGCATCGGCGCCGCCATCGCCGGCGCTTTCGCGGCGCGTGGCGCGCGGGTGCATGTGTGCGACGTGGACGAACGCGCGCTGGCGGCCTGCCCGCATCCCTGGTCGCGCGCCGACGTGAGCCGGCGCGACGAGATCGACCGCTACATGGGCGAGGCGCTATCGCACCTGGGCGGACTCGACGTCCTGGTGAACAATGCCGGCATCGCCGGGCCGACCGCCGGCATCGGCGACATCGCCCCGCAGGACCTGGACGCCACGCTGGACATCAACCTGGCCGCGCAGTTCCACACCGTGCGGCACGCGCTGCCGGCGCTACGCGAAGCGGGCGACGGCAGCATCCTCAACATCAGCTCGGTGGCCGGCCGCATGGGCGTGCCGATGCGCACGCCCTATGCCGCCACCAAGTGGGGCGTGATCGGCCTGACCCGCTCGCTGGCGGTGGAGCTCGGCGGCTACGGCATCCGCGTCAACGCACTGCTGCCCGGCCTGGTGGCCGGCCCCCGCATCGACCGGGTCATCGAGGCGCGCGCCCGCAACATGGGCGTGACGGTGGCCGAGGAGACCCGGCTGGAGTTGGCCGGCGTCAGCCTGGGGCAATTCGTGCGCGCGGCGGACATCGCCAACATGGCGCTGTTCCTGGCCAGCCCGTTCGGGGCGATGGTCAGCGGCCAGGCCATCAGCATCGACGGCGACCTGCAATCGCTGCCATGGCAGCCGCCCGCGGACTAGCTCCTACGCCAATAGCTGGACCGTCCGCGCATACACGCCCTGCTGCCGCTGCCGGGCGGCAGCGTGCAAGGCCTGGAGCAGGTGCTCGGCCGACTCCCGGCTGGCGGCCTCGTTGCGCGCGATCAACACAAAATCGAACCATTGGCGCGAGGCCAGCGGCAGCGCCACCAGGTCGGGATAGGCCGCCGTGATGTCGGCGGCCGACAGCGCGTTGACCATGCTGACGCCGCGCACCGCGCACACCGTGCCGGCGAGCAGCGACATATGCGCCCGCATGCCGGAACGCAGCTGCATCGACTCGGCGATGTCGCCCTGCGGCATGACGTAGTCGGACCACAAGGGCTGCACGTAGCTGTCGGGGCGGATGTCGGCCACCGCCACCACCTCGCCGCGCGCCAGGGCATGCTCGCGATGCACGATCGCCATGACCTCGGTGCGCAGGAAGGGCCGGAACATCAGCCGGGAATTCTCCTGCGACACCGCGCCCAGCCCGAAATCCGCGCGCATGGTGTCGACGGCGCTGATCGCCTGCACCGACGACTCCAGGTCGATCGAGAACGGCCGCGTGCCGTGGGCGTCGAGATAGCGACGCACCGCGTCCGGCGCATAGGACAAGGCCAGCGCGGGCGAGCTGGCGATACGCAGCCCGCGGCCGCCGAACTGCTCGATGCTGTGCAGCGCCTCGTCGATGCGCACCAGCTCGTCCAGCACGAACTTGGCCTCGCCGTACAGATACTGTCCCGCCTCGGTGGGCCGCAGCGTCTTGTGGGACCGGTCGAACAACTGCACGCCGGTCGCCTGTTCGAGCCGCGAAATGGCGTGGCTGACGGCCGGCTGGGTCAGGTGCATGGCCTGCGCGGCCTGCCGGGTGGACCCGGTCATGACGACGGTGTAGAAGATGCGCAGGTCGTGGATGTTGAAGTTGCGCTTCATGCGGTATCGCGGCTCCCCTGTTGGCGCGGAGGCTCGCTCCGCCCGATGCCTGATTCTAGGTCGAGAACGCCGCCAGGAGCAGGCGGACCGGACGGGCAACCGTCCGGCATCCGCGAATCGCCGTCACGCCTGGTCTTCGGAGTAGATCCCCGCCGAGATGGTGGCGCTGCCCACGAACATCTCGCCATACAACACCGGCACGGGGTTGCCCTGCGCCGTGGTGTTGACCGGGCCGTTGAAGTTGTACGACGCGCCGTTGTCGGGCCCGTCCTTGACGCTCAGGGCCCGTTGCTGCGGCGTGAGCAACTGCACCACGCCGCCCAGCGTCATGGCCAGGCCCATGGTCATCAGCGAGGTGCTGGCGCCCGCCCACAACGCGACGTTGACGCCGGGAATGAAGGACGCGACGATCATCGCCACGCCCACCACCACCTGCATCAGGCCGCCGCGCTTGGCGCCGGTGGGCATGGGCGCGATGCGGATGTCTTCACGGCCCGCCGGCCGCGCCAATTCGCTTTCATCCAGGTTGCGGCGGCCGAGGAAGCAGGCGTAGCGCACGCCCCTGGATTCGCTGTCGAGCAGGCGGGCTTCGAAGCCGGGCAGCAATACGCACAGCGCGCGTACCGCTTCGGCGGTGCTGGAAACGGCCAGCCGGTGCAGCCGGCCGAACTCCGCGCCCAGCCGGCCGTAGAGGCGGACGGTGGTGAGGGTTTGAGTCATGCCTGGCTCCCCGGCAGTCCTTGCGGTCCGGCCGCGGCGTCGGCCGGCTTCGGGTAGCGCTGCTTGACGTTGCGGCATTGCGCCACCCAGCTCGTCACCTCGTCGGGCAGCGCCTGGCCCGACGCCTGCAGGTGCGCGGCGAACTTCATGATCGCGTCGAGCTGGTCGCCGATGGCGGGATAGGCGCGGGCGCGCAGCGGCGCGTAGGGTTCATAGTGGCGGATTTTCAACGGTGAACTCCTTGTTCAGATAGGGCCAGGCTTCGACGGTGACCTGGAATGTGCCGGGAGATCCAAACTCCAGATCGACTTCAGCCTCGGTGCACGGGTACACGGCACGGCCGATCCGGATCGTGCACGGGACAGGCAACGCCGACAATGTGTGGCGCGTCAGGATGGAGGGCGATTCCGGCCGTGATGCGAGGGCTTTCTCCCGAACATATTGCAGATCGGGATTGCCCTCTCCCTCGACAAAGGGATCTCCCGTCACCGCCGAAGTCGCCTCCACGCTTTCGCGCGGTCCACGCATGACGCCGACAATCCGACCCGTCGAGTCGTAAAACGATGCGATGTACATATTCATTCCTCTCACCTTTTCACCATCAGCGCCACGATCCGGATCTTCGCGCCATTGCTTACGGAACTCGATGAATTCACGACGATGGTGTTGTTGCCACGTATCGCATTCCCAACGGTTACCGCGGTAAGCGGCATGCTCGTATATTCCCAAGGCTGAGGCCCGTCCCCGCTGCCACTCTGCCAGGCTGAATGGGAACCCGTGGCTTCCTCCATCAAGGCGCCATTGACATAGATGCGCAAATTGGATGCCATGCCGCTGTAGCCGGACCGGTACGCAATCACCACAACAGGACCATCTACGTTGCTATTGATGACGAGGGTCCCGGCTCCAGGCCCGGACCACGACACGGGAATCGTCACGGCATTCCCAGCGATCGACAGCGTATCCACCTGCGCTTCGTGAATGTTGGCACGCTTGATATACGCCTGCCCCACGTTGGCAAGCTGTGCGGCAATCGTCCCGACATCGATGCGCTCGGCGCTCATCACTCCTGCGTTGATCTTCTCCGCGCTCAAGCTCCGGATCATCGCATTCGTGATCCTGCCCGTCCCGATGACCGCATCGTTGATGAACGTCTGCCCGTTATCGATCACGAACGGCGTGGTCGTCGCGCCGTTGGCCAGGTTCAGCAGCGCCAGCCGGTCGGCCAGGAAGTACACCGAGGTCTGCATCGATCCGTCGGGCTGGCTGTACGCCCCCAGCGACATGCCGGCTGCGTAGATCTGCTTGTCCTTCGTGACCTGGGCCTTGATGCTCCAGGTGGCCTTGAGCTGACCGTCCACGTCCACCAGCGCATTGCGCGTTTCCTGCACGCCGGCGGCGGCGCCGTTGGCGGTCGCCATCACCGTGTCGACGCGCGAGGACAGCGCCCCATCGGCATCGGCCCGCTTGGTCTCCTCGGCCGTGATCGCGGCGCGGGTCTCATCCAGGCCGGTGGTCAGGCCGTCGATGGTGCCGGTCAGTTCCTGGGCCAGCTCGTCGCGGCTGATCTTGCCGTTCAGGTATTCCAGGATTTCGCTCGCTTCCCAGCTGGATTCGCCCATCACGCCCTGGTCGCCCGGATACCAGGCGCCGATCTCGCCGTTCAGGGCGACGATGCGGCCCCAGAAGTAGAAGCGCTTGCCGGCCGCCAGGCCCATCAGGGTATGGGCGCTTTGCGGGAAGGCGAAGTCGCCCAGCTTGATGGCGCTGGCGCGGTCGTTGGACGCGCTGTACCAGATCTCGGTGCGCTGCGCGGTGAAACGCCCTTCCGGAAAGGCCCAGCGCAGGTCGATGCCGAACACCAGGGGTTTGGTGGCCAGCAGCGCCAGCGCCGGCGGCGGCGCGATGTCGCCTTCCAGCATCGTCTCGGTGGAATTGACCCACACCGACGAGATGTCCGACACGTTGATCGCCCGCACCCGCGCCACGTAGGCGCCGGCGCGGATGTCCGGCAATTCCAGCGTCAGCGCGCCGGTGCGGCCCGCCTCGACCCAGTCGGAATTGTCGCGCCGCCACTGCACCTGGTAGGCCACGGCCGAGGCCGCCGCGTCCCAGCTGATGACGCCGACGTGCCGCGCCAGGCCCTGGTCGATCACCGAGCGCGAGGCCAGCCGGATGTTCACAGGGGACGGTTGCACCGATGGCGGCACGACGGTGATCGGCTTGGGATCGAGCCGCGTGCCGAAGTCGACGTTGTCGAACTTGCCGGGTTCGTGCTGCACGGCGGCGATCTCGGCCACCAGGCCTTGCTTGCGCTTGACGCTCAACACGCGGAACGTCTGCGCCGACAACGCCTCGGATTCCAGCGTCCACACGCACTCGGCTTCCGGCGCCTGCGAGAACGGCGTGGTGACCGTGATGTGCAGCACC
The DNA here is from genome assembly GCF_902859645.1 of Achromobacter insuavis. Taxonomy (GTDB): domain Bacteria; phylum Pseudomonadota; class Gammaproteobacteria; order Burkholderiales; family Burkholderiaceae_B; genus Achromobacter; species Achromobacter insuavis. The sequence goes on along the minus strand of NZ_CADIJR010000008.1, from coordinate 20,575 downwards.
GTGCCGGGCAGGCCGACCAGGTCGGCGGTCAGCTCGGTCGAATCCACGGTGAAGACGGTGTTGTCCACGGTCAGGCCGGTGCCCACCGCCGTCGCCACCACGCGGGTTTCCGACAGGCCGTTGGGCAGGTTGACGGTCAGGCGGTCGCCCGGCCGCACGCCGAGTTCGGCATCGACCGTGATCTTGCTGATCTCGCCTTCACGGATTCGGCCGCCGATGCGGCGGCCCGCCAGGTGCTGGTCGGCCACGCGGATCACGCTGCCCGGCCGCACGCGGCAGGCATCCAGGCCGACCGAGAACGTGACCGAGCGCGTCTCCAGGTTGGAGGTCAGCAGCATCCACTTGCCGATCCGGTGCGCCTGGCCGCGCGAGGTGCAGCCGAACCCGGTCACTTCGACCTGCTGGATTCCATAGCGCGCGATGCCTTCGCGGTTCTCGACGTACTCGACCTTCTGGCGACCCATTTCGGACATGTCGTTCCAGGACACCAGCGCCACGGTGTAGCGCGTGGTCAGCGCCGAGCCGACGTAGTTGAAGCGGCCATCGACCACGTTGGCCGACGAGAACGTGTAGACCGGATCGCCCGGCATGTCGGCCGAGGCGAACACGGCGGCGTTGGCCCAATAAGCCATGCCGCGGAAAATGGAGGCGAAGTCCTGCACCACCCGGTAGGCGTCGGCCGCCTGTTGCAGGTAGACGTTGCAGGTGAAGCGCGGTTCCTTTCCGCCGAAGCCGTCATCGACCATCTCGTCGCAATAGCGGCCGATCTGGTACAGGCCCCACTTGTCCAGCCAGCCCGCCGGCACGCGCGTGCCCAGGCCATAGCGGTCGTTGCTGATGAGGTCGTAGAACACCCAGGCCGGGTTGTTGGTCCAGGCCAGCTTGAAGGTGCCGTCCCACACGCCGTCATAGCGGCGCAGGTCCGGGTGATAGTTGGACGGCACCCGGATGATGCGGCCGCGCACGTGGTACGCGCGGGTGGGAATGCTCTGGAACTGCGACGCGTCGATCTTGATGCCCACCAGCGCCGACATCGGATAGCGCAGCTTGGCGTCGACGATCTCGGTGACCGTGTCCACCACGGTGCGGTCCGAGATGGTGTTGCTGTTGGCGTTGGGCGTCACGCGGCGCACGCGCACGGTCCAGCCCTGGCGCGCGCGCGGCAGCTCGATGCGGTGCGAGCGCGTATAGCGCTGGGTGGTCTTGCCGTCGAACGCGGTCGACAGCACCGTCTGGTAGCCGGCGCCGTCGGTGTTCAGCTCGATCACGTATTCGACGCGGTAGCCGTTGATGTCGCCGTTCTTGGTGTCCGCGCGGCTCAGGCCTTCGACCGCCAGCGTGACCCGCACGGCGGAAGCCTGCAGGTTGGTGAACAGACGCGTCCACGGCTGGCTCGACTTGAGCTCGGCGTTGATGCCGATGGTGCTTTCCGACGCGGGAAAGCCGGGCAGCGGCTCCTGCAGCTGCGTGCCGGTGCGAAAGTCGATCGACGCGCCGCTGAAGTTCAGCGAGCCGTCCTCGTTGGCCACGGGCGTGCCGTTCAGGTAGACATCGCGCAGCGCGTTGTCCATGCCGTGCACGGGGCCGTAGATCTCGCCTTCGCCCAGCAGGTCGATGACGCGCGCGTAGGCGGTGCTGTGCAGGCTGTCGGGCGATTCCACCGGCGCGCGACCGCCGCCGCCGCCCTTGCCCTTGTGGCCGACAAGGCCCTGGCCCTCGGCCATCGGCTTGCCGCCAAAAGAAAAGGCGCCCGCGGGCGCCCTGTTCCTGATGCGATGTCGTTGTTTCATACCTGGTCTTCCGAATAGATGCCCGCGGAGATCGTGGCGCTGCCGACGAACATTTCCCCGTACAGCAGCGGCACGGGATTGCCCTGTGCCGTCGTGTTGACGGGCCCGTTGAAGTTGTAGGAGGCGCCGTTCTCCGGCCGGTCCCTGGCGCTGAGCAGCCGCTGCTGCGGCGACAGCATCTGCGCGACGCCGCCCAGCATCATCGACAGGCCCAGCGTGGCCGTGGCCTGAACCATGCCCCCCGCCGTGAACGCCGCCGTCAGGCCGCCGCTGTAGAACGCCGCCGCGGCGATCAGCACCGCCCCCAGCACCGTCTGGAACAGGCCGCCGTTCTTGGCGCCCGCCAGCACCGGCGCGATGCGGATGGCGTCCGCGCCCACCGGATGCCCCAATTCGTCTTCCGACAGATTGCGGCGGCCGGCGAAGCAGGCGAAGCGCACGCCCCGTTGCTCGCTGTTCGCGAGCGCGCGTTCGAAGCCCGGCAACAGGGCGCACAGCGCCCGCACCGCCTCGGCCGGACTGGCCACGGCCAGACGGTGTTCACGGCCGAAGCGCGCGCCCAGCCAGCCGTAGAGTCGGACCACTCGTGTCCTGTCGTTCATGTCTTTTCTCCATGGCGCAGCACCACCCGGGTGGCTTCGCGCCAGAATCCGCCATACACGACCCGCTCGGAGTCGCGCCCATACAGGTGGTGCAGCATCGCGTCGGGCAGCGGAAACAGGTCCGGCGCCTCGCCCAACGGCTGCGCGCCGAGAAACACGCCGGCATGGTTGGCGCGATCCGAACGCACCTGCATCACCACCACGTCGCCCGGCGCCAGCGCTTCATGCGGCTGCAGCGGGCGAAAGCCCGCCTCGGCGTAGTGATCCATGTACAGGTCGCCGGCGCGGCCAGGTTCCCACCAGCCATCCTCGCGCGGAAAGTCCGGCAGCTTGATGCCGCGTTCGCGCGCATACCAGTCGCGCACCAGCGAATAGCAATCGAGCACGCCGTGCGCGAACTGGCGCCCCAATAGCGGCGCCTGGAAGCCCTCCGGCGTGAAGCCGCGGATCTCGCCAGCCTTGATCCTGCCGTCCAGGTCCTTGGCCACGGCGACGATGTACCAGGGCAGGCCGGACGCCTCGCAGGCCACCCGATCGGCTTCGCTGGGCAGCGCCGTCGCGTCCGGGTGCGAGTGCACCACGGCCGTGATCCGGCCGCTTTCCTCGGCCGCCGCGTAGTCCTGCGCCGACATGACGAAGTGCTCTTCGCTGGCGGCGGTGTTGCGGCACGGCACATACCATTCGCGTCGGCCCGCCTTGACCACCAGGCCGCAGCATTCCTGCGGATACGTCGCCACGCCATGGTCGCGGATGGCCTGCATCGTGCGTTTGAGCATGCCTATCCCCTGACCAGGTCGGCGGATGGAAAACCGCCGAAGTTGATGACTTCGTACTCGCCGAAGCGCTTCTTGCAGTCGGACATCAGGCCCGAACAGCGGTCCAGCGTCGGATCGCTGACCGGCTTGCCATCCAGGTCGAACATGCGGCTGCCGGTGTAACCGCAGTAGGGGCCGCGATAGCCGCCCTTGCGCAGCCACGAGCACACGCCAGCGATGATCGGCCGGTCGGGCAGCTTCTGGCCATTGAAATCCAGCGCGCTGGACAGCGAGAATTCCACCACCTCGGCGGTCTCGGCGGTCTTTTGCTGCACCAGCCAGACTTCCTGCGGCAACTCTTCCTGCGGGTCGGCGGTGGGATTGCCCTGCGGGAAATTGACCGCATCCAGATACTTCCCGAGCGTGCGGCGCACCACCACGCGCGCGCCCACCAGGTCATCCAGGTGGACGCAGAGCGCCGAGATCACGCCCACCACCGGCTTACCTTTGTCATCCTGCCCGATATTGCCCACCGACAGCGTCGGCGAGGGCTGCTGCCCCTCTCCCACCAGTTCGAACCCTTCGGCGCGGATGGCCCACGGATCGTACTGCTGCCCCTGCCACCAGATGGCGCCCACTTGCGTGTAGCCATGGAAACGCAGGACCTGGCCGCCGATGGCCGTCGCATCCAGCTCGAACAGCTCGACCAACGCGCCGACTTCCAGCTTTTGAACGTCTGAATAAATACCCATTGCTATTCCTCCCCGGCCTGCCGTGGCGGTTGCCCGGACTCGCCGGCCTCGCCACGCAGGCGCTCGACCTGCCTGGTCAGTTCCTCGATACGCCGGTGCATTTCCTGCATGGCGCAGACCATGCGCGCGACCAGCTTGGAGCTGTCGACGCCTTGCAACTTCATGCGTGGCGCGGCGCCGTGGACATCGGTCATGACCGCGTCCTTTTCGCCCGACACGGCCAGCGGCGCCACTTCCTGCAGTTCATGCGCGATGAAGCCATCCTGCGCGCTGTCATCCATCACCATCCGGAACGTGCGTGGCCGCATGCGCAGCACGGACCGCAAGGCCCAGGCGCCGTCCATGTCCTCGATGTCGTACTTCACGCGGTAGTCCGACGTGGTGTTGTACGAGGTTGCCGACGGCGAGGTCTGGATGGTGCCCACCAGCCCGCCGGCGGCGTTGGTGAATACGATGGGCGACGTGTGGTCCGCCTGCGGGCTGTACAGCGTGCCGAAGCGGCTGCCGCCACCCTCGAAGTTGATGGCCTGCCGCACCAGGTAATTACGGTTGTATTCCGCGCCCAGGACCCAGGTGGCGGCGGTGTTGATGCGCCCGCAGTCATAGCCGATGACTTCGAAGATCAGCGGCTGGTAGGCGCCCGTCCCGGTTCTGCCGCTGGTGATGTACGAGCCCGACGGAAAGCACTGCAGGGACAGCACGCTGGCGTTGGCGCCGCTGTCCTGCCACACGTTCACGCGGCTGCCCGCGGCGGCGGTGCCGGGTGCGACATTCAGGTTGCCGGCCCCCGACAGGCTCTGGAAGACCCCGCCCGCATTGGGCCCGAAACCCATTGCGCCCCGGACTTTCCAGGTTGCGGAATCGAACGCCAGGTCCTGCGCCACGTTCGGATCGTATTTCGCGTAGGCCGTGCCATTCCAGCGGTGCCAGCCCGCGCCGTCGACGTAGATGTCGCCGCAATCCGCGGTCGGCATCTGCAGCGCATTGCTCCAGCTGCCCACGGCGCGCCACGGTTGCCAGCTGCCGTTGGTGGTGTTGCCGTGGCGCACATACCGGCGCGGTTTCTGACCGGTGAAGAGCACCGACATTTCCTGGCACACGATGCCCGCCGACAGCCAATAGACATTCATGTAGCCGGCATTGACGGCGGCGCTGGGCGGCCAGTTCGATCCGGCCGACATGGGCGTGGCGCCGACCCAGGTGTAGAACGTGTTGTCGGCGATCAGCGTGTTGGCGTCCGTCGCGGCGGTCAGGTAGACATGCGTCATGGCCTGATCGGCGCGAGCCTGCTCGAACCAGGCGCCCCAGGTGGCGACGCCGGCGCTCTGGAAGCGGTTGCGGATGAATTTGCGCGGATTGGCCAGCGTATAGGTGGTGTACTCCTGGTACACCGCGTTGTTGCTGCCGGTGCCGAATTTCACCGACAGCAGGCCCGCCAGCGGCGCGGGATAGTTCGCTCCGGCCGCCGCGGCCGCATTGGTGTTCTGGCTATAGTCGCCCGGCGTGGCATAGGTATCCAGGTCATCCGCGGCGCCCAGCGGCCGCGCGTTGACGCCCGGGATCTGCGCCTGCGGCACCTTGCCGCCGGCGTCCAGCGTGGCAATGCCGCCCGGCGCCGCCAGCTGCGCCGAATCGACGCTGGCCACCCAGGACGACCAGGTGCCGGTGATCAGCGACCGGTTGTAGACCTTGTTGCCATTGCCGGCGTAGTACACCTGGCACACGCCGGAGGTGACGCTGGCGCCGCCCTGGGGCGAGGCCGACATGACCAGCAGGTAGCCCGACTGTCCGATCGGGAAATTGCTGCCCCCGGCCGCGATCGCCGACGTGGCGACGGCCCACAGTCCCCGTTGCGTATAGCCGTTCAGATCCTGCGCGGCTGCCATCGAACCGGCATAGGACACCACGGTCGAGACGTCGGTCAGTTCCTTCCAGGCGGACCAGGTGGTGGCCGACACCCGCACGCGCCAGAAGCGCTGCATGGCGGCCGCGACATTGGTGCGGGTGGTGTAGACCTGCGTCACCGGCGTGCCGGTGGCCGTGACTTCAAGGAAGCCAACGTTGGCCACCGGATAATGGGCGCCCGCCGTGGCCCCGGCGATGGTGGACTGATAGAACGAACCCGGCGTGGCGTAGTCGTCCAGGTCGTGCGCGGTCGTCGGCAGGACGGCCGCGAACGCGCTCGGGATCTGCGCCACGGGAACCTTGCCATTCGCGTCCAGCGTGGCCAGGCCATTGGCGGCCCCTTTCTGCGACAGCGCCGGCAGCTCCTGCCAGGCGGCCCAGATGCCGCCATAGAACGAGCGCCAGAAACGACGCGAATAAGCGCCCGACCGGTACTGGGTGTATTCCTGGTACACGAACAGGCCGTCCGCGGAAGCCGCCACTTCCAGCAGGCCGGCGTTCGCGATCGGATAATTGCTGCCCGTCAACGCGTTGGCGTTGGTGCCCTGGTGATAGCGTCCGGGGTTCGTCAGCGTGTTCAGGTCCACCGTCGCGCCAAGCGCCGACGCGTTCCACAGGCCAGCCAGTCCGGACTGCACGTCGGCGAAGTTCGCGTTCACCTTCTGCATGGCCACGCGCAGCGGATCGCCCGCCTGGTCGTTGTCGGTCTTGCCGACATTGATCGCTTGTAGGGTTGCCATGGTGTCAGGGCCTGAAGACTTGTTGGAAGGTCACGGCCAGCGAGTACATCTCGCCGCCCATCGCGGTCAGGTCGTAATCCGTCGCGGTGTAGTAGCCTGGCTCGCCCAGCGGCGGTTGCCACTGGAAGTTCCGATACCCCTGGTGCCGGTCCAGGAACGCCACGATCGGCCCGACCTGCGCTCCCGAGCCGGAGAACTGCAGCGGCCACGAGGCCACTTTGTTGTTGATGCCGTCGGCCGCGGTCTGGCTGTAGCCATCGCCGAACTGCGCGGTCAGCACGCGAAACTTGGTCCGCCCTTGCGGATTGACGCGCGGCGACCAGGTGAAGGTTTCGACTGCCATGATCATGCCCCCGCTAAACGGTTGTTGTTGGCTTGCCAGGCCAGGCCGCCCTGGCGATACGATTGCGTCATGCGGCGGTCGACCAGCTGGGTGACGTATTCGCCTATCTGCTGGCCGAACTGCTGCCAGCCGCCCTCGCCCGATTCGCTCGAGGAACTGACGTTGCCGTCCTGCACATAGACGTTGACGGACACGCCGCCCGCGGCCTGACCCGTGTCGCCGCCCACATTCGGGAAAGCGGCGCGGATGCCGAGCGAGCCGTCGGCGCCGCGATGCAGCGGCATGATGGCCTCGGGGCCGGCTTCGCCCATGACGCCCATGGGGAAGGCGACGGGGCTGGCGGTCATGCCGTTGGTGAAGGCGCCGCCTTTGGCGAACTGGACGGGAAACGCCTGGGCCACCGACGGCACGATGGCGCTGCTGGCGCTGCTTGCGCCACCCGAGCCGAACAGCCCTGCAATGAAGCCCCCTGCCTGGCCGATCCAGCCGCCCAGGCCGCCCGAACCCGACATGAATTCCTTGCCCAGCAACGTCTCCATGAGCTGGGCGGAGGCGGCCGATGTCACCATCTTGGCCACGTTGTCCAGGAACGACAGCCCCATCTTGTCGAATTTCTCGGAGACGAAGTCATACATCTTGGTGCCCAGAATGTCCTGGATCTTGCCCGCGCCGTTGCGCGCCGATTCGAGCAGCTTGTCGTTCACCTTCGCCATGAAGTCGCCGTCCTTCTCGACGAGTCCGAGATTGCGCCGCTCCTTGTCGTACTTGTCCTGGCTGAGCGTGCCATCTCGCAGCGCGTCATCGAGCGCACCCTGCTTCTGGGTCTTCTCGCGTCTGGATTCCGCATCGGGATCCGCGAGATTCTCGATATAGGCGCGCATCTTCGTCTGGTCGCGCAGCCTGTCGAGATCCCACGCAGCGGTCGTCAGGCTGTACTTGTCGCTGGGACTCTCGCCCGCGAACCGGCCGGCTTCGGTTTCGTACTCCATCTTCGCGGTTTCGGATGTCCGGCCCAGCATCGCGCCGGTCTTTTTCATTTCCGCCAGCGCCTGCTCGACCGCCTCGGACCGGATCGCCTGGGCATGCTTGTTCAGCGCGTCCGTCGACTTTTTCTTGCCGTCGGTGCCCTTGTCGGTGGTGTCGTTGCTTTTCTGGCACACGGTCGCGGCCCGCGCAACGGCGCTCTCCCACGCCCGCCGGGCCGCCGCATTGCGATTGAGCTCGGCGGTGTTCTGTCTGAGCGCCGAGGTTTCCGCCGCGATGTTCGCGGCGTTGTTGTTGTTTGCCATGGTCCTATACCTCACATAGATCCGCCTCCGGCCCGCTCGCGCGGGCCGGACACGTCGTCAAGACCCCTTCTTGATCTTCGACATCAGGAACGCCTTCAACGCGTCCGCCCCCGCTTCGGCGGGAGGTTCCTCGTCTTGCGCGCCCCAGCGCACCAGCATGTCGGTGGCGCGCACCTTGGCCCCCGCCGCCCGCGCCACCGTGGCGGCCAGGCTGGCGGCGAGCACATCGGCCCGGTCGTCTCCCAGCGGAGACGTCCGGTCCCATTCGCGCCACAGCGACACTTCATGGGTGTCGATGGTGTCCATCAACTCGCCCAGCGTGCGCCCCAGTCGAAGCGCCAGGACCATCAGGAAACGGAGGTCTGGCGTTTCCTGGAGGGCTTTTTTGCGCGCTCCTGCGCCCCCTCCCCGAGGTTGCCCAGCTCGATCGCCTTGGCCACCAGCGTGGCGTGCGCCAGCCCGTAGGCCGCGGCCACGACGTCGACGTCTTCGTCGTCGAAGACGCGGCGCGGCCCCTGTTCGGTCTGCTCGAACAGCGTGCGCACCAGCAGGCTGGCCGAGGCGCGGGTGTAGTCCACGCCCGGCGCGTCCAGCTTGGCGCGCACCACCTCGTTGTCCTCGCCCGGCACCACGCCCGCCGCCGCCCAGATCGCGCGGATATGGAACAGATGGTCGCCGGCGCTGGGCGCGCGCACGATGACGCGCGCGTCCTGCCATTGCGGCACGGTCAGGGTTTCGTGGGCGAAGCCGGCCAGCGGGTCGACCGCCAGGCCGCGCAGGCCCGCGGCGCGAGCAGAGGAATTGATCGACGTGTCCGTCATGGCGCTCAGCCCCCGTTGGCGGGCGCGTCGGTCAGCTTGACGGCGCCGGTGACGCGCACGTTGAACGTGGCGGACACGACGTTGTCCAGCTGGCCTTGCCACTGGTATTGCGTCACCAGGCCGAGGAATTCGAACTTGGCGCCGTCGGCGAAGGTCACGCGGAAGGCGCGGGTCTTCTTGTCGCTGCGCGCGGCCACCAGCGCCTTCTGGGCGGGATCGCCAGCCTTCCAGTTGCCGGCCATGCTGAAGGTGCCGCTGTCGTCCAGGCCTAGGGCGTATTCCTTGGCGGTGGACTTGAGCACGGTGACGTCGATCTCGGTGGTCTGGCCGCCCTGGAAGTTCGGGTCCTTGATGGTGATGGCCAGATCGGCGTAGGTCAGGCCGGCGGTGCCCAGGTCCTCGGTGGCCGTGGTCGACACTTCCAGCTGGGTGCCCTGGGTTTGAACGAATTGCGAAACGGTAGTACCTGCCATTGCAGACTCCAAAAAAAAAGCCCGCCAGAGGCGGGCAACAAAGGCGTTTCCGGAGATCCGGAGCGGCCATGAAAAAGCCCCGCGGCAATTGCCGAGGGGCTTGGTCGGTACGTTCAGATTTTCTTCGGGCGCAACTTGGCCCGACGACTCAATTATGCGGATGTGGCGCCCGCGCCGCAAGCCTTTGCGCGATCGGCGTGTCGCACTTGCGGCGCCGTCACCAGCCCGCGCCGGCGCAATGCCGGCAACAGGGCGACCTTGGCTTCCTGGTAGGCGGCGTGCTGCTGCTCGGGCGTCAGGCGCGGGTTGCTGAAAACGCGAGCGCCGGCCGCCCGGTTGCCGGCATGCACGCCGATCGCGGAGCGCTGCTGCCACGGCAGCTCGTCGATACACAACTCGGTCTGCTCGCCGCGCGCGGCGGCCAGGCGGGCATCGACGTCTTCGTCGTCGTAGGCCTCGTCGGCCGTCATGCCGCGCGCGAACGCCGAGACCCGGCCGACGCCCAGCTTGGGCCGGTAGCCCCGGCTCCAGTGGTACCACTCCATGATCAGCGCTTCGACCTGATCCGACTCTTCCCGCGTCATGTTCTGCCCCTTCTGGTTGCGGCCCTGCGCCGCCTGCTGCCAACCGGCCCGCTCCGCCGGCCGCGACACAAAGGAACGCGCGATGGCGGCGCCCGCCTGCGATGCCGCCGCGACCCAGCCCTGCGGGGCCTGCAATGCCATGTTTCCTGCCTGATTCATTTGCCGCTCCTTGCCATTGAGTTCGATGCCGGTGTCCGTCGCTGGCGGACGCTGCCGAGGTGGCGCCGCCCGGGCGCCGGTGTTGCGGATCGCCATTGCGGCGGTCCGGATGGATGAGGGAGAGAAGCCCTTTGGTAGCGATACGCTACCCACGCTTCCGTCTGATAACAGCACACGTTTTGGGTAATCCATGAGTAAGATTCTACAAATGTATAATCTCGTTTTCAACACTTGTTGTTGCACAATTTTCCACAACTGTTTAGCGTTGACACCATGGCTCTCGGAAAACAAATCAGGCGCTATCGCGCCGCTCTCGGTCTCACCCTGGAACAGCTGGAAGCGCGCACCGGCGTGGGCGTGGGCACCATCGCCGCGCTCGAGGGGCGCGACAGCGAACGTTCCAAATACGCGGCTCGCCTGGCGGCGGGATTGGGGCTGTCACTCGAACAATTGCTGGACGAGTCGGCGCAGTATCCGCCGGACGTCGTGCTGGCCGATGCCGGCGGCGGCGAACCGCCGCGGGTGGACCACGGCGCGGGCGATGATCTGCGCATCCCCCGCTTCGATACCGGCGGCGCCATGGGCGCGGGCGTCGAACTGCGCGACCAGCCCGGCGTGATCCAGAGCCTGCGCGTCAGCCAGGAATGGCTGCACAAGAACCTGCGCCACTACACCGCGGCCGCCAACCTTTGCGTGGTGACGGGTTTCGGCGACAGCATGCGGCCCATGTACAACCCGGGCGATCCGCTACTGGTTGACCTCGGCGTGGTCAAGGCGGAAGTCGACGGCGTGTTTTTCTTTCGTGTCGGCAACGAGGGCTTCATCAAGCGCCTGCAGCGCATTCCCAGCGCCCAGGGCCTGCTGATCCGCGCCAAGTCCGAGAACACCAAATACGATGCCTGGGACATCACCGAAGACATGGATCTGCAGATTTTCGGACGTGTGTTGAAGGTCTGGCGCAGCGAAGACCTCTGACGCCGCGCCACGGCGTCAGACCGCTTGCCGACGCGCGCGCCGGCCAGGCGGACGCGGCCTCGCGCGCCACTGTCAGGGCCGGTGCGTCAAAGCCCGACGCGCTGCGGCTGCGGCGATTGCCAGCTGCCGTCCAGCAAGGCCGGCTTGGGCCAGTAATAGCGCAGCGTGATCGTGAACGGCCCCGCCGGCGCCGGCAGCCAGTTGGCCTCGCCGCCCTTGCCGGGCGTCTGGGGCTGGATGTGCAGCGTCAGTCCGCCGTCGCGATCGCGCTTGAGCGCGGGCAGCATCGACGAATCCACCAGCGTGCGCCGGGCGGCCTGGGGCGCCTGCGCGGCCCCGGCCGGACGCTGCAGCGTCACCGACCAGAACGCATTGACCGGCGGCAAGGCGCGCGGCGCGAACCGCAACGTATACGGCTGGGCGCCGTCCAGCGGCTGGCCCGCGGCGTCGGTGGCCAGCACCGTGGTGATCGATTCTTCGCGGCTGTCCGTACCCAGGCCGACCTGCGCGCCAGTGGCGCGCGCCAGATAGTCGTTGCCGAGCGTGCGGCGGTCGCCGAACAGCGTGTCGGCCTTGCCGTCCAGCGCCAGGCGGCGTTTGTCGATCTCGTTCTGGCCGTCGTGCATGCCTTCCTGCATGACCTGGCGCAGGCGCGGATTGCTGCCCTCCGCGACCGCCGGCGCGCCGGGCCGGATGCGCATGCTGTCCAGCCTCTTGCGCAGCGACTTCTCGCTGTGCGCCACCGGCGCGAACTGCAGCAGGAATCCAAGCTGGTTGTAGAACTCGAGCGAGGTGCGCATCTGCGCGGGCGATTCGGGCGCCAGCCACTCGATCGTGGCCGGCGCGGGCGGCGGCTTCTTCAGGTAGGCCGAGAGCGGCTGGATGCGGTAACCGTCCTCGATGCGCTTGACGTTGGCCTGGTCCGAGGACGAGAAGCGCTGGATGCGCCCCGCGAGGCTCACCAGCTCGGTCTCGGCGCGGATCACCGTGGCGATGCCCGTGGGCGCGGCGCCGTTCCAGCGCGGCCCGGCCACCAGATACCTGCCGCCGCCATTGCCCGTGGCGCGGCTGCCGAGATAGGCGAAGTTGAAGCCATACAGGTCGGTCAGCCGCAACGCGTGGTAGCGCCTGGCCTCCATCGGCGGCACGCTGACGACGACGGGCTCGGCGCGCAGGTCCAGCACGGCGGAAAACTGCGGCGCGTCGTCCGGCGCCGGCTCGGCGCGGCCGAGGGTGTTGAACGGCCCGCGGTAGTGGGGATTGCCCCGATCGATGCTGGCGGCATACATGGCCTGGTAGCTGGCCACCATGGGATAGCCGTAGACATAGGCTTCCTTGGCGATGCGGCGCGCCTCGGGCGCCGACACGCCGTCGATGCCGACGTACTGCGCCCCCGTCGCCGCGTCGGGCGAGGTGAAACTGCAGCCGGCCGCGCCGGTGCACAACGTCAGGACAAGCAGGCCGCGAACATAGCGGGTCGATCCAACGCCAGCGAGGCGTATGCGCATTCCATGCTCCAGCAGGGCAAGCCGTTGGCAACGCCCGGGTGGCGGCAGCGTCGCGACAAAAAACAGTCGCTCAAATTCTGGCACATTTCACCACGCCGGTGAAAGCGCGTGGCGATGACAGGACGACTTCACGCACGCCCGATGGCCGCATGGCGCCCGGGACGCCACGCGGTCTGCGTAATTCAGTCCGGCAAATGCGGGGCTTCCAGTTGCCGCGGCGGGATCGACGTGATCGCGCTTTCGCTGGCGCAAGCATCGGTGGTCAGGTGCTGGATCAGGTCGAGCGTGGTCGAGCGGCGCGTCAGCATCAGGCAGGTGACTTCCGCGTCGGCCACGCGCGTGGCGTGCCAACAGCCGGGACGCATGCAGACGCCTTGCCCGGGATCGACGCGAAACGCCGCCAGCGTGTCCAGGTCGGGGCTGCCATCGGCCGCGCTGCGGGCCACCACCTGGATGATGACGCCGGTCAGCGGCACGATCGCCTGCTGCGTCAGCAGGTGCTTCTCCAGGCTGGCGACATCGGGCGAGGCGCTGCGGTAGTTGACCCACAGCACCTCGGCGTCGCCGCCCGCGCCGGTGTTGAAGACATGTTCCTGCCAGAAGTCGGTGGCGTCGTTGCTGAACAGCGGCACGCCATTGCCCTGCGGGATTGGCTTGCCGAGCATCCAGCCATAGGATGCGAAGGCATCGGCGGTCAGGTCGTAGATGGGCAATGCGGCAACGCGGGTCATGTCTCGTCCTTGGCGGATGGGGCGGCAGCGGTGCGCTTGGGAAATTCGGCGGCGTAGTCGAAATCGCCGCGCGCGATCGCCGCCAGGATGGCGGTGCGCCGTTCGGCGGCGCGCTTGAGGTTGGCGGCGGTCGGCTTGACGCGGATGCGCTCCACGCAATGGCGGCCCTGGTAGAAGAAACCGATCTCGATGGACGATTCGGATGCCGGCCGGACGCCGTCGAATCCCTTGTTCATGCCGACACCTACGCCGGATGCGAGCCGGCGCCCCCTGGAAAGACCCGGATTATCGCAGTTTTTCGAGTATTCCAGCCGCTTCGCCACCGCGCGCCTGCGCGGCCTGGCTGGCCAGCGCCAGCCTGCGCCAGTTGCGGCTGGCGTAGGCATGGGCCTGGCGCAGCCCCGCCCACAGGCCGAGGCGCTTGGCCCAGCGCCAGCGGCCGGCGGCCTCGAACTGCGTGGTCCGGCGCACCTCGGTGCCTTGCCCCGGCAGCGGCCGCAATTCGAAGGTGTCGACCAGCGTTCCGACCCAGTCGGCGCACCAGACCGTGCTGCGCTGCATCTGGTAGCGCAGGCGCTCGCCGGGCTGCAGGATCAGGATGCGCTGGTCGATGGTGCCGCGGTCGGTGGTGCACTGGCGCGTATGGCCCACGGCGGCCGCGCCTTCGAGCACTTTGCAGCTGATCGGCTTGGGCACGCCGAGGCGGAACAGCAACGGCCGGCTGTCGTCCATGCGCGCATGCAGGAAGTGCGGCCAGATGTGCCGCGGCTCGCACGGGAACAACCAACGGGATTCGATCTGCATGCGGACTCCTGGCGACGATGGCGCGCCGTCGAGACGGCCTTCGGCACTGTTATAACGCCTATTACCCCCGCTCTGGAGACCGCCATGCCCACCGACCTGTCATCGCAGTACGTCTTCCTTGACGCCGCCGGCCACGCCACCCCGCTCGCGGGCGGCGACGCCTTCTGGTCGCAGCCGCATGAGGACCTGGAACGATACGGCCACGGCTGGCTGGTGTCGGAATACCCCTGCGCCCGCGACTGGCCGCAATGGGAGATGCATCCGCAAGCCGACGAGATCGTGCGCCTGACGGCCGGCTCGGCCGACCTGCATCTGGACGGCCCTGCCGGCATACAGGTTGTCCGGCTGCGGGCGGGCGACGCCTACGTAGTGCCGCGCGGCGCCTGGCATACGCTCAAGGTGGTGGAGTCCTGTCGCATCCTGCACATCACCATGGGCGCGGGCACGCAACACCGGCCGGTCTTACGAAGCGCAGGCGGCGTGACGACGCCTGCGCGCGGTTCAGCCGGCGGCTGCGGCGGCGCGGATGCGCGGCAGCTCGCGGTCGTCGATGGGCCAGTGCAGCGCCGCCGACAGCACGCCCAGCGCCATCGCGCCGATCCAGATCAGGTCGTACGAATGGGTCGCCTCGTACACCACGCCGCCCAGCCAGACGCCGAGGAACGAACCCACCTGGTGGCCGAAGAAGACGAAGCCGAACAGCGTGGTGATGTAGCGCACGCCGAACACCTGCGAGATCAGGCCGTTGGTCAGCGGCACCGTGCCCAGCCAGACGAAGCCCATGACCGCGGCGAACACGTACACCGACGCGGGCGACAGCGGCAGCAGGAAGAACAGCGCCATCGCGGCGGTGCGCAGCAGGTAGATGCCGGCCAGCAGGTATTTGCGGCGATGGTGCGCGCCCAGGATGCCGCAGACGTAGGTGCCGGCGACATTGGCGAGCGCGATGATGGCCAGCGCCGCGACCGCGTCCGCCGCCCGCAGGCCCTTGTCCATCAGGTAGGCCGGCAGGTGCGTGCCGATGAAGGCCAGCTGGAAGCCACAGGCCAGGAAACCCAGGTTCAGCAGCCAGAAGCCGGGCTGCGCGAAGGCCTCGCGGATCGCCGCGCCCAATGGCTGCTCGGGCGCCGCCGCGGCGCCAGCAGCCCGCCGCGACGTCTCTTTCAATGGCCAGGCCAGCGGCATCACCACCGCCAGCACCGCCGCGAAGATCATCAGCGCGCCGACCCAGCCCGTGCCGCCGATCAGCCACTGCGCCGCCGGCACCATGGTGAACTGCCCCAGCCCGCCGACGGCGCCGGCCACGCCCAGCGCCCAGCCGCGCCGCTCGGGCGGCACCAGGCGGCTGAGCGCGCCGTAGATGACGGCGAACGCCGTGCCGGATAGCGCAATGCCGATGCAGATGCCGGCGGTCCACATGAAGGCCGCGGGCGTGGCGGCATGCGCCATGCCCGCCAGGCCCAAGGCGTAGAACACCAGTCCGCCCAGGATGACCTTGGCCGAGCCGAAGCGGTCGGCCATCATGCCGGTGAACGGCTGCACCACGCCCCAGGTCAGGTTCTGCACCGCCAGCGCCATGGCGAAGGTTTCACGCGACCAGCCCCGGTCCATGGTGACCGGCAGCAGGAACAGGCCCTGCACGTGGCGCACGCCCAGCGCCAGGCCCATGACGATGCCGCCCGCCAGCACCATGAGCCACAGGTTGCGGGGCGCGGCGGCGGGACCGGGCGAAGAAGCGACGGACGATGCGGCGACGGACATGGCGAACCTCGGGCGTGGGACGTCGATCCCGTGCGGATGGATGGATGATGCTATTACAGGGGCGCTTCGGCCCCGCTTCAACTGATTATTTTTCGCCGGCTGCATGCGCGCCGGGAATGCCAGCCGGCAGCCACAACGAGAACACCGAGCCCTTGCCCGTCACCGAGCGCAGCGCGATGTCGCCCTGCAGCAGATCCGCCAGGCGGCGCACGATGGCCAGCCCCAGGCCCAGCCCCTCGTTCCCCTGCGACGCGGCCGGCGCGCCGGCGCCGCGCGTGAACTCGGTGAAGACGGTTTCCTGCAGGTCGGGCGCGATGCCCGCGCCGGTGTCCCAGACCTGGATCAGCACGCCGCCCCGCCGCCGGCGCGCCGACAGCAGCACCCAGCCGGCCGGCGTGTACGACAGGGCATTGCCCAGCAGGTTGTCGAGGATGCGGCGCAGCAATGCCGGATCGGTCTGCAGCGCCAGCGAGGTCGGCGCCACCACCAGGCGCAGGCCGCGCGCCCGCGCCTGCGGTTCGTAGTCCAGCCGGATGTCGTCGAACAGGGCGTCGAGCGCGACGGCGCGGCGCTCGGTGCGCACCAGGTGCGCGTCCAGGCGCGACACGTCCAGCAGGCCGTCCAGCAGGCGGTTCAGCCCGTCGAGCACGCCCTGCTGGCGCCGCGCCACATGCAACGCGTCCTGTGGCGTGACGCTGCCCTGCTCGGCGCGGCTGGCCAGGATGTCGGTGAACATGCCGAGCGCGTGCACCGGCTGGCGCAGGTCGTGCCCGGCGGCGGCCAGGAAGCGGGTCTTGGCGCGGTCGGCCGCGGCCACGCGGTCGCGCTCGTGTTCCAGGCTGCGGATCAGGGCGCTGTTCTCGAAGCGCAGCGCCACCGTGGTCCTGAGGCTGCGATAGGTGACCGCGCTGAAGTACAGGTTCACCGCCAGCAGGCAGACGCCGAAGGCCGCGTACACCAGGTGCAGCCCGTCGGCCGCCGCCAGGCAGGCGGCGATGAACGGCGCCACCATGCCCAGCGCCGAGCCGACGTAGGCGGGCGGATAGGCCGACAGCGACGGCACCGCGCCGCTGCACATGCCGGCCAGCATCACGCAGCCGAACGCCAGCAACAGGTCCTGCCCCGACATCACCGCCAGCAACCCGGCCAGCCCCCACAACAGGCCCGAGGTCCATGACAGCAGGCAGAAGCCGCGCACCCAGGGCCGCACCGGCCCGGCCGCGCGCCGCAGGAACCGGCGGCAGACGAGCACGCGCGCCAGCGTCAGCAGATAGACGGCGCCGATCCACGCCGCCAGCACCCCGGCGGGCGCGGCCTCGCGCATGACGTAGAGCACCGGCAGCGCGACGACGAAATTGGCGAACAGGACGCCATACGATTGCTTGTAGAGCAGCGTGGCCAGCTCGGTCGCGATGGCGTCGGCGACGGGGGCCGCGTGCGCGGCGGCGGTGCCCGGTGGCTGGGGCGGGGATAGCGCGGCAGGGGCGGTCATGCGCCTGGATCGGTCCCTATAATGGTGCATCATTCTGACACAAGCCGCGGCGCCCTCACCGCCCTCATGACCCCGACCTCCCCGCCTCCCCTGCTGCGCATCCTGCTGGCCGACGACCACGGCATCGTGCGCGAGGGCCTGAAAATGGTGCTGAGCCAGGCGGGCGCGATGATCGGCTCGATCGACGAAGCGGCCACCGGCGAGCAGGTGCTGGCGCTGCTGGCCGCGCATGGCGCCGACGTGCTGGTGCTGGACCTGGGCATGCCCGGCGTGGCGGGCTCGGGCTGGGTGCGCGCGCTGCGCGAACGCCATCCCGCCCTGCACATCATGGTGCTGACCGCCAATACCGACGCCCGCAGCCGCCAGGCCATCCTGGAGGCCGGCGCCGACGAATACCTGGCCAAGACCGGCAGCTCGCGCGAACTGATGGCCGCGATCCAGCGATTGCACGACGGCCAGGCCGGCCGCCCGGCGCAACCCCGGCCCACCCACGCGCCGGCGCCGGCCGAGACCCTGACGCGGCGCGAGCAGCAGGTGCTGGCGCTGGCCGCGCAGGGCGCCACCGCCGCGCAGATCGGCGCGGCCCTGCACATCAGCCCGCTGACCGCGCGCAAGCATCGCGAGAACCTGATGCGCAAGCTCGCGCTGCACAGCACCGCCGAACTGGTGGCCTACGCGGTGCGCCTGGGCCTGCCCAGCGCCTGATCCGCGCGGCGCTTGATCCGCGCGACGCCTGCCTGACCGCGGCCGCGCGGCGCTGGCCAAAATACGGCACGCGCCGTATTTGCTACCGAATCTTCCAAACGTAGACTGGTTTCGCAGCATCCGCTTTCTCTTTCCGACAGGGCCATGGGAGATCGCGGGGCTGCACCGCACTCCCCCACGCCACTTTCCGCGCGGACCCGCCCGGGCCGCGCAGGACACGTGCGCGCCCGCGCCAGGCGCCCGCCGCGGCGCTGCGGGCGTCCCCGTCCACGACCCGCAGCACCGCCACCATGCCCCCTGCCTCCTGTTCGTCCGCCGCCATTCCCTCCTCCCCGCTGGCCGACCCGGTCAGCCAGCTGGTGCGCGAAGAGTCCGAACGCCTGCGACGCTTCGTGCTGCGCCAGGTGGGCAACAGCTCCGACGCCGACGAGATCACGCAGCAGGCCTTCGTCGAGATGTCGTCGAGCTTTGACCGCTTCCGGGGCGAGAGCAAGCCGTCGACCTGGCTGTTCGGCATCGCCCGCAACCTCATCCGCAATCACCTGTCGCGCGCGCCCGAACGGCGCTATGCGTTCGTGAGCGAGGACGCCCTGGTCGAGGAACATGACCGCCGTTCGGACCCGGCCGCGCGCACCGAACTGCTGCAGACGCTGCGCATCCTGGAGCGGTCGCTGGCCGCCATGCCGCCCGACCTGGGCGAGGTGCTGATGATGATCTGCGCCGACGGCCTGTCCTACGAAGAGGCCGCGGCGCAGCTGAATCTGCCGATCGGCACGGTGCGCAGCCGCCTGTCGCGGGCGCGGTCGCTGCTGCGTTCGCGCATGCGCCAACAGGGCGCCTGGCTCGACGATTGAGCCGCCCGCGGGCGCGTTGTTAACGGTTCGTTTTCTATCGTTACATTTGTCGTTTCTTTGCTTGCTACTGCTGGTTACAGTGCTGCCTTCGTTCCCCTTTGGCAGGCATCACCACCATGCGGCACGTCCGGCTACGCTCGATCCCCCTGATTGCACCTTCGTCCGCCGCCGCGCGGGTCGCGCCATGAGGCGCGCCCTCACACTGCGGCCGCTGGCGCTGGCTGTGGCGCTGGCCGGTCTTCATGCCGGCGCCCAGGCGGACGAGGCGTTCGCCGACTGGCAATACGATTGCGTCGGCCGCACCTACGCCATCACCCCGGACGTGTCGTGCAACCGCGACTACGCCGAAGGCCTGGCGGCGGTGCTGACCGGCAAGGCGAGCGACGCCGCCGGCACCTGGGGCTACATCGACAAGCAGGGCCAGATGGTCATCACGCCGGCCTACCAGGACGCCGAGTCGTTCCAGAACGGCCTGGCCGCCGTGCAGCAGGACGGCCTGTGGGGCTACATCGATACGCGCGGCGCCTGGGTGATCAAGCCGCGCTTCGCGCGCGCCTCGGGCTTCAACGCCGCGGGCACCGCGCTAGTCGAGGACGATGAGCGCGACGTGCTCATCAATCGCCAGGGCCAGGTCGTCAAGACCTTCGAGCTGGGCACGCGGTCGTGGGGGTTCGAACCCGGCCAGAAGCTGGCGGCAATGGAAGTGCCGCAAGCGCCGCGCCTGTTCAATACCGCGACCGGCCGCGCCCTGACGCTGCCGACCGACGTAATGCGGCTGGAGCGGCCGGTGGCCGACACGCTGCCGGCGCAGCGCCGCAGCAACCGCTACGGCGGCCTCTGGGGCCTGCTGGATGCCAACGGCAAATGGGCCATCGCGCCCGACGTGCTGGGCTCGGACCAGCCGCCGCTGCGCGACGGCGACACGCTGGCCGTGCACCGCGAGCAGTCCTGGATGTTCGTGCGGCCGGACGGCACGCCGCTGACGGCGGGCCGCTATGAAAGCGTGGCCCAGCCCGGCGCGGGCCTGTGGCTGGTCAAGCCCCGCGACACGGCGCGGTACGTGCTGCTGGATGCCGACCTGCGGCCGATGCGCACCTTCACCAACCCCTACGTGGGCGTGGAGGAAAGCGGCGGCTGGAAGGTGCTGACGGACGTCGACGCGGTCGTGATGATCGCCCCCGGCGGCAATATCGTGGTGACGCCGGCCGCCTTCGGCCGTGTCACGGTCAGCGACGACGGCCTGGCCTGGCTGTATGCCCAGGGCCCCCGCGACGCGTTCGCGAGCGACGCGGCCAAGCCTGCCTCCGAGACCGATCACCCCGACGCCCTCGAGGCGCCGGCCGAGGCGGGTCCCGGCCCCGCCGACCCTCCGCCGCCGATGGCGCCGACCCTCATCGAATCCGCGCCGACACCGACGACCGCCGACGCCGCCGGTCCGCCGGTCGATGCCGCGGCGGCCGATGCCGCGGCGGTCGATACCGCGACGGTCGATGCCGCGGGCCCGGCCGTCGATGCCGCGGCCGACAACGCGG
>NZ_CADIJR010000007.1 GCF_902859645.1 Achromobacter insuavis | reverse complement strand
GCCGGGTCGGCGCGCTCGCGGATGCCTTCGTCGCGCGCCGGCGTGCCGGCCGGCCCCGGCAACAGCTCGGCGTGGCGGCCCGCGCTGGCCGCCTGCCAGGCGCGCGCATGGCTTTGCATCGACCACGCGTCCAGTTCTTCGCGGCGCAACTGCCACTGCTCGGCGATACGCTCCGCGCTCTCGATCTGATGGATCAAGGGATAACGTTGCAGCAGTCCGGGGTTCAGCGATTCGAAGCCGCGGAACTCGCCCTGCCCCAGCGTCACGTCCAGGAACATGGGCACCCGGCTCATGCTCTCGACGCCGCCCGCCACCACGTAGCGCATATCGCCCGCGGCAATCGCCTGCGCCCCGACATGCACGGCTTGCTGGCTCGACCCGCACATGCGGTTCAAGGCCACGCCCGGCACCGTTTGCGGCAGGCCCGCCAGCAGCGCGGCCAGGCGGCCGATGTTGGCGCCCTGCTCGCCCGCCTGGCTGACGCAGCCGGCCACCACGTCGTCCACCTGTCCGGCCGGCAGGCCGGCGCGGGCCAGCACGCCCTGGATGGCCATGGCCAGCAAGTCATCGGGCCGGGTATCGGCCCACCAGCCGCCGCGCCGCCCGAACGGGGTGCGCACCGCTTCCACGATCACCGCGTCATTCATGCCGGCGTCTCCTCGGCGTACAGCCGTTCGATCTCGTCCGCGTAGCTGCGGTAGATGCTGGCGCGCCGCACCTTCATGGTCGCGGTCACCTCGCCATCGTCATGATCCAGTTCCTTGGTCAGCAGATGGAAGCGCTTGATCTGCGCCACGGGCGCCAGCCCCGCGTTGGCGCGCGCCACCTCGCCGGCCACCAGTTCCCGCACCTGCGCGCACTCGGCCAGCGAACGGAAATGGGTGAAGGCGATGCGCTGCGATTCGGCCCACTTGCCCACCGTCTCGAACTCCAGCTGGATCAGCGCGGCCACATAGCGCCGGCCGTCGGCGACGACCACGCACTCCTTCACGTAGGGACTGCTCTTGACCGCGTTCTCGATCTCGGACGGCGTCAGGTTCTTGCCGCCGGCCGTGATCATGATGTCCTTCAGGCGATCGACGATGCGCAGCTGGCCGTCCCGCACCGCGGCCACGTCGCCCGTGTGCAGCCAGCCGTCGCGCACCGTGTCGGCGGTGGCGGCGTCGTTCTTGTAGTAGCCCGCGAACACCATCTCGCCGCGCATCTGCAATTCACCCGCCTCGCCCAGGCGCCATTCGACGCCCAGGATCGGCTCGCCCACCGTGCCCGCCTTCACACGGTCCGGGTGCTGGCCGAAGATCATGCCGGTCGACTCGGTCAGGCCATACACCTCCACCAGCGGCACGCCGAGATTGCGGAAGTAGCGCACCACCTCGGGCGCGATCGGCGCCGCCCCCGTCATCGCCACCCGCACGCGCCGCAGGCCGATGAAGTTCTGCAGGGCCCGCAACACCAGCCAGTACCACAGGGCGTAGGTCAGCCGTTCGCCCGCATTGCGCTGCCCGGCCGACTTTTCCGCGAACGGCGCGCAGGCCGCCATGGCCCGCTGGTACAGCCAGCGCTGCAGGCGCCCGGCCTCCTGCATCTTGATCGAGATCGACGCGTGCAGCTTCTCCCAGATACGGGGCACGCCCAGGAACACGGTCGGCGCCACTTCGCGCAGGTCTTCCTGCACGGTGCGGATCGACTCGCCGAAATTGACCTGCGCGCCCAGGTAGATGGGCACGAAGGTCGACAGCATCTGCTCGGCCACGTGGCACAGCGGCAGATACGACAGGTGCACGCTGCCCGCGTCCATCCCCAGGCGGTCGGCGATCCCCGGCGCCACGCCGCGCATGTTGCGATAGCTCAGCATCGCGCCCTTGGGCTTGCCGGTCGACCCCGAGGTATAGATCATCAATCCCAGGTCATCCAGCCGCTGCCCGTCCAGCACGCTGTTCAACGCCGGCAGCGCCTCGGCCTCCATCCGCTGGCCGTCGGCCTCCAGTTCGGCGAAGGCGATGATGCGGTCGCGCTCGGCCGGCGCATAGGAGCGCAGGCCCTTGGTCTCCATCACCACGATGCGGCGCAACAGCGGCAGGCGATGCGCCACCTGCAGCACCTTGTCGGTCTGCTCCTGGTCCTCGCACACCACCAGCTCGACGTCGGCGTGCTCCAGCACATAGCCCATTTCCTCGGCCGGGCTGGTCGCGTAGACGCCCACCGCCACGCCGCCGGCGGCGCCCGCGCCCAGCTGCGTCAACAGCCACTCCAGCCGGTTCTCCGCCACGATCGCCACGCGTCCGCCGCGCGACAGGCCGGCCGCCTGCAGCCCCAGCCCCACGCGGCAGGCGCCGCGCCAGTACTGCGCCCACGACACCGGCCGCCAGATGCCGAAGTCCTTCTGCCGCACGGCGATGCCGTCGGGCTGGCGGCGCGCCTGCTCGCGCAGCATCTGCGGCAGCGTCAGCGCCGGCCAGGCATCCGGATTCACGCGGGAACCTCCGCCAGGCGCGCTCATGACAGCCAGCGCTTGCGGCGCTTGTAGTGCTTGATGTCGCGAAAGCCGCGCGCCTCGCCCGACCCGCCCACGCCCAGATAGAACTCGCGCACGTCGGGGTCGGCCGCCAGCTTCTCGGCCGTGCCGTCGATCACCACCTTGCCGGTCTCCATGATGTAGCCGTAATGCGCCACCGCCAGCGCCACCGACGCGTTCTGCTCGACCAGCAGCATCGACACCCCCTGTTCGCGATTGATGCGGGCGATGATGGAAAAAATGGCTTCCACCAGCATCGGCGACAACCCCAGCGACGGCTCGTCCAGCAGCATCAGCTTGGGCTGCGCGATCAGCGCCCGCCCGATCGCCAGCATCTGCTGCTCGCCGCCCGACAGATAGCCCGCCAGGCCGCGGCGACGCTCGTACAGGCGTGGAAAATACCCGTACACCAGATCGAAATCGGCCTTGGCGCCGCGCCTGCCGCTCAGCGCGTAGGTCGCGGCCACCAGGTTCTCCTCGACCGACAGATCCTCGAACACACGGCGTCCTTCCATCACATGCGCCAGCCCGGCGCGCACCAGGTTCTGCGGCCGCGCGCCGGCGGTGTCGCCGCCGTCGAACAGGATGCGCCCGCGCGCCAGCTCGCCGTCCTCCAGGTCGAGCAGGCGCGACACCGCCTTCAGCGTGGTCGACTTGCCGGCGCCGTTGCTGCCCAGCAGCGCCACGATGGCGCCGGCCGGCACCGACAGCGACAGGCCGCGCAGCACCTGCACCGCCTTGTTGTAGACCACCTCGATGTTGTTGATGTCCAGCACCGTGGATGGCGACGCGGCGTGTCCGGGAGTCACGGGCGCCTCACTGCAGCACGATCCAGTCGGAAGCCGGCACCATCTGCTTCTGCTTGGTATCGGCGCGATAGATCCGGCCCACCGGAATCGAATTGCCCTTGATGGTGATCGGCACGCCGATCAGTCCGCCGGTGTCGAAGTCCTTGATACCCTCCAGCGCCGCCTTCATGTTGGCGCTGGTCAGCTCCTTGCCCGCTTCCAGCGTGCGCTTGGCCACCTCGGTGAACAGCATCGCCGCCAGGAAGCCCTGCATGTAGCCGGTGCTCTGGTATTGCGGCCGCATCTCGCGGATCTTCTTGAGCATCGGCGCATCGGCCGTCTCGTCGTAGTAATAGCGGTACGGCATCACGCCCATGAAGCCCTCGGCGTCCTCGCCCATCTGCATCACGGTGGAGTTGTCCATGGTCCAGAACGTGCCCATGTAGCGCGTCTTCAGGCCCATGCGCTTGCCCTGCCCGACGAACTCGGGAATCGGCGCCAGCACGTAGCCGTGGAAGATGGTGAAGTCCGGATCGGCGCGGCGCAGCTTGATGACCTCGGTCGACACATCGACGCTGCCCGGCGGCGTCATGATCTCGGTGGCCACCGTCAGCCCCAGCTTCTGCGCCACCGCGCGCGAACTGGCGATCGGGTCGCGGCCGAACTCGGTGTCCGAATACACGAACGCCACCTTGGCGCCCGGCTTCTCCTTGGCGATGTAGCGCAGCAGGATGCCGAACATCTCCGTGTAGTCCGGCCCCAGCATGAACTGCGCCGGATACTTGGCCGGGTCGTTCAGCTCGGTCGCGAACGAGGCCCCCGTCATCAGGATGTTGCCCGAGCGATTCAGTTCGGCATTGATGGTCTTGGAGAACCCGGTCGAATCGCCATAGTAGAAATTGACCTTGTTCTGGCTGGTGATCTTCTTGAAGGCCGCCACCGACGCGTCCACCTTGTAGGCGGTGTCCTCCGGCACGTAACGCAGCTTGCGGCCCTTGATGCCGCCCTGGTCGTTGACGATCTTGACGTAGTCGGTGATGCCGGCATGGATGCCCTGCCCGGCGAACGCGAACACTCCGCTCAGCGGGATCGAGCCGCCCAGCACCAGGTCCTCCTCGGCCTGGGCCGCCGGCGCCGCGGCCAGCGCCAATGCCACGCCCAAGGGCGCCAGCAACTTCGATAAACCGCTGCCTATCCGGATGCGCTTCATGGTTTCGTCTCCTGGTTCTCTTGGGAATACGCGGCCGCCGTCTAGGTGCGGAATGGCCACAGATGGAAGTAGCGGCGCACGCGGCGCCAGATTTCCGCGAGCCCGTGCGGCTCGAAGATCAGAAAGCCCACGATCAGCAGGCCGAACACGATGGTGCGCACCGGCGAGATCAGCCGCAGGGCATCGCCCCCCACCGGCAGCCAGCCCACCACCAGCTTGAGCAGTTCGGGCACCATGGTCATGAACACGGCGCCCAGGATGGAACCCAGGATCGACCCCATGCCGCCCACGATGATGGCCGCCAGGAAGAAGATCGACATGATCAGCGGAAAGCTCTCCGGCGTGACCACGCGGAAGAAATACGCCCACAGGCCGCCCGCCACGCCCGCATAGAACGACGACAGCCCGAACGACAGCAGCTTGTAGCGCAGCAGATGGATGCCCAGCACCTCGGCGGAAATGTCGCGGTCGCGGATCGCGATGAACGCGCGGCCGATGCGCGTGCGGAACAGGTTGGCCGCGCCCAGCACCATCAGCGCCGTCAACGGCACGATCAGCCAATAGATCTTGAACGACGTGTCCAGATCGATCCCCAGCAGCCGCGCCGGCGGCACCTGCAAGCCGCCCGTGCCGCCAGTGAAGGCCCAATTCGCGAACACGAAGTGCGCGATGAAAGACGCCGCGATGGTCGAGATCGCCAGGTACAGCCCCTTGACCCGCAGCGACGGAATCCCCACCAGCAACCCGCCCAGCATCGCCACCACGCCCGCGCCCAGCAGGTTGAGCAACACCGGCGTGCCCAGCCGCAGTTCCATCACCGCCACCGTATACGCGCCCAGCCCCATGAACGCGGCCTGCCCCAGGCTCACCAGCCCGGTGTAGCCGGTCAGGATGTTCAACCCCGTGGCGCTGGCCACGTTGATCGCCACCAGGCACGCCAGGTACAGCCAGTAGGCGTCGGCCACGAACGGGAACAGCGCCAGCGACGCCGCCAGCGACGCCAGCCACAGCCGCTGGGTTGTTGTGTCGAACAGCGCCTCGTCGGCCCGGTAGGTCTCTTTCGCGGTCGCGATGCGCATGGCTACAGCCTCTCGATTTCGCGCGTGCCGAACAGCCCGTAGGGCCGCATCATCAGCACCGCCACCAGCACCACGAAGGTCGCCAGCAGTTTGTATTCGCCGCCCAGGTAGGCGCCGGCCCAGGCCTCCAGCAGCCCGATGAAGATGCCCCCCACCAGCGCCCCGGCCACGCTGTCCAGCCCGCCCACGATCACCACCACCAGCACCGACAGGCCGAACACGCCCATCGACGACGAGATGCCGCCGATCGCCCCCACGATCACCCCCGACACCGCCGCGATCGCGCCCGCCGCCGCCCACGACAGCGAGAACACCCGCGGCACGTTGATGCCCATCGCATACGCCGCCCCCTGGTCCGACGCGGTGGCGCGCAACGCCACCCCGCCGCGCCAGTAGCGGAACACCGCCAGCACCAGCAGCACCAGCGCCAGCGCCACCCAGAAGCCGTAGAACACCTTGGGCGCGACGAACGCCTCGCCCACCATCACCGGCGCGCGCGGCATGAACTCCGGCAGGCGGCGCTGGTCCGCGGTCCAGATCAGTTCCACCACGCCCACCAGGATCGACGCCAACCCCACGGTAATCATGAACACCGAGATCGGCGATTCGCCCAGCATCGGCCGGATCGTCACCCGCTCCACCACCGCGCCCAGCACGGCCGACAGCGCCACCGCCCCGGCGATCGCCGCCCACACCGGCCAGGCCATGCCGGCGGCGAAGGCATAGAACACATAGGCGCCCATCATCAGGAATTCGCCGATGGCGATGTTCACCACCCGCGTCGCCTTGTAGACGATCACGAACGCCAGCGCCGCCAGCGCGTACAGGCCGCCGCTGCCCAGCCCCGCCAGCGTCACCTCCAGGAAGAACAGACCGTCCATCAGGCCGCCTCGCGCAGCCGCCGGCGCAGGTCGCCGACGTCGCCCGCGCCCAGATAGGCCTTGATGACCTCGGGATCGGCCTGCACCGCCGCCGGCGTGCCATCGGCGATCACCTGGCCGAAGTTCAGCACCACCACGTGGTCCGACAGGTCCATCACCATGCCCATGTCGTGCTCCACCATCAGCACCGTCACGCCCCACTCGGCGCGCGCGTCGAGGATGAAGCGCGCCATGTCGTCGGTCTCCTCGCGGTTCATGCCCGCCACCGGCTCGTCCAGCATCAGCACCTTGGGCTGCATCGCCAGCGCCCGCGCCAGCTCCACCCGCTTGCGCAGCCCGTACGACAGCGCCGCCACCGGCGCATGGCGGATGTGGTCGATCTCCAGGAAGTCGATGATGCGTTCTTCGATATCGGCGCGCAGCGCCATCTCCTCGCGCCGCGCCCGGCCGAGGTAGAACAGCGCATCGAGCACATTGGTGCGCAGGTGGGCGTGGCGCCCCAGCTTGATGTTGTCCAGCACCGTCATGCCGCGGAACAGCGCGATGTTCTGGAAGCTGCGCGCCAGCCCCAGGCGGGCGCGCTCCGGCGCGGCCACGCGCGTGATGTCGCGGCCCAGGAAGCGGATGGTGCCCGCGGCCGGCCGGTAGAAACCCGAGATGGTGTTGAACAGCGAGGTCTTGCCCGCGCCATTGGGGCCGATGACCGTGGTGATGGATCCCGGCGCGACGCGAAAGCCCACGCCCGTGAGCGCCTTGACCCCGCCGAACGCCAACGTGACCCCATCCACCTCCAGCAAGGGAGGGCTATCGGATTGATCCACCTTTGTCTCCTCGCTGTTGATCGCGAAGCTGTTTTTCTATTGGCGGTGAATCAGCGTAGCCCCGAGGCAGGCGATGCGGCGAACCTGTCTTTACCTACGCTGTACAGCGCCGGAAAATCGTTCTATGCGTTACGCTTGCGTGGCGGACGGCAACCGAGCAAGCGCTTGGTTCCGACCATAGCATCGTGGTTTTTGGATCGAAAGTTGGTATTTACCCGATAACGGAGACAAGCCATGAACCCACCCTTGCCCGTCTTTCCCACCCTCTTGCTGGAAGCCGGCGACGGCATCGCCACGCTCACGCTGAACCAGCCCGCCACGCTCAACGCCATCGACGTCGCCATGGCGCTGGACCTGCAACGCGCCGCCCAATGGCTCGAAACGCGCGCCGACATCCGGGTCGTGCTGCTGCGCGGCGCCGGCAAGGCCTTCTGCGCCGGCGGCGACATCACACTGTTCGAAGGCGACGTCAACGCGGTGCGCGGCAAGCTGCTCGACCTGTTCACGCCGCTCAACGATTTCGTCGCGCACGTCGCGCGCATGGACTCGCTCTGGCTGGCGCAGGTCCACGGCGTCGCCGCGGGCGCCGGCCTGTCGCTGGTGCTGGCCTGCGACCTGGCCATCGCCGAGGCCGACACGCGCTTCATGACGGCCTACCTGAAGCTCGGCGCCACGCCCGACGCCGGCATGACGCATGGCCTGAACCGCCTGCTCGGCCCGCGCCGCGCGCTCGACCTGCTGCTGCGCCACGACGCCTTCAGCGCCGCCGATGCATTGGACTGGGGCCTGCTCAACCGCGTCGCCGACACGGGCCTGCTCGCGCAACAGGCGCAGGCCTATGCCAGTCAGCTCGCCAGCCACGCGCCGCACGGCATCGCCGGCGCCAAGCACCTGCTGCGCAACGCCGCGCACGCCCCGCTCGAAACGCAGCTGGCCGAAGAAACCGCCTGCTTCCTGGAGACCGCGCGGCGCGAGGATTTCGCCGAAGGCGTGCGCGCCTTCCGTGAAAAACGCGCGCCGCGCTTCCAGGGCCGCTGACGGCCCGCGTCAGAACTTGTAGGTGACGCTGGCGATCGCGCTGCGGCGCGCGCCGTACCAGCAATCGCCGCGCGACAGGCACGTCGCCAGATAGGTCTTGTCGGTCAGGTTGTTGACGTTCAAGGCATAGCGCCAGTGGTTGGTCTCGTACGCCATCATGGCGTCCACCAGCCACACCGGCGCCAGCTTCGGCCCATCGCCATCGCGGAACGACGCCATCCAGCGGGTGCCCGCGCCCACCGTGAAGCGCCCATCCAGGTTGTCGAGCGCGAAACGGTAGCGCCCCCACGCCGCGGCCTGATGGCGCGGAATGCCTTCCAGCTGCGGATCCAGATCGATGTAGTTGTAGTGCGCGATCACGTCGAACGACGACGTCACCTGGCCGCGCCATTCCAGCTCCAGGCCGCGCGTGCGCGTCTTGCCGGTCTGGATGTTGTTCAACGCCGCCGTCGGATCCGGCACCAGGCGGTTCTTCTCGCGCAGGTCGTACACCGACGCGGTGGCCAGGTGGGCGCCATCCGCCGACTGGTACTTGACGCCCGCTTCCCACTGTTTGCCGCGCAGCGGCTTGTACAGCTCGGGCACGGCGCCGTCGGGCGTGCTGCGCGTGGTGCTGGCCACCGGCGTGAACGATTCGCTGTAGCTGATGTATGGCGACCAGCCATTGCTGGCGGCGTACATCAGCCCGAACCGCTTGGTGGTGGCCTGCGCCTTGTCCACCTCGCCGCCTTCGAGCTGGCTGCGCGCGCGGTCGTACCGCAGACCCGCCGTCACGATCCAGTGCTGGCCGATCTTCATCTGGTCCTGCAGGTAGAGGCCCGTCTGGCGCTGCGTGAAGCGCGGCTCGCCGGTCAGCTCGGGGATATAGCCATTGCCGTACACCGGATCATAGGCGTCGATCGTATCCTTGCCGCTGCCGCTCTGGCGGTCGCGCCGGTAGCGCGACCAGTCCAGCCCCAACAACAGCTTGTGCGTCACCGCGCCGGTGCTCACCTCGCCCGTCAGATGCTGGTCCAGCGTGTCCATGCGCACCTTGGTGATGGTGTCATCGGCATAGCGGCCGATGATGCGCTGGTTGATCGGATCATCCGCCCAGCCGCCGGGCACCGAGAACGCATCCGCGTAGTGCGTGAAGTACGTCACCTTGTTGTTGGCGTGGCGGAAACCCTGGCTGAACGACCACTTGTCGTTGAACTGGTGCTCGAACAGCCAGCCGAAACTGCGGCGCTCGGAATCGTAGCGGTCATGGTCCGGTTCGCCGATGAAGCGATAAGTCGGAATCATGCCGTTCGGATTCGGCGTGCGCATGCCCGACCACGGCATGAACTGCGCGGTCGAACCCGACTTGTCCTTCTGGTACAGCGCCTGCAGCGTCAGCGTCGTCGCCGCGCTCGGCCGCCAGGTCAGCGACGGCGCCACCAGCGTTCGGTCGTCCGGCACATGGTGCACCTGGGTGTCGGCATCGCGCTGCAACGCCACCAGGCGGTACAGCCATTGGCCATCCTCGGTGACCGGCCCCGTCAGGTCGATCTGCGCCTGCTTGCGCCCATGGTTGCCCACCTGCACGCCGACCTCGCGCTGCGCCTCGGCCAACGGCCGCTTGCTGACCATGTTGATCAGGCCGCCCGTGCTGCCCTGGCCATACGTCATGGCCGCCGGCCCGCGCAGCACCTCGATGCGTTCCAGCATGTACGGATCGGGGCGGGTCGTGCTGGTGTAGTAATCGAACGCCTGGCGCATGCCGTCCAGGTAGACGTCGACATCGGTCCCGCGCACCCGCACGCTGTCGCTGCGCGAATCCAGGCCGTAGGCGTCGGAGCGCACGCCGGCCGCATAGCCCAGCGCCTCCTGCAGGCTGGTGGCGCCCTGGTCCACGATCTGGTCGCGCGGCACCACGGTGATCGACTGCGCCGTCTCGTTCAGCGGCGTGTCCGTCTTGGTGGCCGTGGCCGAACGCGTGGCGGCGTAGCCCAGCACCGGGCTGGTCGCCGTCTCCGCGCTGCCTTCCACCTTGACCGACGGCAACGTGGTCGGTTCGACGGGCGCGGACTGCGCGACCAGCGCGGCCGGCAGCAGGCTCAACGCCGCCGCCAGGCTGGCGCGGCGGGACATGGCAGGATCAAACATCGACGTGGCTCCCCTTGATGAAATTTGAAGAGCCAGATGTTAATGTTTCTCGTTATTGAAATCGTTCCTTTTCCCTACAAAAGGAAAGACTTCCCCTGTTTACAACAGGCCGCCCACGGGCAAAACGCCCCAAACGTCCCGCCCCATCAGGGAAAACGACAAGAAAAAAGGCGCCCCACAGGGCGCCTCGACAACACGCAACCGGGTCAACCGCGCCCGGCGCGCAACTCCACCGCCTTGGCCCAGCGCCGCGCCACCGATGGCGAGGTCGCGCAGGTGGCCGACTCCGTCACCACGCGCACCGCGCGTTCGAGCAGCTGGATATCGGCCTCATGCTGGCGCGCCACATGGGGATCTTCGAAGAAGATGACGCGCTGGCACTGGTGCTCCAGCACCAGTTCCGCGATCTGCGCATCGCCGCCCAGCGGACCGCTCAGGTAGCGGTGCACCCACGGCGTGTCCTTGGGCCAGCCGCGCGACCAGGCCAGTTCGTTCAGGCGGCCGCCGGTGGTGCCGGTGGCCACGCGCCGCGCGAATTGCGACAGCACGTCGAAGTGCTCGGCGGCGAACGCCACCATCTCGTCCTTGAGCGCATCGTGCGCGATCAGCGCCAGCGTCTGGCCGGTGTAATTGAACAGCCGCGACGCCGCCATGTCCGGCGCCAGGCCCGCATGCACGCGCTCGACCTCCATCCACTCGATGGCGCCGGCCAGCGTCGAGATGAACGGCCGGCCATGCGTGATGCACTGGCGCTTGAGCGCCAGCGCCTCGGGAAAGATCGACGACGGGTCCACCGGATCGATCAGGTAGATCGCGCCATCGAACGGCTCCTGCCCATCGCGGCCCTCGGTCACGCGCGCCACCAGCTTCATCAGCCCGCCTTCGCGGCCATACGGATAGCGGATCAGGCCGGAATAGCCTTGCAGCATGCCCTCGCGCACGATGGCATCGTGGGTGCGGCCCACGGTATGCAACTGCACGCCCAGTTCGCGGATGGTGGACGAACAGGCCCGCAGCCAGGTGAACAAGGCGGCGTCGGGCGATTCATGGTGCAGCCGGTTGGCGGCCAGGCCAAAGCGCAGGGGAGCAGCGGGCATCGGTAGACTCAGGGCAAGGACAACGAAGAGAGCCTTGATGATACCCCGCGTGCGCGGCCCCAATGCAAAAAACGCTCCCCGAGGGGAGCGTTTCGCGCCAGGA
Organism: Achromobacter insuavis; assembly: GCF_902859645.1. GTDB lineage: Bacteria > Pseudomonadota > Gammaproteobacteria > Burkholderiales > Burkholderiaceae_B > Achromobacter > Achromobacter insuavis. Next base: position 125,054 of record NZ_CADIJR010000007.1, on the reverse strand, counting down.
TCAGTCGGCCTCGTCGATCCAGGCCATCTGGATGGCCTCCAGGATCTTCTCGCCGCTGCGTTCCGGGTCGTCATTGAAGCCCGGCAAGGCCAGCACCCATTCGCGCAGCTGCGTGAAACGCAGCGTCTTGGGGTCGACATCCGGATGCGTATCCGCCAGCGCCTCGGCGATCTGGTAAGTATCGGTCCACTTCATCAATGGCCCTCTTTCGCGTGGTTGATGGTGTACTTGGGAATCTCCACCGTCAGGTCGGCGTCCGTCACCAATGCCTGGCACGACAGGCGCGAGGTCGGCGTCAGGCCCCAGGCCTTGTCCAGCAGATCCTCTTCGTCGTCGGTCGCGTCTTCCAGCGAAGCATAACCCTGCTTGACCACCACGTGACAGGTCGTACACGCGCACGACAGCTCGCAGGCGTGTTCGATGTCGATGTGGTTGTCCAGCAGGACGCGGCAGATCGACACGCCCTTGGGCGCGTCCTCGATCACGGCGCCCTCGGGGCAGTAGTCGGGATGAGGCAGTACAGTCAGTTTCGGCATAGCTTCTTATCAGGCGATTTCGTCAAGTTTGCGGCCGGCCAGCGCGGCGCGGATGCTGCGGTCCATGCGGCGCGCGGCGAATTCATCGGTCGCGGCCGACAGGGCCTCGACCGTGGCCTTCACCGCGTCCACGTCCTGCGCCTCCTGGGCGCGGGCGGCCGCCTGCAGGCATTCATCGACCCGTTGGCGTTCCTCTGCGTTCAGCAGGTCGCCGTCCACCGCCAGCGCGGCCTGCACCGATTCGACCAGCTGGCGCGCTTCCACCTGCTGCTCGCGCAGCATGCGGGCGCGGGCATCGTTGTCGGCCTGCGCCACGCTATCGGCCAGCATGCGCGCGACTTCGTCGTCGCTCAGGCCATACGATGGCTTGACCGACACCGCCGCTTCCACGCCCGTGCTCTGTTCACGCGCGGTCACGCTCAACAGGCCATCGGCGTCCACCTGGAACGTCACGCGGATGCGCGCGGCGCCCGCCACCATCGGCGGAATCCCGCGCAGCTCGAAGCGCGCCAGCGAACGGCAATCCGTCACCAGGTCGCGCTCGCCCTGCAGCACGTGGATGCTCATGGCCGTCTGGCCATCCTTGAACGTCGTGAATTCCTGCGCGCGCGCCACCGGAATGGTGCTGTTGCGCGGAATCACGCGCTCGACCAGCCCGCCCATGGTTTCCAGGCCGAGCGACAGCGGCGTCACGTCCAGCAGCAGCCAGTCCTCGCCCGGCGCGCGGTTGCCGGCCAGCAGATTGGCCTGCAGCGCGGCGCCCAGCGCCACCACCTGGTCCGGATCCAGATCGGTCAGCGGCTCGGCGCCGAACATCTCGCCGACCGCGGCGCGCACCACCGGCATGCGCGTGGCGCCGCCCACCATCACCACGCCGCGCACGTCGGCGGGTTTCAGTGCGGCGTCGCGCAGCGCCCGGCGCGCGCTCTCCAGCGTGCGCTGCACCAGCGGCTGCGCCAGCGCCTCGAACTGGGCGCGGGTCAGCGTGTGATCGATGACCTGGCCGTTGGCCAGCGTCAGTTTCAGCGTGGCGTCCTGCGCGTCCGACAGCGCCTCGCGCGCCGCGCGCGCCGCCATCAGCAGGCCGCGCCGGTCGGCGTGTGTCAGGTCGGTGGCGCCCGCGGCCGCCACCACGTGATCGACAATGAGCGAATCGAAATCATCGCCGCCCAGCGCGGTATCGCCGCCGGTCGAGATCACTTCGAACACGCCCTGCGTCAACCGCAGGATGGAAATATCGAAAGTGCCGCCGCCCAGGTCATAGACGGCATACACGCCTTCAGCGGCATTATCCAGGCCGTAGGCGATCGCCGCGGCGGTCGGCTCGTTCAAGAGGCGCAGCACGTTCAGGCCGGCCAGGCGCGCCGCGTCGCGGGTCGCTTGGCGCTGGGCGTCGTCGAAATAGGCCGGCACCGTGATGACGGCGCCCACCAGGTCGTCGCCCAGCACGTCCTCGGCGCGCTGGCGCAGCACCGCCAGGATCTGCGCCGACACTTCCACCGGGCTCAGATCGCCCTGCGCCGTGCGGATGCGCACCATGCCGGGCGCATCCACGAATTCGTACGGCGCGCGCGTGGCGCGCGCCTCTTCCAGCGAACGGCCCATGAAACGCTTGACCGACACCACCGTGTTCAGCGGATCCTCGGCCTGCTGCGCCAGGGGCTCGCGGCCCGTCGTGACCTTGCCGCCGGGAAAATAGCGCACCGCCGAGGGCAGCAGCACATGGCCCTGCGCATCGGGCAGGACTTCGGCAACGCTGCTGCGCACCGCGGCAACCAGGGAATTGGTGGTGCCCAGGTCGATCCCCACCGCCAGCTTGCGCTGGTGCGGCGCGGGCGATTCGCCGGGCTCGGATATCTGCAATAAGGCCATGATTGTTCTTTTCTACTCAGTAGGCGGCGAAGTCCGGGTCGCCTCGCGGCCGGGCCTTGCCCGGTCCCGTTGGCTAGGAATCGGGATGGGCGTGGGCCAGCTCTTGCGCCAGCTTCTCCACGAACATCCATTCCCGCACCTTGAGACCCGCGGCGGCGTAGTCGCGCTGTTCGTCCAGCAGGTGCGTCAACACCGTGCGCATCTGCTGCCGGGCTTCCTCCAGCTCGGTCCGCAGCGCGGCCAGGACGCCGGCGTCGTCGCGCGCATCGTCCATCATTTCGCGCCAGGTCATCTGCTGCATCAGGAAAGCCGTGTCCATCGACGTATTGCTCTCGGTCTGCAGATCCACGCCGGCCTGCTCGCACAGATAGCGCGCCCGCAACAGCGGATCGCGCAACTGGCGGTAGGCCTCATTGGCGCGCGCCGCCCACTGCATGGCCACGCGGCGTTCCGCGGGACTGGCGGTGGCAAAGCGGTCGGGATGCACCTGCGCGGCGACGGTGCGCCACGCCGATTCCAGCGCCTGGGCGTCCAGGTCGAAGCGTGACGGCAAGCCGAACAGGCTGAAGTGATCGTCTCCAGCCAAGACTTACACCGTGAACGACTCGCCGCAGCCGCAGGTCGCCTTCTCGTTGGGGTTGCGGAACTTGAAGCCTTCGTTCAGGCCTTCGCGGGCGTAGTCGAGCTCGGTGCCGTCCAGGTAGGCCAGGCTCTTGGGATCGACGAACACCTTCACGCCGAAGCTCTCGAACACCTCGTCCTCGGGCGCCGCGTCGTCCACGTACTCCAGCTTGTAGGCCATGCCGGAACAACCCGTCGTCCTAACGCCGAGGCGCAAGCCGATCCCCTTGCCGCGCTTTTGCAAGTAGCGGCCGATGTGGGTGGCGGCCTGTTGGGTCAGGGTAACGGACATGTTCAGCTCGCAACAGCTTCGGCCGGAACCGAATGCTTTTCCTTGTAGTTCTGCACGGCGGCCTTGATCGCGTCTTCGGCCAGGATCGAGCAGTGCACCTTCACGGGCGGCAGGGCCAGTTCTTCGGCGATCTGCGTGTTGCGGATGTTCATCGCTTCGTCCAGCGTCTTGCCCTTGACCCATTCGGTCACGAGCGAGCTGGAGGCAATGGCCGAGCCACAGCCATAGGTCTTGAAGCGCGCGTCTTCGATGACGCCGGCTTCGTTCACCTTGATCTGCAGCTTCATGACGTCGCCACAGGCCGGCGCGCCGACCATGCCGGTGCCCACCGAGTCGTCCGACTTGTCGAACGAACCGACGTTGCGCGGGTTTTCGTAGTGATCCAGGACTTTGGTGCTGTAAGACATGTTAGTTCTCCACGTATTCTTTGGCGCGGGCGCTTAGTGCGCGGCCCACTGCACGGTATTCAGATCGATGCCTTCCTTGGCCATTTCCCACAGCGGCGACATATCGCGCAGCTTGCCGACACGGCTCTTGAGCAGTTCGATGGTGTAGTCGACTTCCTGCTCGGTGGTGAAGCGGCCCAGCGTGAAGCGGATCGAGCTGTGCGCCAGCTCGTCGTTGCGGCCCAGGGCGCGCAGCACGTAGGAAGGTTCCAGGCTGGCCGAGGTGCAGGCCGAACCGCTGGACACGGCCAGTTCCTTGATCGCCATGATCAGGGACTCGCCTTCGACATAGTTGAAACTGACGTTCAGGTTGTGCGGCACGCGGTGGTCCATGTCGCCGTTGAGGTAGACCTCTTCGATCTGCGACAGGCCAGCCCAGAGGCGATCACGCAGCATGCGGATGCGCTCGTTTTCGGTGCCCATTTCTTCACGGGCCAGGCGGAAGGCCTCGCCCATGCCGACGATCTGGTGCGTGGCCAGCGTGCCCGAGCGGAAACCGCGCTCGTGGCCGCCGCCGTGCATCTGCGCTTCGATGCGCACACGCGGCTTGCGGCGCACGTACAGCGCGCCGATGCCCTTGGGGCCGTAGGTCTTGTGGGCCGAGAACGCCATCAGGTCGACCTTCAGCTTCTGCAGGTCGATCTCGACCTTGCCGGTGGCTTGCGCGGCGTCGACGTGGAAGATGATGCCCTTCTCGCGGCAGATCTCGCCCAGGGCTTCGATGTCCTGGATGACGCCGATTTCGTTGTTCACCATCATCACCGACACCAGCACGGTGTCGGGCCGCAGCGCCGCCTTGAAGACGTCCAGATCGATCAGGCCGTTGTCCTTGACGTCCAGGTAGGTCACTTCAAAGCCCTGGCGCTCGAGTTCACGACAGGTGTCGAGCACGGCCTTGTGCTCGGTCTTGATGGTGATGATGTGTTTGCCGCGCTCGGCGTAGAAGTTGGCGGCGCCCTTGATGGCCAGGTTGTCCGACTCGGTGGCGCCGGAGGTCCAGACGATTTCGCGCGGATCGGCGTTCACCAGCTTGGCGACTTCCTCGCGGGCACGTTCGACGGCGTCTTCGGCTTCCCAGCCGAACGAGTGGCTGCGCGAAGCGGGGTTGCCAAAGCTTTCGTACAGCCAGGGCACCATCTTTTCGACGACGCGCGGGTCGACCGGGGTCGTGGCCGAGTAGTCCAGGTAAATCGGGCGGGTGGTCATATCTACAACTCCTACTGCTTATACGGTGGCATTGGCCGCGACGGTGGTGGTCGGGGCGTTGGCGGCGTTATTAGTGCCTCCCACCCGATTCACGCGCACCGCGCAGGCCTGCGCTTGATTGTTGGCTTCCTGCAATTGGCGCACGCGCTGCTGATCGACCAGATCTTGCAGCGACACCGAATCCAGGTAATCGACCATCTTGCGATTCAACGTGGCCCAGAGTTCATGCGTCATGCACTTGCCAGGCTTGCCGTCGTTGCCGCTCGTACAGTCCCGCTTGCCGCCGCAGCTGGTCGCGTCCAGCGGTTCGTCGACGGCGAAGATGATGTCGGCCACGGTCACGTTGCGCGCCAGGCGGGCGAGCGAGTAACCGCCGCCGGGGCCGCGCACGCTGTCCACGAGTTCGTGGCGGCGCAGTTTCCCGAACAGCTGTTCCAGATAGGAAAGCGAAATATTCTGACGCTGGCTGATGGCCGCAAGAGTGACCGGGCCGCTATGCTGCCGCATAGCCAGATCGATCATGGCAGTCACGGCGAAACGCCCTTTGGTAGTTAGCCGCATGGTGAATTCCCTGTGATTCGGCAATGGCCGCCGGCGAATCCGGCGGTCAATACCCGAGTAATTGGCTCAAGTATAGCAAATTCCCGAGTAATTTGGTATGGCTCCCGGCTAGAAAAAACCGCGCTGTCGCGCGGTTCTTTTCACTGCCAATCGGCCAGGCGCCCCGCAGGGCGCCCCGGCGCACAGGGGATCAAGCCGCCTGGTATTGGGTAGCGCGCTTGCGGACCAGTTCGAGCACGCCCTGACAGGCGTCTTCGAGGTAGTCCAGTACCTTGCCGAAGCCGTCGGCACCGCCGTAGTACGGATCGGGCACGGTGGCCTCTTCGAACTCATTGGCGAAGCGCATCAGCAGCATCAGCTTGTGCTGGTACGCCTTGGGGCACTGTTGCTGCATGGCGGACAGATTGTCCCAATCCATGGCGAGGATGAGGTCGAAGTCGCGGAAGTCTTCCGCGGTGACCTGGCGGGCCTCACAGTGCGTGATCTCGTAGCCGCGCTTGCGCGCTGCGGCCTGCGCCCGGGCATCAGGCGCCTCGCCGATGTGAAACGCGTGCGTGCCCGCGGAGTCGATGCGAACCACATCGCCCAAACCCGCGTCGTTCACCAAATGGCGAAACACGCCCTCTGCGCTCGGCGAGCGACAGATATTGCCCATGCAAACGAAAAGTACCTTGGTCATCATGGGAGTAAGTGTGCGGGAAAACCCGAGATAAGGCAAGCTTTTTTTGTGGTTTCGCCATCCGTTACAAGCCAGCCCGGACCCAAAAATAACGCCAATAAATCATATAGTTAACATCTATATCTGAGACGCCCCGGAAGGCTGCGGATGCGTCATTCGCGCAAATTTCGGACATCCGCTGACAACATGATGACTTCTTCCAATATTCAGCATGTTGTCAGCGAAAAGATACGTTTAGATACGGATTGCGTTCATACCGCGCCGTCCAGCAGCACCCGCTGCTTCAACGCCGTCAGGGCGTCGCGGGCGGCGGCGGCCTGCTCGAACTCGAGGTTGCGGGCATGGTCCATCATCAGCTTTTCCAGGCGCTTGATTTCGCGCGCCAGGGCCTTCTCGTCCTTGAGCAATTCGGCCGGCACCGCGGCTTCGAGCGCGTCGTGCTGCACCGGCGCGACGATGCCGTCGATCAGTTCGCGCACCGCCTTATGCACGCCACGGGCGGTGATGCCATGGTCGGCGTTGAACTGCAGCTGCTTGGCGCGGCGACGGCTGGTTTCCTCCATGGCGCGCTGCATCGAATCGGTGATGCGGTCGGCGTACAGGATGGCGTGGCCGTTCAGGTTGCGCGCGGCGCGCCCGATCGTCTGGATCAGGCTGCGCTCGGAACGCAGGAAGCCTTCCTTGTCGGCATCCAGGATGGCCACCAGCGACACTTCCGGAATATCCAGGCCCTCGCGCAGCAGGTTGATGCCCACCAGCACGTCGAACGTGCCCAGGCGCAGGTCGCGGATGATTTCCACGCGTTCGACGGTGTCGATATCGGAGTGCAGATAGCGCACCCGCACGCCGTGCTCGGTCAGGAAGTCGGTCAGGTCCTCGGCCATGCGCTTGGTCAGGGTGGTGACCAGCACGCGGTCGCCCTGCCCCGTGCGGACCTTGATCTGCCCCAGCAGATCATCGACCTGGGTGCGGGCCGGCAGCACCTCGACGATCGGATCGACCAGGCCGGTGGGCCGCACCACCTGCTCGACCACGTTGTCGGCGTGTTCCTTTTCATAGGCGGCGGGCGTGGCCGACACGAACACGCACTGGCGCATGCGGGCCTCGAACTCCTCGAGCTTGAGCGGCCGGTTGTCCAGCGCCGACGGCAGGCGGAAGCCATACTGCACCAGGGTTTCCTTGCGCGAGCGGTCGCCCCGGTACATGGCGCTGAGCTGGCCGATGGTGACGTGGCTCTCGTCGATGAACATCAGCGCGTCGCCCGGCAGGTAGTCGATCAGCGTGGGCGGCGGCTCGCCGGGCGCGGCGCCCGACAGATGGCGCGAGTAGTTCTCGATGCCCTTGCAGAAGCCCAGTTCCTGCAGCATTTCCAGGTCGAAGCGGGTGCGCTGCTCCAGGCGCTGGGCCTCGACCAGATGGCCGTCGTCGACGAAGCGCTTGGTGCGCTCGCGCAGCTCCTCCTTGATGGTCTCGATGGCGCGCAGCACGGTGTCGCGCGGCGTCACATAGTGCGAACCGGGATAGACCGTGAAGCGCGGCAGCTTCTGGCGGATGCGGCCGGTCAGCGGGTCGAACAGCTCGAGGCTTTCGATCTCGTCGTCGAACAGCGTCAGGCGCAGCGCCAGTTCGGCGCTTTCCGCCGGGAAGATGTCGATGGTCTCGCCGCGCACGCGGAACACGCCGCGCGTGAATTCGGCGTCATTGCGGGTGTACTGCATGGCCACCAGCCGCGCCAGAATCTCGCGCCGCGAGATCTGGTCGCCGGCGCGCAGGATCAGCACCATCGCGTGGTAGTCGCCGGGGTTGCCGATACCGTAGATGCACGACACGGTGCCGACAATGATGGTGTCGCGGCGTTCCAGCAGGCTCTTGGTGGCCGACAGCCGCATCTGCTCGATGTGCTCGTTGATCGACGAGTCCTTTTCGATGAACAGGTCGCGCGTCGGCACGTAGGCCTCGGGCTGGTAGTAGTCGTAGTACGAGACGAAGTACTCCACCGCATTCTTGGGGAAGAACTCGCGCATTTCCGCGTACAGCTGCGCCGCCAGCGTCTTGTTGGGCGCCAGCACCAGCGCCGGCCGCCCCAACTGGGCGATGACGTTGGCCATGGTGTAGGTCTTGCCCGAACCGGTCACGCCCAGCAGGGTCTGGTACATCAGGCCGTCCTGCACGCCCTGGATCAGTCCCTCTATTGCGCCCGGCTGGTCGCCGGCGGGCGGATACGGTTGGTACAGGTGAAACGGGCTGTCGGGGTAATCGATGAACCCCGGGCCTGGGGCCGCCGCGGCAGCGCCAGGGGCCGTATCGGCCGCCCCGTCGGTGACGGCGCCAATGGCTGCGGCACCCGCCGCGCTCGGGTCTATTGCGCTCTTAGGCATGCTAGACTGTTCCCAGGGTAAACCCCCCATTATCCACAGCACTTCCGACTGCGTCCACTCACCCTCAGCAGAGTCCCATGAGCACCCTTTTCGATTCCGTCGAACTCGCGCCGCGCGACCCCATTCTTGGTCTGAACGAACAATACAACGCGGACACCCGCCCCGGTAAAGTCAATCTGGGCGTGGGCGTGTACTACGACGACCAGGGTCGCATTCCCCTGCTGGGCGCCGTGCGCAAGGCGGAAATCGCCCGCATCGAGGCCGCCGCCGCCCGCGGCTACCTGCCGATCGAAGGCATCGCCGGCTACAACCAGGGCGCGCAAGCCCTGCTGATCGGCAAGGATTCCCCGCTGGCCGCCGCCGGCCGCGTCCTGACCACCCAGGCCCTGGGCGGCACCGGCGCGCTCAAGATCGGCGCCGACTTCCTGCGCCAGCTGCTGCCGACCTCCAAGGTCCTGATCAGCGATCCCAGCTGGGAAAACCACCGCGCGCTGTTCGAACGCGCCGGCTTCGAAGTCGGCACCTACGCCTACTACGACGCCGCCACCCGCGGCCTGAACTTCGACGGCATGCTGGCCGCCCTGAAGGCCGCGCCGGCCAACACCGTGGTCGTGCTGCACGCCTGCTGCCACAACCCGACCGGCGTCGACCCCACCTTCGACCAATGGAAGCAGATCGCCGCGGTCGTCAAGGAAAACAAGCTGGTGCCGTTCCTGGACATCGCCTACCAGGGCTTCGGCGAAGGCCTGCGCGAAGACGCCGCGGTCGTGCGCCTGTTCGCCGACCTCGACCTGACGATGTTCATCAGCTCGTCGTTCTCGAAGTCGTTCTCGCTGTACGGCGAGCGCGTCGGCGCCCTGACGGTCGTGGCCGGCAGCAAGGACGAAGCCGCCCGCGTGCTGAGCCAGCTCAAGCGCGTCATCCGCACCAACTACTCCAACCCGCCCACCCATGGCGGCACGATCGTCTCCACCGTGCTGAACTCGCCCGAGCTGTTCGCCATGTGGGAAGAGGAACTCGGCGCCATGCGCGACCGCATCCGCCTGATGCGCAAGCAGCTGGTCGAGAAGATCAAGGAACACGGCGGCAAGCAGGACTTCAGCTTCGTGCTGGAGCAGCGCGGCATGTTCTCCTACTCGGGCCTGACCTCGGCCCAGGTGGATCGCCTGCGCGAAGAGCACGGCGTCTACGCCGTCTCCAGCGGTCGCATCTGCGTCGCCGCGCTCAACAGCGGCAACATCGACCAGGTGGCCAAGGGCATCGCCGCGGTGCTGTAAGACACACCGCCAGCAACACCCTCAAACGGGACCTTCGGGTCCCGTTTTCATTGCCTGTCACATTACCGGGCCGATCAACGCTTGCATTTTTGCGTTATGTCCCCCAGAATGCCGCTGTATATATGTACAGTCCGACTCACCAACGGATCATCGCCATGGCCAGCAAACTCACTGATCGTCAACAGCAAATCCTGGACCTCATCCGGCAGACCGTCGCGCGCACCGGCTTTCCGCCCACCCGCGCCGAGATCGCCCAGGCCCTCGGATTCCGCTCGCCCAATGCGGCCGAAGACCATCTGAAGGCGCTGGCCCGCAAGGGCGCCATCGAGCTCACGGCCGGCGCTTCGCGCGGCATCCGCCTGAAGGACGCCTCGCCCGCCCAGACCCAGGCGCCGCTGCCCCTTCCCGGCCTGGCGCAGCTGCTGCTGCCGCTGGTGGGCCGCGTGGCCGCCGGCAGCCCGATCCTGGCGGCCGAGCACGTCGAACGCGAGATCGGCGTCGATACCAGCCTGTTCGCGCAGGCCCCCGACTACCTGCTCAAGGTGCGCGGCATGAGCATGCGCGACGCCGGCATCCTCGAAGGCGACCTGCTGGCCGTCAAGAAGGTGTCCGAGGCCCGCAACGGCCAGATCGTGGTGGCGCGGCTGGGTGACGACGTCACCGTCAAGCGCCTGCAGCGCCAGAACGGCCGCATCGAACTGCTGCCCGAGAACCCCGATTTCAATGTCATCGTGGTCGAGGCCGACCAGGAATTCGCGCTGGAAGGCATCGCGGTCGGGCTGATCCGGCCGCACACGCTGCACTGAATTCCCTGCTTCCGATCCGACGCCGGCTCGATCGCCGCGCCAAAAAAGAAACCCCGCTTGCGCGGGGTTTCTTTTTGCGGGCGCCCCTTGTGCAAAGGGGCGCCTCGGGCCAGGCATCAGTGCTTGAGCACGGGATCCGTCGAGCCCGGTTCGGCCGGCTTGGCGACCAGCGGTTCCTTGACCGCTTCGTCTTCAGCCAGCGGCTCCGGCAGGCGTTCCAGGGCCAGTTCCAGCACCTTGTCGATCCAGCGGACCGGCACGATCTCGAGATGGTTCTTGACGTTGTCCGGGATCTCCGCCAAGTCCTTGACGTTTTCTTCCGGGATCAAGACCGTCTTGATGCCACCGCGGTGGGCGGCCAGCAGCTTTTCCTTCAGGCCGCCGATCGGCAGGACTTCGCCACGCAGCGTGATCTCGCCGGTCATGGCGACGTCGGCGCGCACCGGGATGCGCGACAGGGCCGACACCATGGCCGTGGTGATCGCGATACCGGCGGACGGGCCGTCCTTGGGCGTCGCGCCTTCCGGCACGTGCACGTGCATGTCGTGCTTCTCGAACACGCTGTCGGCAAAGCCCAGGCGACGCGCCCGCGAGCGCACCACGGTGCGGGCCGCCTCGACCGATTCCTTCATCACGTCGCCGAGCGAGCCGGTGCGTTGGATCACGCCCTTGCCGGGCATGTCCGCCACTTCGATCGTGAGCAGGTCGCCACCGACTTCCGTCCAGGCCAGGCCGGTCACCTGACCGATCTGGTTTTCCTTTTCGGCCATGCCGAAGGTGTAGCGGCGCACGCCGAGGTAATCGCTGAGGTTGTCGCCCGTGACGTTGACCGGCTTGAGTTCGAAGGTCTTGCCTTCGGCCTTGGCGCGATCGCTCTGGGTCAGCAACTGCTTGATCACCTTGCGGCAGATCTTGCCCACTTCGCGTTCGAGCGCACGCACGCCGGCTTCGCGGGTGTAGTAGCGCACGATGTCGCGCAGCGCGCTGTCATCGACGGTCAGCTCGGTATCCTTGACGCCGTTGTTCTTCATCAGCTTGGGCAGCAGATGGTCACGGGCGATGTGGATCTTTTCTTCCTCGGTGTAGCCGGACAGGCGGATCACTTCCATGCGGTCCAGCAGGGCCGGCGGAATGTTCAGCGTGTTGCTGGTGGCCACGAACATGACGTCCGACAGGTCGAAGTCGACTTCGATGTAGTGGTCCTGGAACGTGTGGTTCTGTTCCGGGTCCAGCACTTCGAGCAGCGCCGACGAGGGATCGCCGCGGAAATCCATGCCCAGCTTGTCGATTTCATCGAGCAGGAACAGGGGATTGCGCACGCCGACCTTCGACATGTTCTGGACGATCTTGCCGGGCATCGAGCCGATGTACGTACGGCGGTGGCCGCGGATCTCGGCTTCGTCGCGCACGCCGCCCAGGGCCATGCGCACGAACTTGCGGTTCGTGGCCTTGGCGATGGACTGGCCCAGCGAGGTCTTGCCGACCCCGGGAGGACCAACCAGGCACAGGATCGGCGCCTTGACCTTGTCGACGCGCTGCTGCACGGCGAGATATTCGAGGATGCGTTCCTTCACCTTCTCCAGGCCGTAGTGGTCGTTGTCGAGCACGGTCTCGGCGTTGGAGATGGAGTTGTTGATCTTGCTCTTCTTCCTCCAGGGGAGGTTGATGAGCGTATCGATGTAGTTGCGCACCACGGTGGCTTCGGCCGACATGGGCGACATGAGCTTGAGCTTCTTGAGCTCGGCATCGGCCTTCTTGCGTGCCTCCTTGGGCATGTGCGCGGCGATGATCTTCTTTTCGAGCTCCTCGATGTCGGCGCCCTCTTCGCCTTCGCCCAACTCTTTCTGAATGGCCTTGACCTGCTCATTCAGGTAGTAGTCGCGCTGGCTCTTTTCCATCTGCTTCTTCACGCGGCCGCGGATCCGCTTCTCGACCTGGAGGATGTCGATTTCGGTTTCCAGCTGCGTGAGCAAGCCTTCGAGGCGCTCGGAGGTGCCGACGATCTCGAGCATCTTCTGCTTCTGCTCGAGTTTCAGCGGAAGATGCGCGGCGATCGTGTCGGCCAGGCGGCCGGCGTCATCGATGCCGGCGAGCGAGGTCAGGATCTCCGGGGGGATCTTCTTGTTGAGTTTTACGTATTGCTCGAATTGGGCGACGATCGCGCGGCGCAGGGCCTCGGTCTCGGAGCCCTGGACGGCGTCCGGCTCGATCGGGGTGACCTGGCAGGTGAAGTGCGAATCGGCGTCCTCGATGCTGTTGATGCGGGCGCGCTGGGTGCCTTCGACCAGCACCTTGACGGTGCCGTCGGGCAGCTTGAGCATCTGCAGGATGCCGGCAACGCAGCCGATCTCGTAGACGTCTTCGGGAGTGGGATCATCCTTGCCGGCGGATTTTTGGGCCACAAGCATGATGCTCTTGCCCGCTTCCATCGCAACCTCGAGCGCGCGGATGGAGCGCGGACGGCCGACGAACAGCGGGATGACCATGTGCGGGAACACCACGACGTCGCGCAGCGGCAGCAGGGGAAGGTCGATCGGGTCGGAAGGCAGGGTCTGGCTGGCAGACATAGGAGGTTCCTCGGTATGACTCGGCGTATCGGGGACAGGATGACCGGGTATACCCGGACAGCCCCGTCGGTTACGTCTGTTATGGGAACAATAGCCGAAAATTCAAGGTCCCGGCGGCCGGATAAACAAAACGGCAAAAAAATCGGCGGCCGGTATCCCGTTTTATTGGACACACCCTGGCAGTGTGCGTTCAATCAGGCGCCGGAGACAAAAAAACCCGTTACGGAAACGGGTTTTTTTGAAATATCCGTCAGGCCGCGGCATCGCGGACTTCTCCGCGCTCGGGCTTTTCGGCCGTCCCCTCTTCGTCGGCGTAGATCAGCAAGGGCTTGCCCTCGCCTTCGATCGCGCCTTCGTCGAGCACCACGCGCTTGACGTTGCCTTGCGAAGGCAGGTCATACATGGTGTCGAGCAGGGCCTGCTCGATGATGGAACGCAGGCCGCGGGCGCCGGTCTTGCGCTTGAGCGCCTTGCGGGCGATGGCCTTGAGCGCCGCGGGGCGCACGTCCAGCTCGGCGCCTTCCATGGCGAACAGCTTCTGGAATTGCTTGAGCAGGGCGTTCTTGGGCTCGGTGAGGATCTGCACCAGGGCAGCCTCGTCGAGCTCGTCCAGCGTGGCGACCACCGGCAGGCGGCCGACCAGTTCGGGGATCAGGCCGAACTTGATCAGGTCTTCGGGCTCGACCTCGGAGAACAGCTCGCCCACGCCGCGCTCGGACTTGGCGCGCACGGCGGCCGAGAAGCCGATGCCGGACTTTTCGGTGCGGTCGCGGATGACCTTTTCCAGCCCGTCGAAGGCGCCGCCGACGATGAACAGGATGTTGGTCGTGTCGACCTGGACGAAGTCCTGGTTGGGGTGCTTGCGCCCGCCCTGCGGCGGCACCGAGGCCACCGTGCCTTCGATCAGCTTGAGCAGGGCCTGCTGCACGCCCTCGCCCGACACGTCGCGGGTGATGGACGGGTTGTCGGACTTGCGGGAAATCTTGTCGATTTCATCGATGTAGATGATGGCGCGCTGCGCCTTCTCGACTTCGTAGTTGCAGTTCTGCAGCAACTTCTGAATGATGTTCTCGACGTCTTCACCAACGTAACCGGCTTCGGTCAGCGTGGTGGCGTCGGCCATGACGAACGGCACATTCAGCATGCGCGCGAGGGTCTGCGCCAGCAGCGTCTTGCCCGACCCGGTGGGGCCGATCAGCATGATGTTGCTCTTGGACAGCTCGACTTCGTCGCCCTTGATCTCGCCGTGGCGGATGCGCTTGTAGTGGTTGTAGACGGCCACCGCCAGCATGCGCTTGGGCGAACTCTGCCCGATCACGTACTGGTCGAGGAACGTCTTGATTTCAGCCGGAGTGGGCAGCTCGGAACGAATCGCCGCGCGCGCGGTCGCCTGCGCTTCCTCGCGGATGATGTCGTTGCACAGGTCGATGCATTCATCGCAGATGAATACGGACGGACCCGCGATCAGCTTGCGGACTTCGTGCTGGCTTTTATTGCAAAACGAGCAATGCAGCACTTTAGCGTCTGCCGATCCCTTTTTTTCTGGCATATGTATTCGTATCTCAGGTAAAGAAGCGCCGGACCGGGTGAAGGGCCCGGCGCTTACTCAAACATGGCAACAGCGGGTGGGACTCAACCGGGAAGTCAGCCTTCCGAACGGGAGGTCATCACCTTGTCGACCAGTCCATACGATACCGCATCTTCGGCGGACATGAAGTTGTCACGTTCCGTGTCCAGGGCGATGCGCTCGATCGACTGGCCGGTGTTGTCGGCCAGGATGCGATTGAGACGCTCGCGCAGGTCCAGGATCTCGCGAGCCTGGATCTGGATGTCGGAGGCCTGGCCCTGGGCGCCGCCCGAGGGCTGGTGGATCATGATGCGCGAGTTGGGCAAGGTGAAGCGCTTGCCCTTCTTGCCGGCCGCCAGCAGGAAGGCGCCCATGCTGGCCGCCAGGCCGGTGCACAGGGTCGACACGTCCGGCTTGATGAACTGCATGGTGTCGTAGATGGCCATGCCCGCGTACACCGACCCGCCAGGCGAGTTGATGTACAGGGAAATGTCCTTGTCAGGATTCTCCGATTCCAGGAACAGCAACTGCGCCACGACCAGGTTGGCCGTCGCGTCGTTGACCGGACCCACCAGGAAAATGAGCCGCTCGCGGAGCAGACGCGAATAGATGTCGTAGGCGCGTTCGCCGCGCCCCGACTGCTCGATCACCATGGGAATGTAGCCCAGGCCGGTGGGGGTCACCGACGACCCGCCATTCATTGCCGCATAGAAATCGGTGAATCTCTGCATAGTGTTACGCCATCCCCATCAACTGATCGAAAGGCACCTTTTCGTCGGTGACCTTGGCCTTTTCCAGAACGTGCGCGACGACGTTGTCTTCGAGCACGATAGCCTCGATTTCAGCACGACGCTGGCGGTCGGCCAGGTAATAGCTGACAACCTGGGCGGGTTGTTCGTAGTTTTCCGCGAATTCCTCGATGCGGGCGCGAACCTGTTCCGGCTTGGCTTGCAGCTGGGCTTGCTTGACCAGTTCCGACACCAGCAGGCCCAGGCGCACGCGGCGCTCGGATTCGGTGGAGAAGGCTTCGGCCGGGATCGGCACCGACTCGGCGTTGGGCACGCCACGCTGCTTGAGCTCTTCGCGAGCGGCGGCGATGCGGCCTTGCACGTCGTTGTCGATCAGCGACTTCGGCACGTCGAACTTGCCGGCTTCGACCAGGGCGTCCATCACGCTGGACTTGGTGCGGCCTTGCGAGCGCACCTTGACTTCGCGTTCGATGTTGCTGCGGATGTCGGCCTTCAGCTTTTCGATGTCGCCTTCGGCCTGGCCGAGCGACTTGGCGAATTCGGCGTTCAGCTCGGGCAGGACGCCTTCAGCCACTTCCTTGACGGTGATGGTGAATTCGGCGGTCTTGCCGGCGACTTCCTTGCCTTGGTAGTCATCGGGGAACTTGAGCGGGAAGACCTTGCTTTCGCCAGCCTTCAGGCCGCGGGCGGCTTCTTCGAATTCCGGCAGCATGCGGCCTTGGCCGAGCACGAACGGGAAGTCTTCGGCCTTGCCGCCTTCGAACGGCACGCCGTCGATGGTGCCGGCGAAGTCCAGCGTGACACGGTCGCCGTCTTGCGAGGCGCGGCCTTCACGGGCTTCGAACGTGGCGCGCTGCTTGCGCAGGACGTCCAGGGTCTGCTGCACTTCGGCGTCGGTGACGGCGGTCTCGAAGCGGGTCACGGCCAGGGCCGACAGATCCGGCACGGCGACTTCGGGGTAGACCTCGAACGTGGCGGTGAAGGCCAGCGTGTCTTCGCCGACGCCTTCCGTCTTGGGTTCCAGGTTCGGGGCGCCAGCGACGCGCAGCTTGGCGCCGTCGACGGCTTGTTCGAATGCACGGCCGACCTGGCTGTTGATCACGTCGTAGCGGATGCCGGGGCCATGGCTGCGCTCGAGCATGGCGAGCGGCGCCTTGCCGGGACGGAAGCCGGGAACCTTGGCGGTACGGGCCACGCGCTTCAACTGCGCCTGGACTTCCTTTTCGACGTCGGCCACCGAGACGGCCAGATCAACACGGCGCTCGAGGCCGGAGAGGGTTTCAACCACAGGCTGCATTAAAAGACCTATTTTCCGAAAGATATGAGATGACGGGCGGATAAACGCGGCATTTTACCGGAAACTTCCGGACCCCTGACGCAAAGGGGCGCGAGCACCCGGATAAGCCCGGATGCTCGCGCCCCGTTTTCCACCCGGAAAGGGCGGCAAATTGCCCGCCAGGGCGCTTTATTTGGCCTTGGCGATGCGATCTTCGATGTGCTGCGCGCGCTTGGCCGAAGACGGGTGCGAGCTCATCATATCGCTCTTGCCGCCGTCCAGCTCGGCCAGCTTCTGGAACGCCGTCACCAGGCCGCGGGTGTTCAGCTTCTTGGCTTGCAGCTGGTCGAACGAGTAGTCGTCGGCGGCGCTTTCCTGCGACTGCGAGAATTGCGCATTGATGAACTTCTCGGTCAGGTCGCCCAGCTGCGACGAGTTCAGGGCGGCGACCGTGGCGCCACCGGCGGCGCCGGCGGCGTCGCGCGCGGCCGAGACCGTGTAGGCGGTCTGCATGGCCTTCTTGCTGTGGCCCAGCGCCACGTGGCCGATTTCATGGCCGACCACGCCCAGCACTTCGTCGTCGGTCATCATGTCCATCAGGCCGCTGTAGACGCGGATGCAGCCGTTGGCCATGGCCCAGGCGTTGACGTCCTTGGTGACGTAGACCTTGTAGTTGGCCTTCTGGCCGTTGACGGTGCCGCCCAGCTGCTTGGCGATCTTCTGCAGGCGCACGTCGTACTTGCTGCCCGGGGCGGCAATCTTTTCCTGGGAATCGCTTTGCGCGCAAGCCTTGTCCGACAAGGTCTTGATTTCGGCATCGCTCAGGGTGGCGGCCTGCACCACCTTGCTGCCGGCGCCCACCAGACCCCCGATATCGAGGGCATGCGACGCGGAATAAGGGGCAAGTGCGACGGCCAGCGCGGCAACGGTGTAGCGGATCTTCATGGAAAAAACTCCTCTTGACTGACTCTGTTCGAGTGAGGCGGCAATTCTATATACGGCAAAAGCGCTCAAACCGTTTCGCCACAGAGTTTCGCAAATGCGAATTTCACTTACATAAAAGGCATGCGGAAGACTTCTTACCGTGGTAAGTACCCCTGCCCCGCCATCTATTCGTCATCAAAAACAAATGCCGGGAGAGCGCGGCATTGTTAGAATTGCCGCCGCACTTTTTCCGTATCCCTATAACGGCTCGCCCCCATCATGACCCCCAACACCCCTCCCCGTCTTGGCCTGCTGCCCAGCCTGATTTTCAGCTCGCGCTGGCTGCAACTGCCGCTCTATCTGGGACTGATCGTCGCCCAGGGCGTCTACGTGATGCTGTTCCTGAAGGAACTCTGGCATCTGCTGACGCACGCCAACAGCTTCGGCGAAATGGAAATCATGCTGCTGGTGCTGGGCCTGATCGACGTGGTGATGATCTCGAACCTGCTGGTGATGGTGATCGTCGGCGGCTACGAGACCTTCGTGTCGCGCCTGCGCCTGCAGGGCCACCCGGACCAGCCGGAATGGCTCAGCCACGTCAACGCCAGCGTCCTCAAGGTCAAGCTGGCCATGGCCATCATCGGCATCTCGTCGATCCACCTGCTGCGCACCTTCATCGAGGCGGGCACGCTGGGCACGCCCAACGCGCGCTTCTCGGAGGCGGGCGTGATGTGGCAGACCATCATCCACGCGCTGTTCATCCTGTCGGCGCTGGGCATCGCCCTGGTCGACAAGCTGTCCACGCCGTCGCACCCCAAGCACTGAACGCCCCACGCCGCGCGGGAAAAGAAAAGCCCCGGCACTGGCGTGTCGGGGCTTTCTATTACGGCCGGCCGGAGACGGCCCGCCGCGGACCTGTACTCAGGCCGCCACCTTGATGTTCTTGGCGCTGGGACCCTTGGGGCCGGTACCGACCTCGAACGTGACGCGCTGGTTTTCCTGCAGCGACTTGTAGCCTTCGCTGCGGATTTCCGAGTAGTGGGCGAACAGATCCTTGCTGCCGTCGTCGGGCATGATGAAGCCATACCCTTTTTCGGCGTTGAACCACTTGACGATGCCGGTTGCCATGGAATTTCCTCGAACCTAAAGAAGCGATTGCTCGCGGGGCGCCAGATGATCAAGGATGGGAGAGGAAAGCAACCGCAGCACCACTGACCGCGACAAGTTAAACGCAGACCGCGTCTCTTGAAAATCTCGCTGAACCCAGTGTATTGGCGAACCCGGAAAAACGTCAAATATGCGGTGATCGCGCCACCCACGCCGCGCCGGGCGCGCGGCCGTGGCGCCGCGGTCTTTCAACTCGCCATGCGTCGATACAAGCGGATACGCTCGTGTCGTCCGCCGCGCCGCCGCGTGTCAGCCGGAGAAGCCGCCGGCCTCCAGGAACTCCTGCTCGGGCTGCGTGGTCTGCCGGCCCAGCGCGGCGTTGCGATGGGGAAAGCGGCCGAAGCGCTTGATGATGTCGCGGTGCAGGACGGCCCAGCGCACCGCGTCGGCGCCCAGCGGCTCCATCAACGCGACCGCCCGGTTCTGCGCGGCCACGGTCTCGGCGTGCTCGAAGGGCATGTAGAAGAACTGGCGCAGCGCCGGATCGACGGCGAGGTCATGGCCGGCAGCGATGGCGCGCTCGGCGAACAGCAGCGCCAGCGGGTCGGTGGCGAACATGTGAGCCGTGCCGCGGTAGGCGTTGCGGGGGTACTGGTCCAGCAGGATCATCAGGGCCAGCGCGCCGTCCGGCTCATCCAGCCAGGCATCCAGCTGGCGCGCGGCGGCGGCCATGTGGGCGGCGCCGCAATGCTGGCGGAAGCGCTCGTCGAAGGCCGCGTCCTTGGTGAACCATTGCTGCGGCCCGGCGTCGCGCCAGAACGCGACGACGTCCTGCGGCGTCAGGGATGCGGGGGCTTGGCCAGGGTGGGTCATGGAGATCGTCCTCTGTCGATGGCGGGTCCGGCCAGGCTGTGCGGCGGGAGACAGGGGCAAGGATACCGCGCGGAGCCCAAATGCAAAAAAGCCCCCGAAGGGGCTTTTCCGAAAAGCCAGAACCTTACAGGACCTGGATCTTCGTGGCTTGCGGGCCCTTGGGGCCATTGGCCGTCACAAAGCTGACGCGCTGGTTCTCTTCCAGAGACTTGAAGCCCGAGCCCTGAATTTCGGAGAAGTGAGCGAACAGGTCCTTACCACCCGCTTCCGGGGTGATGAAGCCATAGCCTTTTTCCGAATTGAACCACTTAACGACGCCGGTTTCCATACTGTATTTCCTAGAGATAATGGGCAAATGCCCGGAGGTCACGAATCAATCAAGGAGGGGACAGTAGAACAATAACGCTGAGCCGGAAAAGGCACGGCACTGAACGAAAATCGCAACGCTTGTGATCGTGTGCCGACACTATCGTTATGTTCCCCTCACAAGTCAACATAATCCTAAAAAATACGTGCCAATAATGCAACAAAGAGAAACTGCGAACAGAATTTGCACGTTTTCATAGGGAAAAAGAAGTCCTGCATAGGTGTAAACACCCACGCATCATAAAAAAACAATCAAGGCTTATTTAAATGCCGCCAAAGAGCGTATTGGATGCATACGCCGTTTGGACGGGCACTTTGGTTTGCCGTCAGGCTTACTCGTCGATAGGTAAACCCAACAGATCGAGCGCCGCGCCGAAAGCATCGGGGCCCGAGCAAAGGAAAACCGCCACGTCGCCGGGATTCATATTTTCCAGGACTTGGTCGATTTGTTCTTGCGCATTATCAACATTGTCGACACTGGCGGCGTGTATGTCCGCGCCGGCTTCGACTTTCTCGGGGGGCACGATGTCGGCGATCGCGTTGAGATCGTCCACATCGGTCACGACATAGACGCTGATGCTCTCGCCATCCAGCGTTGTGTGCAGCTCAACGCCGCCCGCCACGTCGGCAACATGCCGACTCAGTATTTCCATGATCACTCTTCCTTGACTTGCGGGCCAGGCCCGCCTGGGCGCGCCCGCACGGATGCGTGTACGCCCAGGCGCGACTATAACAGCCTTATGCTAAGGCTTCCTGACAGCCGGCCCCAGCGAGCGGCGGGCGGCGCCGGACGTGGCGGCCACGCTACGGCTGCGCACCCCGGCCGCGGCGAGCGCGGCCAGCAGCGGCTTCTGGGCGTCCAGGAACACGGTCTTCTCGTCGCCGACCAGCTTGCACAGGAACATCTGGGCCAGCAGTTGCGTGCGG
Organism: Achromobacter insuavis; assembly: GCF_902859645.1. GTDB lineage: Bacteria > Pseudomonadota > Gammaproteobacteria > Burkholderiales > Burkholderiaceae_B > Achromobacter > Achromobacter insuavis. The sequence goes on along the minus strand of NZ_CADIJR010000007.1, from coordinate 104,024 downwards.
CGCGCCTTGCGGTTGTCGGCCTCTTGCGCGAGCCAGCTGGCCACCCAGTCGGCGGCGGCCTGGGCATCGCCCTCTTGCTTGATGTGCCCCAGCAGGTCGAACACGGTGACGCCAACGATGGCGCCTTCCTCGGTGCGCGTCAGGAACAGCTTGGCGGCCTGGCCGGTGTAGCCAGGGACCAGGGCGAGGCAATCGCGCTCGGCGGGTTTCTTCATTGATACAGCCTATCTGTGATCGGTAATCTCGCACTGTAACCCGACCCGGGCGGCTGTCGCGTCGCCGCCACGGAACTCTGCTATTGTGGGCTGTTCCACTCCAACCCCCTACGGCGGACATCATGCAACGCGATTTCGATCTGGTCGTCACGATCCTGGGAGCCCTGCGCGACGCGGCGGGCCCCAACCTGAGCACCCATGACATCAAGGAGGCCGCCCTGGCGCCCCACGCGCAGGAACAAGGTCTGCAACTGATTGCGCACCACCTGGACCTGCTGGCCGACGCCGGCCTGGTCAAGCAGATCAGCGAAACCGCGGCGACCGCGGGCGACACGCGCTGGCGCATCACCTGGAAGGGCTACGACGCCCTGGAACAGGACGAGGAAGACGATGAGGACGAGGACTTCGACGACGAGGAATGAGCGTTCAACGGCGCCGCAGGATACGCCGCGTCAGCAACGCGGCGGCGGCGCCGATCACCAGGCTGAACATGAACGCGGCGATCGCCAGCATCGCCGCCTGATCGCCGAAACCGGCCGATCGCGACAGCGCCACCACGCTGGCGCAGACCGCGAGGGCCAGCGCGGCCACGCCCGCCAGCACCCGGCCGGGTGAACGCAGGCGGCCGCAGAGCGACCCGCCCACCAATGCCAGCGCCACCATGGCGGCCATGGACCAGAACAGGTATTCGTACTGCATGCGGACGGACTCCCCTGGGATGTTGCGGCGCCCGCATTATAGGTGGGCAGGCGCCCCATCCGTCCCCGAGGCTGGATACCGGCATCCGGACCAGACCGTCGCCGGCGCCTTGTTCAACCCTGGGGAACGACGGCGACGGCGCTGATTTCCACCAGCGCCCCATAGTGCAATTCGCGCGTGGGCACGATCGCGCGGGCCGGCTTGTGGTCGCCGAAGCTGCGCTCGTAGACGCTGTTCACGTCGTTCCAGAGGCCGACGTCGGGAATGTAGACGGTGACATTGACCACCGACGCCATCGACGCGCCGGCGGCCTGCAGGATGGCGGCCAGGCTGCGCAGCGCGGCCTCGGTCTGCGCGGCGACGCCCTGCGCCAGCTGCGGCCGTTCGCCCGGCTTGGCGGCGGGCAGGAATCCCAATTGTCCGGAAACGAACACGAAGCCATTGGCGCGCACGGCCTGCGAATAGTGGCCGGCCGGCGGCGTGGCATGGGGGGTGTGGATCAGGTCCATCTCGATTCCTTTGGCGGAGCGGCCGGGCTTACCAGCCGCGAAAGCGCTGCCATTGCGCCACGACACGGCGGTCGCCGTCGCGCACGACCGCATAGGCGTCGTGCTGGGCGCAGGTGGCGCAGGCATGGTTTGGCACGATGCGCAGTTTGGCGCCCAGCGGCAGTTCCGGCAAGGCGGCGCCGCTGCCGGCGCGCAGCTTGATGATGCCCTGCTCCTGGTTGGTTTCGGCCAGCAGCAGGTCGGGGTAGACCTTGCCGTCGGCATCGCACACCAGCCCGTACAACTGGTCCACCGGCTGCCTGGCGGTGCCGCGGTCGCGCGACATGGCCATCCAGCCCGCGTCCACCAGGATCCAGCCCTTGTCGGGCTGGTGGCCGATCACCGTGGTCAGCACGGTGGCGGCGATGTCGTCCACCTCGCAGACGCCGAGCCCGGCCATGACCAGATCGAAGAACACATACACGCCGGCGCGCACTTCGGTCACGCCTTCGAGGTTGCGGGCGAAATGCGCGGTGGGCGTCGAGCCCACGCTGACCACCGGACACGGCAGTCCCGCCGCGCGGATGGCCTCGGCGCAGCCGACGGCGGCCGCGCGTTCCTGTTCCGCCATGTCGGCGATCGCCTGCACGCTGCGGCAGCCATAGGACTCGCCGGCGTGGGTCATGACGCCGCGCAGGCAGTCCGCCGCATGCAGCGTCCGCGCGATCGCCAGCAACTGGTCGGTGTGGCCCGGCTGCACGCCGGCGCGGTGGCCGTCGCAATCGATCTCGATCAGCGCGGGGATGGCGGCGCCCTCTTCCCGGGCGCGCGCGGCCACCGCCTCGGCGGCATCGATGCTGTCGACCACCACGGTCAGGTCGACGCCCTGGCGGCGCAGTGCGAGCACGCGGCCGAGCTTGGCCGGCGCCACGCCCACCGCGTACAGCAGGTCGGTCACGCCGGCGGCGGCGAATTGCTCGGCTTCCTGCAGCGTCGACACGGCCGCCGGGCCCTCGGGACGCGTCATGACGCGGCGCGCCACCTCGATCGACTTGGGCGTCTTCAGATGCGGACGCAATTGCACGCCATGGCCGGCCATCAGGCCGTTCAGGCGCTCGATATTGCGCGTCATGCGAGTTTCGTCCAGCAGCAGGCAGGGCGTTTCCAGCGTATCGAGGGTGGCGGAGGCTGTGGTCATGGCGGTATCGGCGAAACGGGAGGGGCGGATGAAAGAGAATTGACGCGGGCGCCGCCCGGGACGCGACCGCATGCCCGCAGTATGGCGCGCCACGCGGCTTGCGTGTTTAATAAGGACTTAATCAATCATTAAGGCGTTTCTGAATGATTACGACGGACGACCTGCGGTTTTTCCTGAGCCTGGCGGCCACCAGCTCGCTGGCGCAGGCGGCGCGCGCGCTGGACGTGACGCCGCCGGCCGTGACGCAGCGCCTGCACGCGCTGGAAAAGCGCCTGGGCGTGCGGCTGGTCAACCGCTCGGGACGCGGCACCGCGCTGACCGACGAAGGCCGGCTGCTGGCGCTGCGGGCCGGCCAGATCTGCGGCGAATTGAATGACCTGGCCGATGAGCTGGCAGGCCGGCGGGGCGTGGTGGCCGGCCACCTGCGCGTGGTGGCGCCGCTGGGCTTCGGCCAGCGCTACGTCGCCGGGCTGGTGGCCGATTTTCGCCAGGAAAGCGAGAACGTGACCGCCAGCCTGCTCCTGTCCGATGGACCGCCGCGCCTGGCCAGCGACGACTGGGATGTGATGATCCACATCGGCGAACTGCGCGATTCCACGCTGGTGGCCTATCCGCTGGCGCCGAACCGGCGCATCCTGTGCGCCTCGCCCGCCTATCTGGCGCGGCATGGCGCGCCCGCCAAGCCCGAGGACCTGCGCGAACACGATTGCATCGCCCTGCGCGAGAACGAGGAAGACGTGACCCTGTGGCGCTTCAAGCGCGGGCGCGGGCCGGCGGTGGGCGTGCGCATCGCGCCGGTGCTGTCCAGCAACGCCGGCGCCGCCGCCGTGGCCTGGGCCCTGGCCGGCCACGGCATCGTGGCGCGATCGGAATGGGATGTGGCCGAGCATGTGAAAACCCGCGCCCTGGTGCCGCTGCTGTCGGGCTGGACGCTGCCCGAAGCCAACGTGGTGGCGCTGGTCAAGTCGCGCCAGGAGCTGCCGGCGCGCACCGCCGGCTTCCTGGCCCACCTGCGCGAGGCCTTCGCGGCGCCGCCGTGGCGCGACAAGGCGTCCGCCTGAGGCGAGCGCCGGCGGCGCGCCTGGCGCCGGATCAGTCCAGCATGGCCTCGGCCTCGATCTCGACCAGCCACTCGGGCAGCGACAGGCCGCTGACGATGATCCAGGACGACGGCGGCGGATCGACCGGAAAGCGGTCGCGCAGCGCCTGGGCGATCGCTTCCTGATCCTCGCGCGCCGTTTCACAGATGTAGATGCGCAGCATGATGACCTGCGCCAGCGTGCCCCCCGCCGCGGCCAGCACCCGCCCGATGTTGTCCAGCGCGGCATCGGTCTGCTCGCGCAGGCCGGGGCCGACGGTGCGCTCCTGCGCATCGACGCCGACCTGGCCGGACAGCAACATGCGGCGCTGGCCCGTGACGATGACGGCCTGGCTGAAGCCGTACTGCACGGTGTTGAAGACGGTGTCGGGATTGACGACGGTTCGGGACATGATCGTGCTCCTTATGGACGCCGCGCCCCGCGGCGCGGCGTTACCGGCATTCTAGGGGCCCGCGGCCGCCGCGCTCAGGCCGCCGCGGTGGCGGGCCGGGCGCCGCGCGCCGCGTAGACCGCGACCAGCAGCACCACCGCCCCCGCGCCCGCCGCGGTCCAGAAGCCCGCGCCGACGCCATGGCGGTCGACGATCCAGCCCGCCAGCGCGGCGCCCGCCGCGACGCCGGCCCCCAGCCCCGTCACCAGCCAGGTCAGGCCTTCGGTGAGACGGCGGCCCGGCACGCTGCCCTCCACCATCGCCATGGCGATGATCATGGTCGGCGCGAACGACAGGCCGGCCAGCAGCACGCCCAGCGACAGCGTCAGCAGGTCGCCCACCCACAGCAGCGGCAAGGTGGTGAAGGCGGTCACGCTGGCCGCAATGGCCAACATGCGCGCCAGCGGCATCTGGAATTTCAGCACGCCGAACGCCAGGCCGGCGACGCACGAGCCCAGGGCATAGGCCGACAGCACCACGCTGGCGCCGGCCGGCAGGCCCTGCTGGCGGGCGAAGGCCACGCTCATGACGTCGATGGTGCCGACAATGACGCCCATGGCGGCCATCATGGCGGTCAGCTGGCGCATCAGGGGCACGCCCAATACCGACGATTCGCGGCCCGCCTCGCGCGGCTGCACCGCCGGCGCGGTGGCCCGTTGCAGCACGAAGGCGGTCACGCCCAGGCCCAGCAGCAGCGCCGCGCCGAGCGGACCGGCCTCGGGGAACAGGATCACGCACAGCCCCACCGCCAGCGGCGGGCCGATGATGAAGCTCAATTCGTCGAACACCGACTCCAGCGCATAGGCGGTGCGCAATTGCGGCCGGTCGCGGTAGATCTCGGTCCAGCGGGCCCGCGCCATGGCGGGCATGCTCGGCAGGCTGCCCGCCAGCGCCGCGAACACGAACAGCGTCCAGTCGGGCGCCTGCAAGCGCACGCACGCGGCCAGGCCCGCCAGCCCGGCCACGCAGGCGCCGGCCGCCAGCGGCAGGATGCGGCCCTGGCCATGGCGATCCACCAGGCGCGAAATACGCGGCGCCAGCAAGGCGGTGGCCAGCGCGAAGGTGGCCGCCACCGCGCCGGCCAGGGTGTAGGCGCCGCGCACCTGGGACAGCATGGTGATGATGCCGATGCCGATCATGGGCAGGGCCAGCCGCGCCACGGCGCAGGCGGCGACGAAGGCGGCGGCGCCGGGCGCCTGGAACAATTCGCGATAGGGATTCGACACCCGGAACCTCTGGGGATGTTGCAGCCGGCGGTGGGCGCCGCCGGACAGATTGACATACGAAGCGTATGCAAGATGGTATTCACATACCCAGCGTATGTCAATTAACATACGCCTCGTATGCCACTGGAGCCAGCCATGTCGCGATCGCGCGCCGAGATGATCGAAGAAACCCGCGGAAAACTGCTGTCGACGGCACGCGAGTCGTTCCGCCGCGCCGGCTATGCGGGCACGTCGATGGACGACCTGACCGCCGCCGCCGGGCTGACCCGAGGAGCGTTGTATCACCATTTCGGTGACAAGCAGGGCTTGCTGGCGGCGGTCGCGGCGCAGATCGACGCCGAGATGGAGGCGCGGCTGCAGGCCATTTCGCGCGACGCCCCCGACGCCTGGACCGCCCTGCGCGAACGCTGCCGGGCCTATCTGGCGATGGCGGCCGAGCCCGAGATCCGCCGGATCGTGCTGCAGGATGCGCGCGCGGTGCTGGGCCATGGCGGCGCCGCCGCGCAGGAACAATGCACCACGTCGCTGGGCGCGCTGCTGCAGGCCCTGATGGCGCAAGGCGCCATCGGCCAGGCCGAACCCGAGGCGCTGGCGCGGATGCTGCACGGCGGACTGGCCGACAGCGCCCTCTGGATCGCCGGGGACGACAGCCAGGCGCGGCTGGCGCAGGCGCTGCAGGCGCTGGACCTGCTGCTCGCGGGCCTGCGCCGGCCCTGATCGCAACCACCGGCGGCGAGGCCGGCACTCGCGGCAAACGCCGTCGTCGCGCATAATGCAACACTGCGTTTGATGGGCCGCCCCTGGAGACCGGCCCCCGCCCCCGCAACCCGGACCCCTCGCCCCACCAAAATGAAGCTCCTGCGCCTTTACGCCCTGGCCGCCCTGCTCGGCGGCACCGCGCTATTGCCCGCCGCGGCGCCCGCCCAACCGCCGACGCAGCAAGCCGCCGCGCAAGCCCTCGTCGGCAAATGGCGGCACCAGACCATGCTGCGCACCGTCGACGGCCAGGCGCTGCCGCCCCAGCCGTCCGGCGGCGCGGGCGTGGCCGAATTCCGCAGCGACGGCACCTGGTCGATGCAGGGCCCGGGCGCGCTTTCCAGCGGCACCTACCGCTGGCTCGACGCCAAGCGTATCGAGCAGACGCTGGAGCGATCCACCAGCGAATACGAGATCGGCGAGGCCTCCATCCGCTACGTGAAGATCCAGGGCGACCACCTGACGCTCACCCGCGTCCAGGACCGCAAGGAAATGGACAGGCTGATGCCGCCGGCCACGCCGGGCACCAAGCGTCCCGATCAGATGATCGTCACCAATCTCTTCACCCGCCTGCCCGCGGACTGATGCCTGCCGCCCCGGACGCAATCCGCTGGTAATCCAAATGCAGTATGGAAGGATGAAATCTTCTTTGCTACGCTGGGTCACCCTTGTGGAGGTCCCGTGACCATGCAACCCAAGATCCGAGTGCTTTGCGTGCAACCGTCATCGGTGATGGCCCGCTTCGCCTTCCTGGGCGTTGCGCTGCGTTGGTCGCTGGGCGCCACGCCCCGGCCGGCGCGACTGCGCATCGGCCCGCACGACCTGGCGCCGGTCGGCTCGGAAGCCGCGTTCTGGATGTTCGCGTTGCGCCACGCCCTGTCGTCGCAGTCGGTGTTGATCACGCGCGGCGACCACTGGGACGTCGCCGCCTCGATCGACGGCGACGAAATACGCGCCTTTGGCCGCAAGTTCGCGCTGCGCCAGTGTCTCTAGCGCAGCCAACCGCCCCCTTTCAATAGTCGACCCGCGGCTTGCGGTGGTAGGCCGCCAGTTGCTCTGCGGTCCAGCGCTGCCGCGCTTCCTCCTGGCAACAGCTGCGGAACACCCGCGCGCCCACGTCCAGGAAACGCCGTAGGTCGTCCTCGGTCAACTTGCCCTGCACCTGCATCAGGCAATCCGCGTAGGCGGACAGGATGCCATCCCAACCTTCGGGCTTGCCGGGCGCGATGGGCTTGCTGATCATGCGGGCCATCATTTCGTTATGGTCCATCATGTTGGTTCCCCCTGAAGCCCCGCCGTGGCCGCGCCGGTCGCGGCGGTATGACGGCACTAGCGGCAGCAAGCGCCATGCCCGCCACGCGGCGCACGGCAACGGGCAGGGCGAAGGGTGGAGAAATTACCAGCCGGGGCAGTACGGGCTTACCGCTCCTAGGGCCTGTTCACGCTACAAGGAGCCTCGCGCAGGCCCTAGAATTCGGGCAGGTCGAACACGGTATGCAGGGTGGAACTGGGCATCGGCACCGACGCCAGGTGCTCGCGCCCGTCATCGTCGGTCAGCACCCGCACCGGCCGCGAGGCCACGGACAGGCCGTCGACGCTGATCACGGTTTCGACCTCGGCGCCGGCCTTGATGGCCTCGATCACTTCGGAAGCCGCCGCCGTCACGGGGTCGCTGACCCAGCCGGGCACGCCGCGCTCGGCCAGCCCCCAGCGCACGTAGGCCACGTGGCCGCTGACGGCTTCTTTACGAACGGCGACGATTGCGTAAAACGACATCCAGGCCTCCCGAAAGTTGGTGGCCCGGATCGTATAACAACTTCACTGATCCGCGATGACAGGCGGCATCAGGGTTCGATGTCGATGGGCGCAAAGGATTTCACCAGATCGTCCAGCTGCTTGAGCTGGGTCAGGAACGGCTCCAGCTTGTCCAGCGGCAGGGCGCTGGGGCCGTCGCACTTGGCGTTCCTGGGGTCCGGATGGGCCTCCAGGAACAGGCCCGCCAGCCCCACGCCCATGCCCGCCCGCGCCAATTCCGCCACCTGCTCGCGGCGGCCGCCCGAGGCCGCATCCAGGGCCGAGCGCTGCTGCAAAGCGTGGGTGACGTCGAAGATCACCGGCCGGTTGCCGGAAACCTTCTTCATGACGCCGAAGCCCAGCATGTCCACCACCAGGTTGTCATAGCCGAAACTGGTGCCGCGGTCGCACAGGATGATCTGCTGGTTGCCCGCCTCGGTGAATTTCTCGACGATGTTGAGCACCTGGGTGGGGCTGAGGAACTGCGGTTTCTTGATGTTGACGACGCGGCCGGTCTTGGCCAGCGCCACCACCAGGTCGGTCTGGCGCGCCAGGAACGCCGGCAGCTGCAGGATGTCGGCCACTTCGGCCACGGGCGCCGCCTGCCAGGGTTCGTGCACGTCGGTGATCACCGGCACGCCGAAGTTCTGCTTGACCGCCTCGAAGATCTTCATGCCCTCTTCCAGGCCCGGGCCGCGGTAGGAGTGGATCGACGAGCGGTTGGCCTTGTCGAACGACGCCTTGAACACGTAGGGGATGCCCAGCCGGGTGGTCACGCGCTGGTATTCCTCGCAGGCGCGCAGCGCGAGATCCTTGGATTCCAGCACGTTGATCCCGCCGAACAGCACGAAAGGCTGGTCGTTGGCGCAGGTGATGGAGGGCGAGATGACGACTTCCGGGGCGGTCATGGGAGAGCGATCCTGTAAAGGTGTAGCGGGTGATAGAGCGTAATGTACAACCTGCCCGCCCCGGATCCGGCCCCCAACCGCCCCTTTTTTGCGGCGCCTCAGCGGCTGGCGGTCATGCGGCGCAGCACGCCGTCGCGCAGGACGTAATGATGGAACAGCGCCGCCACGGCGTGGATACAGGCCAGCACGATGATGCTCCAGGCCACGGTGTTGTGCAGGCCGCCGAAAAAGCGCCGCTGCTCGTGGTCGATGCTGACCAGCGTGGGGATGTCGAACAGGCCGAAGAACGCGAACGGCTCGCCCTGCGCCCAGCGGAACAGGAAGCCCAGCACGATCTGCGCCGCCAGCAGCAGGTACAGCAGCCCGTGCATGCCGGCGCCCGCCAGCCGCAGCCAGCCGCCCGAGGCCGGCGGCAGGTGCCGGCCGCGGCTCAGGCGCCAGACCACGCGCAGCACGAATACCGCCGCGAACAGCAGCCCGAAGGAGATATGCACCGATTGCAGCAGGCGCCGCGTCGGCGTGCCGCGCGGCAGGAAGCCCCAGATCTCGGCCAGGGCGAACAGGCCGACGACCAGGATCACCGTCAGCCAGTGGAAAGCGATCGTCGCCCGGTCATAGTGCGGGGTGCCGGCGGAAGCTGGCGGCGTCATCGTGGCAGTCACAAGATACACTCGTTGGCAGGAAGCAATACCCGCGAGCGTATTGAGAACAGACTTACGACAACCTGATTCATGGACACCGATACCCTGCAAGGCCGGCTCGAATTCCTGCGGCAAGCCGAAAAGCTGAAAGATGTCCTGCGCAGCGCCCGCAGTTCGGGCGGACGCCAGGAAAGCACGGCCGAACACACCTGGCGCCTGTGCCTGATGGCGATGATGCTCGAAGAAGGCCTGGCGGACCTGGATTTCGCCCGGATCCTGCGGCTGTGCGTGGTGCACGACCTGGGCGAGGCCATCCATGGCGACATCCCGGCGACGCAGCAGGCCACGGGCGCCGACAAGGGCGCCCAGGAACGGCTCGACCTGCTGCAGCTGGCCGCCCCGCTGGACGCCGCGGCGCGCGCGCGGCTGCTGGCGCTGTGGGACGACTATGAAAACGCCGGCTCGCCCGAGGCCCGGGCCGTCAAGGCGATGGACAAGCTGGAGACGCTGCTGCAACATAACCAGGGCGCCAATGCCCCGGATTTCGACTATGCGTTCAACCTGGACTACGGCCGCAAGCACACCGACGCCCAGCCCCTGTTCCGCGAGATCCGCCGTCTGCTCGATGCCGACACCGAAGCGCGCATCCGCCAGCAGGCCGCCGTGCGCGACACGGCCCCCGCGGGCCCCGCCGACGTGGTGCAGCGGCAGCTGGACGCCTACAACGCCCGCGACATCGACGCCTTCATGCCGGCCTGGGCCGAGGACTGCCAGTATTACGCCTTCCCCGACACGCTGCTGGCCAGCGGCCGCGCCGAAATCCGCGCGCGCCACGTCGAACGCTTCCAGGAACCCGACCTGCACGGCAAGCTGGTCAACCGCATCGTCAACGGCGACGTCGTGGTGGACCAGGAGATCGTCACCCGCAACTTCGCCGACGGCCCCGGCGAGATCGACGTCGTCGCGATCTACGAAGTGCGCGGCCAGCACATCGCCCGGGCCTGGTTCAAGCTCGGCCAGCCGCGATTACACGCCAGACCGGCATAGCGACGCCTCCACCAGGTGAGAAAAGCATGGGATTCCTAGACTCGCTGTTCCGGCGCAAGCCCACGCAAGACCAGTTCGCCACGCTTTTCATCGCCGCCGTCCGGCAACGGGGCTACAACGGCGAGCTCACCTACAAGGCCGATGAATTCCGCCTGCTGCACGGCGACAGCGCCTACTTCAACCTGCACAACGCCTACCACGCCTATTGCGACGCCCGCGGCGGCCAGCGCCAGGGCGCCTTGCAGGGCTACGTCTCCACCCTGCTCAGCAGCGGCCAGGCCATGCCGCACTCGCTGGCCGACGCCCGCCCCCTGCTGCGCCCGGTGATCCGCGGCCGCAGCGCCGTCGAGGCCGTGCGCATGCACCACCTGCGCAACGACGGCAACGACGCGGCGTTCCAGCCTGCCCTGCGCCCGTTTGGCGACGACTGCGTGGTGCTGCTGGCGCTGGACCGGCCGGAATCCATCGCCACCCTCACCAACGGGCCCGAGGCCTCGTGGGGCATCACGTTCGACGAAGCGCTGGCGATCGCCATCGACAACCTGCGCGATTCGGCCGACAACTTCGTGGAGGTGGCGCCCGGCGTCTACGGCGGCGGCTGGGAAGACGGCTACGACATCAGCCGCGTGCTGCTGCCCGACATGCTGGAGCGCGTCCCCGTGCGCGGCCGGCCGGTCTTCATGATGCCGACGCGCGACCTGCTGCTGGTCAGCGGCGACAACGACGACGAAGGCCTGATGAAGATGGTCGAGCTGTGCCAGCAGGTCATCCCGCACGGCCGTCCCGTGTCGCCCTGTATGTATCGCTATGGCGAGGCCGGCGTCGAGCGCTTCGCGCCGCCGCACGATGAGTTGCGGCAACGCCAGGCCTACCTGGGGCGCATGCTGGCCAAGGGCGACTACGACGCCCAGAAAGAGGCGCTGGACCATCTCTACGAGGAACAGGGCGTCGACGTGTTCGTCGCCACCTACAACCTGTTCGCGCAGAACGGCGACGCCGACGCCTCGTTCTCGCTGGCGACCTGGACCCGCGGCGTGGACACCTCGCTGCCCGAGGTCGACCGCCTGGCGCTGGTGCGTCCGGACGCGGCCGACGAGATCGGCGAAGTCCGGGTGGTCGGCTGGGAACAGGCCCTGGCTTTGCTGGCGCCGCTGCTCGAACGCGAGAACCTCTACCCGGTCCGCTACCGCACCCGCGGCTTTCCCAGCGATGCGCAGCTGGCCCAGCTGCGGGCCATGGATTGACCGGGGCCAGTCCGCCCCGCTCCCTACGCTTGCGAGGCCGGTTCGCTCACCAGCCGGTAGGCCAGCGCCCCAATGATCGCGCCGACGATCGGCGCCACCCAGAACAGCCATAGCTGCTCCAGCGCCCAGCCGCCCACGAACAACGCGGGGCCGGTGGAACGCGCCGGGTTCACCGACGTATTGGTGACCGGAATGCTGACCAGGTGAATCAGCGTCAGCGCCAGGCCGATGGGAATGGCGGCGAAGCCGGCCGGCGCCCGCTTGGCGGTGGCGCCCAGGATCACGAACAGGAAGCCCGCCGTCATCACGATTTCGGTGACCAGCGCGGCCGCCATCGAGTACTTGCCGGGCGAATAGGCGCCGTAGCCGTTGGCGGCGAAATGGCTGCCCTTGAGGTCGAAGCCCAGCTTGCCGTCGGCGATCACCGCCAGCACCGCCGCCGCGGCGATGGCGCCCAGCACCTGCGCCACCACGTACGGCAGGATCTCGCGCGCCGGGAACCGGCCGCCGGCCACCAGCCCGACCGTGACGGCGGGATTGAAGTGCCCGCCCGAAATATGGCCGACCGCGAACGCCATGGTCAGCACCGTCAGGCCGAACGCCAGCGCCACGCCGGCGAAACCGATGCCCAGCTGCGGAAACCCGGCCGCCAGCACCGCCGCGCCGCAACCGCCCAGCACCAGCCAGAAGGTGCCGAAGAATTCCGCGCCGCAGCGCTTCGATAGGGGATACATGACTTGCCTCCGCAACAGAAAACCCGACGGTAGCCCGCGACGCGAATTGCGACTTTCAAACAATGCAAATTCGTTTTGATTCTTGACAGTACTTGACGATCACCGCCCGGGCCATGATGCAATGCGGCTAGGCCGAACAGCTTGCCGCGGACACCGCCCGCCCCCCTGGACATGGCGCGGCGTCGGCCAGGAAAACGCCGATGGGCGACTGGCGGTATGCTTGGCCCACGCGCAGATATCCCGGTGCGCGTTGCCCATTTTTCCAATCCACGCCGCCATGATCCGACACGCCCTCGCGCTCTCCCTGCTGCTCTCTCCCGCCCTGGCACTGGGCGCCTCCACGCCGGACTACATGGGCCAGTACGACCGCTGCCTGCGCGACGCGGGCGTCACCAACAACGGCACCGTGGGCGCCTGCGCGGAAGGCGTCTCGGCGGCCGCCAAGCGGGAAATCAACGCGCTCTACGCGCGGATCCAGGCGCGCCTGGCCAGCGATTTCCCGCAAGACGCGGCCAAGCTGGAACAGACCCAGAAGGCCTGGCTGGTCTATCGCAACGGCCAGTGCGACCTGGCCGGGGCGCATGTCGGCTCGCCCATGTACGAGTACTGCCCGATGCTGCTCAATATCAGCCGCGCCGCCGAACTGCGGGAACTGGCGGGCGACTGAACGGCACGACGCGCCGGCGCTTGCCGTGTCGCGGCGGGATTGGTAACTTTGCGGTGCTCGGCCTCGCGTTCCCCGTTTTTCGCACAGGACAGCGCCCACCATGACCATCGTCGTATACGCCGCCAACGCCCGCACCCTTTGGGAAACCATCCAGGCGGACATCGCCCCCATCAACGCCCGCACCACCACCAGCGGCAACAGCTGGCGCAAGGACGACAGCGGCCGCGCCACCAAGATCTACCGCGCCACGCCCACCGGCCAGCATGACGAACGCGCCTACTTCGTCGGCACCGTGCGCACCGGCCAACTGATGCTGCTGGACCTGCTGCCCGGCAGCGAAGCGCTGACCTGGCCGCTGTTCGGCGCCCTGCATGGCCACCTGTCCGGCATGCTGCTGGCGACGTATCCCGACGCCATCCTGTCGCTGAACCTGTTTCCCAACAAACCCACCGACGCATAAGAAACCACGCTGTGCTGCTGTTATCCGTGTGTGTACTGGCCGCCGCATCGCTGGGCGTGCTGACGTGGCGCATCGTGCGCCGACCCGCCGGCAAGACGCCCGGCGACATGGCCCGCTCGGCCGCCGCCGGCGCCGCCCTGTTCGCCGCGCTGGGGCCGCCGATAGGCACCCTGGTCTTCGCGCTGTTCATGGCCATCTCCACGATAAGCGTCGAGGCGCTGTTCACGTCGATCTTCCTGGTGCCCTGGTCATACCTGTACGGCGGCGTGCCCGCGCTGCTGTGCGGCCTGGTGGCGGGCGCCTGCCGCCCCGCCGCCGTGTCATGGCGCTCGTATTGCTGGCCAGGGTTGCTGGGCGGTCTCTACGCCTTCGTTTTCCTGCTGGGCTTTGCGGTGCGCGACTACACCCTGCCCGAGCTGAGCTTTCCGCTGTTCCTGGGCGGCCTGCCCGGACTGATAAGCGGCGCGGCCTGCGCGCGGGTGTTTTACGGCAAGCCGCAAGCCCCCGCCACCGCCGCCACCTGATCCATGCCTGCCCCACCCTGTTCTCCAATCACCCAATGGAAGCACCCATGACGATCTCCCTGCCTCGCCTGTTCGCCGCCCTGGCCGCCAGCCTCTGCGCCGGCGCCGCCCTGGCCGCTCCCGCCGCCTCGGTCGCCACCGCGCAGGCCAAACTGACCGCCATGACGCCCGCCTCGAAAATCGAGTGCCACGCCGCCGGCGGCAACGGCGCGCAATGCAGCGCCGACGGCTACACCGTGATGTACCTGGACAACTGCGGCGAAGGCGCCGCGTTCGGCTCGATCGCCGCCGACGGCGGCGTTGATTTGAACGACCGCGTCGACGGCCAGGGCAAGGTTGTCGCCCACGTGATGGATCGCCAGTTCGTCTGCATTCCCGCCATGGTGCGCAAGGGCGAGGAACAGCGCCACTACGTGATCGCCGTGCCCACCGCCAGCGTGCCCGCCTGCCGCGGCAATGACCTGTGCAAGGACGCCGACCTGCCGGTGGACTGGAAACAGGCCAAGCGCGGCCAGGCCTGCGAACGCACCAAGGCGGGCGACTACCAGGGCGACTGCGCGGCCGGCTGGGTCGACGTCGGCCAGATCGACCAGTACGAAACGCTGGCCCCCGCCAAGCCGGCCCGCTGAACGCCATGACGCGCCGCCTCGTCCCGATTGCCCTGCCGTTGATGGCGGCCCTGTCCGTTCCGGCCTGCGCGCTGGCCGCGAACGTCGTGGCGCAGCCCGATCCGCAAGCGCGCCAGCGGGTGGACCTGAGCGTGCGCATCGAAGGCGCGCCGGGTCCCTTCGAGCGCATCGACGGCCATGCCGACTACCGGGTCGAGAATCCGGACTGCGTGCCGCTGACCGCCGTCACTGGCGCCACGGTCGTTCCGGAGCAACGCGTGCCCGTCATATTCGAGCCCGCCGCCGATGGCGGCTATCGCGCCGAAATCCTGCTCGACCGCTTCCGCGGCGAGGACTATTACGGCAAGGGGGTATGCCATTGGGCGCTGGTCGGCGTGACCGCCGATCTGCGCCATGGGCAGGTCGACTTCAGTCCGGCGATCCACCTGGCCGACATCGCCGCCGGCCGCGACGTGGTGAAGCACTTTTCGAACAAGTCATACGCCAACGCCGGCAACGCGCGCATCGACATCGGCGCCGACAGCGCCAGCGCCTTCAACGATCCGCAGGCGACGTTCCGCATCCGGCTGCACGCCGCGGCGCGCTAGGCCGCGCCGGCCATCATGTCCCATCAATTGCCGGCGGCGCGGCGCAGTCTGTCCAATTCGGCGCGGTTCAGGCGCTTGGCCTCGTCCTCGGCGTAATCGCGCTCGCCCACTTCGTACTTGCCGTCATACAGGCAGCTGCTGCGGCTCACCCGGCATTCGAGGCTGACGCGCGACGAATCGGGACCGGATGACGACGCCGGCGCCGACCAGACATTCAGGGGGGAGGAGGAAGAACAGCCTGCTGCGAGCCCGGCAAGCAACAACATCAATGCGCCGCGGCCAAGTGATTGAATCGACAACAATTTACCCTCGCTCGACAAGAAAAGCCTGAGGCCTCTTTATAACAAGCGAGGGAAATACGGTACAGACGCTGCGGTACAGACGCTGCGGAACAGACACGTTAGTCCGGGGCCTATCCTGCCTCTGTCGGCCGCCGTGCCGCTCCGGCGGCATTCAACCCTTCCGCCCCATCAAGATTAATCAACCGATTGATCAACCATTTGATTAATAAGGACATTCCAAAGGGAGCAAAATGAAAAAACCCCGAGACACAAGCATGTCTCGGGGTCGTGGGACAGTGTCGGCGCGGCGCCAATCACCATCCGAATAGGGTTGGTGCGAAGGAGGGGACTCGAACCCCTACACCTGTTACGGCGTCAGGACCTAAACCTGGTGCGTCTACCAATTTCGCCACCTTCGCGATAGGCCAAGCCCGCTATTGTAGCTTGCTTGTTAAAATCTTGCGTCATGAATCCGCGCCTCGATGCCCTGCACCCCTACCCGTTCGAAAAACTGCGCGCCCTGCTGGCCTCGGCCAGCGCGCAGCCGGACGGCCTGACGCCCATCAACCTGTCGATCGGCGAGCCCAAACACGCCGCGCCGGAGCGCGTCGCGCAGGCCATCCGCGACAGCCTTGGCGGGCTGTCGGTGTACCCGTCGACCAAGGGCGATCCCGCGCTGCGCCAGGCCATCGCCAACTGGCTGGCGTCGCGCTACAGCATTCCGGCGCCGGACGCCGAGACCCAGGTGCTGCCGGCGCTGGGCTCGCGCGAAGCGCTGTTCGCCTTCACCCAGACGGTGATCGATCCGGCGGCCGGGTCGGTGGTGATCTGCCCCAACCCGTTCTACCAGATCTACGAGGGCGCCACGCTGCTGGCCGGCGCCACGCCCTACTACGTCAACGCCGACGCGCTGCGCAATTTCGCCTGCGACTGGAACCAGGTGCCGGACGAGGTCTGGAAAAAGACCCGCATGGTGTTCGTCTGCTCGCCCGGCAACCCGGCCGGCAACGTCATGACGCTGGACGAATGGGAAGACCTGTTCGCCCTGTCCGACCGCCACGGCTTCGTGATCGCCTCCGACGAGTGCTATTCCGAGATCTACCTGGACGAAGGCAATCCGCCGCTGGGCGGCCTGCAGGCGGCGCGCCGCCTGGGCCGCAACGACTACCGCAACCTGGTGGCGTTCTCCAGCCTGTCCAAGCGCTCGAACGTGCCGGGCCTGCGCTCGGGTTTCGTGGCGGGCGACGCCGCGCTGATCGGCCGCTTCCTGCGCTACCGCACGTATCATGGCAGCGCCATGAGCCCGCTGGTGTCGGCGGCCAGCATCGCCGCCTGGACCGACGAGGCCCACGTCAAGGACAACCGCCGCCTGTACCGCGAGAAATTCGAGGCCGTGCTGCCGATCCTGCGGAACGTGCTGGACGTGCAGCGTCCCCAGGCCTCGTTCTACCTGTGGGCGGCCACCCCGGGTTCGGATACCGCGTTTGCGCGCGACCTTTATGGCCGTACCGGTGTTACCGTGCTGCCGGGCAGTTTCCTGGCGCGCGAGGCGCACGGTGTGAATCCTGGGCAGGGGCGCATCCGCCTGGCCCTGGTGGCGCCTTTGGCCGACTGCGTGCAGGCGGCCGAACGCATCGCCCATTTCGTACATACTTCTGTTTGATCAACCTTTTTTGAAAAGCTGAGCCGCTATGACTCTCGACCTGCAGACCACCATCGAAAAAGCCTGGGACGACCGGGCCAACCTGTCGCCCTCCGACGCCAGCGCCGAAGTGCGCGAAGCCGTCGAACACACCATCGACGGGCTGGACCTGGGCCGCCTGCGCGTGGCCGAGAAAATCAACGACGACTGGGTCGTGCACCAGTGGATCAAGAAGGCCGTGCTGCTGTCGTTCCGCCTGTACGACAACGCCATCATGGGCCAGGCCCCGCTGCAGTTCTACGACAAGGTGCCGCTCAAGTTCTCGGAATACGGCGACAACGCCTTCAAGCAAGGCGGCTACCGCGTGGTGCCGCCCGCCGTCGCCCGCCGCGGCGCCTTCATCGGCCGCAACGTGGTGCTGATGCCCTCGTACGTCAACATCGGCGCCTACGTCGATGAAGGCACCATGGTCGACACCTGGGCCACCGTCGGCTCGTGCGCCCAGATCGGCAAGAACGTCCACCTGTCCGGCGGCGTCGGCATCGGCGGCGTGCTCGAGCCGCTGCAGGCCAACCCCACCATCATCGAAGACAACTGCTTCATCGGCGCCCGCTCGGAAGTCGTCGAAGGCGTGATCGTCGAAGAGAACTCGGTGCTGGCCATGGGCGTGTACCTGTCGCAAAGCACCAAGATCTATGACCGCGCCACGGGCAAGATCACCTACGGCCGCGTGCCGTCGGGCTCGGTGGTGGTGCCGGGCTCGCTGCCCTCGGCCGACGGCTCGCACAGCCTGGCCTGCGCCGTCATCGTCAAGCGTGTCGACGCGCAGACCCGCGCCAAGACCAGCATCAACGATCTGCTGAGGGCGTAATGGCGGCTTCGGTTGTTCTGGATCTGGTCAAGGACCTGATCGCCCGTCCGTCGGTGACCCCGGCGGACGCCGATTGCCAGGCGACGCTGGCCGCGCGCCTGGCGCGCATCGGCTTCACCTGCGAAACCATCGCCCAGGGCGGCGTCACCAACCTGTGGGCGCGCCGTGGCAACACCGCGCCGCTGGTGGTCTTCGCCGGCCACACCGACGTGGTGCCGCCGGGCCCGCGCGCGAAGTGGGAAAGCGACCCGTTCGTGCCCACCGAGCGTGACGGCTACCTGTACGGCCGCGGCGCCGCCGACATGAAGAGCTCGATCGCCGCCTTCGTGGTGGCGGCCGAGGAATTCGTGGCGGCCCACCCGCAGCACGGCGGCTCGATCGCCCTCCTGATCACGTCCGACGAGGAAGGCCCGTCGATCGACGGCACCGCCATCGTCTGTGACGCGCTCAAGGCGCGCGGCGAGCAGATGGACTACTGCATCGTCGGCGAACCCACCTCGGGCGACGTGCTCGGCGATACCTGCAAGAACGGTCGCCGCGGCTCGCTGTCGGGCACGTTGACGGTCAAGGGCATCCAGGGCCACGTGGCCTACCCGCATCTGGCGCGCAACCCGGTGCACCAGCTGGCGCCGGCGCTGGCCGAGATCGTCGCGATCGAGTGGGACCAGGGCAACGAGTACTTCCCGCCGACCACGTTCCAGGTCTCGAACCTGAACTCGGGCACGGGCGCCACCAACGTGGTGCCGGGCGACGCCGTGGCGCTGTTCAACTTCCGCTTCGCCACCGCCAGCACGCCGGAAAGCCTGCAGGCGCGGGTGCACGAAGTGCTGGACCGCCATGGCCTGGAATACACGCTGGACTGGGAACTGGGCGGCGAGCCCTTCCTGACCCCGCGCGGCTCGCTGACGGATGCGCTGGTCAAGGCCATCCGCGAGGAAACCGGCGTGACGGCCGAGCTGTCGACCACCGGCGGCACGTCCGATGGCCGCTTCATCGCCAAGATCTGCCCGCAGGTCATCGAGTTCGGCCCCTGCAACGCCACGATCCACAAGGTCAACGAGCGCATCGAGCTGGCCTCGCTGGACCCGTTGAAAAACATCTATCGGCGCACGCTGGAAAACCTCCTGCCCGCCAAGTAAGAAGCCTCTCATGTATCAATCCGCCCGCCAAGAACTGCTGACCCTGCGCGACCTGATCCGCTATGGCGTATCGCGCCTGAACGCCGCCCAGGTGGCGCTGGGACACGGCAGCGACAACGCCTGGGACGAGACGGTCTATCTGGTCCTGCACGCGCTGCACCTGCCGCTGGACACGCTGGAGCCCTTCCTGGACGCCCGCGTGCTCAGCGAGGAACGCAACCGCGTGCTGGAGCTGATCGACCGCCGCGTCACCGAGCGCGTGCCGGCCGCGTATCTCACCAACGAGGCCTGGCTGCGCGGGCATCGCTTCTACGTGGACGCGCGCGTCATCGTGCCGCGCTCGCCCATCGCGGAGCTGCTGGACGAAGGCCTGTCGCCCTGGGTGCAGGACGCGCAGGCCGTCGACAGCGTGCTGGACATGTGCACGGGTTCGGGCTGCCTGGCGATCCTGTCGGCGCTGGCCTTCCCCTATGCCCAGGTGGACGCCGTCGACGTGTCGCCCGACGCGCTCGAGGTCGCGCGCCGCAACGTCGACGACTACGGCCTGGCCGACCGGCTGGCGCTGCACCAGAGCGATCTATTCGACAACCTGCCCGAACGCCAGTACGACGTGATCGTCTGCAACCCGCCCTACGTCAACAGCGGCTCGATGGACGTGCTGCCGCAGGAATACCGCCACGAGCCGCAACTGGCCCTGGCCGGCGGCACGGATGGCATGGACCTGGTGCGCCGCATTCTGCAGGCCGCGCCGCGCTACCTGTCGGAGAACGGCGTGCTGGTGCTGGAAATCGGCCACGAGCGCGATTTCTTCGAAGCCGCCTTCCCTGAGCTGTCGCCGGTGTGGCTGGATACGGAAGAAGCCTCCGACCAGTTGCTACTGCTGACCCGCGAACAGTTGACGACGTGATCCGCGCCTCTGGATTGACCCTGCGCCGCGGCACCAAGGTGCTGCTGGACGATGCCGAATTCGTGGTGCACCCGGGCGAGCGCGTCGGCATCGTCGGCAAGAACGGCGCCGGCAAGTCGTCGCTGTTCGCGCTGCTGACCGGCGCGCTGGACCTGGACGCCGGCAACCTGGCGCTGCCGGCCGGCTGGCGCATCGCCAGCGTCGAGCAGGAACTGCATGCCGACGACCGCCCCGCGCGTGAATTCGTCATCGACGGCGACACGCCGCTGCGCGCGCTGCAGGCGCGCCGCGCCGAACTCACCGACGACCAGGGCACGCAGATCGCCGAGGTCGAGGCGGCGCTGGTCGAGGCCGGCGCCTGGAGCGCGGCCTCGCGCGCCGAACAGCTGCTGGCCGGCCTGGGCTTCAAGCCGGCCGAATGGAGCCAGCCGGTGGCGAGCTTCTCCGGCGGCTGGCGCATGCGCCTGGCGCTGGCGCGCGCGCTGATGGCGCCGTCCGAGCTGCTGCTGCTGGACGAGCCCACCAACCACCTGGACCTGGACGCCATGCTGTGGCTGGAGAAATGGCTGGCCGCCTATCCCGGCACCGTCATGCTGATCTCCCACGACACCGAGTTCCTGGACGCGGTGGCCAAGTCCATCCTGCATTTCGATCACGCCAAGCTGGTGCGCTACCGCGGCGGCTACGGCGACTTCCTGACGCAGCGCGCCGAGCGCCTGCGCCAGACCAACATCGCCTACGAGCGCCAGACCCGCGAAACCGCGCGCCTGCAAGGCTTCATCGACCGCTTCAAGGCCAAGGCCTCCAAGGCCAAGCAGGCCCAGAGCCGGGTCAAGGCCCTGGCGCGCATGCAGGTGCTGGCGCCGCTTCAGGCCGAGGCCGGCATCGACATCCGCATCCCCTCGCCCGAGCAGGTGCCGGATCCGCTGCTGACGCTGGAACACCTGTCGGCCGGCTATACCGACGCGGCCGGCAACGATGTGCCGATCCTGCGCGACGTGACGCTGATGGTGCGCGCCGGCAGCCGCGTCGGCGTGCTGGGCGCCAACGGCGCCGGCAAGAGCACGCTGATCAAGACCCTGGCCGAGGAACTGCCGGTGCAGGCCGGCGAACGCCGCGCCTCGCGCGGGCTGGCGATCGGCTACTTCCACCAGCACCAGCTCGACATGCTGGACGTGGACAGCACGCCGCTGGCCCACCTGGCGCGGCTGTCGCCGGAAACCCGCGAGCAGGAGCTGCGCAATTACCTGGGCGGCTTCGGCTTCTCGGGCGACACGGTCAACAGCAAGGTCGGCCCGATGTCCGGCGGCGAAAAGGCTCGCCTGGCGCTGTCGCTGATCGTCTGGCAGAAGCCCAACCTGCTGCTGCTGGACGAACCCAGCAACCACCTGGACGTCGAGACGCGCGAGGCCCTGGCCGCCGCGCTGGCCGAGTTCGGCGGCAGCATGCTGCTGGTCTCGCACGATCGCCACCTGCTGCGCACCACCGTGGACAGCTTCTGGATCGTGGCCGACGGCGCCGTGCGCGAATTCGACGGCGACCTGGAGGACTATCGCGACTGGCTCGCCGCCCGCAACGCCGGCGAACGCGCCGAGGCCGCCCGCGAAAGCGCCGAGAACGGCGAGGCCGTGGTCGACCGCAAGGCGCAACGCCGCGCCGAGGCCGAGCAGCGCCAACGCCTGTCGGCGCTGCGCAAGCCGCTGGAAGCCAAGCTGGCCAAGGTCGAGACCGAGATGGAGAAGCTGCGCGTCAAGCTGCAGGCGCTGGACGGCGTCATCGCCGACCCGGACTTGTATTCCGACGCCCGCCGCGCTGAACGCCAGAAGGTCATGGCCGAGCACGGCGAACACGGCAAGCGCCTGGAAACGCTGGAAGAGCAGTGGCTCGAACTGCAGGGCTCGCTGGAAGAAATCGAACAGGGCGAAGCCTGATCGACGTGCGGACGGCGCGCGCCGTCCGCGCTTTCCCGCGACAGTGAAACACGCATTAACAATAATAATTATCATTTATAATATTCAGCGAATCTGACTCTATCTGGCGCCCGCCGTCAGCGACATGTCTTCGCTTACCGATGTATTTCTCCGGCACTACCGCGAAGTGCTGGGCTTCCTGGCCATGCGCACCGGCTCGCGCGACGTGGCCCAGGACTGCGCCCAGGACACGTGGATCAAGCTGGCCGAGTTCAAGGACAGGACCCTTCCGGACAACGACCGCGCCTATGTCTTCCGGGTGGCGGCCAACATCGCCACCGACTGGCATCGCCGGCGCGGCCGTGAAATGGGCGCGGTCGCCGACTACGCCGCCGCGCAGCCGCCGGCCTTCGAGGCCGACACGCTGGAGGTCGCCTCGGCCAACCAGTTGCTGCGCCGGCTCGAAGCCGCCCTGCTGCGCCAGCCGCGCCGCAGCCTCGACGTATTCGTCCTGCATCGCCACGAAGGCCTGACCTACCGCGCCATCGCCGAACGCTTCGCCATCTCGGTCAGCGCGGTCGAAAAGCACATGATGCGCATCCTGCTGGCCTGCGACCAGGCCCTGACCGCGTGAACAAGGCCGCCGCCCACGGCAACGCCACGGCCGCCGACGAACAGGCCTCGCGCTGGGTCATCCGCCACGGCGGCCAGCCGCTGGACGCGCAGACACAGGCCGAATTCGACACCTGGTACCACGCCGATCCCCGCCATGCCGCCGCCTACGACCGCCTGGCGCGCGTCTGGCGCCGCATGGGCGAGATCGACCGCGGCAAGCTGGCCGTCCGTGCGCCGCGCAAACGCCGCGCGCTACTGACCCTGGCGCTGGTCACGGCGGCGGGCATGGCCGCCTATACCCTGCGCGACTTCCAGCCGGGCGCCGACTACGCCAGCGGCACGCAGCCGCTGCGCGTCGCCCTGCCCGACGGCTCGCGCGCTATCCTCGACGCGCATTCGGCCATCGCCGTGGACTTCGGAGCGGGCAAGCGCGAAGTGCGCCTGCTGGCCGGCCAGGCCCTGTTCGAGGCGACGCCCCGCGGCGCCGATGGCCCCGCCTTCACGGTCGTCACCGCGGACGCCAACGCCACGGCGCTGGGCACGCGCTACGCGGTCGCCCGCGATGCCGATGCGACCCGCGTCACCGTCTACCAGCATCAGGTGGCGGTGCAATGCCAGGCCTGCGCCGACGGGCAGCCACAGATCCTCGAACCGGGGCAACGCATCACGGTCTCGGCCGGCGGCATGATCCGCGACCCGGCGCCGCGCGAAACCGCCCCCGCCTGGAGCCAGGGACTGCTGGCCTTCAACGACACCGCGCTGCCCGACGCCGCCGCGCAGCTGGCGCGCTACACCGGCAAGCGCATCCTGGTGCTGGGCGCACTGGCGCGCGGCACCCGCGTGTCCGGCACGGCGAGCATCGCCGATCCCAAGCGCGCGCTCGACCTGCTGCTGGCGCAGACCAAGGTCGGCATCACCGATCTGCCCGGCCTGCTGATCCTGCGCTGAGGGATTTCTCTTGCAGGGCTGGCGGGTTCGGCGCGATCCGCATGGCCGGGCATCGCCTGCACCTCAGGCGCATCAGCTTCCCGCGACGCCGCCCTTTCACGCTCCCCGCTACTCGCGATATCCCGGACTGCGCTCGCCGTCTTCCGCTGGGATTCTCAATCAGTAAATAAGAATCAATATAAATTATTCATCAACTTTGCAATGAGGGGTTGCGTCCTACGCCGCGTCCTACGGCTGACATCAACACAGCGTAGGACGTTTTCATGCCTTTCCCTCTTGACCGCAAACGCCGGCCCAGCGCCTCGGCCGCCCTTCTTTGCGTCATGCTGGCCATTGCCGCGCCCGTCATCGCCCAGCCGCCCGCGCGCACCATTGTGTATGACATTCCGTCGCAGGCGCTGGGCGACGCCCTGCTCGCGCTCGGCCGCCAATCGGGCCTGGAGATCTCGTTCCCGCCAGCCGCCGTGGCCGGCAAGGTATCGCCCGCCCTGCAAGGCGAGTATTCCGCC
Source organism: Achromobacter insuavis (assembly GCF_902859645.1). Lineage (GTDB taxonomy): Bacteria > Pseudomonadota > Gammaproteobacteria > Burkholderiales > Burkholderiaceae_B > Achromobacter > Achromobacter insuavis. The sequence goes on along the minus strand of NZ_CADIJR010000007.1, from coordinate 79,855 downwards.
CTGCTGGCGCTGGACCGCCTGCTGGCCGGTTCCGGCCTGGCCCTGCGCGCCGACGGCCCGGGCCGCTACATCGTCTTCGTCGACAAGACCCATCCCTTCTCCACCTCTCGGCTGGAGCCGGTGCGGGTCTACGGCGAGCAGGCCGGCGAACGCATCTACAGCCAGGAAGAGATCGCCGAAACGCCGTCGTCCAACCGCGACCTGAGCACGCTCGTGGCCAGCCACCCGGCGGTGCGCACCAACCCGGGCGTCAGCGGCTCGCAGAACCGCGGCTCGCTCAACGTCGAAGACATCTCCTTCCACGGCTCCAGCCCCTACCAGAACCTGTTCCAGATCGACGGCATCGACGCCACCAACCGCGTCGACCCGGCCAGCAAGAACCTCAACCTGCAGGTCGGCAACGTCCCCAGCAACCCGCAGTCGTACTTCGTCGACACCAGCCTGCTGGAGGCGGTGCGCGTGTACGACAGCTTCGTGCCGGTCGAATACGGCCGCTTCACCGGCGGCGTGGTCGATGCGCGCCTGCGTCGCTTCTCCGGCGAGAACCACCTGAAGTTCGACTACCGCTGGAACACCTCGAAGATGACGCAACAGCAGGTGTCCGAGGGCGAGGAGAACAGCTGGGCGCAGGGCCAGCCCGGCTATTCGCCCGAATGGAAGAAGCGCTTCTATTCGGCCGTGGGCGATTTCGCCTTCAACGACAAATCCGGCGTGGTGCTGGCCATGTCGCGCCGCGAATCCGACATCACGCGCTGGAACATGGGGGTGGACGACAAGGGCCAGCCGCAACAGGGCCAGGACACCTACCGCGACCGCGTCGACAACTTCCTGGGCAAGTTCAGCGTGCGCGCCAGCGCCGACACCACCGCCGACCTGACGCTCAAGTACAGCGACCGCAGCGAGACCTTGTCGAGCTACCTGTTCCGCGACACGCACTGGGACAACAACCACGGCGCCTACGGCCTGAGCGGCAACCTGGACCACCTGTTCCAGGGCGGCCGCGTCTCGCTGCAGGCCGGCTGGGACCATGCCACCAGCGATCGCCAGTCGGTCGGCGATGAACTGGTGACCTATCAACCCTACAGGCTGCCGCAATACACCGCGGGCGGCTTCGGCAAGGAGCAGACGCGGCAGGACACCTGGACCCTCAAGGGCCGCATCGATCTCGATCCCGTGCGCACCGGCATCTTCACCCACAGCCTGTACGCGGGCGCCGACCTGCAGCAGATCGACGCCGGCTTCAAGCGCTTCCAGGATTCGTATTCGTTCCGCCGCGCCTACAACAACAAGGGCACCTACCAGGACTTCAGCAAGGTCCACTACCTGCCCGGCACGGTCAACGTGAAATACAACATGGCCAGCGTGTACCTGTCCGACCGCATCGAATGGCAACGGCTGGCGCTGGATGCGGGCGTGCGCTACGACCGCGAGACCTTCCTGGGCAACACCAACCTGTCGCCGCGCACGCGCCTGGAATGGGACGTGCTGGGCTCGGGCGACACGCTGCTGAGCGCGGGCTGGTCGCGCTACTACGGCAGCGAGGTGCTGGAAACCGCGCTGGAAGCCGAGCGCAGCCGCCTGCGCCGGCAGGTGCTCGACAGCAAGGGAAGGCCCGTGACCGACGGCGGCAAGGAATACTTCGTGGACTACCGCGGCCTGCGCATGCCCTACGACGACGAATGGGCGGTCTCGCTGCGCCAGCGCATGGCGGGCATCGAGGGCCTGCTGAGCTACGTGCACCGCAATGGCCGCGACCAATGGACCAAGAGCGGCACGCAGGCCACGGGCTACACCTACAACAACGACGGCTTTTCCACCACCGACGGCGTCAGCCTGACGCTGCGCACGCTGGAACCCTGGCGCCTGGGTCCGACGCGCTGGAACATGCAGGCATCGTGGAGCTGGCAGAAGCGTAAGACCAACGGCGACCTGGTCACCGGCTACACGGCCGATGCGCGCGATCCGGATGACCGGGTGATCTACAACGGCTCGGAGATCCGCGCCATCGACCTGCCGCCCAGCACCTTCTACCAGCCCCAGGTCGCTACGCTCACGCTGATCGGCGCCTACCCGCGCGCCGGCCTGACCTGGAGCAACAAACTGAACTGGCGCAGCAAGCGCGACGCCACCATCCACGTCGGCGTCGGTCCGCGGCCGGATTACCTGGACCGCTACGAATCCGGCGAGCTGCCGTCGTACTGGACCTGGGACACCAAGCTGGCGTGGCAGCCGACCTTCGCGCGCAACCTGGAATTCACGGTGGAAGTGCTGAACCTGCTGAACCGCATGCCGGCGGTCACGGCCAGCAATCCCAACCTGAAGACCAACCGCAGCACGTTCCAGTCGGGACGCGAGCTGTGGTTGCAGGTGGGGTATCGGTTCTGAAGCGGCGCCCGCCCCTTCCCTTGGTCTGAACTTGCAGGTGCATGCAGGGTTTTCGCCGTCCGGGCGCTGAGGTCTGCCGCCGCCCGGCGCGTCCTCTGGCTGAATTCAAAACAGCCAGAGGCGCCCCATGCTTTTCTCCTTTACTCCTTCGTCCCGGCGCCGCTACGGCGCCTGGGCCACAGCCGTCTGCACGGCGCTGACCTGGGCCGCGCCGTCAGCGGCCCAGCGCGCCCCGCTCGCCCACGTCTACGACATTCCCGCCCAAGCGCTCGGTGACGCGCTGCTGGCGCTCGGCCGCCAGGCCGGCCTGGAAATCTCCTTCCCGCCGGCCGCCGTCGCCGGCAAGGTCTCGCCCGCCCTGCAAGGCGAGTATTCGGCGCTGCTGGCGTTGAACCGCCTGCTGGCCGGCTCCGGCCTGGCGCTGCACGCCGATGGGCCGCGGCGCTACATCGTCTTCGCCGACAAGGCCACGCCATTCTCGGCGTCGCGGCTGGAGCCGGTCCGGGTCTACGGCGAGCAGACCGGCGAACGCATCTATAGCCGCGAGGAAATCGCCGCGACGCCCTCGTCCAATCGCGATCTGAGCACGCTGGTGGCGACGCATCCGGCGGTGCGTACCGATCCGGGCGCGGCCAGTTCACAAAACCGAGGCTCGCTCGACGTGGAAAGAATTTCATTTCATGGCGCCAGCCCCTACCAGAATCTGTTCCAGATCGACGGCACGGACGCCACCAACCGGGTGGACCCGGCCAGCCGCAACCTGAACCTGCAGATTGGCAACGTGCCCAGCAATCCGCAGTCGTACTTCATCGACACCCACCTGATCGACCAGGTCCGGGTGTACGACAGCTTCGTGCCGGTCGAGTACGGCCGCTTCACGGGCGGCGTGGTCGATGCGCGCCTGCGCCGCTTCTCCGGCCAGAACCACCTGCAATTCGATTACCGCTGGAACACCTCGAACATGACCCGACAGCAGGTCGCTCAAGGAGAAGAAACCAAATGGGCGCAAGGCAGCCCTGGATACTCGCCAGCGTGGACGAAACGCTTTTACTCGGCCGTGGGCGATATCGCTTTCAACGACAAGTCTGGTGTGGTGCTCGCCCTGTCGCATCGGCAATCCGACATCACTCGCTGGATCATGGGCGCGGACGACAAGGGCGAGCAGCCCCTGGCTACCCAGAACACCTATCGTGACCGCATCGACAATTTCCTGGGCAAATTCAGCGTGCTGGCCAGCGCTGATACCACGGCCGACCTGACGTTGAAGTACAGCGACCGCAGCGAAAGGCTGGCCAGCAATACCTTCCGCGACACGCACTGGGACAACAACCATAGCGCCTATGGCCTCAACGGCAATCTGGAGCGGCAATTGCAAGGCGGACGATTGACGTTGCAGGCAGGCTGGGACCGTGCCAGCAGCAACCGCCAATCGGTCGACAACGAATTCGTCACCCACGTGGTGTACAAGCTGCCGAAATACACCACGGGCGGCTTCGGCAAGGAACAGACGCGGCAGGACAGCTATACCCTCAAAGGCCGCATCGACCTGGATCCGTGGAACACCGGCGCGTTCACGCATACCTCCTATGCCGGCGTCGATCTGAACCAGATAACCGCCGGGTTCGAGCGCTTGCGGGATTCCTATTCCTACAAGCGCACCTACAACGGCGCCGGCGCCTACCGGGACAGCAACAAGAGCCACAACCTGCCCGGCACCGTCAATGTCAGGTACCACATGGCAAGCCTGTACCTGTCCGATCGCATCGAATGGCGCAGGTTGGCCCTGGATGCTGGCCTGCGATATGACCAGGAGAGCTTCCTCGGCACCCACAACGTGTCGCCGCGCACCCGCCTGGATTGGGACCTGTTCGGCGCCGGCGGCACCCTCCTGAGCGCGGGATGGTCGCGTTACTACGGCGCCGAGGTGCTTGAAACCGCCCTGGAAGCCGAACGCCATCGCCTGAGCCGCCTGGAGATCGACGGCAAGGGCAATCCCGTTGACGATGGCGCCAAGCCCTATAGGGTGGATTACGACGGATTGCGGCTGCCCCATGACGACGAATGGGCGGTTTCGCTGCGCCAGCGTCTGGCCGGGCTGGAAGGCCAGCTGAGCTATGTGCACCGCAACGGCCGGGACCAGTGGACCAAGCGCAGCACCGGCATTGGCAGTTACCGGTACACCAATGACGGCCGATCCACCACTGACAGCGTCACCCTGGCACTCAGCACGCTGGAGCCGTGGCGCGTCGGCAAGACCCGCTGGAACCTGCTGGCCACCTGGGGATGGCAAAAGCGCAAGACCAACAACGACCTGCTCAAGGGCTATGACGGCGATGCGCGCGATCCCGACGACCGCGTGATCTACAACGGCGCCGAGATCCGCGCGATCGACCTGCCGCCCACCAGTTTCTACCAACCCCAGGTCGCCGCGCTCACCCTGATCGGCGCCTATCCGCGCATGGGCCTCACCTGGAGCAACATGCTGAACTGGCGCGGCAGGCGCGATGCCACGATCTATGAAGGCCGGGGACCCAAGCCGGAATACCTCGACCGCTTCAAATCCGGCGGCCTGCCCTCGTACTGGACCTGGGATACCAAGCTCACCTGGCAGCCCACTGCCGTGCCCAGCATGGAATTCGCGATCGAGGTGCTGAACCTGCTGAACCGCATGCCCGCGCTCACCGCGACCAACCCAAGAGGAAAGACCACGCCCAATACTTTCCAATCCGGCCGCGAACTCTGGCTCCAGGTCGGCTACCGCTTCTGATGCGGGAATAAGACGGCATGACGCATGCATCCCCCCTTTCCACACTGAGGCATCCCCCCGCCCCCCGCGTCCCACTGCTGACGACAACGGCCTCAAGGACGCCCTCATGCCCCGCCATTCCCTCCCCCGAGCATCGACGCTGCTGCTTTGCTTCCTGCTGGCCTTGGCCGCTCCCGCGGCCAGCCAGCCGTTGAACGATGCCGTCCGTCTATGCATCCCCGCTCTCCCCCTGGGCGACGCGCTGATCGAGCTGGGCCGTCAATCCGGCCTGGAGATATCGTTCCCGCCCGCAGCGGTTGCGGGCAAAGTCTCTCCCGTCGTGCGCGGCAGGTTTCCCGCCCGGTTGGCGCTCGACCAGATGCTGGAAGGCTCCGGCCTGGCATTGCGCGCGGAGGGCGCGAACCGCTACCTCATCTACGTCGACCAGCCAGACCCGACCCACACCTCGCGGCTCGATCCCGTGCGGGTCTATGGCGAACAGCTTGGCGAACGCGTCTACAGCCGCCAGGAGATCGCCACGACACCCTCGTCCAACCGAGATCTGAGCACCTTGGTAGCGACGCATCCCGCGGTGCGCACCAACCCCGGCGCCCACGGCGCGCAGAATCGCGGTTCGCTCGATGTCGAGGACATTTCCTTCTACGGCGCCAGTCCCTACCAGAACCTGTTCCAGATCGATGGCATCGATGCCACCAACCGCGTCGATCCGGCCAACAAGAACCTGGCCCAGGTAGGCGGCAATGTCCCCAGCAATCCACAGTCGTATTTCATCGACGCCAGCCTGCTGGAAGCCGTGCACGTGCACGACAGTTTCGTGCCGGTGGAATACGGACGATTCAATGGCGGCGTGGTGGACGCACGCCTGCGCCGCTTTTCCGGCGAGAACCACCTGAAGTTCGACTATCGGTGGAACACCTCGAACATGACTCGCCAGCGCGTCTCGCCGGGCCAGGAGAACAAATGGACCCAAGGCGAGCCGGGCTTCACGCCTCGATGGCAAAAGCGCTTCTACTCGGTGGTGGCGGACATTGCCGTCAACGACAAGGCGGGCATGGTGCTGGCCATGTCGCATCGGCAATCCCGGATAGCGCGCTGGGGCCTGAGCGCGGATGACGCAGGCAAGTCGCTGCGCACGCCGAACAACTATCGCGACCGCATCGACAACTTCCTGGGCAAGTTCAGCGTGCGCCCCGACGCCGACACCCTGGTCGATCTGACGCTGAAATACAGCGATCGCAGCGAAGCGCTGACCAGCAACACGGCCCGCGACACGCAATACGCCAACAACCATGGCGCGTATGGCCTGGCCGCCCGCCTGGAACACCGATTGCCGGCGGCGCGCCTGACCCTGCAGGCCGGCTGGGACCATGCCATGAGCAACCGCCGTTCGACGAGCCGCGAATGGGTGACGACACGCCCCTACAGGCTGCCCGTGTACTTCAAGGGCGGCTTCGGCCGGGAACAAAAACAGCAGGACACCGTGCTGCTCAAGGGGCGGATCGATCTGGATCCGCTACGCGCCCGGGCATTCACGCACAACGTCTACGCGGGCATCGACGCGCAGCGGATCGACGCGGCCTTCAAGCGGCCGAAGCTATCGACCGCCTACACGCGCACCTACGGCAGCACGGGCGGCTACACAGACAGCAATAGGTACCTGTGGCGGCCGGGAACGGTGCGGGCGCGCAGCCAGACGGCGGCGCTGTATCTCTCTGATCGCGTCGAGTGGCGGCGCCTGGCGCTGGATGCCGGGCTGCGCTATGACCACGAGAGCCTGTTCGGCAGCCACAGTGTCGCGCCGCGCACGCGCCTGGATTGGGATGTGCTCGGATCAGGCGCCACCGTGCTGAGCGGAGGATGGTCCCGCTACTTCGGCGGCGCCGTGCTGGAAACCGCCCTGGAAGCCCGGCGCCTGCGCCTGCTGCAACAGTTGACCGACTTCCGCGGCAATCCCGTGCCCGCCGGCAAACAGGATTTTGCCGTGGACTACAGCGGGCTGCGCATGCCCTATGACGACGAATGGGCATTCTCGCTGCGCCAACGCATGGCGGGCCTGGAAGGCCTGCTGGGCTATGTCCGCCGCGACGGCCGGCGGCAGTGGATCAAGAGCGGCAAGATCAACACCGGTTTCACCTACCGCAACGGCGGCAACTCCACGACCGACGCCGTCAGCCTGACGCTACGCACGCTGGAACCCTGGCGAGCCGGTCCGACCCGTTGGCACCTGCAGGTCTCATGGAGCTGGCAGAAGCGCAAGACCAACACCGACCTGGCCAAGGGTTATGACGACAACGCGCGCGGCCCCAACGACAGGGTGATCTACAACGGCGCACCCATCCGCACCATCGACCTGCCGCCGCGAAGTTTCCACCAGCCCCAATTGGCCGCGCTCACGCTGACCGGCGTCTATCCACGCGCCGGACTGACCTGGACCCATACGCTGAACTGGCGCGGCAGGCGCGACGACATCATCTATGTCGGCAGAGGCCCGGGCCCGTCCTTCCTCGATCGCTATCAATCCGGCGGCCTGCCCTCGTACTGGACCTGGGACACCCGGCTCTCGTGGCAGCCCCCCGTCATGCCCAGGCTCGAACTGACCATCGACATCCTCAATCTGCTCAACCGCATGCCCGCGATCGTGGCCGGTAATCCCACGCTGGCAAGCAACAACGCCACCTATCAATCCGGCCGCGAACTCTGGCTCCAGGTCGGCTACCGCTTCTGACCGCAAATCAGACCAGACACCATGGAGCGCCGGCGGCCTTGTCCCTACCATGCTTCGTGGCCATCCCGGCCATGGCGTATCAGCCTCGCCGCTGGAACCCGCGGGCCGCGCCACCACGCAGGAGCACGCGCATGGCATTGAACCGAGCCCAAACCAGAATCAAAGCCGCCATCGTGGCCCACGGCAGGCGGCATGGCGTCAACGCCCCGACCATCCAGATCGCGGCGGACGTCGCTTACCTCGAATCATCGTTCGGCGCCGCCTCGCACAGCGCCAGTCCCAGTTCGACCGCATCCGGACTGTTCCAGTACACCAACGAGGCCTGGCGCGAGCATCACTACACGCTGGGCAGCAAGGACGATCCGTCCAACCAGACCGCCGCCTTCTACAACGACTTGGCGCGCTACGTGTCCTGGTACACCAGCCCCGCCACCAATCGCCATATCCCCGACGACATGTCGCTGGGGGAATTCGTCTTCATCATGCACCACGGCGGCCGCGGCAGCATCCCATTGCCCAAGGACGTGGCCCTGGAACGCTACCGCAAAGAGGTCAACGACAAGACGCGGGCATTGACCGCCACCCACCCCGATCCCTACCCCGGCGCGCTGGTGATCAACGCCAACGCCTACACCGGCTACCGCGTCGAGGCGGACAGCGCGGGCTGCATCAAGCTGGCGCCCGATGGCGTGGCCTACATCGACTACATCCTGGAACCGCTGCTCTCCCAGGAAGAAAAACGGGCCATCGTCGCACGCGATCCGGACGGCGCATTCCATATTCTCGATGCCTGAGGCCGCTCGCGCCTCAGCGCCCAATCGACAGGCCGAAAGCCATATAGATTATTCATCGCTTGGGCACTGAGGTATCGCCACCGTCGTTGCGTCCTACGTCTGACATCAACGCAACCCGGAACGTATCCATGCCCCTGCGTGGCAGCGCCAGGCCCCGGACGGGCGCCCTGGCCGTCCCTCTTGGCGCCTCCCGTCTTGGCGCCTCCTATCTTCGCGCCTCTTTCCTTTGCGCCTCCTTTCTTTGCGCCCCGCTTCTTTGCGCCGCCGATCCCGGTGCCGCCCCTTCTAGCGCCGTCCTGGCGCTGGCCGATACAGCCACCGCCGCCGGCCAGGCCGATCCCCCCGCCGTCGCCGATGCGCCCGCCTGCCACGCGCAGGCGGGCTGGGACCTCGCCTGTCTGCGTGCGCGCTATGCCGGCCCCGCCGCCGGATGGCCCGCACCCACGATCGACGCCGGCGTGCACTGGATCGAATGGGCAGCCGTCCCGCCGGCTTCCAGCCCGCCGCTGCAATGGACCGCCGCGAATGCCGGCCAAACGCAACTGGCCGCCGACGTGGCCAGGCCGGCGGTCGTGACGCTCGGACAGATGCTGTTCTTCGACACCCGCCTGTCGCGCAAGGGCCAGGTCTCCTGCGCCTCCTGTCACCAGCCGCAACGCGCCTTCACCGACGGCCTGCCGCTGGCGGTGGGAGAGGACAAGCTGATGGGGCGACGCCGCTCCACGCCGCTGTATGCCGCGCCCTTCGCGCCGCGCCTGTTCTGGGACGGCCGAGCGGCCAGCCTCAAGGAACAGGTGATAGGACCGCTGCACGACCCGCGGGAAATGAACCATGACGCTGTCGGGGCGGTGACTCGGTTGCGGGAGAACGACATGTATCCCGCGCGCTTCCTCGAGGCGTTCGGCGGCGCGCCGGCAGCGTCTTCTTCAACGGTTGCATCGGCTTCATCAGCGGCCGCCTCGACAGTATCGGCAACGGCAGCTACGACACCGGTGGCTCAGGCGCCAGCGGCATCGACACCGACATCCGCAGTCGACGCCGACCGCCTGGCGCGCGCGCTGGCCGCCTACGTGGCCTCGCTGCGGCCGGAGAAAACACGCTTCGACGATTTCCTGTCGGGCCGCGCCGATGCGCTGGACGACACCGAGCTGCTGGGCCTGCACCTGTTCCGCACCCAGGCGCGCTGCATGAATTGCCACAACGGCCCGCTGCTGAGCGACCACCAGTTCCACAACATCGGCCTGTCGTTCTACGGCCGCCGCAACCAGGACCTGGGGCGCTATGAGGCCACGCGCGACCCCGCCGACCTGGGTAAATTCCGCACGCCCAGCCTGCGCAACGTGGCGCAGGCCGGCCCGTGGATGCACAACGGCCTGTTTCCGGACCTGCGGGGGCTGCTGCGGATGTACAACGCCGGCATGGGCCGCGAAGCGCCGCCGGCCGATCCCCCGGACCCGTATGCGCCACGCAAGTCGGAGCACATCAAGCCGCTCGACCTGAGCCCGGCCGAGATCGACGCCCTGCTGGCGTTCCTCAAGACCTTGTAGCGCGCCGCGCCGGGCTGAAAAAAGAATGGCCGCGGCAATGCCGCGGCCATGGGCCTTTCGCTGCGCGGACGGCCGCGCCCTCGCGGACGGCGGTCGTCAGGCGCGCGTCACGAGTAGGGACGCTCGCGCAACCGGGTGTGATGATCGACCACCGTGTCGATCACTTCGCGCAGGATGGTTTCGGCCAAGGCCGGCGGCACGCCGGCCTCTTCGGCCAGGCGCCGGATGCGCTGGACCTGCTGGTCTTCGCGCACCGGATCCACCAAGTCCATGTCGTTGGCCTGCTTGAGTTCACCGATCATGTCCGTGCAGCGGAAGCGCACGCCGAGCAGCAGGATGATCTGCTGGTCGATCTCGTCGATTTCGGCGCGCAGCGATGCCAGTTCGGCTTTCGGGGAGTCTTGATTGGCCATGTCTTTCAACCTTGAACGATATCCAGCTTGGCGATGCCCAGCGCCAGCGTCTTGGCGCCGACATCGCGGAAATGGATTTCCGCCTGGGCATCCTGTCCCGCGCCGCTCAGGCTGACGATGGTGCCGTCGCCGAAACGCGCGTGGTGCACACCCTGTCCCACACGATACTGCTTGTCGCCCACCGTGACGCCGGAGGCCGTGCCGCGCGGTTGACGCGGCGCAATGGTGTTGGTCGGCTTGCGGCCAAACGCGTCGCCGCGGTTGCCGTTCCAGCCGCCGCCGGCGCTCAGGGCGGGCGCCAGGCCGGCCTTGGGCGACAGCCACTTCAGGTGCTGCTCGGGGATTTCGTCGAGGAAGCGCGACCGCATGGCGTAGCGCGTCTGGCCATGCAGCATGCGGCTTTGCGCCAGGCTGATGTACAGGCGCTGGCGCGCGCGGGTGATCGCCACGTACATGAGGCGGCGCTCTTCCTCCAGGCCGGACTGTTCCAGGATGCTGTTCTCGTGCGGGAACAGGCCTTCCTCGAGGCCGGTGATGAAGACGGCGTCGAACTCCAGGCCCTTGGCCGCGTGCACGGTCATGAGCTGCACGGCGTCCTGGCCCTGCTGCGCCTGGTTGTCGCCGGCTTCGAGCGCGGCATGCGACAGGAAGGCGGCCAGCGGCGTCAGGCCATCGGAAACCACCGGCGGCGCATCGACCACGCCGGGCATCAGCGTGCTGGAGGTGTCCTGGTCGGGCACCACGCCGGCGGGCATGCCGTCGTAGTTTTCCTCGGACGCGAACACCGCCGCGGCGGTGATCAGTTCGTTCAGGTTTTCGAGGCGCTCGGCGCCTTCGCGCTCGGCCTTGTAGTGCGCGTTCAGGCCGCTGGCCTCGAGCATGTGCTCGACCATTTCGGGCAGCGGCAGGTCGCGCGTTTCCTCGATCAGGCGATGGATCAGCTGGGCGAACTGGGCCAGGTTGGAGCCGCCCTTGCCCGCCACCAGCGCCACGGCCGCATACAGGCTGGAATCATGCGCGCGAGCCGCGTCGGCCAGCTGCTCCAGCGTGCGCGCGCCGATGCCGCGCGTCGGGAAGTTGACCACCCGCATCCACGAGGTGTCGTCGTGCGGATTGGACATCAGGCGCAGGTAGGCCAGCGCGTGCTTGATTTCCTGGCGCTCGAAGAAGCGCAGGCCGCCGTAGACCTTGTACGGAATGCCGGCCGAGAAGATGGCGTGCTCGATCACGCGCGACTGCGCGTTGCTGCGGTAGAGCACGGCGATCTCGCGGCGCAGGCTGCCTTCGTGGATCAGCGAGCGGATCTCGTCGACGATCCATTGCGCTTCCATGCCGTCCGAGGGCTGCTCGATGACGCGCACCGGCTCGCCCTCGCCCTGGTCGGTCCAGAGGTTCTTGCCCAGGCGGCCGCTGTTGTGGCCGATGAGCGCATTGGCGGAATCCAGGATGTGGCCGTACGAGCGGTAGTTCTGCTCCAGGCGGATGACGGTGCCGTGCGCGTAGTCGCGCTCGAAGTCGGACATGTTGCCGACGTTGGCGCCGCGGAACGCGTAGATGGACTGGTCGTCATCGCCCACGGCGAAGATCGCCGCGCCGCCGCCGGCCAGCAGCCGCAGCCACTTGTACTGCAGCGTGTTGGTGTCCTGGAACTCGTCGACCAGGATGTGGCGGAAGCGGCGCTGGTAGTGCTCGCGCACCGGCGCGTTGCGCGACAGCAGTTCGTAGGCGCGCAGCAGCAGCTCGGCGAAGTCGACCACGCCTTCGCGTTGGCACTGGGCTTCGTAGAGCTGGTAGATCTCGATCAGGCGGCGGCGGTGCGCGTCATAGGCTTCGACGTCGGCGGGGCGCAGGCCCTCTTCCTTGGCGCCGTTGATGAAGCGTTGCACGTCGCGCGGCGGATACTTCTCGTCGTCGACGCCGTTGGCCTTCATCAGCCGCTTGATGGCGGCGAGCTGGTCGGTGACGTCGAGGATCTGGAAGGTCTGCGGCAGGCCGGCGTCGCGATGGTGCGCGCGCAGCATGCGGTTGCACAGGCCGTGGAAGGTGCCGATCCAGAGGCCGCGCGTATCGATCGGCAGGATGGCCGACATGCGCGCCAGCATCTCGCGGGCGGCCTTGTTGGTGAACGTGACGGCCAGCAGCCCAAAAGGCGAGGCCTGGCCGGTTTGAATCAGCCAGGCCATGCGGGTGGTGAGCACCCGGGTCTTGCCGCTGCCCGCCCCGGCCAGGACCAGGGCGTGCTGCGGTTCTAACGTTACTGCGGCGCGTTGTTCAGGATTGAGCTTCTCTAGCATCATGCCGCGTAGCGGCGCAGACGTTGAGCGAATTGCTCGAGCCCGGCGATGCCGCTTTGCTGGGCGCGCTGGCACCAGGCCTGCAGGTCATGGAGGAGCTGTTCGCTGCTGGCGCTGGAGCTTTCCCAGATACGGCCGAGTTCGCGGCGCATCTGCACCAGCGTCGACAGCGACTGGTTCTGGGCGATGGCCTTGTCCACGGCTTCGAGCTGTTCCGGCTGGAGGATGTCCTCGTTGCGGTGGATGGCGCGGCGCACCTTGTGCAGCTTGTTCCAGCCGCAATCGGCGTTGCCGTCCTGGCGCGAGGCCTTCAGCTTGGCGAGTTCTTCGCGGGCGGCGCTCTTGATCACGTCCGCGTAGCGGGCCATGACTTCGTAGCGGTGCGTGATCACGCCCTGCAGCGTGCGCAGGTCGATGCCGGTCTTGGAATCATCCAGCTTGAGCTTGGGCGCGACCTTCTTGATCTTGGCCAGGCCCAGGAACTTCAGGATGTTGATGTAGCACCAGCCGATGTCGAATTCGTACCACTTGGCCGAGAACTTGGCCGACGTGCCGTGGGCGTGATGGTTGTTGTGCAGCTCTTCGCCGCCGATCACGATGCCCCAGGGGAACACGTTGGTGCTGGTGTCCGGGCTGTTGTAGTTGCGGTAACCCCAGTAGTGGCCGATGCCGTTGACGACGCCGGCCGCCCAGAAGGGAATCCAGGCCATCTGCACCGCCCACACCGTGACGCCGATCGCGCCGAACAGGGCGATGTCGATGGCGAGCATGGTCAGCACGCCCCACAGGCTGTGCTTGCTGTAGACGTTGCGTTCGAGCCAGTCGTCAGGCGTGCCGTGGCCGAACTTGGCCATGGTTTCCTTGTTGTTGGATTCTTCGCGGTAGAGCTCGGCGCCGCGGAACAACACCTTCCAGATGCCGAACAGGATGGGCGAATGGGGATCGCCTTCCTTTTCGCACTTGGCGTGGTGCTTGCGGTGGATGGCAACCCATTCCTTGGTGACCATGCCGGTCGTCATCCAGAGCCAGAACCGGAAGAAGTGCATCACGGCCGGATGCAGATCCAGGCCCCGGTGCGCCTGGCTGCGGTGCAGGAAGACGGTAACGGACACGATCGTGATGTGCGTCACGACCAGGGTGAAAACGACGACCTGCCACCAAGTCGCTTGGGTCAGACCGCCGGCAATGAAGGAGAGGATGTAATCCATAAAGCTGTAATGAGCCTCGCTTGAAGAGTGCCTGAAGTTTAGCTTACCTTTGCCGCGTTATGACAATGGAGTTTCAAAATAGTTTTTGAGGGAAATCAAGGACTAAGCCCTACTTTTGACCACACTGCGGCAGGCGCGCGACCGAGTCGGCGACCCTTGGCGACGATGACGGCGTGTCCCGGGCCGGGAAGCGCCCACGTCGGGCACTTCGTTTTGGCTACATTCCGTGATTAAAGTTCCTGTCAGGCTGGGGCGCTGTCTTGCGGGCGCCACGCGTCTGGCGCACACTTCGGTCCGCCATCACCGTCACCGCCGTTCCCCTCCCGCGATGTTCCTCGAAAAAATCCGTCCCCATTTTGTCGCCCTTCTGACCATCACCGGCCTGGCCGCCATGGCGCCCGCCAGCGCCCAGTCGCTGAAAACCGGGGACGTAGCTGTGCTGGCGTCCTATTACGAGATCCGCGGCTCGGATTGCCTGGCGCTGCGCGCGCCACGCGTCACCATCACGCTGCAGCCGCGCCTGGGCGTCGCCAGCATCGTCCAGACGCGGGGCCAGTCCGGCGACTCGGGCCGTTGCGCATATAAGACAGTGCCGATCGCGCAACTGGTCTACCAGGCCAACCAACCCGGGTCGGATTCGCTGGCCTGGGAGGTGAAGTACCAGAACAAGACCATCGGAACCCGCCGCTACAGCGCCACGCTGGGCATCACGCCGGCTCCCTGAGCCGGCGCGAGGACCGGCCCGCTCAGGCGGCGGGCTTGTCCTGAGCAGCCTCGGCCGGGGCATCGGCCGTCACCGGCTCCCCCGCTTCCTGCGCCGCGGGCGTCTCGGCGTCCGCTTGCGCCAGCGCGGCGACTTCCTCCGGCGCTTCGGCGCCCGCTTCCGTCAGCTCGGCCGCTGCCGCCGGCGCTTCGGCCTGGGCTTCGCCTTCCGCGGCGGCCTCGCCCTTCTTGCGGCGCTCGAAGACGGCCGCGAAGAACCCGTCGGTGCCATGCACGTCGGGACGCAGCTGGACGTAGGGTCCTTCCAGCTTCAGGTTGTCGCAGCGGGCCGCCAGGATCTCGGCCGCATCCACGCGCTCGAAATCCGGGTGGCTGGCCAGGAAGCGATCGGCCTGCACCTCGTTTTCCTCGGCCAGCAGGCTGCAGGTGGCGTACACCAGCCGGCCGCCGGGCGCCACGCAGCGCGCGGCGCTGTTGAGGATGCGTTCCTGCAGCTGGCCCAGTTCGGCCAGCGACTCGGGGTGCTGGCGCCACTTCAGGTCGGGGTTGCGGCGCAAGGTGCCGATGCCGCTGCAAGGCGCGTCGACCAGCACGCGCTGGGCCTTGCCGGCCAGGCGCTTGACGCGGGCGTCGTTCTCGCTGTCGATCGCCACCGGCACCACGTTCGACAGGCCGCTGCGGGCAAAGCGCGGCTTGGCGCGCGCCAGGCGGGCGGCCGAGACGTCGAAGGCATAGAGGCGGCCGGTCGAACGCATCAGCGCGCCCAGCAGCAGGGTCTTGCCGCCGGCGCCGGCGCAGAAATCGATGATCATTTCGCCGCGGCGCGGGGCCACCAGCAGGGCCAGCAACTGGCTGCCCTCGTCCTGCACCTCGATGCTGCCGTTCTCGAACTGCGGCCAGCGGTTGATGGCCGGACGGCCTTCCATGCGGATGCCCCAGGGCGAGTACGGCATGGCCACGGGTTCGTAGCGGCCGGCGCTCTGTTGCAGTTCGGTCAGCATGGCGTCGCGCTCGACCTTGAGCGGATTGACGCGCAGGTCCAGGCTGGCCTGGCGGTTGAGCGCCTCGATCAGGGTTTCGGGGCTCTCCATGGCGCCCAGGCGCTCATCGAGCCAGTCGGGGATGCTGCCGCGCACGGCGCGGGGCAGCGTCGCCAGGTCGATCTGGAGCACGCGTTGCAGCCATTCGGCTTCGGCCGCGTCCAGGCCTTCCTGCAGCGCTTCCGCGCCCAGGGTGGCGGCCAGGCCGAGGATGGCCAGGCGGCGCGAAGCCGGGCCGACGCCGCTTTCGCCGAACTGGCGGTAGCGGCGCAGGTGGCGCAGCACGTCGTAGACGGCTTCGGCAACCTCGGAACGGTCGCGCGCGCCCAGGCCGGGGTGGCCGCGCAGCCAGTGCGACAGGGCGGCGTCGGCCGGGTAGGTCCATTGCAGGATCTCGCCCAGCACGCGCTGCACCTGGTCGATGCGGCTGGCGGCGTAGGACAGGCGCGGACGGTTGAATTGCGGTTTTTGCGGCGCGGCGTCGCGCTGGCCGTGGCCTTCGCGACGGTCGGAACCGTAGGCGCCGCGCTCACCATCGCGGCCTTCGCCGCGCGGAGCGCCGTGGGACGGACGCGAGTCCGGGCGGCCGTAGCCTTCACGGCGGTCCGAACCGAAGGAGCCACGCTCGCCGCCACGGCCTTCGCCGCGCTGGGAGCCGTAGGACGGGCGCGAATCCGGACGGCCGTAGCCTTCACGGCGGTCCGAACCGAAGGAGCCGCGTTCACCGCCACGGCCTTCGCCGCGTTGGGAGTCGTAGGACGGGCGCGAATCCGGGCGGCCGTAGCCTTCACGGCGGTCCGAACCGAAGGAGCCGCGTTCACCGCCACGGCCTTCGCCGCGTTGGGAGCCGGAGGACGGACGCGAATCCGGGCGGCCGTAACCTTCACGGCGGTCCGAATTGAAGGAACCGCGTTCACCGCCACGGCCTTCGCCGCGCTGGGAGCCGTAGGACTGACGCGAATCCGGGCGGCCCTGGCCTTCGCGGCGGTCCGAATTGAAGGAACCGCGTTCGCCGCCCCGGCCCTGGCCTTCACGACGCTCCGAACCATACGAGCCACGCTCGCCACGGCCCTCGCCGCGGCCGCCCTCGTAGGCGGGACGAGGCGTCGGGCGCCCCGAGCCTTCGCGACGGTCGCCGAAGGAAGCGCGTTCGCCGCGGCCTTCGCCGCGCGGCGCGTCATAGGACGGGCGCGGGGTCGGACGGCTGTCGCGGCGTTCGTCCGGACGGCCTTCGCGGTCACCGGCGGCGCGCTCGGCACGGGGCGCGCGTTCCTGCGCGCCGCGGGCCTCGCCCTTGGGGCGCGAGAAGAAGGACCGGCCGTCGCGGCCTTCGGCAGCCGGACGGGAACGCGGAGATTGGGGTTTGCTCATGGTGTATTCCAGTGGGGCGGCCAGGCGCCGCCCGATAAAAGCGATTCAGGGACCGTCAGGCGGCCCGCGGTGCGCAACGGCGGCGCTCAAGCCGCCGCGGACCAGGTGAACAGGCGGTCAGGATCGCCCTGCACGTCCACCCGGTGGTCATTCGTCAGGGTAACCCGGCCTTCGGCCAGCCAGCGCACGGCGGTCGGAAAAGCCTGGTGTTCGACTTCCAGCACGCGCTCGGCCAGCATTTCGGGCGTGTCGCCGGCCAGGACCGGCACGCAGCCCTGGGCGATGATGGGACCGTGGTCCAGCACCGGCGTCACGAAATGCACGGTGCAACCATGCACCCGCACGCCGGTGGCCAGCGCCTGGGCGTGCGTGTGCAGGCCGGGGAACGCCGGCAGCAGCGACGGGTGGATGTTGACCAGGCGGCCGCTGTAGCGGTTGACGAAGCCGGGGGTCAGCACCCGCATGAAGCCGGCCAGGATGACGTAATCCGGCGCGTGCAGGTCGATTTCAGCGGCCAGCGCGGCGTCGAAGGCTTCGCGGCTGGCATAGTCCTTGTGGTACAGCGCCGCGGTGGCGATGCCCTGGGCGGCGGCCCATTCCAGGCCGGCGGCGTCCGGGCGGCTGGCGATCACGGCGGCGATGCTGGCCGGCCAGCCCTGTTGGCGACAGGCCTCGACCAGGGCCTGCATGTTGCTGCCGCGTCCCGAGATCAGGATGACGATGCGGCGCGTTGTAGTAGAGGTTTCCGGCAAGATGAGCGATCCAAATTGGGGATGACGAACAATCCCGTAATCCAAAATTGTAAACTCTCGCTCGTGAAACCACCGCTGCGCATCTACCGATCCCTTCCGCCGCCCGCCCAGCGCGCTCCCAGCGCGCTGACCATCGGCAATTTCGACGGCGTCCACCGCGGACACCAGGCCATGCTGGCGCGGGTCTGCCAGGTCGCGCGCGACCGGGGCCTGACCCCGGCCGTGATGACCTTCGAGCCGCACCCGCGCGAGTACTTCGCCACGCTGAACCAGCGCCCCGAGCTGGCGCCGACCCGCATTTCCGGGCTGCGCGACAAGCTGGCGGCGCTGGCGCGCTACGGCGTGTCCCAGGTGGTGGTCGAGCGCTTCAACGCCCGCCTGGCCGAAATGTCGGCCAACGCCTTCATCGAGAACCTGCTGGTTCACGGCCTGGACACCAAATGGCTGCTGGTGGGCGAGGACTTCCGCTTCGGCCACAAGCGCAGCGGCGACATCGACCTGCTGCGCGAAGCCGGCCTGCGCCACGGCTTCGAGGTGCAGACCCTGGCCGACGTCACCGACCGCCACGGCCACCGCATTTCCAGTTCCGAGGTGCGCACCGCCCTGGCGGTGGGCGACCTGGACCGGGCCCGCCACCTGCTGGGCCACCCCTTCCATATCAGCGGCCACGTGATCCACGGCCAGAAGCTGGGCCGCACCCTGGGCTTTCCGACCATGAACCTGCGGGTGGCCGAGCGCTGCGCGGCCCGTTCCGGCATCTACGTGGTGCAGGTCTATGGCCTGGCCGAGCGCGCCCTGCCGGCGGTGGCCAGCCTGGGCGTGCGCCCGACGGTCGAGGACCGCGGACGCGTGCTGCTGGAAGCACACCTGCTCGACGAGACCGTCAACGCATACGGTAAACTCGTGCGTATCGAATTCCTGCAAAAGCTGCGGGACGAAGAAAAATTTCCTGACCTCCCTTCCCTGACTGCCGCCATCGCCGAAGACGCGCGAAACGCGCGCGCCTATTTTGCCGTTCATGGACTATAAAAAGACCCTCAACCTGCCCGATACCCCCTTCCCCATGCGGGGCGACCTCGCCAAGCGCGAGCCCGCCTGGATTGCGCAGTGGGAGGAAAACCACGTCTACCAGGCGATCCGCGCCGCCAGCCGCAGCCGTCCGCGCTTCGTGCTGCACGACGGTCCGCCCTACGCCAACGGTGACATCCACATCGGCCACGCGGTCAACAAGATCCTGAAGGACATCATCGTCAAGAGCCGCAACATGGCCGGCTATGACGCGCACTACGTGCCGGGCTGGGATTGCCACGGCATGCCGATCGAGATCCAGATCGAGAAGAAATACGGCAAGCACCTGCCCGTGGCCGAAGTGCAGTCCAAGGCACGCGCCTACGCGCTCGAGCAGATCGACCGCCAGCGCAAGGACTTCAAGCGCCTGGGCGTGCTGGGCGAGTGGGATCGTCCCTACATGACGATGAACTTCAGCAATGAAGCCGACGAGATCCGCGTGCTGGGCCGCATCCTGGACAAGGGTTACGTGTTCCGCGGCCTCAAGCCCGTGAACTGGTGTTTCGACTGTGGTTCGGCGCTGGCCGAGGCCGAGGTCGAGTACGCCGACCGCGTCGACCCGGCGGTGGACGTGGCCTTCCCGTTCGCCGAGCACGACAAGCTGGCCAAGGCCTTCGGCCTGGACAAGGTCGACGACGGCGCCATCGTCATCTGGACCACCACGCCCTGGACCATCCCGTCCAACCAGGCGCTGAACCTGCACCCCGAAATCGAATACGCGCTGGTGCGCGTGTCGCCCGCGCCCAAGTTCGGCCCGCTGCTGCTGATCGCGCGCGACCGCGTCGAGGCCTGCCTGAAGGCCTGGAACCTGGAAGGCGAAGTCATCGCCACCGCGCCGGGCGCGGCGCTGTCGGGTATCGAGTTCCGCCATCCGCTGGCGCAGTTCGAAGCCGCCTACGACCGCAAGGCCCCCGTCTACCTGGGCGACTACGTCACGGCCGACTCGGGCACCGGCGTAGTGCACTCGGCCCCCGCCTACGGTATCGAAGACTTCATCTCGTGCAAAGAGCACGGCATGAAGGACACCGACTTCATCAGCCCGGTCATGGGCGACGGCAAGTACGTCGACAGCCTGGCGCTGTTCGGCGGCCTGTCGATCTGGGACGCCAACCCCAAGATCGTCGAGGCCCTGAAGGAAGCCGGCGCGCTGATGCACGTCGAAAAGCACAAGCACAGCTACATGCACTGCTGGCGCCACAAGACGCCGATCATCTACCGCGCCACCAGCCAGTGGTTCGCCGGCATGGACGTGCAGCCCAAGGACGGCGGCCCGACCCTGCGCGAATCGGCGCTGGCCGGCATCGACGCCACGGCCTTCTACCCGGCCTGGGGCCGCGCCCGCCTGCACGCGATGATCGCCAACCGTCCGGACTGGACCCTGTCGCGCCAGCGCCAGTGGGGCACGCCGATGGCCTTCTTCGTGCACAAGGAAACCGGCGCGCTGCACCCGCGCACGGCCGAGCTGCTGGAACAGGTCGCGCAACGCGTCGAGCAAGGCGGCATCGAGGCCTGGCAGACGCTGGACCCGCGCGAGCTGCTGGGCGACGAAGCCGACCAATACGAAAAGAACCGCGACACGCTGGACGTGTGGTTCGACTCGGGCAGCACCCACGCCACCGTGCTGGGCGGCAAGGACGGCGATTTCGCCGGCTCGCACGGCGCCGAACTGGGCTGGCCCGCCGACCTCTACCTGGAAGGCTCCGACCAGCACCGCGGCTGGTTCCATTCGTCGCTGCTGACCGGCTGCATGCTGTACGGCCAGCCGCCCTACAAGGCCCTGCTGACGCACGGCTTCGTGGTGGACGGCCAGGGCCGCAAGATGAGCAAGTCGGTCGGCAACGTGATCGCGCCGCAGAAGGTGTCCGATTCGCTGGGCGCCGAAATCCTGCGCCTGTGGGTCGCCTCCACCGACTACTCGGGCGAGCTGTCGATCTCCGACGAGATCCTCAAGCGCGTGGTCGAAGGCTACCGCCGCATCCGCAACACGCTGCGCTTCCTGCTGGCCAACCTGGCCGACTTCGACGCCGTGTCGCAGTCCGTGCCCTACGGCGAGCTGTTCGAGATCGACCGCTATGCGCTGGCCATGACGGCGCAGATGCAGGCCGAGGTGCAGGGCCACTACGAACGCTACGACTTCCATCCGGCGGTCTCGCGCCTGCAGACGTTCTGCTCGGAAGACCTGGGCGCGTTCTACCTCGACATCCTGAAGGACCGCCTGTACACCTCGAAGGTCGACAGCGTGGCCCGCCGCTCGGCCCAGACCGCGCTGCTGGACATCACCCAGACGCTGCTCAAGCTGATGGCGCCGATCCTGTCGTTCACGGCCGAAGAGGCCTGGAAGGAACTGGTGGGCTCGGCCCTGAAGCACCAGGCCGACGCCGCCCGCGTCACCATCTTCACCGAGGTCTACCACGCGCTGCCGCCGTTCGCGGACGCCGAGGCCCTGTCGGCCAAGTGGACGCGCCTGCGCGCCATCCGCGCCGAGGTCCAGCGCAAGCTGGAGGAAGTGCGCACGGCCGGCGACATCGGTTCGTCGCTGCAGGCCGAGGTCGACCTGTACGCCAGCGGCGAAGACCAGCAGCTGCTGGCCAGCCTGGGCGACGACCTGCGCTTCGTGCTGATCGTCTCGCGCGCCACCGTGCACGCCGGCGAAGGCGAGACCCGCATCGAGGTGACACCGTCCAAGCACAAGAAGTGCGAGCGCTGCTGGCACTGGCGCCTGGACGTGGGCCAGGATCCGGATCACCCCGAGATCTGCGGCCGCTGCGTGTCCAACCTGTTCGGCTCGGGCGAAGCCCGCGACAAGGCCTGAGCATGGCGGGCCCCCACGGCAACGCCGCCGCGGCGCCCGCCAGCGCCCCGCCCGCACGGGTGGGACGCTGGCTGGCGCTGGCCCTCGCCATCATCGTCCTGGACCAGCTGACCAAGGTGTACTTCAACACCTCGTACCAGTACGGCGAACGCCTGAACCTGCTGCCGTTCTTCGACTTCACGCTGCTGTACAACCGCGGCGCGGCATTCAGCTTCCTGGCGTCCGAGGAAGGCTGGCAGCGCTGGCTGTTCACCGGCCTGGGCATCGTCGCCGCCGTGGTCATCACCGTGATCCTGCGCCGCACCCGCGGCCAGCCGCGCTTCTGCCTGGCGCTGACCCTGATCCTGGGCGGCGCCATCGGCAACGTGATCGACCGGGTGGTGTATGGCCACGTGGTGGACTTCCTGCTGTTCTACTGGCGCGACTGGTATTTCCCGGCCTTCAACCTGGCGGACGTCGGCATCAGCTGCGGCGCCGTGCTGCTGGTGCTGGACGAGCTGCTGCGGGCCCGCAAGCCGCGCGCCTGACGCCCTCCCCGCCCCCTTCGAAACCCGGCCCTCGGCCGGGTTTTTGTCTATTTGAGCCCCCCTGCATGCATGGCGAACGGCGCGATGCGGCAATGCGGAATAAAATCACTGTCCGTTCCCTGATTTGACGGCATTCAAACCGCCGTCCGACACCCATGCTCGACCTCGCCCGCAAACGCATCGTCCTCGGCCTGACCGGCGGCATCGCCTGCTACAAAATCGCCGAGCTGGTGCGGCGCATGACCGAACAAGGCGCCGTCGTCGACGTGGTGATGACCGAAGCGGCCACGCACTTCATCACGCCGGTGACGATGCAGGCCCTGTCCGGCCGCCCGGTGTTCGTCGATGCCTGGGACCCGCGGGTGCCCAACAACATGGCGCACATCGACCTGACGCGCGGCGCCGACGCCGTGCTGATCGCGCCGGCCAGCACCGACTTCATGGCCAAGCTGGCCCACGGCATGGCCGACGACCTGCTGTCGACGCTGTGCGTGGCGCGCGCCTGCCCGCTGCTGGTGGCGCCCGCCATGAACCGCGAGATGTGGGCCAACCCGGCCACCCAGCGCAACGTGGCGCAACTGCGCGCCGACGGCATCAGCATCCTGGGCCCGTCAGCCGGCGAACAGGCCTGTGGCGAGACCGGCGACGGGCGCATGCTCGAAGCCCATGAAATCCTGACCGACCTGATCGCCTTCTTCCAGCCCAAGCTGCTGGCCGGCCGCCACGTGCTGCTGACCGCCGGCCCCACGTCCGAGCCGGTCGACCCGGTGCGCGTGCTGAGCAACCGCTCGTCGGGCAAGACCGGCTACGCCCTGGCGCGGGCCGCGCGCGAGGCCGGCGCCCGCGTCACGCTGATCACCGGCGCCACCGCCCTGCCCGTGCCGCGCGGCGTCACCGCCCTGTCGGTGATGACGGCGCGGCAGATGCACGACGCGGTGATGGCCAGCGCCGCCGATGCCGACATCTTCATCGCCGTGGCGGCCGTGGCCGACTGGCGCGTCAAGAACGTCAGCAACCAGAAGCTGAAGAAGACCAGCGAAGGCGGCGGCGCGCCGCAGATGGAATTCGAACCCAACCCCGACATCCTGGCCGAAGTGGCCAAGCTGCCGGACGGCCCGTGGTGCGTGGGCTTTGCCGCCGAGACCGAGAAGCTGGCCGAGCACGCCGAGGCCAAGCGCCAGCGCAAGGGCATCCCGCTCCTGGTGGGCAACCTGGCGCACAAGGTGATGGACGCCGACACCACCGAACTGGTGCTGTTCGACGCGCAGGGCGCGCACCCGCTGCCGGCCGCCGACAAGCTCGATGCCGCGCGCCGCCTGATCGCCGAGATCGCGGCCCGGCTGCCGACCTGACACGCCCGCGTTCGTCCGGGCCAAAAAAAACGCCAGACGCGAGTCTGGCGTTTTTGTTTGCGGCGCCCGCCAAGGCCGGCGCGCGCGGTGGCCTTATTGTTCCAGGCTGATGTTGGCGGCGCGCACGATGTCGGCCCATTGCTTGCGGTCGTTCTCCAGGAACTGGCCGAACTTCTCGGGCGTCATGCCGCTGACCGGTTCCGAACCCAGGCCGGCCATCTTCTCGATCACCGACGGCTGCTTGAGCACGTCCTGCAGCGCCGCGTAGTAGGCGGCCAGCACGTCCGCCGGCAGGCCGGCCGGGGCGAACACGCCCTGCCAGGTCGGCATGTCGAAGCCCTTCAGGCCCTGCTCGTCGAGCGTGGGCACGTTGGGCAATTGCGGCGAGCGCTTGAGCGAGGCCACGCCAATGGCCTTGACCTTGCCCTGCAGCGCCAGCGGCGCGGCAGTGGAGATGTTGTCCATCGTCATCGCGATGTGGCCGCCCAGCAGGTCGGTGATGACCGGGGCCGCGCCACGGTAGGCCGCGTGCGGCACCTTCACGCCCAGCTTATACAGCATGGTCTCGGCGATCAGGTGGTTGGAAATGCCCACACCGGCGGTGCCGTAGGTGGCGGTCGGCGTCTTCTGGAAGTAGTCCTTCAGCTCGGCCAGGTTGTTGGCCGGCACGTCCTTGTTGACGATGACCACGTTGGGCTGCACCGCGGCCAGCGTGATGGGCGTGAAGTCGGTCGGCTTGTAGCTGGTGCCCTTGGCGTTGAGCACGTGGGTGATGGCCATGGAGCCGGCCGCGGCGATGCCGATGGTGTAGCCATCGGGCTGCGATTGCGACAGGCGGTACGCCATGATGTTGCCGCCCGCGCCCGCCAGGTTCTCGACCACGACCGTCTGGCCCAGGCGCTGCGACAGCGGCTCGGCCAGCAGGCGCGCCAGCGTGTCGGCGGAGCCGCCGGGCGCGAAACCGACCAGCAGGCGCACCGGCTTGGTCGGCTTCCAGGCATCCGCGGCCATGGCCGGCGCGGCCGCCAGGGTGCTGACGACGAACAGTGCGCCCGCGGCGCGTTGCAAACTACGGCTGAACATGAAGTGGATTCCCTTATTCCAGTATTTGCGCAAGCATCTGCGCGACGACACGATTCGACAGCAGGACCGGGCGGCCCGAAGCCTGCGCCACGGCCTGGCGCATGCGTTCGGCGTAACCCATGCAATGCATGACGATGAAATCGCAGTCGGCCAATTCGCGGCCGGCCTGCGTGAAATTGGCGGCCGCGCGCGCCGCGTCCGTTTCGTAGGGCGAGGCATGCACCACCACCGCCGGGCATTCCAGCGGCACGGCCATGTGGAAGGCGTCGACCTGCGCCTCCAGCGGCACCACCAGCCCGACCTTGCGGCTGTGCTGCGACAGGCCGGCGACCAGATGGTCGACCACCTGCTGCGGCTCGACCACCAGCGTGCGCATCGGCGCGATCGCGGTGCCGGTGCACAGCGGCACCAGCAGGTCGTAGCCGGCGGCGTCGGCCTCGCGCATCACCTGCGCCAGGCGGGCCTCGGCGGCGGCGGCGTCCAGCTCGATCTGGCTGCCATCACGCATGCGCGTGGCGAAGCGGTATTCACCGGGTCGCGGCGCCAGCGCGGCCAGCGCCGCGGCGTCCAGGCCGTCGAGCGCGCCGAATTCGTCGATGCGCACGTGCGCGCCCAGCAACGGCGCCATCTCGGGCACCACGTCGCTGCGCGGCGACTGGCCGATGGTGAAGAACGCCACGCGGCGCGGTTTGGGCGCGCTCATTGCGCGCCCCCGGGTTCCTGGCCGGTGGTCTGCAGGTGCGCCATCGAGCCGTAGCGGGCCTGCAACGCGCCCCATTCGGCAGCGTCGAAGAAGGTCATCGCGCCCTGACCGAACAGCTTGGCGATCTCGATGCAGAAGCGCATGGCGACGTCGGCGTCGACCGCGTTGGTCACGCCGGTGGCGCAGCCGGGCACGGCGGTCTGCGCGGTCAGCGCCACGCCCACCACCGGCGCGTCGGTGACAATGGCCGGCTGCATCAGCGAATTGACGTGCCACAGGCCGTTCTCGTAGGGCGTGATGTCCTGCGTGGTCAACGGCAGCGTCAGGGGCAGCTGGCCGCTGACCCAGCCCAGCACGTCCAGCATGGTCTCGGGAATGCGCAGCAGGTAACCCTGCTTGGCCACGGGCGTCAGCGCCACGCCGCGCTGGTTCACCAGGCGGTTGCCGCGGGTGGTGTCGACCGACAGGATCGCGTCCATGCGCGGATCGACTTCGTGCGACATCATTTCGCGCATCGGGAACGGCGAGCGCATCATCGGCACCGGGTGGTGCGGCCGGGTGCCGGCGCGCGGGCAGATGTGGGTGCGGATGCGCACGGTGCCGGGCAGCACGTCGCCCTGGCGCGCCATGGCCATCAGCTTGAGCGCGGTGGCGACGGCGACCACGGCGCCATCGCTGTCGGACACCAGGCCGGTGACGGCCGGACGCGCGCCGATGCCGCCCAGGCGGCCGACGATGCCCAACTGCGGCGCGTTCGCGTCGGAACCGGGAATGACGATGGAAAGAAAGTCGGTGGACAGGCCGTCGCGCCCGAGCCGCGTGACCTCGACTTCACAATGGCCGGCCTCGCGCAGGACCTGCGCCACCGCCTCGCCCGTGACATGGGCCGAGGACAGCAGCTCGATGGTATCGATGACCTGTTTCATGCCGGGATCTCCAGGACGCCGGGCTGGAACACGCGCGGCTCGTTGCCGCCCAGGAACAGGGTCGCGTCATGCGGGCCGACCAGCGTGATGGCGGCATCGCGCACGCGCAGCGCGGCGCCTTCGGGCAGGCCCAGGACCGGCATGGTTGGGTTCAGCGTGCAGAATTCGGCCAGGCGCTGCGCGCGGGTTTCGCCGCGGTGGCCGGGAGGATGGGCGTTGGTGTAGTGCGGATTGATCTGGAAGGACAGCAGGCCGAGCGCGTCGAAGCCTTCGGGATCGGTGATCGGCATGTCGTTGGTGGTGCAGATGCTGGGGCAGGCCAGGTTGGAGCCGGCGCTCCAGCCCAGGTAGGCGGCGCCTTCGCGCACGCGGCGCGCCACCACGCTCAGCAGGCCCTGGCGGCGCAGCTGGCCGAGCAGGTTGAAGGTGTTGCCGCCGCCGACGATGATGACCGCGGCCTGTTCCAGCGCGGCCGCCGGATCGGCGGCGCGGTGCAGGCCCTGGATGTCCAGCCCGGTGTCGGCCAGCGCCGACACCACCAGCGTGGTGTAGTCGTCCCAGTCGCGGGTGACGCCGGCGTACGGCACGAACACCGCCGGCGCGCCGGCCGGCAGCGTGGCGATCAGTTCGCGGATGTCGGGCAAGGCGTGCACCAGGTAGCCGGCGTCGCTGCTGGAATTGCTGAGGAGCAGAAGGTTCATGTGCAAGGTTCCGTGGATTCGGTAAGTCGGAGTGCCGCGCGAACGCGGCCGGATAGCGGGAATCGGTAAAAAGGATCGGGCCGGGGCGTCAGTCCAGCCAGTAGGGATCGTTCAGTTCGCGCCCCAGCGCGGCGACCTGCTGCGTCAGGGCATCGCGCAACGCGGCCACGCGGACCGCGTCGACCTGGAACGACACGAAGGACAGGCACAGGCCGCGCAGTTCGCCGCTGGACGGATCGCGCACGGCCGCCGCCACGGCGCCGATGCCGGGCATCGCCTGGTCGATGGCGACGCCGTAATGGTCGGCGCGGGTCTGCGCCACGCGCTGGGCCAGTTCGCCGACGGTGGCCGGACAATCCTTGCCTTCCATCGGCAGCGACTGCGCCGGATCGGCGCCATAGAGCGCGTCGAACTCGGCCTGGCTCAGGCGCGACAGCAGCGCCCGCCCCATCGCCGTGCCCGAGGCGGCGCGGCGCGAGCCGGGCGGCGACAGCACCTGCACCGGGTGCGAACCATTCAGGCGCTGCAGCACCACGGTTTCGCGCTGGTTCAGGGTGGACAGATAGGCGGTCAGGCCGCTGTCGGCGGACAGGCGCGCCAGCACCTTGCGGCAGGCCTCATCCAGCGGCGTCGCCGCCAGGCCGGCTCGCACCGCCTGCGACAGCAGCAGGCCGGGACGGTAGCGGCGCGAGGCCGCGTCCTGGTCCAGCATGCCGTAGTGCTGCATCTGGTTGAGCAGGCGCGATGCCGTGCTCTTGGGCATGGACAGCCGCTGCGCCACGTCGGTGAAGCTGAGCTCCGCCGCGCCTTCCGCATAAAGCGCCAGCACGCGTTGGACGCCGTCGAGAATACTCATTCAATGTTCCACAAAACGGAACTACTGTTCCTTAATATCGAACAAGAATAATGCAGGGCCGGACGGACGGTCAATACGGACTCATCCCGGCGCCGCGGCGGGGCATGAAAAAACCCGCCGGATCGCGGCGGGTATCGGGGCTCGAAGGCCGGTCTAGCGCGTGGCGGTGTCCGCCCATTGCGCCAACGGCAGCGGCGGCTGGGCATGCAGGATGCGCGCCAGCACCAGCTTGAGTTCGGCCCAGCCGCCCCGCTCGCCCGGCCAGCTGGACGGGGTCACCGGCCGCCAGTTGCCGTCGGGTCCGCGCTCGGCCATCTTGAAGCGGAAGTTGTAGTGGCCCGCCATGCCCATGCGCAGATCGGTCACCACCAGCGCATCGCCCATCGCGTCATAGCGCAGCCAGTCGTCGGTGAACCAGCGCAGGCGCTGGTGCAGCGGCACGCCCGCCAGCGCCTGGCCCAGTTCCGGATGCAGCGGCTGGCGCAGCCATTCCGGCGGCTCGCGATCGAACCAGCTGCTGACGGCCTCGTAGTAATGGCCGTCGGGCGTCTTGGCGATGACGCGCCACAGCAGCGTGTTGAGCGGCATGGGGACTGCCCGCAGCTCGGTGACGGCAATGCCCTGCGCCTGCATCGCGTCGCGCACCCGGTGCTCGGCGGCGAGGCGGCCGGCCAGGCCGAACCCCAGATAGGCGGTGCTGAAGATCAGCGCCCCGGCCAGGAAGCGCCGGGCGTTGCGCGTCATGCCCGCGATGATCGCGTAGACCGACGCCAGCAGCAGCGGCACGGTGTAGACCGGGTCGATGATGAAGACCGCCGCCCAGCTTTCCGGGATCGATGGCAGCGGCCAGAACAACTGCGTGCCATAGACGGTGAAGGCGTCCAGCAATGGATGCGTCACCAATACCAGCCACAGCGTCAGGAACAATCGCCTGCCGCTATAGGGGGCCTGCGGCCAGTACTTGCGTATCAGCCAGGTCAGCAGCAGCGCCAGGCCGGTCAGCACGAAGATCGAGTGCGAGAAGCCGCGATGGTAGGTCATCAGCGACACCGGATCCGGGTAGCGCATCAGCACGTCCAGGTCCGGCACCGTCGCCAGCGCGGCGCCGTAGATCAGCGCCCGGCGCCCCTGCACGCGCCCCAGCAGCGCCCCCTGTATGCCCGCGCCCAGCACGGCTTGTGTAACCGAATCCATAACACTCCGACGAAAGCCTTCGATGGACCGCCATTTTCACCTGCCGGCCATCACGCAGGCGTTAAGATACCCGATTGCATTCAGCTAATTTTCAAGTTTCGACCCATGGACCAATACATCGACAAGATCGGCGTGCTGATCGAAACCAACCAGGCCTGGGCCGGCCCCATCACCTTCCTGCTCACGCTGGGGGAATCGATGGTGCTGCTGGGCCTGTTCATCCCCGCGACCGCGCTGATGCTGCTGACCGGCGGCCTGATCGGCGCGGGCACGCTGGACCCGTGGAGCATCCTGGCCTGGGGCATTGCCGGCGCCATCGTCGGCGACGCCCTGTCGTACGCGCTGGGCCGCTGGGCCGGCCCCAGCGTGCTGCGCCGCTGGCCGCTCAAGCAGCAACGCACCGCCGTCGCCCGCGCCCGGCTGTTCTTCTACCGCTATGGCTTCGCCTCGGTGCTGATCGGCCGCTTCCTGGGCCCGATCCGCTCGACCATCCCGACCGTGGCGGGCGTCATGGGCATGGCCCATGGCCGCTTCCAGATGGCCAACGTGCTGTCGGCCGTGCTGTGGATGCCGCTGATGCTGGCGCCGGGCTACATCACCGCGCGCAGCCTGGGCGCCGCCCAGAACGCGCAGCAGATCGCCATGATGATCGGCGCCGGCTTCTCGGTGCTGCTAGGATGCGGGCTTCTGGTCGCGATGATGCGCAAGCGCCGGCAGCCGGCCCGCATCCGTCGCGGCAACTAGCGGAGAACAGCATGGCCATCGACCTGGAGCCGAAGAACGGCGACTTCGCGCGCTACATCGAGAATCTGTCGCGCGCCGGCGGCGCCACGCCCGGACGGGTGCCGAGCAAGGCCGAGGCCAAGCGCCAGGCCGCCGCGCCGGTGGCCACGCCCGCGCCGACGCCCGCGCCCGTGCCGAGCCAGGGCTCCCTGAACGACCTGACCTGGGGCAAGACGGCCCCGCCGCCGCTGCAGTCGCGCCGCGCCGACAGCGTGCCGCCCACCGTCGCCCCCGGCCAGACCGACGCCGAAGCGGTCTCGCTGGCCAAGCGCGCGCGCCAGCGCAAGCAGGGCATCTTCCTGACCATCGCCGGCGCGGTGGCCGGCTGGGCCGCGGTCAATGTCGCCTTCAAGGCGCTGCACGCGCCGCGCTTCGACCTGGATGATTTCATGCCGGCGGTGTTCCTGGGCTTCTTCGCGCTGATGCTGTTCAAGGCCGCCAGCGGCGCCCGCGACCCGCGCAAGCGGCCGCTGGAAAAGCTGCCGCCGCTCAAGACCTCGTCGTACCGCAAGGACGCGTGAGCGGCCACGGCCGCGGCGGCATTGGTGCTAACATTTCCGCCGCTGTCGAACAGACCCCACGAATACCGGAGTAAAAGTGAATAACGTTGTCGGATTGAACCAGGCCCAGGCGGCCACGATGCTGAAGCTGCAAGGCGACTTGAACAGCATGATCAATCCGGACTGGATCAACGGTGGCGCCCGCTTCCTGCGCGCCGCCTTCGTCGAATCGGCCGAGGCCCTGGAGCACTACGGCTGGAAGTGGTGGAAAAAGCAGACCATCGACCTGCCGCAGGTGCAGATGGAACTGGTCGACATCCTGCATTTCTACCTGTCGCACACCATCGTGCAGGCCAAGGGCGACGTCAACGCCGCCGCCGCCGCGCTGGTGGCCGACCTGGCAGGCCCCGCATCGATCACGCTGGATGGCAAGAGCTACGCGCTGGCCAGCCTGAACGTGCCCGAACTGCTGGAACTGATCGGCGGCCTGGCCGTGTGTGGCCGCGCCAGCTTCAAGCTGCTCGAGCAGAGCATGACGGCCTGCGAGATGAGCTGGAACGACGCCTACACCCAGTACGTTTCCAAGAACGTGCTGAACATCTTCCGCCAGCAGCACGGCTACAAGGAAGGCACCTACATCAAGATCTGGAACGGCGAAGAGGACAACGTGGTGCTGGCGCGCCTGCTGTCGCAGCACGACGCCGCCCGCGCCGACTTCGCGGACATCCTGCACCGCGAGCTGGAAGCGGCCTATTCGCGCCTGTAAGCGCGCGCCGCCCGCCCATGAAAAACGCCGCATCATGATGCGGCGTTTTTCGTTGGGGCGCGCGCGCTAGCGTTGGCCGAAGCGCGTCTCGCCGAACAGTTCCTTCAACTCGCGCGGCTGCGAGCGCCAGTACTGGCGCGGCGCATTGACCTGGCCGCCCAGTTGCGCGGCGGCATGCCAGGGCCAGCGCGGATCGAACAGCATGCCGCGGGCCAGCGCCACCATGTCGGCCTGTCCTTGCGCCACGATGTCCTCGGCCTGCTGCGCCTCGGTAATGAGGCCGACCGTGATGGTGGGCAGGCCGACCGCGCGCTTGATCGCGTCGGCGAACGGCACCTGGTAGTTCGGCCCCACCGGGATCTTCTGCAGCGACGACACGCCGCCGCTGGAGACGTCGATGAACTCACAGCCCAGTTCCTTGAGCCGCAGCGCGAACGCCTCGGTCTGCGCCGGGTCCCAGCCGCCCTCGACCCAGTCGGTGGCCGACACCCGCACGCCCAGCGCCACCGACGACGGCGTCACTTCGCGCACCGCGCGGAACACTTCCAGCGGAAAGCGCATGCGGTTCTCCAGCGAACCGCCGTACGCATCGTCGCGCTGGTTGGCCAGCGGCGACAGGAACTGGTGCAGCAGATAGCCATGGGCCGCGTGCAGCTCGATGGCGTCAAACCCCAGGCGGATGGCGCGGCGGGCGCTGTCGACGAAAGCGTCGCGCACCCGCGCCAGGCCTGCCGCGTCGAGCGCGCGCGGCGCCGGCTCGGAGGCGTTGTGCGGCAACGCCGACGGCGCCCAGCCCTGCCATCCGCCCTGCTCCGGCGGCACCAGCTGGCCGCCTTCCCAGGGCGCGTGGCTCGACGCCTTGCGGCCGGCGTGGCCCAGCTGGATGCCGAGCTTGATCGGCGAATAGCGGCGCACCGCCTGCACCACGCGACCGAGCGCGGCTTCGGTCTCGTCGGACCAGAGTCCCAGGTCGCCCGGGGAGATGCGGCCGTCGGCCTCGACCGCGGTCGCCTCGGTGAACAGCAGCGCCGCGCCCGACAGGGCCAGGTGGCCCAGGTGGATCATGTGCCAATCGGTGGCGCGGCCCTCGTCGGCCGAGTACTCGCACATGGGCGCGATGACGATGCGGTTGGCCAGTTCGACATTGCCGACTGACGTGGGACTGAAAAGATGACTCATGCGTAGGGCTCCGGGCGATGGACGCGGATGCACAGCATAGCGCCGACACCCGCCCGGGCCGCCAATTCCGACGCCCGCGTGGGGGTTTAGGGCGTGATGGCGCCGGCCTTATTACCCATTCTTATTGACCTTCGATCACGCTGTCCAGGAATTGCCGGGTGCGCGCTTCCTTCGGATCGCTGAACAGCGTCTGCGACGCGGCGTCCTCGACGATGTTGCCCTGGTCGAAGAACAGCGTGCGGTCGGAACTGCGCTCGGCGAACTTCATCTGGTGGGTGACGATGATCATGGTCATGCTCTTGCGCGCCGACAGGTCGCGCAGGATCTGCAGGATGCCGCCCACCAGCTCCGGATCGAGCGCCGAGGTGACCTCGTCGAACAGCATGATCTCCGGGCACATCGCCAGCGCGCGGGCGATGCCGACGCGCTGCTTCTGGCCGCCCGACAGCTGCGCCGGATAGACGTCGAGCTTGTCGCCCAGGCCGACCATTTCCAGGTATTCCACCGCGCGTTCGCGGGCCTGGTCGCGCGTCATGCCCAGCACGTGCACCGGCGCCTCCATGGCGTTGCCCAGCGCGGTCATGTGCGGGAACAGGTTGAAGTGCTGGAACACCATGCCGATCTTGCCGCGCACCTTGCGCAGGTGCTCGGAATTGGCGCCGGCCGGGCGGCCCTGGGCGTCGGTCCACATCGGCTCGCCGTCGATCTCGATCTCGCCGCTGCTGGGCTGATCGAGCGTCATCAGCACGCGCAGCAGGGTCGACTTGCCCGAGCCTGACGGCCCGATCACGGCCACCGTCTGGCCGGCCGGGATCTCCAGGTTGATGCCCTTGAGCACCTCCAGCTCGCCATAGCGCTTGTGCAGGTTCTTGATGGTGATGCTGGAACTCATCGCTTTCCTCCATATCGTTGCAGGCGGGTCTCCAGGCCGCGCACGCCCCAGGCCGCGATCAGGCTCAGCGCCAGGAACAGCACGCCGACCAGCGTCAGGGGCTCGGTGTAGCGGAAGGTGGTGGAGCCGATCATCTTGCTTTGCTGCAGCAGCTCGACCACCGTGATCGCTGACAGCAGCGGCGTGTCCTTGAACATGGCCACCAGGTAGTTGCCCAGCGCCGGCACCACCGGCGGGATCGCCTGCGGCAACACCACGCCCACGGCGGTGCGCCACGGCGACATGTTCAGCGCCCGCGCCGCTTCCAGCTGGCCGCGCGGCACCGCCTCGATGCCGGCGCGGTAGACCTCGGCGCAATAGGTGGCGTAGTGCAGGCCGAGCGCCACGATGCCGGTCGCCAGCGGCGACATCCGCACCCCGGTCAGGGGCAGCACGTAGAACAGGAAGTACATCTGCACCAGCAGCGGCGTGCTGCGCACGAACTCGATCACGAACGCCGTGGGCAGCCGCAGCAGCGCCAGGCGCGAGCGCCGCAGCAACGCCAGCGCCAGGCCGAGCGTCACGGCCACCAGCATGCCCAGCACCGTGGCCTGGATGGTGATGACCAGCGCCGAGCCCAGGGTGGGCAGGATCTCCAGCGCGAAGGACCAGTCGAATATCGGTTTCATCGGACGCGGACCCTCCGTTCAAGCAGCCGCACGCCGGCGGTGATCAGCAGCGCCACCGCGAAATACAGCAACAGCATGAGCGTGAAGATCTCGGTGGTGCGCAGGGTCTCGCTGCGCAGCAGCTGGCCGCGGAAGGTCAGGTCGGTGATGGTGATGAGCGACACCAGCGCGGTGTTCTTGAGCAGTTCGATCAGCAGGTTGCCGGCCGGCGGCAGCATGGCCGGGATGGCCTGCGGCACCACGATGCGGCGCATGATCTGGCCGCGCGTCAGGTTCAGGGCCACGCCGGCCTCGCGCTGGCCCGGCGGCACCGCGCGGATCGCGCCGCGCACCACCTCGGCGCCATAGGCGCCGGCATTGAGCGCCAGCACCACGATGCCCACCAGCATGGCCGGCAACTGCACGCCGAACAGCGGCAGCACGAAATAGAACCAGAACAGCTGCACCAGCGCCGAGGTGCCGCGGAACACCTCGACATAGATCGACGCCAGCCAGCGCACCGGCCGCAGCGTCGACAGGCGCCCCACGCCCGCCGCCAGCGCCAGCGGCACCGCCAGCACCACGGCGCCCGCCATGATTTCCAGCGTCACCGCCAGGCCTTCCAGCAGCGGCGGCGCCAGTTCGGCGATATGTTCGGATATGAGCGGCATCGGCGCCCCCTACTTCGCGGCGCAGAGCTTGGCGGCCGTGACGTCCTTGGGCAGCTCCTCGGGCGTGAAGCCGAACGGCGCCACCAGCTGCTTGTGCTCGTCGGTGCCGATGAACTTGGCCAGCTCGGCGTTGAAGGCGTCGGCGAAGGCCTTGTCGTCGGTGCGGAAGGCATAGGCGCCGTAGCCGCGCACGCCCTTGCCATCGATCACCGGATCGGTGAACGGCTCGGCCTTCTCCAGGCCGCTGCCGGCGTCGGTCTTGCCCATCAGGTCGTTGACCGTCAACGCGGTGGCCGCGTAGGCGTCGGCGCGCCCGGCCTGCACGCCGGACAGCGCGCTCACGGCATCGGGGAACACCACCATCTGGCCGGCCGGCACTTTCACCTTGGACGCGTATTCGGCTTCGATGGCGCCCACCACCACGCCCAGCTTGGCGTCCGGGTTCTTGACCACGTCCTCGTAGCTATGCAGGTTCTTCGGGTTGCCCTGCTTGACCAGGAACGCCTGGCCCACGCCATAGGTCGGGTTCGAGAACGCCACCTGGCCGCAGCGCTCGGGCGTCACGTACATGCCGGCCGCGATGATGTCGAAACGCTTGGCCTGCAGGCCCGGGATCAGCGAGCCGAACTCGGTCAGCACGCCCTCGACCTCGTTGATGCCCATGCGCTTGAGCACGACCCGCGCGATTTCCACCGATTCACCGGTGACCTTGGCTTCCTTGCTGTCCATGAAGGCGAACGGCGCCTCGTTGGCATAGCCGATGCGGATCTTGCCGGCGGCCTTGGCGGCTTCCAGCGTGCCGCCGGCGGCGGGCGCGCTGGCTCCCTGCGCGGGCTTGTCCGAACCGGAGTCGGAGCAGGCGGCCAGCAGGCCCAGGCTCAGGGCCAGCAGGATGGCGCGGGTGCGTTGGACGATCATGGTCTATTTCTCCCGTATTTATTTCTAGGTACATGGCTTCGCTAAAAATGATACGACATTAAATCATTTCACCTCTAATGATGTGGACAAAAAAAGCAGGCCGAAGCCTGCTTTTCCCGCGCCCTGCCCTATGACGGGTGAGCACTCGTTACGAACCGTAGGGGACTATGTCGTCCCCTATTTTTTCTCGGCCGCGTCCGCGTACGAGAACTTGCCGTTGCGCACCACGCCCATCACGCGGGCGCGCTCGTCGAAACCCTGATGATTGTCCTTGGAGATGTTGAGCACGCCGTTGGGCACGATCAGGTCGCGGGTGTTCTCCAGCGCGTCGCGCAGGGCGACGCGGAATTCGGGGGTGCCGGGCTTGGCGCCGGTCTTGAGGGCGCGCGCCACCGCCGAATCCAGCAGCATCCAGGCGCCATAGGCGTCGCCGGCGAACTGCGTCAGGGTGTTGGCGCCGTACTGGCGCTCGTACTTGTCGGCGAATTCCACCGCGACCTTCTTGACCGGGTTCGAATCCGGCAGCTCGCGCGCCACCACGCCTGGCCCGGTGGGGAACAGCGTGCCTTCGACGTCGCGCCCGCCGACCTGCAGGAATTCCAGCGTGCCGATGCCGTGGGTCTGGTAGATGGTGCCGGTGTAGCCGCGCTCGAGCAGCGTCTTCTGCGGCAACGCCGACGGCGTGCCGGCGCCGGCCACCAACACCGCGTCGGGCTTGGCGGCGATCACCTTGAGCGCCTGGCCCACCACCGACGCGTCGGTGCGCTGGAAGCGTTCCTGCACCACGATCTTGATGTCATTGCCAGCGGCCGCGGAGAACTCCTTCCACCAGCTGTCGCCGTAGGAGTCGGCGAAGCCGATGAAGGCCACGTTCTTGAAGCCCTTTTTCTTCATGTCCTCGACCAGCACCGTCGCCATCAGCGAATCGTTCTGCGGCATCTTGAAGGCCCAGGCGCGCTTGGGATCGGACAGCGGCTCGACGATCACGCTGGAGGCCGCCAGCGCGATCATCGGCGTGCCGGTCTCGGCCAGCACGTCCAGCCCGGCCAGGGCGGCGGCGGTGGTGTTGGGGCCGACGATGGCGTCGACCTTGTCTTCCGAGGTCAGCTTGCGCAGGTTCTTGACCGCGCGGCTGACGTCGGTGCCGTCGTCCAGCACCACGTAGCGCGCCGGCTCGCCGCCCAGCGTGCCGGGCCACAGGCGGATGGCGTTGTTGGTCTGGATGCCGATCGCCGCGGCCGGGCCGGTGGTGGAGACATCCACGCCGATCACGATCTCGGCATGGACGGACAGGGCGGGAACGGCCAGCGCGAGCGCGCAGGCATAGCGGACGAAGAAGCGGGACATGACGACAGCTCGCAAGAAAGAAAAACGGCGGATGGCGTTATTTTGCCTGACCGCTGCAAGCCTCGTAGACCAGCGCCGCCAGCGTCAGGTCTTCCAGCGCGCTGCCGACCGCCTTGAACACGGTCACTTCGTCCGCCCGGGTGCGGCCCGGCGCCTGGCCGCGCACCAGGTCGGTGAGGTTGCCGCGGATGTCCTCGCGCGCCAGCACGCCGGCCTCGAACGCGGCCAGCAGGTCGCCGGCCTTGGTCGGCGCCTCGTCGGTATCCACGTAGACCGTGGTGCCGTCGAAGCAGGCCGTGTCGGTCTCGATCATGTCGGGCTTGAAACTGCCGATCAGGTCCAGGTGGGCGCCCGGGCGCAGCCAGTCGCCCCGCACCAGCGGCACCGTCGACAACGTCGCGCAGCTGACGATGTCGGCCTCGCGCACGGCCTTTTCCAGGTCCAGGGTGCTGCTGGCGTCGAAGCCCTGCTCGCGCAGCGCCGCCGCCAGCGCCTCGGCGCCGGCCGGACGCACGTTCCAGACCCACACCTTGTCGATCGGCCGCACCGTGCGCATGGCCTGCGCCACCAGTCCGGCAATGCGGCCCGAGCCGACGATGACCAGCACCCGCGCGTCTTCCCGCGCCAGGTACGACGCGCCCAGCGCGGCCGCGCCGGCGGTGCGGAACACCGTCACCTGGTCGCCGTCCACCTGCGCCAGCGGCACGCCGGTGCGGGCGCTGTACAGGTTGTAGGTGGCGTGCAGGCCGGGCAGCGACTGGCGCGTGTTCTCGGGAAAGATGT
Organism: Achromobacter insuavis; assembly: GCF_902859645.1. Taxonomy (GTDB): domain Bacteria; phylum Pseudomonadota; class Gammaproteobacteria; order Burkholderiales; family Burkholderiaceae_B; genus Achromobacter; species Achromobacter insuavis. The sequence continues at coordinate 42,128 of NZ_CADIJR010000007.1, read as the reverse complement.
TGATGACCTTGACGCCGAAATAGCCCTGCTCGTTCCAGGCCGGCATGATCAGCGTGGTGCCGTGCGCGCCGCCCGACTCGATGGCATGGACGTGGCGCGTGGGCACGTGAGCGCCCTGGCGGAACGCCTCGCGCAATGCCGGGATCGCCGCGTCGAACGACAATGCGCGGCGGGTTTGTTCGGTGTCGATCACTACCATCTGTATCCAATGCCTGTTCGGGTTGAGTCAGGGGCGAAGTGTGACGGCGCGGCGCAGCGCTGGCAAGCCGCGGCAGGCGTCGGTTACATCGGCTTGCCGGATGCGGGCGGCTGGCACGCGACGCCTCGCCGCGGCCGCCGTATCATGGTCCATGCCCCTTCCGGCAACGCGCGCCGCCATCAGGCGGGCCGCGCGCTCCCCCCACCGGACGCGTCCGTCGCGGGCGCGTTCCCTCAACAGGAGTCACGCATGAAGAAAACCGCAACCGCCGCCTGGTCCGGCGATCTGAAGACGGGCAAGGGTACGATTTCCACGCAGAGCGGCGCGCTCAAGAACCAGCCCTACGGCTTCAATACACGCTTCGGCGACACCCCCGGCACCAATCCCGAGGAACTGCTGGGCGCCGCCCACGCCGGCTGCTTCACCATGGCGCTGTCCAACATTCTGAGCGAGGCCGGCCTGGCCCCGCAGAAGCTGGACACGCAGGCCGAGGTCACGCTGGACAAGGTCGAGGGCGGCTTTGCCATCACGGCGGTGCACCTGACCGTCGAAGCCGTGATCCCGGGCGCCAGCGCCGAAGCCTTCGACGAGGCCGCGCGCAAGGCCGAAAAGGGCTGCCCCGTCTCCAAGGTGCTCAACGCCAAGATCACCATGGACGCCAAGCTCAGGTCCTGACCGGCCGCGGCAGGCCCGGCCACGGGCGGCGCCATTGGCCCGCCCTATCCAGGGCTTGCTGAAAATCAATTTGACGGTCATGCCAGAGCAATGGAAAATGAGAACCATTCTCAGGAAACTGACATGACCCGATTCATTTACGCAATTTCAGGCGGCAAGACGGCGTATCCCCAGGACGCCCAGGTCACGGCCAACCTGCGCCGGGTGGTCGGTTCCGGCATCCTGGTGGCGGTCGGCTACATCGACCCGGGCAACTGGGCCACCGACATCGCCGGCGGCAGCGGCTTCGGCTACGGCCTGCTGCTGGTCGTGATCGCCTCGGCCCTCCTGGCGCTGGGGTTCCAGGTGCTGGTGTCGCGCCTGGCGCTGGCCACCGGCGAAGACCTCGCCACCCTCACCGCCCGCCACCTGTCGCCGCGCACCGCCAAGGCCGCCTGGCTGGCCGGCGAAGCCGCCATCCTGGCCACCGCGCTGGCCGAGCTGATCGGCGGCGCCATCGCGCTGCGCCTGCTGTTCAACCTGCCGCTGCTGGGCGGCGTGGCCGTCACCGGCGTCGGCACCTTCGCCGTGCTGGCCCTGACGCGCGGCAACGCCGACCGCCACGAGCGCGTCATCGCCGTGCTGCTGTCGGTGGTGGCCGCGTCCTTCGTGTTCCTGCTGTTCAAGGCCAATCCGGCCTGGACCGACGTGGCCCACGGCATGACCCAGACCGGCCACGCGCTGCGCGACCCGCAGGGCTTCCTGATCGCGCTCGGCATCCTCGGCGCGACCCTGATGCCGCACAACCTCTACCTGCATTCCGGTTCGCTGGCGCAACGCGCCCGCGCGTTGCCGGCCGACGCCCGCGACCTGGCCATGCGCGTGGCGCGCAACGACACCGTGGTGTCGCTGGGCGTGGCCATGCTGATCAACTCGGCCATCATGATCGTCGCCGCGGCCTCGCTGTCGGGCTCCGGCCTCATCGTCTCCAGCCTGGACGACGCCCACGCCGTGATCGGCCAGACCCTCGGCATCGGCGCCGCCATCGTGTTCGCGGTGGCGCTGTACGCGGCCGGACAAAGCTCCACCATCACCGGCGTGCTGGCCGGCCGCATCCTGTCGCGCGGTTTCCAGGTCAACAGCGGCTGGTCCGACCGCCGCCGCGCGCTGGTCACGCGCCTGATCGCCGGCGCCGTGGCGGCCGCGCTGCTGGCCTTCACCGGCGGCCAGGACCCCGACCAGCTGCTGGTGCTGAGCCAGGTCATCCTGAGCCTGGCCCTGCCCTTCGCGCTGGGTCCGCTGGTGGTGCTGGCCTGCCGCAAGCCCCTGATGGGCCGCCATGCGCTGCGCGGCGCCTGGGCCTGGGCCGCGGTCATCGCCACCGTCGGCATCATCCTGCTGGACGGCTATCTGCTGGTCGACATGGTGGTGTGATCCGCGGCTTGCGCGGATGGCTCGTCCGGCCAGCCCGCGCCCAGGGACTTGTAGAGCGCGATCACCCCGCGCATTTCCTCCCATTGGCTCAGGGCCAGCGCGTCTCGCGCCTGGTTGACCGTGCGTTGCGCCACGAGGACCGGCAGATAGGCGCTCAGCCCGCGCGAATAGAGCCGGGTCGACTGGTCCAGCGCCTTGCCGCTGTCGGCAACGGCATCCCGCAGCGAGGCCTGCCGCTGGCGCTCGCTGGTCAACGCCGTCAGGGCGTCTTCCACCTCGCGCAGCGCCACCCGCGCGTCGCGCTCATAGGCCAGACGCGCCGCGTCGGCATTCGCCTGTGCCGCCGTCACGCCGGCGCGGGCCCGGCCGCCATCGTACAGGCGCTGGCTGGCCTGCGCCCCCACCGCCCAGGCCAGGCTGGCGCTCGAGAACAGACTGTGAATGAGGCTGGCCGTGGTGTCGATGCCCAAAGGGATGCGGAACGTGGGCAGGCGTTCGGCCTCGGCCACGCCGATGCGCGCAGTCGCGGCCGCCAGGCGCCGTTCGTCCGCCCGCAGATCGGGCCGCTGGCGCAGCACCTCGGATGGCAGTGACAACGGCAGGCGGACCGGCGCGGGCAGGACGGCCGCGGGCTCTGCCAGGGCGGCATGCCAATCGCCGGGAAAGCCCCCCGCCAGGACGCCGATGGCGTGGCTGAATCGGGCAACGTCGGCCTCCAGCAAGGGCGGCTGCGCCTCGGCTGTCTCGCGTTCGGCGCGCGCCTGCATCACCTCCGCCTGGCTGCCCAGGCCCCTGCGCCAAGACTGCTCCGCCAGTCGTTCCGCCTCGCGCAAGGTGCGCAGGTTGTCATGGGCGATGGCCAGGCGCATCTGCGTGGCGCGCAACCCCGCGTAGTGGGACACCAACTCGGCGACCAGGCTCACCCGCAACGCCCGGTGGTCATCGGCCAGCGCCTGGATATCCGCGTCGGCCGCTTCGACCGCCCTGCGCGTGCCGCCAAACAGATCCAGCTCCCAGCTCGCATCGAAGCCGACCTGCCAGGTGCGCGACTCACCGCCGGGCAGCGGACCGAGCGCCTTGCTGCCGCGCCGGGCCTCGCCCGCCGCGCCCACCCCGAGCGCCGGCAAGGACGCGGAGGCGATCTGGATGCGTTCGGCGCGCGCCTGCCGCAGGCGCGCCAGCGCGATATCGAGATCCTGGTTCCGGTCCAGCGCCTGATCGACCAGGCGATCGAGCATCGGATCGTCGAACGCGCGCCACCAGGCGCGCAGCCCCTCCTGATCGCGCGGGCTCAGGGCGCTACCGGCCTCGACCCAATTGGCAGGCACCTCGACGGTGGGCGGGTGATAGTCGGGACCCACGGTCGCGCAGCCGGACGTCGCCATTACCAGCGAGACCATCAGGGCCGCGCGGCGCAGGCCGGATCGCGGACGATTCGATTCTTGCTGCATCGTCGCCCCTCACATCCAGTGGTACAGCAGCGACAGGAGGCGGCCCTGGGCAGGCGCGTCGCCTCCCGCCGTCGCCACCTCGACACTGGCTGTCATGCCGGCGGCCAGCACCAGGTCCGGCGGCAACTGCTCGAACGCGACGCGCACCGGAATGCGTTGCGCCAGGCGGACCCAGCTGAAGGTCGGGGCCACGCTGGGCAGGCCCTGGGCATCGGCCTGCTGGTTGGCATCGGCGATGCCGCGCCCGATGCTCACCACCCGGCCGGCAATGATGTCATCGGACCCCATCAAGCGGATGCGCGCCGCCGCGCCGGGCCGGATGCCGCGCAGCTTGGTCTCCTCGAAATAGCCGATGATCCAGAAGCTGTGGGCATCCACCAGCGCGATATTGGGCTGGCCCGTCACCGCGTAGTCGCCCTGGTTCAGTTTCAGCCGTGTCACATAGCCGTCCACCGGGGCGCGCAGGACGGTGCGCGCCACATCCAGTCTTGCCATGTCCACGGCGACCCGCGCGCCGCGCTGCTCGGCCTCGGCGATGGCCACCGCCTGGATCGCACGCTGGATGTCTTCGGCGGGCACCAGGTTCTCCATGCCCCGCCGGCGTCGCGCGTCCTCGGTTTTCTGCCGCAACGACGCGTCGGCCGCGGCCAGCCGCGCCTCGGCCTGCGCCAGCGCCAGCTCGAAGCGGGCCGGATCGATGCGATAGAGCACCTCGCCCCGCTTCACGTACTGATCATCCGTCACCGGCACTTCCAGGACCGTGCCGGAGACCTCCGGGGCGATGCGGACGCTCTGCGCGCTGACGCGGCCATCGCGCGTCCAGGGCGCCACGACGTAGGCGCGCCAAAGCGCGCCGACCAGCATGACGGCGGCGGCCACGGCGCACAGCGTGAGGCCGACGCGCGCCATCAGCCTCAAGGGCCATAAACGATCGGGCAAGGAACGATCAGACATAGAGAATCAACACCGAAACGAGGCAAAGGGAAATGGCGAACTCGAACAGGCCGGGGTGCCAGACCCGGCGCAGCACGCCGCTGCGCGCGAGCGCCAGGCGAACGCCGAGGTAGAGCGGCAGCGCCGCGCACGCATAGACGAAAAATGGCGGCAGGTAGATGCCTGCCACTGCGAACTCACTGAGCATGGGGGGGCCTCCTGGGGCGTCGAGAAAAATAATCCGCGTGCGCTTCGAGCAGCGCCGCGATATCGAGCAGCATGGCCCGCGATCGCCCGATGTCGGCGGACCGGATGCAATCCGCCAGCGGCAACCGCGACAGGGATTGCGCCGCCCGGCGGGCATGCCTGGCGGCCAGCCGGGGATCGCCGGCCCGTCGCCGCATGTGGCGAAACGCCGCCGAGAGCAGGCGGCGCGGCCTGGCGTCCGCAGGCATCCGCCGCCATCCCTCGCGCAGGCGCAGCAGCTCCCGGCCGAGATGGATACTGGCCAGGGCATCGGCAATGGCCCGGTCCATCGCGTCAAGCCGCGTCCTGAGCAGCGCGCCGAGTTGCGCCGTGCGATGCTGCTGCCGCCATTGCCACGCACGCGCGTCGGCGCGGCCGCCTTGCAACAGGGCCAGCGCGTCGTCGCGAATGGTCAGGCGCAGGCGCGCCATGTCGCGTGACGGATTGCGCGGCAGCACGATCCGGAACCCGAGCAGCGTGAAGAAGGCCACCAGTATCCAGGCCACCGCGCCATTCAGGAACGAGACGACGTCATAGCGCATGGGGTTGTCCGTCGCCACCAGCGTCGTGAAGGCGACGAGATAGGCGACGCCGGCCAATCCGTAGCGGGGCATGGCGCTGGCATAGACCCCGGGCAACCAGAACAGCGCCAGGACCGCCAGCAGCAGCGGCAGCCCCGAGACCTCGGGCAAGACCAGAAAGGCGCACAGGAACGCCATCACGACGGCGGCGACGGTGCCCTGGATCAAGGCCACGGCGCCGAGCGCCGGATTCGGCGCGGTGGACAGCAGCCCGCAGGCCGCCGCCAGTCCCGCCAGCATCAGGTTGCCGTTCGACCAGCCGGTCGCGATCCAGAAGGCGCCGCCCAGCGTCACGGTCAACAAGGCGCGCAGGCCGTTCTGCAGCGCGGCCCCCGTGTCGCGGTGGAACGGCACCGGGACCGGCGCCGCCGCCGGTCGCCGAGGCTGATGCAGAATCGCGATGCCATCGAGGACCTCGAGGTAGTCGTCGAGCTGCTCGATCAACCGGTCGCCCGCGATCATCAGGATGGCTTGCGCCCGGGGATCGTCGGGCGTTGTCGCCGACAGGGTTTGCGCCAGCTGCGCACGCATCGCGGACAAGGACCGCGCCGCCAGCATCAATCCGCCGGGCCCCGGCTCCCGCGCCAGCGCCTGGCTGGCTTGCCGCCACGCCTGTTCCCAGGCCGGCTGCAACGCCGCCAGGGCCTGCTGGCTGGCATCGCCCAGCCGCCTCGACGCCACGCCGCCGACCAGCGCGGAAAACAAGGACACCATGGCGCGCCGCACCGCGGCGGCGCGTCGCGCCAGGTCGGCGGACTCGGCCTTGCCCAGCGCCAGCAGGTCATCCACGGCGTAGATGTCGACGATGAGGCCGCGCCTGTCCGCATCCAGCGCCTTGCCGCCCTGCCGGCCCGCGCCTTGATGCGCCTGGATATCTTGCGCCAGGACACTGGCGGCGGACGCCGCCAACCGGTGCAATTGGGCCGTCAGGCGGCCGCGTGCGCCGCGGCGGCTGAACAGCGCCGACACCACGCCCAGGCTCGCCACGCCGATCAACACGGACGCGCCCCGCCCCATCACCTGATCGAAGGTCAACTGCGGATTCTGCATGGCGCCATAGGCCGCCAGCCCCACGGTGTATCCCGCCAGCGTCGCGCCATAGGCCCGGAAATGGCGCAGCAACGTCATGGCGGCCACGCAGGCCCCGAGCCACAGGCCGAAACCCAGCAGGAACAACCAGGGCATCTGGCCAAAGGCGCTCATCAGGACGAAGGCGGCCAGCATGCCGACCAGTGTGCCGATCACCCGCCATATGCCTTTGCCGATCACCGCCCCCTGCACCGGATTGATGACGAGAAGCACGCTGGAGGCCGCCGCGTAAGGCGCGTGCAGATCCAGCAGAAAGGCCAGGACGAGCGCCAGCCAGGCCGCCAGGATCGAGCGCATCACGTAGGCGGCTCGGGGCGTCGTCAGGTCGAGGCATCGCAGCCCGCGCACCGCCCCTGCCCGGAGCGACTGGAGGCTGGGGTACGGCCGGGCCGACGCCGCGGCGGATACGTTCGTTGAACGCACGATGACACTCTTCAATGGTGATTCGGACGCACCACTGTAGAGACCGCCATGCATGCGGAAAAGTGAATTTATCGCACGGTCATGATTGCGTTCGGCGCACTTATCGACGCGCGCCACCCGCCCCGCAGCGAGAGGTCAGCGCCCCTGCCGCGCCTCGCCGCTGCACAGGGCGTGGATCGTCTGCCGCAACCACTGATGCGCGGGGTCGCCTTCCAGGCGCGGGTGCCAGGCCTGCGTCAACAGCGCGGTTTCCAGGGGCATCGGCAGGTCGAACAGGCGGATGCGCAGGCCCGCGGCAAGCGCGCCGCTGGCAAGGTGGCGGGGCAAGGGCAGCAGCAGATCCGAATCCTGCAGCGCGAACAGTGCCGTGTAGGGGCTCGAGACGACCAGGGCCACATGACGGCGCAGGCCATGCGCCTCCAGGGCGGTGTCGATCGGCGCCGCGGACTTGCCGCGCCGCGACACGTTGATGTGCTCCCAGCGGGTCAGGCGCTCGGGCGTGATCTCATCGTCGAAAATCGGGTGATGCTCGCGGGCGACGCCAACAAAAGTGGTGGTGAACAGCGACTGCACGCGGATCTCCGGGCCAAGCTTGCGCGACCCGCTGATGAACAGATCGATGCGGCCGCTGCGCAGCGCCTCGTCATCGACGTCGTCCTCTTCCGGCGAAAAGCGCAGCGTGGCGCGCGGCATCTCGGTCGCCATGGCGTCCAGCAGTTGCCCCAGATGAACGCTGACGAACTCGTCGGTGGCGCGGACGTTGAAACGCCGGTCGAGGGATTTGAGGTCGATCGCGGCGCCGGCCGCGAACACCTGTGTGGCCTGATCGAGCGCCGCGCGCACCTGCTCGCGCAACGCGAGCGCCTTGGGGGTCGGCATGAGCTTTCGGCCCACCTGCACGAACACCGGATCGCCCAGGGCTTCGCGAATGCGGCCCAGCGTGCGGCTCATCGCCGGCGGGCTCAGGTTCATGCGGCGCGCCGCGCCAATGACACTGCCCTCATCCAGCAACGCATCCAACGCCAACAGCAGGTTGAGATCCGGACGCGCCATGACGACTCCCGATGAATGATCAAGACGCAATCATAGGGCAGGATCCCATGATGCCCGCATCAATGAAAAACGCCAGCAATCGCTGGCGTTTTTTCTGGCGTGGACCCGCGGTTCAGCGGCGGGCGGAGATCACCGGATGCTGGCGGCGGCCGGCGTCCATGTCATGCAGCACTTCGCCGACGGCCCCGCCCAAGCGGCGCAGGCGCAGCTTGAGCCGGCGCCAGCCCATGCGCGAGAACGGGCCGGACAGGGTTTCCGCCTTGATGGCCTCGCGGATCAGGGACCGCTCCAGCGCATCCGACATGCGGGCATTTTTCAACGCGGTATCGCTCATGATTCTCTCCTTGAGAAAGCGCGACAGGGGAACAGCACGAATTCATCTTAGATCCGCGCATGCTGCGTTGCAATAAAAATGCCTAGCATTATTTTTGCCGTTGCGGAATGGGTACAAACACCACCACAACGGTGCATCCGGCACCATATCTGGCACCAGTATTGTGCAGTGCAAAAATCTAGCGCCGCCCCAGATGCGCGTCGATCAGCAGGTCGGCCATGTCGGCCACCCGGGCGGCCGGACCGCCCTCGCCGAACAACTGGCTGGAGACGAAGGCGCCCTCGATCAGCAGCAGCAACCCGTCGCCCAGCTTGGCGGGATCGGGCGCGCCCATCTCGGCGGCCATGGCGGCCAGGCGCCGGCGCAGCTCGACCTTGTGCTCGACCGCGACCACGCGGGCCGGATGGCCGGCCTCGGGATATTCCACCGCCGCATTGGTCAATCCGCAGCCCCGATAGCCGTTCTGCACCGCCCGCACGCTCAGGCCCGACAGATAGGCCCGCAACCCCGCCTGGGGATCGCCCGGATGCGCGTCGCAGGCGGCGTTGAAGCGCCCCCAGAACTCGGCGTCGTAGTCGCGCAGGTAGACCGCGGCCAGTTCGTCCTTGGACGAAAAGCTGCGGTACAGGCTGGGCTTGGTGACCCCGGCCTGGTTGACGATGGCGTCCACGCCCACCGCCCGGATGCCGTCGCGGTAGAACATCTCGCGCGCGGTCTTGCGGATGCGATCGGCCGCCAGGAGCGGCTTCGCGGGGGTATCGGCGGCGGCTTTCTTGCCGCCCACCGGGGATTTGCTGGCCATGACTGGAACTCCTCACTGAGACCGGCCGGCAAGGCCGGCCGCCCTGAAAACAGGGACGTCAAAAATACCTCTTGACGATGTTACTAACCGGTACGTACTATTCGCAAACCAATTTACGTACCGGTCAGTAACATGAGTATAGCCCAACCCCCCATCCCCTTCCGCCGCGCCGGCCAGAAGTACGCGTTCGTCGTGGTCGCGGTCGTGTTCCTGGCCCTGCTGGTGTCGGCCGGCCTGCGCTCCTCGCCCAGCGTGCTGCTGGTGCCGCTGGAGGAAAGCTTCGGCTGGAACCGCAGCACCACTTCGTTCGCCGCCGCCGTCGGCATCTTCCTGTATGGCCTGGTCGGGCCGTTCGCCGCGGCCGCCATGGAGCGCTTCGGCCTGCGCCGCGTGCTGATCGCCGCCCTGTCGTTGATGGCCGCCTCCAGCGCCATCAGCGCCTACATGACCCAGCCGTGGCACCTGCTGATGACCTGGGGCGTGTTCTCGGGCATCGGCTCGGGCGCCGTCGCCGTGGTCATGGGCGCGACCGTGGTCAACCGCTGGTTCAGCAAGCATCGCGGCCTGATGATGGGCCTGCTGACGGCCAGCACCGCCACCGGCACACTGATCTTCCTGCCGCTGCTGGCGGCGCTGGCGTCGTCGGGCGACTGGACCCGGGTGGTGTGGACCGTGGCCGGCGCCGCCGCCGCGCTGGTGCCGCTGGCCTGGTGGCTGGTGCCCGACCGCCCCGCCAGCGTCGGCCTGGTGCCGTTCGGCAGCGATCCGCATGCGCCGCCCGCGCCCGCCGCGCCGCGCACCGGCATGATCGCCGCCACCTTCGGCGCCCTGGGCCGCGCCGCCAAGACCCGCACCTTCTGGTTCCTGTTCGCCACCTTCTTCATCTGCGGTTTCACCACCAACGGCCTGGTCGGCACGCACCTGATCGCGCTCTGCGGCGACCATGGCATGCCCGAAGTGCAGGCGGCCGGCCTGCTGGCGATCATGGGCATCTTCGACCTGTTCGGCACCACCGCCTCGGGCTGGCTGACCGACCGCTACGATCCGCGCAAGCTGCTGTTCGTCTATTACGGACTGCGCGGCCTGGCGCTGATCTACCTGCCCTATTCCGACTTCTCGTTCTACAGCCTGGCGATCTTCGCGGTGTTCTTCGGCCTGGACTGGATCGCCACCGTGCCGCCCACGCTGCGCCTGGCCACCGAAGCCTTCGGCGACCGCGAGGCGCCCATCGTGTTCGGCTGGATCGTCGCCGGCCACCAGCTGGGCGCGGCCAGCGCGGCCTGGATGGCGGGCGTGGTGCGCCAGTCGCAAGGCAGCTACCTGATAGCCTTCGTCGCGGCCGGCGCCACCGGCCTGATCGCCGCCGTCATCGCGCTGCTGATCGGCCGCGAGCGGGCCGTGCCGCAGCCGGCCTGAGCCGGCCTTCCCGCTCGCGCGCCGGCGGCGATGCCGCCCCGTTGACGCCCGCGCCGCCGATTTGATAGGATGGCGGCACTTTGAAAACGCCCTCCCGGTCCGCCGGGAGGGCGTTTCGTTTTCGTTCCCCTCACACAAGGAAACCTGGAATGAAGACGTCCCTTGAAATCCATCCCGGCTCGCAGGCCGGTCTCGGCTACGCGCGCCTGGGCCACGGCCCGATCCCCGTGCTGGTCCTGCACGACTGGCTCGGCGACCACGGCAGCTACGATGCCGCCATGCCCTGGCTCGACGGCCAGGCCTTCACCTACGTGTTCGCCGATCTGCGCGGCTACGGCCAGTCCATCGCGCTGACCGGCGCCTGCACTGTCGAGGAAATCGCCGCCGATTGCCTCGCGCTCGCCGACCGGCTCGGCTGGCAGCGGTTCCACGTCGTCGGCCATTCGATGACCGGCATGATCACGCAGCGCCTGGCGGCGGACGCGCCGTCACGCATCGCCAGCGCCATCGCGGTATGCCCCGTCTCGGCCGCCGGCAACCGCCTGGGGCCGCAGGCCCTGGCGTTCTTCGCCAGCACGACCGAGGACGACGAGGCCTTGCGGCGGCTGTTCCGGCATGTCTCCAGCGGCCTGTCCGACGGCTGGGCCGACGCCAAGGTCCGCCACAACCGCGCGACCGTGGCGCCCGCCTGCCGGCGCAAGTACCTCGACATGCTGGTGACGGCGGATTTCGTCGACGCCGTGCGCGGAATCGAAACGCCGTTCCTGGTCGTGGTCGGCGACCGGGATCCGGGAATCGACGCGCAAGCGATGCAAGGCAGCTTCCTGGCCTGGCATCCCAACGCGACGCTGCACGTCATTGCGCATTGCGGCCATTACCCGATGCAGGAGTGCCCGCCCGCCTTCGCCGCCCTGATCGAGGGCTTCCTCAAGCGCCAGGCCGGCTGAGTCCGACGCGCATAAAAAAAAGCCCGGCATGGCCGGGCTTTTTCATTGCGGCAAATGGACGGGCCTAGGCCTCTTCCACTTCGCCCAGGTACGCGGCGCGCACCTTGGGGTCGTGCAGCATGTCGCGCGCCGGCCCCGACAGGGTGATCTCGCCGGACTCCATCACATAGCCGCGATGGCTGTTCTCCAGCGCCAGGCGGGCGTTCTGCTCGATCAGCAGGATCGTCACGCCTTCGCTGGCGATGGTGCGCACCACCTCGAAGACCTTCTCGACCATCAGCGGCGCCAGGCCCATCGACGGCTCGTCCAGCAGCAGCAGCTTGGGGCGCGCGATCATCGCGCGGCCCATCGCCACCATCTGCTGCTCGCCACCCGACAGCGTGCCGGCCGCCTGCTTGCGGCGTTCGGCCAGGCGCGGGAACAGCGTGAACACGCGGTCGGTGTCCTGCCGCACCTGCGCCGCATCGCGCCGGATGTAGGCGCCCATCGCCAGGTTTTCCTCGATGGTGAGCTGGCCGAAGATGCCGCGGCCCTCGGGCACCATCACCAAGCCCTGGCGCACCAGCTCGTGCGACTTCTGGCCGCCGATGGACTGGCCGCCGTAGACCACTTCGCCGCCGGCCAGCGGCACCAGGCCGCAGATGGCGCGCAGGGTCGTGCTCTTGCCGGCGCCGTTGGCGCCGATCAGGCACACCAGCTCGCCTTCGTCCACGCGCAGGTCGATGCCGCGCACCGCGCGGATGCCGCCGTAGGCGACCTGCAGGCCGCGCAGTTCCAGTAGGGGTTTGCTTGCCGTCGTCATGCCGGGCGCTCCTGATGAATCAGCGGATCCTGGGCGGCGCCCGCGCCCAGATACGCTTCAATGACCTTGGGGTCGCGCTGCACCTGGGCGGGTTTGCCCATGGCCAGCACCTTGCCGTATTCCAGCACCAGCACGCGATCGCACAGGCCCATGACCAGCTTCATGTCGTGCTCGATCAGCAGCACCGTGACGCCGTCGTCGCGGATCTTCTCGATCAGCTTGCGCAGCACCACCGTTTCCGAGGCGTTCATGCCGGCGGCCGGCTCGTCCAGCGCCAGCAGCTTCGGGTCGGTCGCCAGGGCGCGCGCGATCTCCAGGCGGCGCTGGTCGCCGTACGGCAGCGAGCGCGCCACGTCGTTGGCGCGGTGGCCGATGCCGACGTAGTCCAGCAGCTCCTGGGCGCGGGCCTCGATGGCGGCTTCCTCGGCGCGCGTGCCGCGGGTGCGGAACACCGCGCCCAGCACGCCGGCGCGGGTGCGCATGTGGCGGCCGATCATGACGTTCTCGATCGCGCTCAGGTTGGCGAACAGGCGGATATTCTGGAAGGTCCGCGCCAGGCCGGCATAGGCCACCTCGTGCGGCTTCTTGCCCGACATCGACACGCCGTTGAAGGTGCAGCTGCCGTCTTCCGGGATGTAGAGGCCCGTGAGCACGTTGAACAGCGTGGTCTTGCCCGCGCCGTTGGGCCCGATCAGGCCGTAGATCTCGCCCTGCTCGATATCGAAGCTGACGTCCGACAAGGCCTGCAGGCCGCCGAAGCGTTTGCCCAGTCCCTGGGCTTGCAGCAACTTGCTCATGCCGCGCCTCCCTGGGTCTTGGTGGCCAGCTCGCGCTTGCGCACGGCGGACGGCCACAGGCCGGCGGGACGGAACAGCATCACGCACACCATCGCCAGGCCGAACAGCAGCATGCGGATGCCCTCGGGATCCAGCACCACGGCGCCGAACAGCATGTGCTGCACCGGCTCGACCACGGCGCGCAGGAACTCAGGCAGCGCGGCCAGGATCAGCGCGCCCAGGATCACGCCCGGGATGTGGCCCATGCCGCCCAGCACCACCATGCACAGGATCGAGATCGATTCCATCAGCGAGAAGCTCTCGGGGCTGACGAAGCCCTGCATCGACGCGAACAGCGCGCCCGCCACGCCGCCGAACGAGGCGCCCATGGCGAAGGCCAGCAGCTTGATGTTGCGGGTGTTGATGCCCATCGCCTTGGCGGCGATCTCGTCTTCACGGATGGCTTCCCAGGCGCGGCCGATGCGCGAGTTCTGCAGCCGCACGCACACCAGGATGATGATCAGCGTCAGCGCCAGCAGCAGGTAGTAGTACTTCTCCGGCCCGGTCACGCGGATGCCCAGCAGGCTTTCCGTGCGGCCGAAGGCGAACTCGCCCACCTTGAACGTATCGATGCGGTTGATGCCCTGCGGGCCGTTGGTGATGTTGACCGGCGCGTTCAGGTTGTTCAGGAAGATGCGGATGATCTCGCCGAAGCCCAGCGTCACGATGGCCAGGTAATCGCCGCGCAACTTGAGCGTCGGCGCCCCCAGCAGCACCCCGAACAGGCACGCCACCGCCAGCGCGATCGGCAGGATCGCCCAGAACGGCAGGTGCAGGCCGAAGTGCGGCGAGGCCAGCAGCGCCCAGGTGTAGGCGCCCACCGCGTAGAACGCGATATAGCCCAGGTCCAGCAGGCCGGCGAAGCCCACCACGATGTTCAGGCCCAGCGACAGCATCACGTACAGCAGCGCGAAGTTCAGGATGCGGACCCAGCTCTGGCCGGCCATGCCGATCACGAACGGCAGCACCGCCAGCACGATGCCGATCAGCGCGATGCCGATCAGGTTGCGGGTCGACAGCCCGCTGTTTTTCAGGGTGGTGCTCATGCGCGGTCCCCCACGCGTTCGCCCAGCAGGCCGGACGGACGGAAGATCAGCACCAGCACCAGCACGAAGAACGCGAACACGTCCTGGTAGTGGCTGCCCAGGAAGCCGCCGGTCAGGTCGCCGATGTAGCCGGCGCCCAGCGATTCGATGATGCCCAGCAAGAGGCCGCCCGCCATGGCGCCGACCAGGTTGCCGATGCCGCCCAGCACCGCGGCCGTGAAGGCCTTCAGGCCCAGCATGAAGCCCATGGTGTACTGCGACACGCCGTAGTAGGTGGCGACCATCATGCCGGCCACGGCGGCCAGCGCCGAGCCGATCAGGAACGCCGCCGAAATCACGGTGTTGATGTTCACGCCCATCAGGCCGGCCACCTCGCGGTTCTGCGCGGTGGCGCGCATGGCGGTGCCCAGGCGCGTCTTGTGCACCACGGCCAGCAGCCCGCCCATGATCAGCGCGGCAATCGCGACGATGGCGATCTGCAGCGTGCTCATGCGGGCGCCGAAGATCTCGAACACCTGCGGCGTCAGCACCTGCGGGAAGTTCAGGTAGTTGCGGCCCCAGCCCATCATCGCCACGTTCTGCAGGATGATCGACACGCCGATGGCGGTGATCAGGGCGGCCAGGCGCGGGGCGCGGCGCAGCGGCCGGTAGGCCACGCGCTCGGCGGTCCAGCCCACGGCCATGCACAGCGGCACGGACACCAGCAGGCCCAGGCCCAGCACCAGGAAGGCGGACGCGGACGGGTCGCCGCCGACCAGCGAGATGGCGATCGTGGTCGCCGCCATCGCGCCGATCATGACGACGTCGCCATGCGCGAAGTTGATCAGCCCGATGATGCCGTACACCATGGTGTAGCCAAGGGCGACCAGGGCGTACACGCTGCCGAGCGTGACGCCGTTAATCAGTTGTTGAATGAAGATATCCATAGGGGCCGTGGGAAATAAGCCTGGGAAAAATCGCGCGAGAATCGGATGCGGCGCGGCCCGGGGGCCGCCTTCGCGCAAATCGCCGCCGCGCCGGGCGGCGCGCGCGGGGTCAAGATGGCCAGGCGCGGCGGCGCCGCGTCCTGGCCGGGTCAGGCGGCCTTAGTTGGCCTGGCTGACCATCGTTTCAACCATCTCCCACTTGCCATTCTTGACTTCGTAGATGGTGACCGAGATTTCCTTCAGATCGCCGTTCTTGTCGTAGGCGATGTGCTCGCTGGTCGCGCCCTTGCGGTTCAGCTTGGCCAGTTCCGGCAGGTACTTCTCGGGCTTGGCCGAGCCGGCGGCTTCGATGGCGCTGATCATGTTCCAGGCGCCGTCATAGGCGTAGGGCGCGTAGACGCCGGGGGCCTTCTTGAAGCGGGCCTGGTAGCGCTGCTCGAAGTCCTTGCCCGCGGCCATCTTGTCCAGCGGCACGCCGGCCAGCGAGGCGAAGGTGCCGTCGGCGGCGTCGCCAGCCAGCTTGATGAAGGTGTCGCTGCGGGTCATTTCGCCCGAAACCAGCGGCGACTTCAGGCCGAGCGTGGCCAGTTGGCGCTTCATCGGGCCGGACTGGGCGTCCAGGCCGCCGTAGAAGATGGCGTCGGGCGCCGAGCCCTTGATGTTGGTCAGGATAGCCGTGAAGTCGTTGGCCTTGTCGGTCGTGTACTCGCGGCGCACCACCTGGCCGCCGGCGGCCTTGACGGCCTTCTCGACCTCGTCGGCCAGGCCCTGGCCGTAGGCGGTGCGGTCGTCGATGATCGCGACCTTCTTGGCCTTCAGGCTCTGCACCATGAACTTGCCGACCGCGGCGCCCTGCTGGGTATCGCTGGTCATCATGCGGAAGGTGGTTTCGTAGCCCTGCTTGGTGTACTCGGGCGAGGTCGCCATGGCGATCTGCGGCAGGCCGGCTTCGTGGTAGACGCGCGACGCGGGGATCGTGGTGCCCGAATTGAAGTGGCCCAGGATGCCGACGACATTCTCGTCGACCAGCTGCTGCGCCACCTGCACGCCGACGCGCGGGTCGGCCTGGTCATCACGCGACACCAGCACGAACTTGGCCGGCTGGCCGTCGATCTTGATGCCCTTCTTGTTGGCTTCTTCCAGCGCCAGGTTCAGGCCGTTCTGCATGTCCTCGCCATAGTGCGACTGGGGACCGGTCAGGGGCGCGGCAAAGCCGAACTTGATGTCGGCGGCCTGCGCGGCGGCGGCCATGCCGACGGCGGCGATGCTGGCGGCGACAAGCTTCAAAGTGGTGCGAAACTTCATTGGAATCCTCCGGTATGTCGGATGTGGCTTTGTTATACCTGGGCTTTTGGGCCAGGTCTTTCTATTTGAGTGCGATTGCCGGGTTGCCACAATCGAACTTCAGGTGCGACCGGATTTTGCTTCCAGTGCAACCTCACGAGATATTGGAGATAACCCTTGGTTTCCCAAGGGTTACCCCTCGGTCACCCTCAGCCGATGGTCATGAGGCTGGCGTTACCGCCGGCCGCGGCCGTGTTGACGCTGATGGAGCGCTCGGTCAATAGGCGCTCCGGCACATACGAGACGCCGGCCGCCAGCGCATCCGAGGTCAGGCCGTGTACCGCCAGGATCGCGCCGGGACGCTGCGCGATGCGCTGATTCAGGGCGCGCAGCGCGTCGCCGTCGCCTTCGAACAGCACCGCCTGGTAATCGGCCTGGTCGACCTCGGCATCCGCCAGGATGCCCGCCTGGCCCTGCTGCTCGGCATCCAGCGTGGCCAGCAGCGCCTGCGCCGCGGGCGTATCCGCGAACCAGGCGTGGTTGCCGGTCAGCCGCGCCGCCGACCACTGCGCGCGCGCGCCGGCCTCGGTGGCAGCCACGCAATAGACCGCGCCGCGCGGCTCGACCAGATAGGTGTTGGTCTCGCCCGTGGGGCCCGGCAGCGCGATGCGCTGCGGCAGCGGCGCCGCCGCGTCCAGCGCCGGCGGCAGGCCCTCGGGGCGCGTTCCCAGCAGGCGGTACATATACAGCGGGCCGCCAGCCTTGGGACCGGTGCCCGACAGGCACTCGCCGCCGAAGGGCTGCACGCCGACCACGGCGCCGACGATGTTGCGGTTGACGTAGACGTTGCCGGCGTGGACCTGGCCGGTCACGTGGGCGATGGTTTCGTCGATGCGGGTGTGCACGCCGAACGTCAGGCCGTAGCCGGTGCCGTTGACGGCGTCCAGCAACGCGTCCAGCTCGTCGCGGGCGTAGCGCACCACGTGCAGCACCGGGCCGAACACCTCGCGGGTCAGCTCGCTGATGTGGTCGATCTCGATGATGGTGGGCGCCACGAAGGTGCCGTGGCGGCATTCGCCGTTCAGCTCGACCTGGTCGACGCGGTGGCCCGCCGTGCGCATCGTGTCGATGTGACGCTGGATGCCGTTGCGCGCCTCGGTGTCGATGACCGGGCCGACGTCGACCGACAAGCGGTCCGGGTTGCCCACGCTCAGCTCGCGCATCGCGCCGCGCAGCATCGTCAGGACGTGATCGGCGTTGTCTTCCTGCACGCACAGCACGCGCAGCGCCGAGCAGCGCTGGCCGGCCGAATCGAAGGCCGAGCTGAGCACGTCGAACACCACCTGCTCGGACAGCGCCGACGAATCCACCACCATGGCGTTCTGGCCGCCGGTCTCGGCGATCAGCGGAATGGTGTGGCCGTCATCGTCCAGGCGGTCGGCCAGCGTGCGCGCGATGATGCGCGCCACGTCGGTGGAACCGGTGAACATCACGCCGCGCACGCCGGGGCTGGCCACCAGTTGCGCGCCGACGGTCTCGCCGCGGCCCGGCAGCAGTTGCACCGCGCCGGGCGGCACGCCGGCGGCGCGCAGGATCGCCACCGCCTGCGCCGCGATCAGCGGCGTCTGCTCGGCGGGCTTGGCCAGCACGGTGTTGCCGGCGGCCAGCGCGGCCGCGACCTGGCCGGTGAAGATGGCCAGCGGGAAATTCCACGGACTGATGCACAGCACGGTGCCCAGCGGGCGGTGCGTGTCGTTGCTGAATTCGCGGTCGGCCTGGTCGGCGTAGTAGCGCAGGAAGTCCACCGCCTCGCGCACTTCGGCGATGGCGTTGGGCAGCGACTTGCCGGCCTCGCGCACGATCAGGCCCAGCAGGGTCTGCATCTGCTCTTCCAGCAACTGGGCGGCGCGGCGCAGGCATTGCGCGCGCTCGGCCACCGGGGTCGATTGCCAGATGGGCGCGGCGTTGGCGGCGGCGCGCAGGGCCACCTCGGCTTCCTCGCCGTTGGCCTCGATGACATGGCCGACCACGTCGCGCAGGTTGGCGGGATTGCGCACTTCGATGGCGCGGGCCATGTCCCAGGCGCCGTCGCCCTCGCCCAGCATGGGCGCGGCGCGCCAGGGCGTGGCGGCGCTGGTCAGCAGCGCGGCCGACAGCGAGCCCAGGCGGTGTTCGTTGCTCAGGTCCAGGCCGGCGGAGTTGGCGCGCGCGCCCTGCTGCGGATTGCCGTACAGCTCGCGCGGCAGCGGGATCTTCTCGTGCGGCGCGCCCAGCGGCACGATGCGCGAGGCGGCCTCGACCGGATCGGCCACCAGCGTCTCGACCGGAATGCTCTCGTCGCCGATGAGGTTGACGAACGAGGTGTTGGCGCCGTTCTCCAGCAGGCGGCGCACCAGGTAGGCCAGCAGCGTTTCGTGCGTGCCGACCGGGGCGTAGATGCGGCAGGGGCGGTTCAGCTTGCCCTGCGCCAGCGGTCCGACCACCTCGTCGTACAGCGGTTCGCCCATGCCGTGCAGGCACTGGAATTCATACTGGCCCGGGTAGTAGTTCTGGCCGGCCAGCTGGTAGATCGCCGCCAGCGTGTAGGCGTTATGGGTGGCGAACTGCGGGTACACGGCTTCCGGCGCGCCCAGCAGCTTGCGGGCGCAGGCCAGGTAGGCCACATCGGTGTAGACCTTGCGGGTGTAGACCGGATAGCCTTCCAGGCCGTCGACCTGGGCGCGCTTGATCTCGCTGTCCCAATAGGCGCCCTTGACCAGGCGCACCATCACGCGATGGCGGCTGCGGCGGGCCAGGTCGATGACGTAGTCGATCACGAATGGCGCGCGCTTCTGGTAGGCCTGGATGACGAAGCCGATGCCGCTCCAGCCTTCCAGCTCGGGTGTGAAGCACAGCGCCTCCAGCAGGTCCAGCGAGATCTCCAGGCGATCGGCCTCTTCGGCGTCGATGTTCAGGCCAATGTCGTAGCTGCGCGCCAGGATGGTCAGCGCCTTCACGCGCGGCAGCAGCTCGGCCATGACGCGCTCGCGCTGGGCACGCGAATAGCGCGGGTGCAGCGCCGACAGCTTGATGGAAATGCCCGGGCCTTCATAGATGCCGCGGCCGGCGGCGGCCTTGCCGATGGCGTGGATGGCCTGCTCGTACGAGGCGTAATAGCGGTCGGCGTCCTCGGCCGTGGTGGCGGCCTCGCCCAGCATGTCGTAGGAATAGCGGAAGCCGCGGCCTTCCATCTTGCGGTTGTTGGCCAGCGCCTCGGAGATGGTCTGGCCCGACACGAACTGCTCGCCCATCATGCGCATGGCGATGTTCACGCCCTTGCGCACCAGCGGCTCGCCGCCCTTGCCGATCAGGCGCGTCAGCGCCTTGGATAGCGACTGTTCGCTGCTCACGGCCACCAGCTTGCCGGTGATCATCAGGCCCCAGGTGGCGGCGTTGACGAACAGCGACTGCGAACCGCCCATGTGCGACTTCCAGTCGCCGCGGGAAACCTTGTCGCGGATCAGCGCATCGCGCGTGGCGCGGTCGGGAATGCGCAGCAGCGCCTCGGCCAGGCACATCAGCGCCACGCCTTCCTGGCTCGACAGAGAAAACTCCTGGATCAGTCCCTCGACCCCGCCGCCGGTGCGCTTGCCGCGCAGCTTCTTGACCAGATCGGTGGCAACCGCGTGGACCTTTTCCAGGTTCGGCATGCGGGCCTGGCCCAGCAGCAGCGGCACGCACTCCGGCTCGGGGCGGCGGTAGGCGGCGGTGATGGCGGCGCGCAGCACCGATTGCGGTTGCACGTCCTGGCCGAATTCGTAGAACGGTGGCGTGGCGGCGGCCTGCTGTTCGCCGCCCTCTTCATCGCCGCCCTCTTCGCCGCCCAGATGGGACATCTCGGCCGGCAGGTGGCCGCGCTCGATCTTGTCCAGGTAGGCGAGGATCGCCTGCTTGTGCAGCCAGTGGGGCGTGCAATTGAGTTTTTGCGCGGCGGCCTTCAGGCGGTCGCGCAGCGCGTCATCGACCTTGACGCCGAGGGTGGTGCTGGCCATAAGAGATTGCTTCCTGTCGCATGGCAGAGGTCACACCGGGCCCGCAAGGGGGCCCGGCATCGGTAGGACCGTATGCTAGTCAGGTTGCAACCGGCTTTGTATTAAGGTTAACCCTAGGGGTTAACCGGTTGAGATCACGGCAGGTTTTGGTATCCTGCCCGTCCCTTTTTATTTGCCGGATTCGGGCAGCGGCGAGCAGCCCAGCATCTGCACCGCGCCGGCGCTGTCCGGCGTCTGGCCGCGGATGGCGGATGCCATCGCGCCCGCCAGCGCCGCCACCGCGCGCTGCTGCGCCGCGACCAGCGCCGGCACGCCGGCCTCGGACACGGTTTCGGTGACGACACTGCGGCACAGCAGGCCGTTGCCCTTGAGGTTGACCGGCCGCACCCGCCAGGTGGCGTCCAGCTGCGCCATGCGGCCCGACACCAGGTCGAAGCGCTGCACGTCGGTCTGCACCCGCCACAGCGGCGCGGACGGACCGGGCTTGACCACCTGCACATCGAGCGCGCCCAGGTCGTGCTTGAGGGCATCGGACAAGGCGCCCCGGATCTCGTCGCCCAGCGGCGAGCTCCAGCGCTCCGAATACAGCGCCGCCACGCTGCCGTCGCCGGTGCGGACCATCAGTTGCGGCTGGTCGGCCTGCGCCGCCACGTTGACGCCCTGCACTTCCAGCAGGAACGGCGCCGCCGCGCGCGGCACGGCCGGCGCCTGGGGCGCCGGCCCCTGCAGGGTGTAGTAATGGACCGGCGGCGACGAGGCGCAGGCGGCCAGCAGCAGCGGCAGGGCTAGCACGGCCAACCCGCGGCGCAGGGACGGCGCGGCGGCGCGGACGGGACGGAAACGGATATGGGTCATGGGTTCAGTTCCTGACGGGGCCGGCGCCGGGGATCGGGTCGCTGCCGCGGCCGCGCAGCAGCGCTTCGGGGTTCGATTGCAGGAAGTCGGCCAGCGCGCGCAGCGAGCGGGCGGCGCGGCTCAGTTCCTGCATGGCCTTTTCGGCGTTGACCGGCAGCGAGGCGTCCGAGGCCACCAGGGCGTTGAGGCTGGCCATGGAATCGCGCGCCTGCTTGAGCACGTTCTGCGCCTCCGGCGCCACCTGCTTGTCCAGGCGGTTCATCAGCTTGGAGGTGCTGGCCAGCGTGGTGCGCAGGTCCTCGCCGATCTTGTCGAACGGGATCTTGTCGATCTTGGCGACGATGTTGCTGACCTGCTGCTGTAACTGGTCGAGGTTGCCCGGCACGGTCGGGATCAAGGCCGGGTTGGACATCTTGAACTCCACCGGCTTGGCGTTGGGGAAGTCGTCCAGCACCACGTACAGCTGGCCCGTCAACAGGTTGGCCGTGCGCAACTGGGCGCGCAGGCCGTGCTTGATCATGATGCCGAGCAGGCGTCCGCCAGCCTCGTCGCCGTCCTTGATGGCGTGTTCGCGCACGTCTTCGTAGACGCGGCCCAGGCGTTCCGGATACAGCGTCGCGTCCACCAGCGCGTAGAAACGCTTGCTGACCGGATCGAAGTCCATGTTGATCTGCGTGACATTGCCCAGCGTGATGCCCGAGAAGTCGATCGACGCGCCCACCGCCAGGCCGCGGATCGACTGGTCGAAGCGCATGCGGATCGGGAAGGCCTCGCCATCGGGGTTGGCCTTGGCCGCCGCCTCGGTGGCATACAGTTCGAAGTGCGCGTCGGCCGGCGCCGGCGTGCTGGCGTCGCGCACGCTGTAGACCGGCTCGAAGGCCACGCCGCCCACGGCCATCGAGACCAGCGACTGGGTGCGCACCTTCAGGCCTTCGGCATTGACGCTGAAATCCACGCCGCTGGCGTTCCAGAAACGCGTGCCGTTGGTGACGAACTTGTCGTTGGGCGCGTCCACGAACACTTCGACGTTGACCGCGTTGCCGGTCTTGTCGAGCGCATAGCCGATCACGCGGCCGACGTTGATGCGGCGGAAATACACCGGCGAGCCGATGTCCAGCGAACCCAGGTCCGCCGCCTTGAGCTTGAAGCGCTTGCCGGCGCGATCATGCGTGACGGCGGGCGGCGTCTCCAGGCCGACGAAGTGCAGCTTGGTCGCCTTCTTGGACGCATCCTTGCCCTCGACCGCGTCCACGCCGATGTAGGCGCCCGACAGCAAGGTGCCCAGGCCCGACACGCCGCTGACGTCCAGGCGCGGCCGCACCACCCAGAAGTTGGTGCCCTCGCGCGCCAGGTCGGCCAAGTCCTTGGACAGCTCGGCGTTGACCACCACCTTGCTGCGGTCGGCATTGAAGCCGATCGAGCGCACGGTGCCGACGTTCACGTCCTTGTAGCGCAGCTGGGTCTTGCCGACTTCCAGCCCTTCGGCGGTATTGAATTCGATCGACAGGTCGGGACCGGCCTGCATCCAGGTCCGCACCACCAGCGACAGGCCCATCAGCGCCGCGACGATCGGCACCAGCCAGATCCATGAAATCCGGCTCTTGCGCTTGCGCGAGATCGTGGGTGACGCGTACTTCTCTTCACCAGATCCAGGTGCTTGGTCGGACATCGGTTTTCCTTTTCTTCTTTGAACGGCGCGCGGCGTTCCCGCCCACGCGCCGCAATCGTGCTGGCGTCAACCCGCTTGCGCGCCAGCGGCGGACGCCGGACGCCGGCCCGCGGCCGGTTCCGGGTCGTCCAATTCACCCGCTTCTTCCAGGTCCCAGCTGCGGCGCAGATCGAAGCTCATGGCGGACAGCATGGTCAGGATGACGACCACGCCGAACGCCGCCGCGCCCGCGCCGGCGCTGATTTCCATCAGGCCCTGGAAATCGGCCAGGGCCGCCAGCAGAATCACCACGAACACATCCAGCATCGACCACTGGCCGATGAACTCGACCATCTGGTACAGCCGGGTGCGCGGGCGCAGGTTGGTGGTGCTGCGCCACTGCTCGGTCAACAATAACAAAATCAGCGCCAGCAATTTGGTCAGCGGCACGGCCACGCTGGCGATGAAGACGATCAGCGCGATGTCCCAGGAACCCATGTCCCAGAGTTCCACCACGCCGCCCAGGATGGTGTGGGCGCTGTCGCCCAGCACCGAGCTGACCTTCATCACCGGCAGCACATTGGCGGGAATATAGAACACCACGGCGGCCAGCAACAGCGCCCAGGT
This sequence comes from Achromobacter insuavis, assembly GCF_902859645.1. Lineage (GTDB taxonomy): Bacteria > Pseudomonadota > Gammaproteobacteria > Burkholderiales > Burkholderiaceae_B > Achromobacter > Achromobacter insuavis. The sequence goes on along the minus strand of NZ_CADIJR010000007.1, from coordinate 18,511 downwards.
GCGGGCCAGGTGGTCGGGCTTGCGGTAATGCACCACGGCGTGGCAACGCACGCAGTGGTGCTCGGCCTCGGCGTCTTCCGCGTGCGCCACGGCCTGCACCTGGCCGCAGACATGGCAGCCCGTCAGCACCACGCCGGGACCCGCCTCGGGCACGTGCACCGGCACCACGCCGTCGCTTTCGGCATAGCGCCACAACACGTGCGGCGAGAGGCGGCCGAGCATGGTCAGGAAAATGGTGAGGATGCCGAAGGCGATCAGGCCGATGCCGGGCGAGACCGCGGCCATGCCGGCCAGTTTCACCACCGCGACCAGCACGCCCAGCAGGAACACCGGCACCATGCACCAGGGCCGCAACAGGCCCAGCAGGCGCATCGCGCCACGGAATCCGGCCGGCTCGACGCCGCGCGACAAAGGGCCCAGCACCCACAGCAACAACGTCAACTGGAACAGCGGCAGCACGAAACCCGCCAGGCCGGTCATGATCGCCACGGCGTAATGCCCCTGGCGCCAGGTGATGCCGATGGCATCCAGCAGCGAGGCCTGCTGCACCATGCCCTGCACCGACATCGAGGCGACCGGGTAGGCGTTGGCCACGCCAAAGATGATCAGCGCGGCGATGGCGAGTGCCAGCCAATTGGACAAAGTAAGCCCGCTGTAGCGCCAGAGTATGGTGCCGCAGCGGGCGCAATTGGCGGTCTCGCCAGGTTCGAGCTGATGTCGGCGATAGATGCTTGCGCAGTGTTCGCACTCGATCAGCGGCTGGCTCTCCGCGGTCGTCATAGGCCTATTCGACTAGCTCGACTTCCTGCTTGTCGGGCGCGGCCGACGGCGGCTTGCCGTGGTCGTCGAAATCGAGCGTGACCTTGCCGGCCTCGTCCAGGTCCACCGTGACGGTGCCGCCATCGACCAGCTTGCCGAACAGCAGCTCGTCGGCCAGCGCGCGCCGGATGGTGTCCTGGATCAGGCGCTGCATCGGTCGCGCGCCCATCAGCGGATCGAAGCCTTCCTTGGCCAGGTGCTCGCGCAGGGCCGTGGTGAACACGGCTTCGACGCGGCGCTCGTGCAACTGGTCTTCGAGCTGCATCAGGAACTTGTCGACCACGCGCAGGATGATCTCGCGGTCCAGCGGCGCGAACGGGATGATCGCATCCAGCCGGTTGCGGAACTCGGGCGTGAACATGCGGCGGATTTCCGCCATCTCGTCGCCCACCACGCGCGAATTGGCGAAGCCGATGGACGGACGGTTCAAGGTCTCGGCGCCCGCGTTGGTCGTCATGATGAGGATGACGTTGCGGAAGTCCGCCTTGCGGCCGTTGTTGTCCGTCAGCGTGCCATGGTCCATGACCTGCAGCAGGATGTTGAAGACGTCCGGGTGGGCCTTTTCGATTTCATCGAGCAGCAGCACGCAGTGCGGCTGCTTGGTGATGGCCTCGGTCAGCAGGCCGCCCTGGTCGAAGCCGACGTATCCCGGCGGCGCGCCGATCAGGCGCGACACCGCGTGGCGTTCCATGTACTCGGACATGTCGAAGCGCAGCAGCTCCACGCCCAGCGTGAAGGCCAGCTGGCGCGCGACTTCGGTCTTGCCGACGCCGGTGGGGCCGGAGAACAGGAAGGCGCCGATCGGCTTTTCCGGCTTGCCCAGGCCCGAGCGCGCCATCTTGATGGCGGCCGACAGCGCCTCGATGGCGTTGTCCTGGCCGAACACCACGGTCTTGAGGTCGCGGTCGAGCGTGGCGAGCTTGCTGCGGTCGTCGTTGGAGACGGACTGCGGCGGAATGCGCGCGATCTTGGAAACGATGTTCTCGATGTCGACCTTGCCGATCACCTTCTTCTGGCGCGAACGCGGCAGCAGGCGCTGCGCGGCGCCGGCCTCGTCGATCACGTCGATGGCCTTGTCCGGCAGGTGGCGGTCGTTGATGAAGCGCGCCGACAGTTCCGCGGCGGCCGACAGCGCGGCGGCCGAGTAGCGGACGTTGTGGTGTTCCTCGAAGCGGCTCTTCAGGCCGCGCAGGATCTGCACGGTCTGCTCGACGCTGGGTTCCGGCACGTCGATCTTCTGGAAGCGACGCGACAGCGCGTGGTCTTTCTCGAAGACGCCGCGGTATTCCGTATACGTGGTGGCGCCGATACACTTGAGCTGGCCCGAGGACAGGGCCGGCTTGAGCAGGTTGGAGGCGTCCAGCGTGCCGCCCGAGGCCGAACCGGCGCCGATCAGCGTGTGGATTTCGTCGATGAACAGGATCGCGTCGGGATTGCCGCGGATCTGCTTGAGCACGCCCTTCAGGCGCTGCTCGAAATCACCGCGGTACTTGGTGCCCGCCAGCAGCGCGCCCATGTCCAGCGCGAACACTTGCGCGGCCTGCAGGATCTCGGGGACCTCGCCGCGCGTGATGCGCCAGGCCAGGCCCTCGGCGATGGCGGTCTTGCCCACGCCGGCCTCGCCGACCAGCAGCGGGTTGTTCTTGCGGCGGCGGCACAGCACCTGGATCACGCGCTCGACTTCGTGCTCGCGCCCGATCAGCGGATCGATGCGGCCGGCCAACGCCGCGGCGTTCAGGTCGGTCGCATACTGGTCCAGCGGCGACTGGCGCGATTCGCCCTGCTCTTCACCATTGGTTTGCTGCTCTTTCTGCACGGCGGCGGACTCCACCTGTGGCTGTTTGGTAATGCCATGCGACAGGAAATTCACCACATCCAGCCGCGTGACGCCCTGCTGTTGCAGGTAGTACACGGCGTGCGAATCCTTTTCGCCAAAAATGGCCACGAGCACGTTCGCGCCGGTGACCGGCTTCTTGCCGGTGCCGCCCGCGGACACATGCATGATCGCGCGCTGGATCACGCGCTGGAAACCCAGCGTGGGCTGGGTGTCGACTTCCGCGCCGCTGGGGATCACCGGCGTGTTTTCCGAAACGAACTGACGCAGGTTGCGGCGCAGGTCATCCAGATTGGCGGCGCAGGCGCGCAACACTTCAACCGCGGAAGCGTTGTCGAGCAACGCCAGCAGCAGGTGCTCGACGGTAATAAATTCGTGCCGGGCCGAACGGGCCTCGACGAAAGCCATATGCAGGCTGACTTCAAGCTCTTGGGAAATCACGCTTCCTCCGTAACGCATCGAAGCGGTCAAATACACGATTCATATTCTATGCCGATCAGGGCGTAACGCCAGCGATTTCAAAAACCACGCTGTCGTGGCGGCCTTGCGCGTCCATGGCGGTCAACGTATACCGCCCGTCCCGCGTCAGCACCAGATTAAACGGACGACCCGACGCGGCATGACCCACCACGCGACCATCGAGCATCCACCATACTTCACCCTCAGCGCCCTGCACATCCACATCCACCGACACCTGCGTGCTGCCCGGCACGGGCCGCAGCACCGAGCCGGTGGCCACGCCACCCAGGCGCAACGGCCCCTGCGTGGCATCGGCGTAGCCGGCGAACGACGGCGGCACCGTGTCATTCAGGGCCCAGGCCGCGCGCTGCTCGGGGCATTCCCCGGACGGCACGCTGCCCAGCCGGTAACCCAGCGGCCAGCACGTCACGACCGCCTGCACCGAGGCAGGCCGAACGCGCACGTGCTGGGCGCCTTCCGGCAACGCCGCCACGATGTCCTGCAGTAGCGGCGCCGCCACATTCGCACCGAAAAACCCGGGATTGGGCGTGCCGTCAGGACGGCCCACCCAGACCCCGATCGTCCAGCTGTCGGTCACTCCGACGGCCCAGGCGTCCCGGAATCCGAAACTCGTCCCGGTTTTCCAGGCCAGTTGCCGGGCCGGACTGCCCGACTGGTAAAAGGGCCGGTCCGGGTGGCCGCCGCCTTCCAGGATGTCGCGCACGATCCAGGCCGCGCCAGCACTCATCATACGGGACTCGACCCGCGGCTGCTCCGGCCGCAGGCGCGGACGCCCGGAGATGCCGCCACGGGCCAGGGCCCGATAAGCGCCGACCAATTCTCCCAATGTGGTGCCGCCCCCGCCCAAAATCAAGCTCAGATTCGGCTCGGCGCCGGCCGGCAAACGTAACCAGACCCCGCCCGTCAGCATAACCGAGGCGAAACGGGTGGGTCCGACCCGGTCCAGCAGGTCCACCGCCGGCACGTTGAGCGAGCGCTGCAGCGCCTGCGCCACACTCACCGGCCCGGAGAACGCCGCCTGGAAATTGCCCGGGGCGTAGCCGCCGAACGACAACGGCGCGTCGATCAGCAGGCTTTCCGAGTGGATCAGGCCGTCGTCCAGGGCCTGCGCGTACAGGAACGGCTTGAGGGTCGAGCCGGGCGAACGCACCCCGCGCACCATATCCACGTGCGCGTATCGGGAATCATCGGAAAAGTCGGCGGAACCGGCGTAGGCCTTGACCTCAAGGGAGTCGTTGTCCATCACCAGCACCGCCATCGAGACCTTGGGCGGCAGGTTGTCGACCCGGTCCAGCAGCATGCGCTCGACCGCGGCCTGCATGTCGGCGTCCAGGGTCGACGTCAGCAGCGGCGGGCGGCTGCCGGGGCGGCGCGAACCGGCCGCCGGGCGGCCGGCCTCCTGCAACAGGCGCTGCGCGGCCAGGGGCGCCAGCCAGCGGGCCCGCAGCGGCGGCGCCACCACTTGCTCGATCTTGGCGTCGGCCACCTCGGCGGGCGTCCAGCGGCCCAGTTCCACCATGCGGTCCAGCACCTTGTCGCGCGCGGTCTGCGCGGCCTGGGGATGGCGGTCCGGCCGCAGCCGCGACGGCGCCTGCGGCAAGGCCGTCAGCATGGCGGCCTCGGCCGGGCTCAGATCGCGCGCCGGCTTGCCCAGCCACAGGCGCGACCCCATTTCCACGCCCTCGACGATGCCGCCCATGGGCGCGTGGGTCAGGTACAGCGACAGGATCTCGTCCTTGCTGTAGTGCATCTCCAGCTGCACCGCGCGCCAGGCCTGGCGCAGCTTGGCGCTCATCGAGCGCGACGGCTTGCCGGCCAGCTGCGGGTCGATCAGGCGGGCCACCTGCATGGTCAGGGTCGAGCCGCCCGAGACGATGCGGCGGTTGGTGGCCCATTGCCAGCCGGCCCGCGCCAGCGACACCGGATTGACCCCGGGGTGCCAGTAGAACCAGCGGTCCTCGTAGGTCAGCAGGGTATCGAGGTAGTGCGGCGACACCTGGTCGGGCTTGACCGGGTAGCGCCAGATGCCGTCGCGGCTGGGATAGTTGCGCAGCGGCGTGCCGTCGGCGGCGACCACCACGGCCGCGCCGCCGGAGTCGATGGCAGGCAGGGGATAGAGGCGGTCGAACACGAATAACAACGCGGCCAGCGCGAGAAGCACGCTGGCCGCGAAGAGTCCGCGCCGCCGCCAGCGGCGGGCGCGCGAGACGCCCGCCGGCGGGGTGGCGGCGGTGTTCAAGGACGCTGCTTGGCGCTGCGATCGCGGATTTCGACCGTGCTCCATTGCTCGCCTACGCCACGGATCTCGGGCCGGTACATGTCTTCGGCCACGGTCGACGGCACCGAATAACGGCCCGGCGTCACGACCCGCACCAGGTAGAACACGTCCACCTTGCCGCGGCCCAGCGATACCGCCGCCACATACCGGTCATCGCGGAATTCGCGGTGCTTGATGTTGGGGTCGGCCATCGCGTCGGCCACGCGGCGCCCGCCGATGCTCCAGTCCTGCATTTCGGGGCTTTGCGACAGGTTCAGGTTCTCGACCTCGAAACCGGCCGGCACGCGGTCCACCAGCAGGCCGTCCGGAATGTTCTGGTTGGCGCTGGCCTGGACCCACACCACCAGCATGTCGCCGGTCTGCAGCGTGCCGCCATCCCACGGCTTGCCGTCCGGACGGTACCAGCCGCGCTTGAGCTGGATGACGTCGCTGCGCGGCGCCGGCACCGTGGTCGGGCTGCCCTGGATGTCGTACTCGATGAACAGCGACTGGCTGCCGGTGTTGGTCAGCTGGGTGCCGGCCAGGTCGGCCGCGGTCAGCGACACGGTGCGGTCGGACCTGCCGCCTTCCAGTTCCTTGCGCACGCCATTGACGGTCAGCGCGGCCTGCCACGGGGTCGACTTGTCGCCGCCCGCGGCGCGCGCGGCCATCAGCAGGGCCATCTGTTCCTGGGTCGACAGGTACGAACGGTTGCCCATGCGCGCGGCCAGCTGCGTCATCAGGTTCTCGACGCGGTCATGGCGCAGCTCGTACTGGTTGGCCAGGGCGTAGGCCAGCGCGTAGTCACGCACGGCGCTGCCGTAGTCGCCGAGCCAGTCGTCGTAGTAGCTGTTGGCGCGGCGGGTGATGCCGTATTCGCGCGTCATGGCCAGGTCGAGCGCGCTCTTCATGCGCCCTTCGTCGCCCATCAGCTTGAACGCGGCGGCCAGCTGGATCAGGGGCAGCGGCGAACGCGCGCGGTCCTGGTAGTTGTCGAACAGCTGGCGCACCGTGGACAGCGGCGCCTTCTTGTCGCGGGCCAGCGCCAGGGCGGCGGTGGCCAGGCCGGCGAAGCGGCGATGGTCCTCGCGCAGCACGTTCAGCCCGCTGCTGTCCAGGCGGCCCGACTCGAAGTCGCGCTTCAGGTTGGCCGACCAGGTGCCGAACGAACCGCTGCTCTGCTGCACCTGCTCCAGCAGCCACTGGCGCGAACGGTCCAGCGAGGCCTCGGGGATCGAGAAGCCCTTGTCGCGCGCATCCTGCAGGAAGCCCACGGCGTAGGCCGTCAGCCACACATCGCGCGCCGACGAGCTGCTCCACAGGTTGTAGGAGCCGACCGCATTGCGCATGCCCGACAGGCGGCCGATGGCGCCCGCGACCTTGGCTTCACGCTCGGCCTGGGTGCGCGGCTTGAGGCCGAACTGCTTGGCCGCTTCCTCGTCGATCAGCACCCACGGCAGGGTCGCGCTGATGGTCTGCTCGGTGCAGCCATACGGGTAGTTGAGCAGGCCTTCGACCACGCGGTTGACGTTGATCGGCGGACGGTTCGAGACCGTCATGCTGATCGTGGTCGAGTCCGGGTAGTACGACGCCACCCACGATGCCTGCGGCGTGTTGGACTCGCCCGGGTTCAGGCGCAGGCGGCGCATCTGGCGCTCGGCCGCGTAGGCCGGCTGCACCTGCAGCACCGATTCACGCACGATGTGGATCGGCTTGGCGCCGCCCTGCCCGTCCACGGTCAGGCGCATCAGGCCCAGGCCGTAGGAACCGGTGGTGCTGGCGGTGAAACGCAGCGTGGTGCGTTGCTTGTCCTTGAGCGTCACGGTGCGGGTGCCGTCGACGATGCCGACCGGATCCAGCGCTTCCAGCTTGACCGTCACCTTCTGGTCGGAACCGCTGAGGTTGGTCACGTCCAGCGCGATGGCGGCCTGGTCACCCGGGGTGATGAAGCGCGGCGTGTTCAGCTCGGCCACGATCGGCGCCGCCACCACCATTTCGGTGTCGGTGCTGCCGAAGTTGTCGGCGGTGAACGCGACGGCCATCAGGCGCAGCGTGCCGTTGAAGTCGGGCAGATCCAGCGTAATGTCGGCCTCGCCCTTGTCGTTGAGCTTGACCGGACCCGAGAACAGGTCGACCAGCTTGACCTTCTTGGGCAGGCTCTTGCTGTCGCCGCGCATGGCGGCGTCGCCGCCCCACTTCAGCTTGCCCTTGGTGCCGTCCATCTTCTCGATCAGCTTGCCGTACATGTCCAGCAGTTCGGCCGCGTAGCGGTGCTTGCCGAAGAAGAAGTCGAGCGGGTCGGGCGTGCGGTACTGGTTGATGTTGAGGATGCCGACGTCGACCGCCGACAGCGTCACCATGGCCTGCTTGCCCTGGGCGCCATCGACCTTCACGCGGACCGTGGTCTTGGTCTCGGGCTCGGTCTTGGCGGCGGCCGTCAGCTTGACGTCGAGCTTGCGGTCGGCGCTGGCGATCGGCAGGAAGGTCAGGCCCAGCGCGCGCGCCGGGGTCACGCGGTCGCCTTCGCTGCCGGGACGGAACACCGCCGCGGCCACGTACAGGTCATGGCGCTTCCAGCTCTTGTCGATCGGGATTTCCACTTGCGTGCCGGTCGCCTTCACGGCCACCCAGGTCGACCACAGCATGCGGTCGCCCTCGACGGTGATCAGGGCCTGGCCGTCGTGCGGCGGCGTCAGGGTCAGCTTGACGCTGTCGCCCGGCTTGGCGGGCACGCCTTCCAGCTTCATCTGGACGCGGTCGGGGCGGTTGCCCATGGCGTCGGCGTCCTGGGCGTCCCAGCCCGCATAGAAGCGGTAGCGCAGGGTTTCACCGGTCTCGGGATCGGCGATTTCCAGGCGGTAGCGGCCCCACTTGACCTGCACCGTGAACTGGCTGCGGTCCTGCAGCGCGATCTCGCGCGAGTCGAGCAGTTCCTCGGTTTCGGTGTAGCCGCTGTTCCAGCCGCGCTGGTCGTCGAAGCGCCAGTAGTATTGGCGTTCCTCGCGGTACAGGCGCATCTGGGCCTGCGCCAGCGGCGCGATCTTGCCCTGCGCGTCCACGCGCAGCACCTCGAACGAGGCCGGGGCGCCTTCGCGCGCGACATCGCTGTCGAACTGCGGGCGCACGGCGATCAGCTTGTCGGCGGGCCAGACGCTGCGCTCGATCGAACGCACCACCGGGCGGCCGCCCGATTCCAGCAGGCTGGCCGAGACCCGCACCTTCATCGGCGAATGGGTGCCGTCGGTGCGCGGTTCGACTTCCAGTTGCGCGGCGCCGGTCGAATCCAGCGCGGCTTCCGGCAGTTCCTCGAAATGGCGGCGGGAATCGTCGGCCACGTCGCCGAAGATGAAGCCGGGCCATTGCTGCGGCAGCGCAAAGCGGTCACGCTTGACCTGGAAGCTGGACAGCAGGCGGTTGCCGGCGGCGGGCGCGCCATACAGATAGTCGCCCTGCACGTCGACGGTCAGGGTGTCATTGGGCGACAACACGTCCTGGTCGGAGGTCAGCGCCATCTTCATGCGTTCGGGCAGGAATTCCTCGACCTGGAACTTCCACGAGGCATCGGGCGCGCGCGACGCGGGGTCGACGCGCAATTCCAGCATCCAGGCGCCGGTCTGGGCGTCGGGCGGCAGGTCGATGGCGCGCTCGACATAACCCTGCAGGTCCTTGGCGGGCTGCCACAGGTTGGTCGAGACCACGCGGCCGTCGGGACGCTTGAGCGTGGCGGTCAGCGGCGCGGGCGGCATCACGCGGCCGTCGAGGTCGCGCGGCAACACCGAGACATGGAAGGTTTCACCGGGGCGGTACAGATTGCGGCCGGCGTAGACGAACAGGTTGTTGGGGCGGGAGATATGGCCGCCGGTATCGAATTCGGACAGGTCCAGCGCCGGCTCGGCCAGCGCCAGCACGGTCATTTCCTTGTCGCGCGAGGCGCGGATGACGCGGGCATTGGTGAAGGTGCCATCGAAGCGCACGTGGCCCTGGCCGTCGGCCTGGGCCTTGGCCAGCGTCTTGCCGGCGCCGTCCACCAGTTCGAACAGCGCGCCCGAGATCGCCTGGCCGCTCTTGAGCGACACCGAGTAGGCCTCGATGCGGTCGCTGTAGCGGCGCGCGTGCAGGCCGATGTCGCTGACGTAGAAATAGGTGACCTGGTATTCATAGCGGAAACGGCCGGGCTGACTCATCACCGCGACGTAGATGCCGGGTTCCTGCAGTTCCTTGATGCCTTCGACCGGCAGGAAGGTGACGTGGCGGCGGTTCGGCTTGTCGTCCGTCACGAAACGGCCCTGGTAGACGCTGGTGGTCAGCGAATTCAAGCGGTCCAGGTCCCAGTTGCTGACCGAGCCCTTCAGGCTGCGGTTGTCGGAATAGCGCCAGCCGTCTTCGTCGTAGCCGCCGGATTCGTCATCGTCCGACGAAGGGGCGTTGCGGCCGATGCCCAGCACCGACTCGAACAGTTCCGGCACGCGCTCGGGCGCGACGCGCAGGAACTGCACGTCGACCTCGGGCATGTTGACGGTCGCCACCGGCAGGCCGCCGTTCTGGCCGGCCGGCAGCACCACGCCGCGGCTGGCGAAATAGAACGAGGGCGGCATGGCGTCGGTCACCACGTCGCAGTGCGAGCCGCTGGCCAGGGCGACCTTGTCGCCGGCGCCGGGCAGGCCCGCGCGCACCGAGACCGAATACGAGCGCTGCGGCTGCACGTAGGGGAAATACACCATGCGCGGGTTGGAGCCGACCACCCAGTTGCCCTGGACGATCTTGCCCTTGGGCGCGGCGTCGCCCGGCTGGACCGAAGCCGGTTGCATGCCGTTGGCGCTGCGCTCGGTGTCCTGGTCCGCCTTGCCCGACGGGGCGCCGGTGTCGGTGACCTGCAGGAACTTGCTCAGGTCGGCCTTGGCTTCGACCGGCTGCGTGAAGGTGACCGCCAGCGACAGCGAGTCGTTGTACTGGCGCGGTTGGCAATTGAGGACCGCGAACGGATCGGCGCTGCCGACCGTGGCCGTCGCCGGCAAGGCCTCGGGCTTGGCGCCGCCGGCCGCCGTGGCGGGCGCCGCCGTGGTTGCCGCCGGCGTGGCCGTCTGCGGCGTCGCGGGCGCGGACGGTTGACCGCCCTTGCCCATCCACCAGCCCACGCCGATGGCGCCGGCCACCACGATCGCGCCGGCTACCGCCAGCCAGGTCTTGCTGTTCTTTCCACTCACGGCAAACCTCCCCGCCTACTCGAATGCGATGCTCCTTTGCGGCGGAGCTGCCGACCTGATATTGCCGCGCGCTTCTCGGTGCGCGGTTCCTGCTTTGCAACCCTGTACAGCAGAACGCCGCCTGTTCCGGCGGCGCTGTTCTTGCGAGTTCAGACCGGTTCCATCACGCACTGCAACGGGTGCTGGCGCGCCCGCGCATACTGGGCCACCTGGGCAATCCGGGTGGCGGCCAGGTCGCGCGGATAGACGCCGCAGACGCCGCGCCCTTCGTGATGCACCTGCAGCATGATGCGCGTGGCTTCTTCGTGATTCTTGTTGAAGAACTTTTGCAGCACCTTCACGACAAACTCCATCGGGGTGTAGTCGTCATTCAGCAACAGGACCTGGTACATCGGAGGCGGCGCGACGCGGGCCGGCGCCTTCTCGACGGCCAAATCTTGTTGGGTATCCAAGGTAGAACTCATAGGGCGGCTATTCTATTTAATCAGGGGACGGCTTGCATGTAACTTACGCAAAATTACACGTAGAAATGCGTAGTTTCCATACTTGACTCCGCAAAGAAAAGCGGCGCATTATCCACGCATTCTGGGGTTTTCAATTCATCGAAAACCTGCCAGGAGGCCGGAGGGGGGACAGGGGTCTAGGCCGCGATGCCCTTCTGTCAACATACGATTCAATGAGGCAGTCCGCATGTCTGATACGACCGCAACCGCCGTCCAAGGGGACAATCCCAAATCGACGGGTACCGTCAAATGGTTCAACGATGCAAAGGGTTTCGGCTTCATTACGCCCGACGACGGCGGTGAAGATCTGTTCGCCCACTTCTCGTCCATCCAGATGAATGGTTTTAAAACCCTGAAAGAAGGCCAGAAAGTGGCTTTCGAGATTATCCAGGGGCCCAAAGGCAAACAGGCGCTCAATATCACCGCTGCCTGAGTTACTCTTTAAAGCGCAACGGTAAGGTTGCGCCATTATCAGGCGGGGCTTTCGGGCCCCGCCTTGTTATTTTCTTATTACTGCGATTACCGCGTCTGGTTATGCTGAAGAATGCTGCTTTGTTTCATGTTGGTCGTGCGTTGCTCAAAACAGCGTTCATTAAATCGGCGATGCGCGGGACGATAGCGGCGCTGCTCGGCGCCGCCACGCTGGCGCTGCCCGCGACGGCTGGCGCCCAGACGCCGACCGGCCCGCAACCGACGCTGCCCATCGCGCAACTGGCCGCCGGCATCCATATTATCCGCGCAGAAGTCGCCAATACGGAAGCCAGCCGCCGCGACGGCCTCATGTTCCGCAAGGAACTGGCCGGCAACGACGGCATGCTGTTCGTCTTCGAGCAGCCCGACGTGCAGTGCTTCTGGATGCGCAACACCCTTTTGCCGCTGTCGATCGCTTTTATCGCCGACGACGGCACGATCGTCAACATCGAGGACATGGCGCCCCAGACCGACGACACCCATTGCTCCAAGAAACCGGTGCGCTACGCGCTGGAAATGGCGCAGGGCTGGTACGACAGCCACGGCATGAAGGCCGGCAGGAAGATCGACGGACTGCCCTGAGCCAGCCCGCCTTCTCACGCAACAAGGGAGCCCGCGGGCTCCCTTGTCGTTTGGCCGCGCCGCCACGGCGGCCGGCCCGGCCCCGGACGAGCGGGGCCGTCGCGAAAATCAGACGCGCTCGATGATCAGGGCGATGCCCTGGCCCACGCCGATGCACATCGTGCACAGCGCGTAGCGGCCGCCGGTGCGGTGCAGCTGGTTGATCGCGGTGGTGGCCAGGCGCGCGCCGCTGGCGCCCAGCGGGTGGCCCAGGGCAATGGCGCCGCCGTTGGGATTGACGCGCGGGTCGTTGTCGGCGATGCCCAGCTGGCGCAGCACGGCCAGGCCCTGGGCGGCGAACGCTTCGTTCAGCTCGATCACGTCCATCTGGTCCAGCGTCAGGCCGGTCTGGGCCAGCACCTTGCGGGTGGCGGGCGCCGGGCCGATGCCCATGATGCGCGGCGCGACGCCGGCGGTGGCCATGCCGACCACGCGGGCGCGCGGCGTCAGGCCGTGGCGCGCGGCGCCCTTCTCGTCGGCCAGCAGCAGCGCGGCGGCGCCGTCGTTCACGCCCGAGGCGTTGCCGGCGGTCACGGTGCCGCCTTCGCGGACCACGCCCTTGAGCTTGGCCAGCGCCTCGAGGCTGGTTTCACGCGGGTGTTCGTCCTTGGACACGACGAGCGGATCGCCCTTCTTCTGCGCGATCGAGACCGGCACGATCTCGGCGTCGAAGAAGCCTTCCTTCTGGGCGCGGGCCGTCTTCTGCTGGCTGGCCAGCGCGAACAGGTCCTGGTCTTCGCGGTTGATCTTGAAATCGTCGGCGACGTTCTCGGCGGTTTCCGGCATCGAGTCGACGCCGTACTGGGCCTTCATCAGCTTGTTGATGAAGCGCCAGCCGATGGTGGTGTCATAGATCGCGGCGTTGCGCGAGAAGGCGCTGTCGGCCTTGCCCATGACGAACGGCGCGCGGCTCATGCTTTCGACGCCGCCGGCCAGCATCAGACCGGCTTCGCCGGCGCGGATGGCGCGCGCGGCGCTGCCGATGGCATCCAGGCCCGAACCGCACAGGCGGTTGACCGTGGCGCCGGGCACTTCGACCGGCAGGCCGGCCAGCAGCGTGGCCATGCGGGCGACGTTGCGGTTGTCTTCGCCGGCCTGGTTGGCGCAGCCCAGGATGGCATCGTCGATTTCTTCCCAGCGCACGCCAGGATTGCGCGCCACCAGCGCCTTGATGGCTACGGCCGCGAGGTCGTCGGGGCGCACCGAAGCCAGTGCGCCGCCGTAGCGGCCGAAGGGGGTGCGAATCGCGTCACAAATATAGGCATGCACGGTCATGAGATGCTCGGATTGAAGTGGAGGAATCGGATGCGCACGATCTTAACGCAGCGGTTTCGCGCCAAGTTGGTGCATCCCGCGGATGTCCGCACAACGGACGGTGTCCAGCAGCTGTTCACTCACCGTACGGCCCGCGCTCACGGCGCGGGTGTGCCGGCACGGGCGGCGCGGCCCGCGTCGACGATGGCCTGGCGCCGGAAACGGCCGGCGGCGAGGTGATAGAACGGCTGCGGGCAGAACTGGCGCGACACGCCCGAAGCCAGCAGCGAGCCGACCAGCAGCCAGAACAGCATCGGTTGGCTGCCCGTCATTTCCATGACCACCACGCTGGCCGTCAACGGCGCCTGGGTGGCGGCGGCCAGGAAGGCGGCCATCGACACCAGCACCAGCACGCGCTGGTCCACGCCCTCGCCCGCCAGCTGCCAGATGTGATGGCCGATGCCGGCGCCGGTGGTCAGCGCCGGCGTGAAGATGCCGCCGGGAATGCCGGCCCAGTACGAGGCCACGGTGGCGGCCAGCTTGGCCAGGCCGAAGCCGGCGGGCAAGGCGTGCTGCGTCTCGCCCGACAGCAGGTCGGCGGCCGCGCCGTAGCCCGTGCCGTAGACGCTGCCGGCCGTGGCCAGGCCGATCAGCGCCAGCGCCACGCCCATGGCGAAGGCGGTCCAGATGGGATGGGCGCGGATCCAGGCGCGCCAGGACGCGGGCGCCATGCCCGCCGCCCCCTTGCCCAGCAGGCGCGCGAAGATGCCGCCCAGCGCGCCGTTGAGCGCGGCGCAGATCAGCACCCACCACAGCATGCCGTGCGTCAGCACCGCGCCGCCAAAGGTGCCGAAATAGGGGTTGTTGCCCTGCACCGCCACCACCAGGAAACCCGCCGCCAGTACGCCGATCAGCACCAGCCGCTGCCAGCGCAGCACCGTGCCGCGGCCCAGCTCCTCGATGGCGAAGATGACGCCCGCCAGCGGCGCATTGAAGGCCGCGGCCAGGCCGCCGGCGGCGCCCGCCGCGATCAGTTCGTTGGCATGGAAGCCGCGCAGCTGCAGGCCGCGGCGTTTCCAGAAATCGCCCCAGGCCAGCATCACGGCGGCGCCGACCTGCACCGACGGCCCTTCGCGGCCGATCGAGGCGCCGGCCAGCATGCCGAAGAACGCCAGGGGAATCTTCCATAACGCCTGCGCCAGCGACACCAGGCTGCGCTGGCTCGCGCCGGGCGGCAGCGACAGCGCGCCGATGACCTGCGGGATGCCGCTGCCGGCGGCGTTGGGCGCGAACCGCAGCGTGGCCCAGCGCAGGATGGCCAATGCGCACGGCAGCACCAGCAGCGCCAGCCAGCCGGCGTGCCCGACCCATTCGCGATTCCATTCCAGCGCGCGGTCGGCCAGATAGGCAAAGCCCAGCGACACCAGCGCGACCAGCGCCGCGCCGCCTAGCAACAGCGCCATCTGCAGGCTCTTGCGCGACAGGCGGTTGGTTTGCCGCAGCTTGCGGCGCAGGAAGTGGCGGGAACCGGTGGCGATGCGGCGCAGCGGAGTGGGCAGGAACATGAGCGGGGCCAAGCGGCAAAGGGCGGCGAAACCAGAAGTGGCTCAACCTTACCATTGCCGCCTGACTGCCAGCCCACAACGGCGCGCCATTCAGAACGACGACCAGTCGTCCTCGTCCGCGCCGTGCTTGATGAGGGCCGGACGCGCCACCACCGGTTCCTGGCGCGCCGCCACCGCCGCCGGATGCGGCGTGGCCCGGCCGGCCTGGATCAGCCGGGCCTGCGGCTCGGCGCCCATCGCCACCACGCCGGCATCGACCTTGAAGCGCCGCACCTGCTGCGACAGGCGACCGGCCTGGTCCTGCATGCTGCCGGCCGCGGCGGCGGCCTGCTCCACCAGCGCGGCATTCTGCTGGGTCACCGTATCCATCTGCGCCACGGCCTGGTTGACCTGGCCGATGCCGGTGGATTGCTCGGCCGAAGCGCTGGCGATTTCGTGCACCAGGATCGCGGCCTGGCGCACGCTTTCCACGACCTCGCGCATGGTGTTGCCGGCCTCGTCGGCCTGACGCGTGCCGCCCTCGACGCGATGCACGGACTCGTCGATCAGGGCCTTGATTTCCTTGGCGGCGACGGCCGAGCGCTGCGCCAGGGTGCGGACCTCGCCCGCCACCACGGCAAAGCCGCGGCCCTGCTCGCCGGCGCGCGCGGCCTCGACCGCGGCGTTCAAGGCCAGGATGTTGGTCTGGAACGCGATACCGTCGATCACGCTGGTGATATCGGCGATGCGGCGCGAACTCTCGGAGATCTCGCTCATGGTCCGCACCACGACATCGACCACTTCGCCGCCGCGCGACGCCACGGCCGAAGCCTGGGTGACGAGCTTTTCGGCCTCGCCGGCATTGCTGGCGTTCTGCTGTACGGTGCTCGTCAGCTGCTCCATCGAGGCGGCGGTCTCCTCCAGGGAAGCGGCCTGTTCCTCGGTGCGCTGCGACAGGTCGGCGTTGCCCTGCGCGATCTGCGCCGACGCCGTGGCGATATTCTCGCAACCGTCGCGCACGTCGCGCACGATGCGCGACAGGTTCTCGTTCATGGCCTTGAGCGCGGCCATCAGGTCGCCGGTTTCATCACGAGAGGTGACCTGGATGTTGCCGCTGAGGTCGCCATTGGCCACGCGCCGCGCCGCCGCCACCGCCTGACCCAGCGGCCGCACGATGCCGCGCGTCACCAGCCAGCCCAGCAGCAGGCCAAGCACCACGCCGGCCACTGACAGCACGATCAGAATCAGGCGCGTGCTCGAGTACAGCTCGGAGACTTCCTGCACGGCCCGCTCGGCGGCCTGTTCCTTGGCCGCGGCCAGTTCGCGCATGAGCTTCTCCGCCTTGTCCGACGCCGCCGCCGCGCGCTTGGTGAGCGCCGCGGCCTCGGGATCGACCTGCGCCAACGGGTACTTCTGCGCATCCTCCAGGAATTCGATGGACTCGTGCTTCCAGACCTCTTCGGCTTCCGTGAATTGCGCCAGCAGCCGCTTGCCGTTCTCGCGGATGAAGGTGTCGGCGGCCTTGGCGCGCATGCGCTCGAGCTTCTCGAGCGACTGGTCGAACTGCTTGCGCAGCGTCTGGCGCTCTTCTTCAGTGGATGCCGCCAGATAGCTTTTGCGGGCGCGGCCCGCTGCAATCAGGCTGATATTGGCTTCCTTGATGTCCGAGAGTCCGCGAAATTCGGTATCGAAGATGCGGTCGTTCATGTCGTTGATGCGGGACAGGCCCCACACCCCGAACGCGCCGATGATGCCTCCCAGCAGCGCCACCATCAGGAAGCCCCCCGACAGGCGCCCGCCGATGCGCGCGCCAATATTCAACCCCGAAAAAAACCGCAACATGCTTCCCTTCCCGTCAAACACCACGGTGTTTTATGGCGGGCATGCCGCGATCGTTGGCCCCATGGCTCAGCCGCAGACTGCCATCAACGATAGCGGCAGCTTTCCTCCCGGGTACCCAGGAAGAGAGGGAGATTCATTCTCATTTTCTACAAAATGGATTCGACAATATACAAAATTTTGGACTGCAATCCAGGATGTCAGTCGGGTTTTGCAAAGCGCCAAAACAAAAAGGCCCCTCGCGACGCGAGGGGCCCAGGCCTAGCGGTGCGCGCCGGGCGCGCAGCGGAATCAGGCGAAATTCTTGGCCGCGAAGTCCCAGTTCACCAGGGCCCAGAAGTTTTCCAGGTACTTGGGACGGGCATTGCGGTAGTCGATGTAGTAGGCGTGTTCCCAGACATCACAGGTGAGCAGCGGCTTGTCGGCCGTGGTCAGCGGGGTGGCGGCGTTGCTGGTGTTGACGATGTCGACGGAGCCGTCGGCCTTCTTGACCAGCCAGGTCCAGCCCGAACCGAAGTTGCCGGCGGCCGACTTGTTGAAGGCTTCCTTGAAGGCGTCGAAGCTGCCCCACTTGGCGTTGATGGCGTCGGCCAGCTTACCCGTCGGCGCGCCACCGGCCTTGGGAGCCAGGCTGTTCCAGTAGAAGGTGTGGTTCCAGATCTGCGCGGCGTTGTTGAAGATGCCGCCCGAGGACTTCTTGACGATGTCTTCCAGCGACAGGGTCTCGAACTCGGTGCCCGGGATCAGGTTGTTCAGGTTCGTGACGTAGGTCTGGTGGTGCTTGCCGTAGTGGAACTCCAGCGTCTCTTTCGAGATGTGCGGAGCCAGCGCGTCCAGTTCGTAAGGCAGGGGGGGAAGAGTATGTGCCATGTGTCGGTTCCTTCTGTTGAGTGCACGATCAAGCCGTTCAATTGTATCGGCAACTCTGCGAGGATACCGCGTTAACCCCGCGGCGGCGCGGGGTTAACAAGCATGTGTTTATGCCTTGCGCGCGTAAACGCTACTCTTTCTCATAGCGCAGTTCGCGCCCGCCTTGCGCGGCCACCAGCGCGCCGTCTTCGCGCAACGCCAATGTCATGTGCAACGGTGTGCGACTGGCCGATTCCGGCAGTTCCAGATCGATGCGCAACGCGCGCGACGAGATATCGGACTTGCTCACATCCACGCTGTGCCAGCGCGCGCCGGCAGGCAGCGGCACGAACACCGCCAGCGCCTTGAGCTCGCCCGGTGCGATCGGCGCGCTGACGCCATCGGCGCCTTCCGACTGCTTCGGCGTGCCGGCGTAATCGGCGCTGGTCGACGACATCGCCACATCGACCTTGACCGGCCGGCCCTCGTAGTACACGCGCACCGTGAGGTCTTCGCCCTGGGCCGGCCGCGTGTCCGCGCCGACCTTCGCGATCGCCGAGAACGGCTGGATCGGCGGCGTGTCCAGGCGCACCTGCCTGCCCTCCAGGCGCCAGGTGCCGCTGGCCTCGATGTCCGTCGCGCCGTAGCTCATCAGGTAATCGAAACGGCCATCGGGCGACAGCAGCAACTCGCTGCCGACTTCGCGCATGCCGCGCAGGTAGTAGTGGCCGGCGACGCGCGCGGCGGCCTTGCCGGGGGCCTTGGCGGCGCCGGACCCGGCCGGGCAGGTCTGCTTGAGCGGCGCGCCGGCCGCCTGCAGCGCGGCGGCGAAGTCG